>JACQAT010000018.1 GCA_016194865.1 Chloroflexota bacterium
AGCAGATCCACGCGAACGCGGACCGGGCCATCGACATCATCGCGGGGAACACCTACGGCCACTACGAGGAGCACGCGAACGAGCTGGGCTACTACGGAGCCGCAGGCGAAGAAGCATGACGGTCACGGCACCGCGGCGCGGTGCCGTGACCACCTGCGGGTGAAGCGGCCGATCCGCGTCGTCATGGCGAAGGCGGGGCTCGACGGGCACGACCGCGGCGTGAAGGTGGTGGCACGCGCGCTCCGCGACGCGGGCATGGAGGTCATCTACACCGGCGTCCACCAGACCCCCGAGCAGGTCGTGGAGACCGCCTTGCAGGAGGACGCCGATGCGATCGGCGTCTCCCTCCTGTCGGGAGCGCACAACTACATCTTCCCGCGCATCTCCGAGCTCATGACGGAGAAGGGCCTGGACGACGTGCTGCTGTTCGGCGGCGGGATCATCCCCGAGGACGACATCGCCACGCTGCGGTCGCACGGCGTCGAGCGCATCTTCCAACCCGGTGCGTCGCTGGAGGACATCGTCGCGTACATCCGCGAAGCGGTCGCGCGAAAGAGAGGAGCCGGACATGCCAAAGGATGACCGTCCCGTGGACGTCGGCCTCGCGAGCTTGAAGGGCAAGGACGAGCCAGCGCTGATCGAGTGGTGGAAGCAGCGCTTCGGGCTGATCGCCGCGATCCCATCCGAGATCGCGCGCGTCGGCGCGCTGACCCCGCAGCTGCGGGAGCTGTCGCGCGTCACGGACGAGCAGGAGCGCCGCAAGCTGACGCGCGCGCGGATGACCGCGTTCGCGCAGCTGCCGGAGGAGACGAAGGCGCTCATCAGGGCCGCGCGCCAGAAGGCCTGGGACGTCGATCGCGCCGTGCTCGAGGCGGACGAGAAGCTGGTGCAGGAGCTGCTGCCGCAGCTGGACGAGGTGACGCGCGCGTCCTACCCGCGCTCGTGAACGCGGACACCTAGTGCGCTTCAAGCACCGCGAGGAGCAGCTCCTGGTCCGCGATACGGTCCGCGCGTTCGCGCGCACGCGCATCGTCCCGAACGCGCGGGCGTGGAGCGAGGCCGGGAAGTTCCCCCTGGAGCTGCTGCCCGAGCTCGCCGGGCTCGGCCTGACCGGCCTCGGCGTGCCGGCGGATCTCGGCGGCGCCGCCCTCGACGCGTTGACGACCGCGCTCGTCATGGAGGAGCTCGGCGCCGCCGACGGCTCCGTCGCGCTCTCCCTGGGGGCGCACAACTCGCTCTGCATCGGCCACCTCCTGATCGCGGCGAACGACGAGCAGAAGCGCCGCTGGCTGCCCCCGCTCGCGGCGGGTACGCACCTCGGCGCGTGGGCGCTGACCGAGCCGGGCTCCGGCTCCGACGCCTCCGCGGCGCGCGCGACCGCGACGCGCGACGGCGATGGCTGGGTCCTCGATGGCCAGAAGCAGTTCATCACCAACGGCTCGCTCGCCGGGTTCGCGGTGATCGTCGTGCGCACGGGAGAGCGGGAGCTCAGCGCGTTCGGCGTCGCGCGCGGGATGCCGGGCTTCTCGGCCGGCAAACCCGAGGACAAGATGGGCCTGCGCGCGAGCGACACCTCATCGCTCATCCTCGAGCACTGCAGGGTGAGCGATGCCGATCGCATCGGCACCCTCGGCCGCGCCTTCGATGACGTGAAGAGGGTGCTTGACCGGGGCCGCATCGGGATCGGCGCGCTCTCGATCGGACTCGGCCGCGCGTCGCTGGAGACCGCGACCGCGTACGCCAAGGAGCGCCGTCAGTTCGGCCGCGCCATCGCCGAGTTCCAGATGGTCGGCTTCAAGCTGGCTCGGGCGGCGACGGAGCTGGACGCCGCGCGGCTCCTCGTGCATCGCGCGGCCGCGCGTGCGGATGCGGGGAAGCCGTTCTCGGTCGCCGCGTCGATGGCGAAGCTCTACGCGTCGGAGGCGGCGACCCGCGCGGCGGATGCCTCGCTGCAGGTGCTCGGGGGCTACGGCTACCTGCGCGATCACCCGATCGAGCGCCACCTGCGCGACGTGCGGCTGATGGAGATCGGCGAGGGCACGAGCGAGGTGCAGCGGATCGTCATCGCCCGTTCGCTCGTACGCGCCTCGTGACGCACGAGCTTTTGGGGGGCTCTCGGGGGGCGGAGCCCCCCGGCGGTCGGCTTCTCGAGCGCGCGAGGAGCGGCGACAAGCGCAGCGTCGCCCGGCTCATCTCGATGATCGAGAACGACGAGCCCGGCGCGGCCGCCGTGATGCGGACCGTCTATCCCGAGACCGGGAAGGCGGCCATCGTCGGCGTGACCGGTCCACCGGGGGGCGGGAAGAGCACGCTCGTCGCCCGCCTCGGCGCGTCCTACCGGGAGCAGGGCGCGCGCGTCGCGGTCGTGGCGGTCGACCCGTCGAGCCCATTCACCGGCGGCGCGCTCCTCGGCGACCGCATCCGCATGCGCGATGGCTTCCTCGACGACGGCCTGTTCATCCGCAGCATGGCGAGCCGCGGTCACAGTGGCGGCCTCGCGCGCGCGACGCTCCGCGTGGTGAACCTCCTCGACGCCCTCGGCACCGGCGTGATCCTCGTCGAGACCGTGGGGGTGGGGCAGGAGGAGGTCGAGGTCGTGCGCGTCGCCGACACGGTCTGCCTCGTCACGGTTCCGGGGCTCGGCGACGACATCCAGGCGCTCAAGGCGGGCGTGCTCGAGATCGCGGACGTGCTCGTGGTGAACAAGTCGGACCGCCCCGGCGCGGACGAGACCGTGCGCGACCTCGCGACGATGCTGTCGCTGGGCAAGGGCCGTCTCGAGTTCACGCCGCCCATCGTGCGCACATCGGCCCAGAGCGGCGAGGGGATCGCGGAGCTCGTCGCGGCCATCGCGAAGCACCGCGAGTGGGCCGCGCGGAGCGGCGAGCGCGAGCGCCGGCGGCTCGCGGCGGCGCGCGGCGAGATCGAAGCCCTCTTGCGCGAGGAGCTGGTCCGGCGACTCCGTGGGCGCGTCGGCGCGGATCGGGTCGACGACATCGTGAAGCGCGTCGCGGCGCGCTCGCTCGATCCCTACACGGCGATCGACGAGCTGCTCTCCACCCGGTGACCGTGCGCGTGCGCGCGCTCGGCAGCGGCGATTCCTTCGGCTCCGGCGGCCGCTTCCAGACGTGTCTCCTGGTGACGCACGCGCGCGGCGCGCTGCTGATGGATTGCGGCGAGACCTCGCTCGTCGCGATGCGACGTAGCGGCGTCGATCCCGCCACCATCGACGCCGTCGCGATCACGCACTTCCACGGGGACCACTACGGCGGGATCCCCGCGCTCATCGTCCAGCAGCAGTTCGACAAGCGCGCGCGGCCGCTGATCGTCGCGGGTCCGCCCGGGATCGAGAGCCGTGTGCGCGTCGCGTTCGAGGCGCTCTACCCGGGCTCGTACGACACCGCGCATCGCGCGGTCCAGGTCACGTACGTCGAGCTCGGCGCCGAGGCGCGCGAGCTCGACGGCGCCTCCGTGACCGCGATCGCCGTCGAGCACCTGGCGACGACCGAGCCCCACGGGCTCCGCGTGCGCGTCGAGGACAGGCTGCTCGCGTACTCCGGGGACACGCGCTGGTGCCCCGCTCTTGTCGAGCTTGCCGACGGTGCCGACCTCTTCGTCTGCGAGTGCTACTCGTTCGACAAGGCGATCCCGAACCACCTGTCGCATCAGGACCTGCTGGAGCACCGCTCGGAGCTGCGCGCGAAGCGCGTGGTCGTCATGCATCTCGGCCCCGACGCGCTCGCGCACGAGAGCGAGCTGGCGTTCGAGGTGGCCCACGATGGCGAGGAGATCGCGCTGTGACGATCGCAACGTATTCTGCGGCCGGATGAAGAGGCTCGAGGACATGCGCGCGCGGAGCGCCCGAGGCGGCGGTGCGAAGCGCGTGGAGCAGCAGCACGCGAAGGGAAAGCTGACCGCGCGCGAGCGCATCGACCTCCTCCTCGATGAAGGCTCGTTCACCGAGCTCGACGCGTTCGTCGGCGCCCGCCACAGCGACCTCGTGGCCGACGAGGAGCAGATCCTCGGCGATGGGGTCGTCACCGGATTCGGCCGGATCGACGGGCGCATCGTGTACGTCTTCTCACAGGACTTCACCGTCTTCGGCGGCTCGCTCGCGGAGGCGCATGCCGCGAAGATCGTGAAGGTGATGGACCTCGCGCTGCGGAACGGCGCCCCCATCATCGGCTTCAACGACAGCGGCGGCGCGCGGATCCAGGAGGGTGTCGTCTCCCTCGGCGGCTATGCGGACATCTTCCTTCGCAACGTCATGGCCAGCGGCGTCATCCCGCAGGTGTCCGCGATCATGGGTCCCTGCGCGGGCGGCGCGGTGTACTCGCCGGCCATCACCGACTTCGTCGCGATGGTCAGCGACACCTCGTACATGTTCGTGACCGGGCCGAACGTGGTGAAGACCGTGACCCACGAGGACGTGACGCAGGAGGAGCTCGGCGGCGCGTCCGTTCACGCGCGGCGCTCCGGCGTCGCGCACTTCGAGACCAGCGACGAGGTGCGGTGCGCCGCGCTGCTGCGGCGGCTCGTATCGTTCATCCCGTCCAACAACCTCGACGCCGCGCCGCTGGTCCCTACCGACGATCCGATCGACCGGCAGGACGCCGAGCTCGACACGCTCGTTCCCGATCAGGCGTCGAAGGCGTACGACATGCGCGAGGTCATCCGGCGCGTCGTCGACGACGGGAACACGCTCGAGGTCCACGAGGGCTGGGCGCAGAACATCATCTGCGCGTTCGCGCGGCTCGACGGTCGCTCCGTCGGCGTCGTGGCGCAGCAGCCGATGGTGCTCGCGGGCGTCCTCGACATCGACGCGTCGATCAAGGCCGCGCGCTTCGTGCGCTTCTGCGACGCCTTCAACATCCCGCTCGTCACGTTCGTCGACGTGCCGGGGTTCCTGCCCGGGACGGCGCAGGAGCACGCCGGGATCATCCGCAACGGCGCGAAGCTGCTCTACGCGTACGCGGAGGCGACGGTCCCGAAGCTCACGTTGATCACGCGCAAGGCCTACGGCGGCGCGTACGACGTCATGTCGAGCAAGCACCTGCGCGGCGACTACAACGTCGCCTGGCCGTCGGCCGAGATCGCGGTGATGGGCCCCGAGGGCGCGGTCAACATCCTCTACGGAGACGAGCTCGCGAAGGCAAAGGATCCGAACGCGCGCCGCGCCGAGCTGGTCACCGAGTACACCGAGCGCTACGCGAACCCCTACGTCGCCGCGGCACGCGGCTACCTCGACGACGTCATCGAGCCGCACAAGACGCGCCCGCGCCTGATCGACGCGCTCCGCGCGCTCGAGCACAAGCGCGACGCGAATCCGAAGAAGAAGCACGGGAACATCCCCCTGTAGGTGGTCACAGCCCCGCTCCGCGGCGCCGTGACCGTCCTGCTACTTCGCCTGCGGCTACGCAGGAGTTGAAACGCATCCGCAGGATCCTCATCGCGAACCGGGGCGAGATCGCGGTACGCATCATCCGCACGTGCCGCGAGCTCGGCATCGCGACCGTCGCCGTGTACAGCGACGCCGATCGCGGCGCGCTGCACGTACGGCTCGCGGACGAGGCGTACCCGATCGGCCCCGCGCCGGCCCGCGAGAGCTACCTCGCCGGCGAGCGCATCGTCGCGGTGGGCACGCGGACCGGCTGCGACGCGGTCCATCCGGGATACGGCTTCCTCTCGGAGAACGCCGACTTCGCGGCGCTGGTCGCCGACGCGGGACTGGCATTCGTCGGGCCGCCGACGGCGGTGCAGCGCGCCCTCGGTGAGAAGACGAGCGCGCGGCGGCTGGCGAAGGCGGCCGGCGTCGCGATCGCCGAGGGCAGCGACGCGCTCGCGGATGAGCCGGCCGCGCGCGCGGCCGCCGAGCGCATCGGCTACCCGGTGCTCCTCAAGCCCGCGGGCGGCGGCGGCGGCAAGGGGATGCGCATCGTGCGTGGCCCCGACGAGCTCGCGCTGGCATGGCGCGGAGCGACGGGCGAGGCGGGCAGCGCGTTCGGCGTCGCCGCGCTCTTCGTCGAGCGCTATCTCGAGCACGCGCGCCATGTCGAGATGCAGATCTTCGCGGACACGCACGGCAACATCGTGTGGCTCGGCGAGCGGGACTGCTCCATCCAGCGGCGCCAGCAGAAGCTCGTCGAGGAGACGCCCGGGCCGGCGGTGAGCGACGAGCTCCGCGCGCGCCTCGGAGCGAGCGCCGTGGCCATCGCGCGCGCGGCCGGCTATGTCAACGCGGGCACCGCGGAGTTCCTCGTCGATCAGGACGGCCGCGCCGTCTTCCTCGAGATGAACACGCGCCTTCAGGTAGAGCACCCGATCACCGAGCTCGCGACGGGGCTCGACCTCGTGGCGCTGCAGCTCCGCGTCGCGCAGGGCGAGGCGCTGCCGTTCACGCAGGACGCGGTCGAGCGACGGGGCGCCGCGATCGAGCTGCGCATCACCGCGGAGGATCCTTCAGCCGGCTTTCTGCCGTCGGCGGGCCGCGTGAGCCTGTTCCGCGAGCCCGCGGGACCCGGGGTGCGCGTCGACCATGCGCTCTTCGCGGGCTCGCCGGTGCCGACCGAATACGACCCGCTGCTCGCGAAGCTCGTGTGCTGGGGCCCGACGCGCGAGGTCGCCCTCGCGCGTGCCCGGCGCGCGGTGCGCGAGACGATCGTCGCGGGCGTGCCGACGAGCCTGCCGTTCCACGCGCGCACGCTCGTCGAGCCGGACTTCGCGAGCGGCCGCTACGACACCGGATACGTCGCCTCGCACTGGCCGCCGCCGGCGCCGCTCGAGCTCGACGACGACGCGGCGGTCGCCGCCGGGATCGTCGCGGTCCTCACGCGCGCGAGTCGCGCGCCGGCACACGGAGAACGGAATGGACAGAGCCGCTGGGACACCGCGGCACGGGAGGACGCGCTGCGTTGAGGTACGAGGTCACGCTCGGCGGCCGGCGACTGCGCGTGGAGCGCGATCCGAGCGGTGCGCTCACCGTGGACGACCGCGTGCGCGCCGTCGACGCGACCCAGATCGCGCGCGATCTGTGGACGGTCACGCTCGATGGGCGCAGCGTCGAGGTCGCCGTGCTCACGCGCGACCCGCTGCGGCTCTGGGTGTCGGGCGACGAGGTGGCAGCCGAGGTCGCGAACGAGCGCGAGCTCGCCCTCGGCGGCGCGACGCGAGGGACGGGCGCCGCCAGGCAGGAGATCCGCGCGCCCATGCCCGGCCTGCTCAAGGCGCTGCACGTGCGCGAGGGCGATCGCGTCGAGCGCGGCGCATCGCTCGCCACGCTCGAGGCGATGAAGATGGAGAACGAGCTCCGTGCGCCGGATGGCGGCACAGTCTCGCGCATCGCGGTCGCGGCGGGCGCGAAGGTGGAGGGCGGCGCGCTGCTGCTCGTGCTCACGCCATGAGGCGGCGCCTGCTCCGGATCGGCCTGCCCGTCGTGCTGCTCGCGCTCGTCGCGACCACGGTCGTCGCCGCGAGCATCGTCGTGTACCGCCCGCTGCCGACCGTGGACGCCGACATGCGGCTGCTCGGCCTGCACGAGCGCGTCGAGGTCGTCCGGGACGAGAACGGCGTCGCGCATGTCTACGCGCGCGACGCCCACGATCTCTTCTTCACGCAGGGCTACGTGACCGCGCAGGACCGGCTGTTCCAGATGGATCTCTACCGGCGGACCGGGCGCGGATCGCTCGCGCAGGTCGTCGGCGCGGCGGGGCTCGAGAGCGATCGCTTCACGCGGACCGTCGGCTTCCTGCGCGCGGCCGAGGCCGACGCGCCGCTGCTCTCGGCAGGGGCGCGCCTCGCGCTCGACTCGTATGCCGAGGGCGTCAACAAGTTCCTCGAGCAGCACGGCGAGTCGCTGCCGATCGAGTTCACGCTGCTCGGTTACCGGCCCGAGCCGTGGAGCGCGGTCGATTCCCTGCTCATGACCAAGCTGCAGGCGTACGACCTCGCGACGAACTACAAGGCCGAGCTGCTGCGCTCGGACCTCGCGCTCCGTGTCGGCAGCGGAGCCGTCTCGCTCCTGATGCCCGATCCGGGGCGCGCGGCGTCGGCCGCCATGGATGAGGCCTGGGCGCTGGTGGCGCCGCTGCTCAGCCTCTCGGGCCAGCCGGACCTCGGTCCGGCCACCGCGCTGGTGCCGCTCGGCCTCGCCGACGGCTCGGGGTCGAACTGCTTCGCGCTCAGCGGCGCGCGGACCGCGAGCGGCAAGCCGCTGCTCGAAGGCGATCCGCATCTCTCGGTCCGCAATCCGGCCATCTGGTACGAGATCGCGCTCGATGGCGACGCCTACCACCTCGTCGGCTTCTCATTGCCGGGTATCCCGGGCATCGGGATCGGGCACAACGACACGATCGCGTGGACGTTCACCGTCGCCTACGCGGACCTTCAAGATTTGTTCGTCGAGCAGCTCGACCCCAACGATCCGCGCCGCTACCGCGTCGGCGATACCTATGAGTCCGCGCGTTTCGTGCGTGAGGAGATCCGGGTGAAGGGCCGCGCGGAGCCGGTGATCCTCGACGTCACGATCACCAGGCATGGCCCGATCATCAGTCCCGTCCTCAAGGGCCAGGCCGCGCCGCTGGCGCTGCGCTGGACCGCCCTCGATCCGGGCCGGAGCATGGATGCGCTCCTCGCGCTGAACAGGGCGGTCGATTGGACATCCTTCAAGGCCGCGCTGGCGGATCTGTCCGGCGCGGCCCTGTCCGCCTGCTACGCGGACACCAGCGGCCACATCGGCTACTTGCTTGCCGGCCAGCTCCCGCGGCGCGCGGCCGGCGACGGCAGCCTGCCGGTCCCCGGTTGGACGGGTCAGTTCGAATGGCTCGGCGCGCTGCCGCAGTCCGCGAATCCGAGCGTGTTCGATCCGCCCGGCGGGCTCATCGTGAACGCGAATGACCGGCCGACGGCCGATCCGTCGAGTGCGGCGTACTTCGGGGAATGGGACCCGGGCTTCCGCAGGCTGCGCCTCGATGCGCTCATCGGCGCGCGCACCGGACTGACCGCGGAGGATGCGCGCGCGATCCAGAACGACATCGTGTCGCTGCCCGTCGCGCGCGGTCGAGAGTCGATCCTCGGCGCGCGCCCGCGCTCGCCGCTCGCCGCGACGGCGCAATCGCTCGTTCGCGATTGGGACGGGCGCCTCGACGCCGGGTCCGGCGCGGCCGCGATCTACGAGACCTGGGCGCTGCGCATGGCCGACGTCACGTTCCGCGACAAGCTCGGCGATCCGCTGTTCGAGGACTACCTCGCCAACGGCCGCGTGCTGTATGCGCTGTACCTCCTCGAGGGCAGACCGAACGATCCCTGGTTCGTGTCGCTCACGGACCAGTCGATGCGCGGGCGCGACGAGCTCGCGTCCGTCGCGCTCGAGCTCGCGGTGAAGGACCTCCGAGAACGGCTCGGCGCGGACCCCGCGCGGTGGCACTGGGGCGACCTGCACCAGATCTCCTTCGAGCATCCGCTGTCGGCCGGACTGCCCGGGCCGCTGAAGGCGATCTTCAACGTGGGACCGTTCCCGCGGGCCGGCGACGGGTACTCGCTCGACCAGAGCGCGTACTCGGCCGCGAAGCCGTTCGCGCAGACGAGCCATCCGAGCGAGCGGATGATCGTGGACCTCGGCGATCTCGACGCCTCGTGGTCCGTGCTGCCGCTGGGCCAATCCGGACAGCCCTTCGCGCGCCACTCGGCCGACCAGACACCGCTCTGGCGCGACGGCCGCCTGCACCCGATGCGCTTCTCGCGCGACCGGCTCGGGACGCCGGAGGGCACGCTCATCCTCCGACCCGGATAGCGCTCCTGGCAGGTCTCAAGCGGTCGCGAAACACATGACGTCGCACGACGCGGAGCCGCCCGGGGTAGCTCAGCGGCGCCATCGTGGGTGGCGTAATCCGCTTCGGAACGCGGCGGGACTGGCCGCGCCGAGCGCCCAGGCCGTGCCGCGCCCTGGCTGCCCGCGCCTCCGGCCCTATGCGCTCCACCGACCAAGCGCGCCGCGTCAGCTCCACGGCCCGGGGACGGCACGGGTTGGAGAGCGATCGGCAGGCGAGTCCTCGCGCACGAGCTCGTGTGCCCCGGCTACGAGCGGCCGTGCGGCAACCCGACCAGGGTCGTCGGCCACGTCAAGCCACGCCGGCGCGGCGGCACCGACCAGCGTGGCCACCTACGGGCGCTGCGTGTTGCGTTTTTTGTGTTTTCAGCGTACGCTTCAGCCATGAAAGTTAGCCCGGATCTGGACCTCCTGACCACGGGAGATGCCGCCCAGCTGCTGGGAACCTCTCGTCAACACGTCGTCGATCTTTGTGATCGCGGTGAGCTTCGTTGCCACAGGGCTCCGGTTCATCGGCGCGTGCTCCGCAGTGATGTGGAGGCTCTCGTGGGGAGGCGCAAGGGAATGACTCGCGAGGAGCTGCGCTCACTTTGGCTCAACCGGGCCGTCGCGGCCCGGGTGGCGCGTGATCCTGTGCGCGTGCTGGCGCACGCCCGCAAGAATCTTGACCGCTTTTCGGAGGTCCATGCCGGAAGTACCACTCAGCATTGGCTCGACCGTTGGCGGGATGTTCTTGATCAGGGTCCCGAGATCGTGATGGAGATGCTGACGTCCGCCACGCCGGACGCGGCCGAGTTGCGCCAGAACTCGCCATTTCCGGGAGTGCTTCCGGAGCGAGAACGGCGCGACGTGCTCGACTCCTTCTCCAGGTATTGGAAGCGAACTGAGGCGTGAACCGCTCGCAGCTCGAGCACATCGTCCGCTCCGCATCCGACATCCTGCCTGGAGAAGAGATCCTCATCATCGGCAGCCAATCCATTCTCGGAACGTGGGACGAAACGCGCCTACCAAGAGAAGTGATCCTGTCCGTGGAGGCTGACGTTACGACACTGGACGGCGGCGAAGAAAAGACCGACATGATCGACGGCGCAATTGGCGAGGGTTCGAGGTTTCACGAGCTATTCGGCATGGACGCCCAGGGAGTGAGCCTCAAGACCGCGGTATTGCCCCAAGGTTGGCGAGATCGGCTGGTCAAGCTGGACAACGCCGCCACGCGACCAGGCCATGGATTTTGCCTGGAGCCGCACGACTGCGTGCTTGCGAAGATGGTCGCTGGCCGCCAGAAAGACCACGACTTCGGGTCGGCGCTACTCAAGGCGCGACTCTTGGAGACGCAGACGTTGGCCGAGCGGATCGAGCTGTTGGAGATCTCCAAAAGGCACAAGGTGCGCATTCGCGCCTGGTTGCGCGGGGCGGTACCGACCGGCAGCTAAGGATCTCCACATGCGGCACCTGACCAATACCATCGAACAGATGCCGCGCAAGAGCCGTGACCGTGCCGAGTGGGAGCGCACGCGGTACGCCGAGTCGGTGAAGGGCGTGCCGGAGCGCGCCGAGTTCAAGACGACGTATGGCGCGCCGGTCCCGCCGATCGCGACCGGGGCCGGATACGACGAGGCGGTCGAGCGGCTCGGATTCCCCGGCGAGCCGCCGTTCACGCGCGGCGTCCAGCCGACGATGTACCGCGGCCGCCTCTGGACGATGCGGCAATACGCGGGCTTCGGCTCCGCGAAGGAATCCAACGAGCGCTACCGCTACCTGCTCGCGGCTGGACAGACCGGCCTCTCCGTCGCGTTCGACCTGCCGACGCAGATGGGCTATGACGCCGACGACCCGCGGGTCGCGGGCGAGGTGGGGAAGGTCGGCGTCTCGATCTCGTGCCGCGACGACATGCTCGAGCTCTTCGACGGCATCCCGCTCGCCGACGTCACGACGTCGATGACGATCAACGCGACCGCGGCGATCCTGCTCGCGCTGTACGTCGCGGTCGGCAAGGCGCAGGGTACGCCGCCCGCCAGGCTGCGCGGGACCGTGCAGAACGACGTCCTCAAGGAGTACATCGCGCGCGGCACGTACATCTACCCACCGCGCGGCTCGCTGCGACTTGCCACCGACATCTTCGCCTGGTGCGATGCCGAGCTGCCGAGCTGGAACACGATCTCGATCTCGGGCTATCACATCCGCGAGGCCGGATCGGATGCGGTGCAGGAGCTCGCGTTCACGTTCGCGAACGCCATCGCGTACCTCGAGGCCGCGCGCGACGCGGGACTTTCGCTCGAGCGGATCGCCGGACAGCTTTCGTTCTTCTTCGCCGCGAACAGCACGCTCATCGAGGAGGTCGCGAAATTCCGCGCCGCCCGGCGGATCTGGGAGCGCATCGCGCGCGAGCGCTTCGCGCTCCGCGACAGCGGCTCGCGCTCGCTGCGGTTCCACACGCAGACGATGGGCTCGACGCTCACGGCCCAGCAGCCGCTCAACAACATCGTCCGCACGACGATCGAGGCGCTGGCCGCGGTGCTCGGCGGCACGCAGTCGCTGCACACGAACGCGTACGACGAGGCGCTGGGGCTGCCGACCGAGGGATCGGCACGCACCGCCCTGCGGACGCAGCAGATCATCGCCGACGAGTCCGGCGTGACGGAGACGATCGATCCGCTTGCCGGCGCGTACTGGGTCGAGGAGCTCACGCTCGACATCGAGAAGCGCGTCCTCGCGGAGATCGCGCGGATCGATGAGCTCGGCGGCGCGCTCGTCGGGATCGAGAAGGGCTACCAGCAGCACGCGATCGAGGAGTCGGCGTACCAGCAGCAGCGCGCCGTCGAGGACGGCACGAAGATCGTGGTGGGCGTCAATGCGTTCACGAGCGATGCGGACAGCGCGGGTCCGCCGATCCTGAAGGTCGATGGCGCCGTCGAGAAGCGCCAGCGCGAGCGGCTCGCCGCGGTGCGGGCGCGGCGCGATCGCGCACGCGTGGAGCGGGCGCGCGAGGAGCTCGTCACGGCCGCGCGCGGCAGCGCGAACCTCATGCCGCGCATCCTCGAGGCGGTCGAGGCCGAGGTCACGCTGGGTGAGATCTGCGACGACCTGCGCGGCGTCTTCGGCGTCTACGAACCCACGGCGCGCGGGTGAACCTCGGTGAGCTTCACCACATCGGCATCGCGGTGCCGTCGCTCGAGCGCGCGCTTCCCTTCTATCAGGGCACGCTCGGCCTCGCGGCGGGGCCCGCGGTGACGCTCGCCGACCAGGCCGTGCGCGTGCGGTTCCTCACCGGCCCGGGGACACGCGTGGAGCTGCTCGAGCCGACCGACGATCTCTCGGGCGTCGCGAAGTTCGTCGCCTCACGCGGAGGTAAGGCGTCTCTTCATCACGCGTGCTTCGTCGTCGACGACCTCGCCGCGACGCTCGACCGGCTGGCCCGCGACGGCGTCGAGCTCATCGATCGCGCGCCGCGCAAGGGCGCCGAGGGCGATGTGGCGTTCCTGCATCCGCGCGCCGGCGACGGCGTGCTCGTGGAGCTGATCGATCGCGCTTCGCTCCATACTGGTCACTCGTGAAGCCACGTATCGCGCTCACGCTCCCCGTGCAGAGCAGCAGTGGCCGCGTGGCCGCGCGAGACCGGTACGTCGCGGCGCTCGAGGCCGCCGGCGCCGAGGTCGTGCAGCTGGAGCCCGGCGCGGACGTGGGCGGGGCCGACATGGAACAGATCGAGGCGCTGTGCCTCTCCGGCGGCGAGGACGTGGAGCCCCGCTTCTACGGAGCGGTGAACACCGCCAGCGAGGAGACCGACGAGAAGCGCGACGCGTACGAGCTCTCGCTCCTTCGGCACGCGCTCGACCGCGATCTCCCGGTGCTCGGGATCTGCCGCGGCTTCCAGGTCCTGAACGTCGGGTTCGGCGGCTCGCTCGAGCAGCACCGCGAGGGGCATCGGCCCTCCGACGTGAAGGGCGTCGTGCGGCACCGCATCACGGCCGCGCCGGGCAGCCTCCTCGCCCAGGCGATCGGTACCGAGGAGCAGCTCGTCAACTCACGCCATCACCAGGTCGTCACCGACCGCGAGCTCGCGCCCGGCCTGCGGCCCACCGCACGGGTGGGTGACCTCGTCGAAGCATTCGAGTCGACGCGGCATCGCTTCGTCCTCGGGGTGCAGTGGCATCCCGAGCGCGTCGCCGAGGTCGACCCACAGGGGCAGGGCGTCTTCGCCGCCTTCGTCGCGGCAGCGGCCGCCCGCGTACCAAGCCCGGCAGGTTGAGCGAGCGGCCAGGGGCGTCCAGCGCGATGACGATCGACGTCGCGCATGAGGCTCGGGCGCGCCGCTGGACGCTCCGCGACGAGGGTGAGCAGGACGTGCTCGACGGCTCGTCGCTCATCTCGTTGCCGGCCGCCAGCGACGGTCTGCGTATCGGGAGCGGTGCGCCGCTGCGCGTCGCCACGCTGGCCGCCGCCGAGCCCGATCTCATCGCGAGCGCGCGGCGCGTGTTGCTCGCCGCGGCCGCGGAGCCCGTCGAGACCCTGACCACGACCGACGGACGATCGTTCGGCGAGCGCGCGGCCGCGCTCCGCGAGGCGCGACCGGACGCGGTCCTGGTGGTGGCGGGCGAGCCGGTCAGCGCGGACGCGCTCGTCGATCTCTGCGAGGCTCTGCGCTTCGGCTGCGCTGACCAGCGTCCACAGCCGCGGGTGCTCGTGTCCGGTGACGCGAGGACCGCGCTCCGCCTGCACCAGGTCCTGCGCGAGCTCCCGATCGAAGTGCTGTCGGACCCGCGGCGCGACGACGGTCACGCGGCGCTCGTCGGGCGCGCGCGCGCGCTTCGACGGCTGACCGACACGGCGCTCGTGCTGCGAGACGAGGCGCTCGAGGCGCTCGCGCGCGCGATCGCGCATGACACCGGCGACCCGACGCTCGTCGTCGACGTCAGCGGCTCGAGCACCTCGCTCGTGCGCGCCGAACCGACCGGCGCGCTGCTCGCGGGCCACCTCGTGCCGCTCGGCTGCGGCCGCGGAGCGGATCGGGTCGTCGCACGCGCGGGTCTCGATCGCGTGCGGCGCTGGATCCCGTGGGCCGTGGATGCGCCGACGCTGCTCGAGCGCGTCTTCAATCGGGCGCGCTGGCCCGACGCGGTACCCGCGGAACGGCTGGCGCTCGCCCTCGAGATCGCCCTCGCGCATGAGGCCGTCCGGCACGTGCTCGAGGATCTGCAGGCCGCCGGCATCTCGCACGAGCATCTTCGCGCGACGCCGCTCATCGTGCTCACCGGGATGCTCGCCGAGCTGCCGCGCGCCGCGCAGTCGGTGCTCATCGTCGCGAACGCGCTCCAGCCGACCGTCGTCACGAGCTTGCTCCGCGACCAGGACGACGCGCTCGTCGCGCTCGGCGCCGCCGCGGCCCGCTCGGGCGGCCTGCGGATCAGGGACGCCCTCGCGGCCGCCCGGCAACCCATCGCCGCCATCGCGCCGGTCTCCGCGGAGGGCAAGGGCTCACTGCATGTGAGCGGAGGCGTCTCCGTCGCGCGCCAGGACAAGATCGCGCGCGGCGCGTTCTTCGCCGTGGCCTCGAACGGACCGCTCGAGGTCAGCGTCTCCGGCGGCGCGGTGCGACGCCTGACCGCGGGCGCGTGCGGCCTGGTGATCGACGCGCGCGGTCACCCGCTCGAGCTTCCGCCGCGTGATGCGGAGCGCGTCCCCGCGGTCGCGCGCTGGTTCTCTTCGCTCGAGGCGCTTCCGTAGTGGCCTGGAGGAAGGAGCGCTGGCAGGTCGAGCATGCGCTGCCGATCGGTGCGAGCGAGCGCGCGATCGTCGGCGACACGGTGGTCGCGGGCGACGTCATCGCGGCCGGGACGTCGATCGGCTCGGTCACGACGGTATCGGGGGCCCGCCACGTCGGCGTGGCGCCGGACGACCTCGACGAGGTGACACGCGTCGCGGTCGGGGCGGCCGTCGAGAAGGGCGCCGTCCTCGCGCGAACGGGCCGGCACATCGCGCGCGTCGCGCTCGCCCCGTTCTCCGGACGGCTCGTCCACCGTACCGCCGAGGGAGATTTCGTGATCGCGCCGATCGTCGAACGCTGGTCCGTCCGCTCCACGATGGACGGCACCGTCATCCGCTCGGACGGCGCCGCGGTCGTCGTCGAGGGCGTCGCCTGGGCGCTGCCCGGCATCGCGGGGTACGGCCCGGACGCCATCGGCGAGATCGCGATGGGTGTCGACGCACCGGTGGACGAGCTCGCGCCGACACGGATCGACGTGCGCCTTCGCGACAAGATCCTGATCGGCGGCGCGCGCATGGCGGCCGAGGCCGTGACGCGCGCGCACGCCTGCGGTGTCAGCGGCCTCGTCGCCGGAGCGGCGCCCGCCGGTGGCCTGCGCGTCGTGTACGGCGAGGACGTCACCGCGGGTGGCCTGCCCGGTCGCGACGATCGCCCGACGGTGCTCTGCCTCATCGGCTTCGGCAGCGCGGCGCTGCCCCGCGAGATCTTCCTTCCGCTCGTCGCGTTCAGCGGCGCCCGCGCCGCGATCCACACCGCGTCGGCACGCCTCTTCGTCTTCAGCGACGCCACGCTCGACGATGTCTCGACCGAGATGCCCGCTCTCGCCCTCGCGAACGACTATGGCGGCGTGCGACCCGTCGATGCGAGCGAGCTCGCCGGCCCGACGACCTTCCCGAGCGAGGTCCGCGTCGCGGCCTTCGCGACCGAAGAGGGGGCGGTACCGTTGCCGAATGTCCTCCCGTACGACGCGCCCCGCTGAGAAGCGGGCTCGGAAGCGTGCGCAGGCCGAGTACCGGGCGCGGATCGCTCGACTCGAGAACGGGCGTCGCCTCGCCGGGCTGTTGGCGTTCATCCCGCTGAGCGCATCGCTCGGGTGCGCCTTTGTCCCACTGCCCGTGCTGTGCGATGTCCCGCGCGAGCTGTACCTCGGGCTCTGGGCGGTGCTCCTCGGTCTTTTCCTTGGCTTCACCATCCGCCTCGTGCGCGAGCGCCGGCAGCACGATCGGGCGACGACCTCGTGACGCCGCACTACTGTCTGCGCCCGTGACCGTCGAGCTCGTCAGCCACAGCTCGCTGCACACCCAGCGTCTTGGGGAGCGGATCGCGCGCGAGGCGCGGCCCGGCGATGTCATCGCGCTCTGGGGCGAGCTCGGCACGGGGAAGACGGTGCTCGCGCGCGGGATCGCGGAGGGCCTCGGCATCGACGAAGAGGAGGTCACGAGCCCGACGTTCATCATCCTGCACGAGCACAGCACCGGGCGGCTCCCACTGTTCCACCTGGATCTGTATCGCCTGGCCACGAGCGACCTCGGCTCGACCGGCTGGGAGGAGTGCCTGGACGCGGGCGGCGTCACGGTGATCGAGTGGCCGGAGCGCGCGGGCGACGCCCTGCCGCCGGATCGTCTCGACGTGCGCCTCGCGCACATCGCCGAATCGAAGCGCGGTGTCGTGCTGGAGCCGACGGGCCCACGCTCGCGCGAGCTCCTCGAAGGGATGCGGCTCGATGCTCCTGGCGCTTGACACGTCGACGTCCTGGGCATCGGTGGCGCTCTTCGACGGGCGCACCGTGCTGTCGGAGGAGACCTGGCACGCGCAACGGCGTCACGCCGACGAGCTGTTCCCGACGATCGAGCGGATCCTCGGGCACAGCGGCGTCGCGCTGAGCGGCGTCGACCGGCTCGCCGTCGCGACCGGCCCCGGATCGTTCACGGGGCTGCGCGTCGCGATCGCGGCCGCGCAGGGGATCGCGCGCGGCACGGGCGCGGCGCTCGCCGGCGTGTCGACGCTCGACGTCCTCGCGTACCCGCACGCCGCGTCCAAGCAGCGCACCTGCTCGCTCCTCCCCGCGGGGCGTGGCGAGTTCTACGCGGCGTTCTACCAGGACCGCAATCGCAGCTGGAAGCGGCGCTCACCCTTCATCGTCGCATCGCTCGCGGAGATCTGCGCGCAGATCGGCACGCACACGCTGTTCGTCGGCGAGCTCGACGACGCTGCCGAGACCACGCTGCGCGATCTTCTCGGGCCGAAGGCGCTGTTCGCCGCGCCGGCGTCCCGCATGCGCCGCGCCGGCTATCTCGCCGAGCTCGGCTGGCTCGAGCTCGAGGGCCGGAAGCAGACGACGCTCGGCGAGATCGAACCGATCTACGTGCGGCAGCCGGCCGTCGGTGGCACGTTCGCGCAGCCTTTCGCGCCGCCGCCGCGCGACGACCTGGCACTCGGCCTGCCGAGACGAGACTAGGAAGATGGTGTCCGTCGCCCCGCTCGTCATCTCCGCGATGACCCTCGACGACATCGCGGGCGTCCAGGAGGTCGAGCGCGCCTCGTTCCCGATCCCCTGGCCGGCGAACGCCTTCCGGCACGAGCTCACCCAGAACAAGAACGCGCGCTACATCGTGGCGCGCGACGGCGAGCGCATCGTCGGCTATGGCGGCCTGTGGCTCATGGTGGACGAGGCCCACGTGACGACGTTCGCCGTCCATCCCGGCGCGCGCCGGCGCAGGGTGGGGGAGCGCCTGCTGCAACGGCTCTTCGAGATCGCGACGGACATCGGCGCCGAGTGGCTGACCCTCGAGGTGCGCGCGTCCAACCTCGCGGCGCAGAAGCTCTACGAGAAGTACGGCTTCCGCCGCGCGGGCGTGCGGCGCCGCTACTACTCGGACAACAACGAGGACGCGCTCATCATGTGGACCGAGCGCATCAAGGACCGCACGGTGAAGGATCGCCTGGAGAAGCTGCGCGAGGACCTCGAGGGCCAGCGATGAGGATCCTCTCGATCGAGATTCGGCCGTGAGGATCCTGTCGATCGAGACCTCGTGTGACGAGACCGGCGTGGCCATCGTCGAGGACGGTCGCCGCATCATCGCGAACGTCGTCGCGTCGCAGACGGCGCATCAGGTGACGGGCGGCATCGTTCCGGAGGTCGCCGCGCGCGAGCACCTTCGCGCGCTCGACCCGATCGAGCAGCAGGCGCTCCGCGACGCAGGCATGGAGCTGCGCCAGGTCGACGCGATCGCGGCGACGGTCGGGCCCGGGTTGATCGGCGCGCTGTTGGTCGGCGCGAACTACGGCCGCGGTCTCGCCCTCGCGTCGAGTCTGCCGTTCGTCGGCGTGAATCATCTCGAAGGGCACGTCTACGCGAATTGGCTGTACGAAGACGGGGCTGTGGGGGGTCCTCGGGGGACGACCACCGGGGGGCTCGGCCCCCCGAGGACCCCCCAAACGCCGGAACCCGAGCTGCCGGCCGTGGTGCTCGTCGTCAGCGGCGCGCACAGCGACCTCGTTCTGATGGAAGGGCACCGCCGGTTCCGCCTTCTCGGACGCACGATCGACGACGCCGCGGGCGAGGCGTTCGACAAGGTCGCGCGCCTCCTCGGGCTCGGCTTCCCGGGCGGCCCCGAGATCGAGAGGGCCGCGCGGGGTGGCGATCCAAAGGCGTATCCGCTGCCGAAGGCATGGCTCGCCGACCGCTACGACTTCTCGTTCTCCGGCCTCAAGACCGCGGTCCTCCGGCTCGTGCGCACGCTCGAGGCCGCCGGTGACGTCCCGGTCGCGGACGTCGCCGCATCGTTCCAGCGCGCGATCACCGAGGCGCTCGCGGAGAAGACCGCGCGCGCGGCCGCCGAGCACGGCGTGCGCTCCGTGCTGCTCGGCGGTGGCGTCGCCGCGAACCTTCCGCTGCGCGAGGAGATCCGGCGGCGGATCGCGGTGCCACTGCACGTGCCTCCGCCGCGGCTCTGCACCGACAACGGCGCGATGATCGGCGCGGCCGCGTTCTTCTCGCTGCGGCACCGCACGACCGAGATCCCCTCGCTCGTCCGCTCGAACATGCCGCTCGCGTGACGCTGCGCGGTGTCCTCGACGAGGCGCGCGCGCTGTCGAGCGCGGATGGCGCCGATCCCGAGGCGGTCATCGATCTCGTGATGAGGCTCTTGACGGCCGCGAGCGCGACCCCGGCCGTGCTCGACGGCCTGCGCGACGTCCCGGCGGGTCGCGCGTTGCTGCGCTTCACCGACGGCACACGCGCGATCGAGTTCCACGCGGGCGACGGGATGCTCTCCGCCGAGCTCGCCGACCCGAAGGGGAAGGGACCGAAGGTCGACGCGACCAGCGCGACCTGGCTCGGGCTCCTCGGGGGCACGCTCAAGCCGTGGCTCGCGTTCACGCGCGGGCTCGTCGTCTGCCGCGCGGGGCTCACCGAGCTGCGCTGGCTGCAGCAGGTCGCGGAGCGCTTGCAGCGCGGGTATCAGGGGTAGAGTCAGAGCGATGACGGAAGCAGCGAGCGCGCCCCGCAAGGACGACACCTACACACCCGACGAGCGCAAGAAGGTCCATCGCAGCGAGACCAAGACGAAGACCCCGATCGAGGCCAAGCGTCAGGGCCCGACGCTCGAAGACATCAAGAGCGACGACCGGGTGAAGGTGTACATCCGCTCCGCGAATCAGCAGACGGGCGCGATCGGCTACACCGAGCACGGCGAGCGTCACGCGAACACGAGCGCCGACGGCGCGCGCTTCATCCTCCGCGCGCTCGGCCACGAGCCTCGGCGCTGCGAGGTCGCCGCCATCGCCGCCTACCTGCACGACGTGGGCAACGCGATCACGCGGGACCGCCACGGTCAGACGGGCGCGCTGCTCGCGCACGACATCCTCGTCGACCTCGGCTTCGCGACCGAGGAGATCGCGACGATCATGGGCGCGATCGCGAACCATGAGGAGGCCGAGGGCGGCCTTCCGGTGAGCGCGGTCTCCGCGGCCGTGATCATCGCCGACAAGAGCGACGTGCACCGTAGCCGCGTACGCAATCCGAAGACGACGTCGTTCGACATCCACGACCGCGTCAACTACGCAGCCACCGCGTCCGAGATCAAGGTCAGCCGCAAGGAGAAGCTCATCACGCTCGAGCTGACCATCGACGCCGAGGTCGCGCCGCTGATGGAGTATTTCGAGATCTTCCTGAGCCGCATGATCCTCAGCCGCCGCGCGGCCGAATTCCTCCACTGCCGCTTCGCGCTGGTCATCAACAACACGCGGCTTCTGTAAGAAGCCGCTTCCTTCTTATGCGCAGCGTCCCTCTCGCTTCGCATCGAGGGCCGTGGCGCGGCTCAGGGCTGGTCGTCACTCTCTCGGCGGGCTAGGCCCGCCTCGCTCGTACCCTTGGTTTCATGCACGTCGCGTTCCTCACCGACGTCGCGCTGCCGTACGTCTCCGGCGTCACCGTCGCGGTCAAGCGGCAGCGCGATGCGCTGCGCGCGAACGGCGACGAGGTCACGGTCGTCGGGCCGCATGGCGATGTCGACATCGCGCAGCCCGATCTGCATGTCCCGGGAGCGCCCGCCGGGTATCGCATCGCCATGTTCGCGCCCGGGCTCGGCGCGCGCCTCGCGTCGCGCGGCGTCACGTCGCTGCACGCGCACTCCGTCTTCGGCGCGTCCGGTGCGGCGCTCACGATCGCTCGCGCTCGCGGGCTGCCCTTCCTGCTGACATTGCACACCAGACTGGACGAGTACGTACACTACGCCAAGGTCGCCGCGCCGCTCGCCAAGATGCTGCTCGATCCCTACCTCGACGCGGTCCTCGGATCCGCGGATCTCGTCGTGGCGCCCTGCGCCGAGCTCGCGGACGAGATCCATGACCGGGCGCGGGCGGTGGAGGTCGTCGCGGCGCCCATCGAGCCGCTGCTCGCGGCCGGTGACGCGCGCCGCGGGCGGGACGCCGCGGGCGTGGCGGACGGCGTGCCGCTGCTCCTGTCCATCTCGCGCCTCGCGCTGGAGAAGCGCGTCGGAGATCTGCTCGAGCTGCTCGCGTCCCTGCGTCGCCGTGACGCCGTGCTCGCCTACGCGGGCGCCGGCCCGCTCCGTGAGGAGCTGGGCGCGCGCGTGGGCGCGCTCGGCCTGACCGACCGCGTGCGCTTCCTCGGGCAGCTCGACTCGGCGGCGCTCGCGGACGCTCTCGCGGCGGCGGACCTCGTGGTCAGCGCGTCGCGAAGCGAGACACAGGGTCTCGCGCTCTGTGAGGCCGCGGCGGCCGGGCGCGCCGTCGTCGCGCCGCGGCGCGGCGGCTACAGCGAGATCCTCGACGGCGGCGCCGGCCTGTTCCCCTCGGCCACGCCGGCGCCGCAGGAGCTGGCGGCGTGCGTCGACGAGCTGCTGGACGACGACGCGCGGCGAACCGCGCTGGCGAAGGAGGCGAGCACACGGGCGCTCGCGGCGTGGTCGCCTGACGCCGTGGCCGTTGCGCTGCGCGGCGCGCACGAGCGCGCGCGCCGAATGCGAGAATGACCTCCACCAGAACGCCGCCGGAGGACAACATGGCCAGCACACGGACCGCGCGGCGTCCGTCGCCTGACGCGCATGACTCCATCGCCGCGGGCGGCGTGGTCTACCGCGATGGACCGCTCGGCATCGAGGTCGTCGTCGCGGGCCGTGACCGCGATGGGACCTGGGTCTTCCCGAAGGGTCAGCCGGATCCCGGCGAGAGCATCGAGGAGACCGCGCTCCGTGAGGTGCGCGAGGAGAGCGGCCTCGATGTCCGCGCGCTGAAGCCGCTCGGCGCGGTCGAGTACTGGTTCGCGGCCTCAGGGGAGCGTGTGCACAAGCTGGTGCACTTCTTCCTGATGGAGCCGACCGGCGGCGACCTCTCGCTCCACGATCACGAGTACGACGAGGTCCGCTGGGTCTCGGTGAGCGAGGCGCGGCGGATGCTCTCGTTCGACACCTACCGCGAGGTGCTCGACCGCGCGATCGCCGCCATCGCCGCGTGAGCGACCTCCTCCGCACGCCGCTCTACGACGAGCATCGCGCGCTCGGCGGCAAGATGGTCCCCTTCGCCGGCTACGAGATGCCCATCCAGTACCCGGCCGGGATCATCGCCGAGCATCGCGCGGTCCGTGGCGCGGCAGGCCTGTTCGACCTCTCGCACATGGGCGAGTTCTTCTTCCGCGGCCCGCAGGCGGGCTCCGCGCTCGACCAGCTCGTCTCCTCCGACATATCAGGGCTCTCGGTCGGCCAGGCCCGCTACGGGCTGCTCTGCAACGAGAGGGGCACCATCGTCGACGATGTCATCGTCTATCGGCTCTACCCCGATGAGTACATGGTCGTGGTCAACGCCTCGAACATCGCCAAGGACCGCTCGCACGTGCAGGAGCGCCTGGCAACGGATGTCGAGTTCGAGGATCGCTCGCTCGAGACGGCGCTCATCGCGATCCAGGGGCCGCGCGCGTCGGTGATCCTCTCGAGCGTGACCGACCTCGAGGTCCGTGAAGCGTCGATCGAAGCGCTGCCGACCTTCGGCGTCACGAGCGCTCGCGTCGCCGGCACGCGCGCGACCGTCGCGCGCACCGGCTACACGGGAGAGGACGGCTTCGAGGTCTTCGTCGACGCGGAGCGCGCGATCGGACCGTGGACACGGCTCTTGGCAGCGGGCGCGAGCCTCGGTCTGTCTCCGATCGGCCTCGGCGCGCGCGACACGCTCCGCCTCGAGGCGCGGCTGTCCCTGTATGGCAACGAGATCGACGAGACGACGAACCCGATCGAGGCGGGGCTCGGCTGGACCTGCAGGCTGGACAAGGACTTCGTCGGCCGCGACGCGATCCGCGCGTTCAAGGAGGCGAAGCCCCTGCGAAGGATCGCCGGCCTCGTCGTCGATGGCGGTGTCGCGCGACACGGGCACCAGGTGACCTCGGGGGGCGAGCACGTCGGCGAGGTGACCAGCGGGACGTTCGGTCCGACGGTGCAGGCGAACATCGCGCTCGCGTACGTGAGTGCTCCGCTCGCTGTGATCGGCACGCAGCTCGGGGTCCGCATTCGCGACCGCGACGTCCCGGCTAAGGTAGTGCGCACGCCGTTCTACAAACGGAGCACGTAGTGATCCGTTTGCCAGCCGCGGCGAAGCCGAGCGGCTGGACACAAGAGGGCTACGTGAGGAAAAGAACGCCATGACTTCGACGATCCCGGATGAGCTGCGCTATTCGAAAGAGCACGAGTGGGTGCGCCTTGACGGAGACACGGCGACGATCGGCATCACGCACTTCGCCCAGGAGCAGCTGGGCGACGTGGTGTTCGTCGAGCTTCCGGAGAAGGGCGCGAGCGTGCGGCAGTTCTCGAGCTTCGGTGTCGTCGAGTCGGTGAAGGCCGCGTCCGACGTGTACGCGCCGCTGTCCGGAGAGGTCGTCGAGCGGAACGTGAAGGTCATCGAGAGCCCCGAGCTGGTGAACAGCGCGCCGTACGCCGATGGCTGGCTGCTCAAGGTGCGCGTCGCCGACAAGGGTGAGCTCAACACGCTGCTCAGCGCGACCGACTACCGCGCCCATATCGGCGAGAGCGGCGGCTCGGGGGGCGATTGAGCCAGCGAAATCCGTACTCGCCGCACACCGACGCCGACCGGGCCGCGATGCTGGCGGCGATCGGCGCGGCCTCGGTGGACGAGCTGCTCGGCGTGATCCCCGTGCACGCGCGACGGCCCCGCCTGGGCGCCCCCGCGGGGCTCGCTGAGCTCGACCTCTTCGCGGAGCTCTCGCGCATCGCGTCGCAGGATCGGCCCGCGGGCAGCGGACCGTTCTTCCTCGGCGCGGGTGTCTACCGGCGCTACATCCCCGCGGCCGTCCCGCTGCTCGCGGCGCGCGGCGAGTTCCTCACCGCGTACACGCCGTACCAGCCTGAGGTGAGCCAGGGAACGCTCCAGGCGATCTGGGAGTACCAGTCCCTCGTCGCGGATCTCCTCGCGATGGACGTCTCGAACGCGTCGCTCTACGACGGGTCGACCGCGGTCGCCGAGGCCGCGCTGCTCGCGGTGCGTGCGACGGGTCGCCATCGCGTCGTCGTGTCGCACGACGTGCATCCCCACCACCGCGCGATCTTGAGAACGTACTCGAGAGGGCCGGACATCGAGATCGTCGAGGTCCCCGACACCAAAGCGCTCATCGCGGCGGCGCCGGGCTCGGCCGGGCTCATCACCGCGAATCCATCCTTCTTCGGGACGCTCGTCGACATGCGCGCCGTCTCTGAGGCCGCACATGCGGCGGGCGCGCTCGCGATCGCGTCGATCGAGCCGGTGTCCTGCGCGCTGCTCGAGCCGCCGGGGGCATGCGGGATCGACGTCGCCGTCGGCGACGGCCAGCCGCTGGGCATCCCGATGACCTTCGGCGGCCCGTACGTCGGGATCATGGCGACGACGAGCGTGCTGGTCCGTCAGATGCCGGGGCGCATCGTCGGCGCGACGCAGGATTCGAATGGCACCCGCGGCTTCGTGAACACGCTCCAGACGCGCGAGCAGCACATCCGCCGCGAGAAGGCGACCAGCAACATCTGCACGAACGAGGCGGTCTACGCGATCCACGCCGCCGTCTATCTCGCGCTCCTCGGTCCGCACGGCCTCCGCTCGGTCGCCGCGCGCTCGGTCGCGCAGGCGCACGCGCTCGCGGCGCGCCTGGCGGCGTTCCCGGGCTGTCGCGTGACGAACGACGGCGACTTCTTCAGCGAGTTCACGCTCGCGACGCCGCTCCACGCGACCGAGCTCCGCGACGCGCTGCTCGCGGATGACATCACCGCGGGCTACCCGCTCGGCCACGACTTCCCGGAGCGCAAGAACGAGCTGCTCATCGCCTGCACCGAGCTGACGACCGACGACGACATCACCGCCCTCGTCGAGGGCATCCGCGCGCGCGTCGGCGCCGGTGCGCCCGCGGGTGCGTCGCGATGACGAAGCGCTTTCCGGAAAGCGGCGCGACGACCGCCGAGCCCGCGCTCGAGCCGCTGCTCACCGAGCTCGCGCGCTCGGTGCGGGGGAACGGGCACGTGGCGGCGTCCGACGGCGCTTCGCGGATCCCCGCGAGGTTCGCGCGCACCGTGCCGCTCGGGCTGCCCGAGCTCGCGGAGCAGCAGGTGGTGCGGCACTTCACGCACCTCGCCCAGCTGAACTACTCCGTCGACACCGGGTTCTATCCCCTCGGCTCGTGCACGATGAAGTACAACCCGAAGATCAACGACCGCGTCGCCGGCCTCCCGGGATTCGCCGACATGCACCCGCTGCAGCCCGACGCCGATACCCAGGGCGCGCTCCGCCTGATCTACGAGCTCGAGCGCCTGCTCGGCGGCATCACCGGCTTTCCGGCGATCTCGCTCCAGCCGGCTGCCGGGGCGCACGCCGAGTTCACCGCGATCCTGATGTTCAAGGCCTATCACGCCGCGCGCGGCGACACGAAGCGCCGGCGCGTCATCGTTCCCGACTCGGCGCACGGGACGAATCCGTCCTCCGCGGCGATGTGCGGCTTCGAGGTGACGACCGTCCGCAGCGACGCGCGCGGCAACGTCGACCTCGCCGCGCTCGAGGACACGCTGGGCGACGACGTCGTCGGGATGATGCTCACGAATCCGAACACGCTCGGCCTGTTCGAGGAGCGCCTGGAAGAGGTCATCGCGGCGGTGCATCGCCACGGCGGCCTGATGTACGGGGACGGCGCGAACATGAACGCGCTGCTCGGCATCGCGCGGCCCGGCGATCTCGGCTTCGACGTCATCCACCTGAACCTGCACAAGACCTTCTCCACGCCGCACGGGGCGGGCGGCCCGGGCGCGGGTCCGGTCTGCGCGAACGACAAGCTCGCGCCCTTCCTCCCCGTGCCGTTCGTCGTCCGCGACGGCGACACGTATCGCCTGTCCGAGGACCGGCCCCAGAGCGTCGGCCGGGTCCGCGCGTTCCACGGCAACTACGGCGTGCTCGTCCGCGCCTACACGTACATCCGCAATCTCGGCGAGGAGGGCCTGCGCGCCTGCGGCGAGGACGCGATCCTCGCCGCGAACTACCTGCTGTCGCGGCTTCGCGGCGCGTACGACCTGGCGTACGACCGCCCCTGCATGCACGAGTTCGTCCTCACCGCGGCGGCGCAGAAGAAGGCCGGGGCGTCGGCGCTCGATATCGCGAAGGCGCTCATCGACGAGGGCTTCCACCCGCCGACGGTCTACTTCCCGCTCATCGTCCCCGAGGCCCTGATGATCGAGCCGACGGAGACGGAGCCGAAGGAGACGCTCGACGCCTTCGCTGACGCGCTCGTGCGCATCGCCGATCGCGTGAAGACCGATCCCGCGGCCGTGCACGACGCGCCGCGCAACGCGCCGCTCCGCCGCCTCGATGAGGTGGCCGCCGCGCGACGACCGCGTCTTCACTGGCGCGCGTGAGGACATCGGGCGGCACCAGCGCGACCGGTCTGGACTGCTCCGGCCTCATCCAGCAGGTGTACCGTCTCAATGGTGTGGCGCTGCCGCGCGACGCCGATCAGCAGGCCCTCGCGGGCCGCGCGGTGACCTCTCCTGAGGCTGGCGATCTGCTCTTCTTCGGCAAGGACCGCGTGACGCACGTGGCGCTGGCGACGGGGCCCGAAACGTTCATTCACGCGCCGCGGAGCGGGACGTCGGTCCAGCACGGCGCGCTGACGGCGGAACCCGGGCCGGTCGCGGTCCGTCGCTATCTCATGGGATCCGCCGAATGAGCATGCGCCGCGCGGAGCTGCTCGAGTCGGACCCGCGCAACGACCGCGAGCTCGTCCTCGCCGCTCGCTCAGGCGAGATCCGCGCGTTCGACGCGCTGTTCTACCGCTACCGGGACGGCATCTTCCATCTCGGTCTCGCCATCACGAAGGACGCGGCGTATGCGGACGAGATCGTGGTGGACACCTTCGCCCGGGCGTACCGCCATCTCGATCGGCTCGAGCCCGACGACTCGCTGCGTCCCTGGCTCTATCGCGTCGCGGTCAACCTCAGCTACAACCGGCGACCGCGCCGCTCGATCATCCTCACGCCCCTCGACGACGGCGCCTACGAGCTGCCGACAGCCGAGGAGCTCTCGCCGGCCTCGCTGGCCGAGCTCGCCGAGCGGCGCAGCGCCATGCTCGAGTGCGTCGACAGGCTCGGTCAGAAGCACCGGCTGGTGGTCGTCCTGCACTACCTCAACGGCCTGAACCTCGCCGAGATCGCCGAGATCGTGGAGTGCCCGATCGGGACGGTGAAGTCGCGCCTGCACTACGCCCTGCTGAAGCTCCGAACGCATCTTTCCGCACATCCGGGCTTCGTGGTCGAACCGCAGGAGGCCATCGGCGCTACCAAGGGTGGAATGCGAGCGTGAGGTACCGGCAGCGGCGCGGCCGCATGAGTCTTGACGAGCAGCTGGAGCTGGAGGACCTCCTCGACGAGGCCTTCGCTCCGCTGCGCGGGCGGGTGCCCGCGGTCTCCGCCGCGCGCGTCCGCGCGGCGGTCCGCTGGACACCCGCGGCGCCGCCACGACCGCGCGGCTTCGGCTGGCTGCTGCTCCTCGGGCGGCTGGCCGAGACCTCCCTCGCGCTGGGTCTCACCGCCTTCGTCTTCATCGGCACCTTCGGGAGCGCCGGCATCCGCGAGAGCTCGAATGTCGAGGCCCGCTCGCCGGCGGCGCAGATCGTCCGCCCGCTCGACCAGGGCCCGCGCGGCGGGGCCCAGCCACGCGCGCGCCGCGTCACCGACGACGTCGATGCGGCGGCATCGCTCCTGGACGACTTCCCGACCGGAGGCGACCGCAACCTCCGTTAGGAGCGCGCGCGGCCCCTGGCAGGGGCTCGCGGTCCTCGTCCTGCTTTCGCTCGGCTCCCTCGCCGCCTGCGCGACGCCGGTCCCGGTGCGGCGGGATGTGGTGCTCGCGCTCGTCGGCGAGCCCACGTCGGTCCTCGCGGAGGAGCCGAACGCTCGGCTGCTCGCCGCCGCGGTCATGGAGACGCTGGTCGTGCGCGATTCGCGGGACGAGCTCTCCCCCCGCTTGGCGCAGGCGATCCCGACGCTCGCGAACGGCGGTCTGCGCTGGCTGGTCGACGAGGACAGCGTGTCCGGCCAGCTCGTCGCCGACTTCACGCTGCGCCCCGACGTGCGCTGGCAGGATCGGCGCCCGATCACCGCGGACGACGTGCGCTTCGCGTTCGCGCAGGACCGGAGCACGCCCGCGGGCACCGAGCGCCGGTATCGCGCGGACCGCATCGAGCGCGTCGAGGTCGTCGCCGAGCGGACCGCGCGCGTCTACTACCGGAAGGGGGAGCGCTGGCCCGACTACGCGCTCGGCCCCCGCGTGCTCCCGCGCCACGTGCTCGGCGGCGCCAGCGAAGAGAGACGCGCCGCCTACGAGCGCTCCCCCCTTCACGCGGGTCCGTTCTCCGTGGCCGCGTGGATACCGGGGTTCGGTGTCACGCTCGCGGCGAATCCCGACTACGTCCTCGGGCCGCCGTCCCTCGGCCGCATCGAGGTGCGGTTCCTGCGCGACCGGGCCGCCGTCCTCGATGCGCTCAAGCGCGGCGAGGTGGACGTCGCTCCGTCACCCGCGCTCGAGGCCGACCTCGCGCTCGTGCTCGACCAGCTCGCCGACGGCACCGAGCGGTCGGGTCTGCAGACCTACTACAGCGCGACCGAATCGATCGAGGCGCTGCGCTTCGGCCCGCGTTTCGGCGAGGCGAGCGTGCGCAGGGCGATCGAGCTCGCCATCGACCGAACGCGCATCGCCGACATCGTGTTCGCCGGTCGCGCGCGCGTGCCATCGAGCTATCTCGTCGCGCCGAGCCGTGAGGCGTTGACGCTCGGCGCGGCGCCACGCGTCGACCGCGAGCTCTCTCGCGCGCTGCTCGGGAGCGCCGGCTACCGGCCGGGTGGCTTCGGGATCCTCGAGCGCGACGGCGAGCGGCTCATCGCGACGCTCGTCGTCGCGGATGGCTCGGCGGCGCGGATCGATGCCGCGCGTCTGGTGGCGAGCGATCTCGCGGCGATCGGGATCGCGGTCGAGGTGCTGGCGCGCACGGCCGCGGAGGTGGACGCGGCGATCGAGAGATCGGCGTTCGAGCTCGCGCTCGTAGCGGAGTCCGGCGCCGATCCATTCAGCGCGACGGATCGCTACCGCGGCCGCGCCGGGACGTGGTTCGACGCGCTCGCCGTCACGGCGCGGGGCGCGGGGGAGACCGATCAACGCGCGCTCTACGGTGAGCTCCAGCGCGTGTGGGCCGAGGTCCGGCCCGCGATCCCTCTGTACCAACGCCTGGCGGTCGACGTCGCACCCCGTGACCTGGCAGGCATACGACCGAGCCCCGCCGGCGCGCCGCTCACGTGGAATGCGGGCCTTTGGGGCTTCGCGCGCGCGCGCTGAACCTCGAGCACATCCCATCGGTAACGGTCACAAAGCCGCACAGGCGTCGCACGAGCCGCTAAAATTGACGCTCGTCGCCGCCGACCGGCACAATGATGCGGTCCGCTCGCGTGTTCGCCGCTGGTGGTGCTGCGAAAGGGAGGACCCCCGCGGCCAGCGTCCACTTCCTTCGTTCGATTTCGATCCAGCCCGAGAAGGTAGAGGAGGAGCGCATGTACCAACGCCGTATCTGGCCTGTCCTGAGCCTGCTCTTGATCACCTCTCTGCTCGTCACCGCCTGCACCTCGACGACGCAGAACCCGTCGGCATCCGCTGGTGGCGCCGCCGACCCGAATGGGGAGCTCGTGACCAACATGGGTGGCGAGCCCGACACCATCGACCCGCACAAGGCACAGTTCAACACCGAGATCGGCCAGGTCATGATGGTCTTCGAGGGCCTGATGACCCTCGACCCCGCGACGCTCAAGCCCATTCCCGCAGCGGCCGCGAAGGATCCTGAGATCAGCGCCGATGGCCTCACCTGGAAGGTGACGCTGAAGGACGGTCTCAAGTTCTCCGACGGCACGCCGCTCACCGCGAAGGACTTCGCCTTCGGCTTCACGCGCACCTGCGACCCGGCGACGGCCGGCGATTACTCCTACGTCCTCTATGTCATCGCGGGCTGCGAGGCGTGGAATGGCATGAACGTGAAGAAGGCGACGCCCGCCGAGCTCAGCGCCGCCAAGGCGAAGCTCGGCGTCAAGGCGAACTCCGACAAGGAGATCCAGTTCACCCTCGCGGAGCCGGCCGCCTACTTCCGCTCGATCCTTTACATGTGGGTCGGGATGCCCGCCCGCGAGTCCGACGTGACCAAGGGCGGCGACAAGTGGACCGAGCCGGCGACCTACATCGGCAACGGCCCCTTCAAGCTCACCGAGTGGAAGCACTCGGAGAAGATGGTCTTCGAGCGGAACGACAGCTACCGCACGCCGGCCAAGCTCAAGAAGTGGACCAAGGTCATGATCGGCGAGGGCGCCGTCGCCTTCGCGGCGTACCGCAACAACGAGCTCGACGTCAACGGCATCAGCGCGGAAGATCTGCGCGCCGTCGATAGCGATGCCGACCTGAAGTCGCAGCTGGTCGACGTCGGTGGCGCCGCCACCTTCTACTACGGCTTCAACGTCGCGAAGCCGCCGTTCAACGACGCCAACCTGCGCCTGGCATTCGCCAAGTCGTTCGACCGCGAGGCATACATCAGGGACGTCCAGAAGATCGGCAAGCCCGTCGCCACCGGCGGGTTCATCCCGCCCGGGATCCCGGGCTACGACAAGGACGACACGATCCAGAAGTACGACGTGGCCGAGGCGAAGAAGCTCTTCGACGCCGCGAGCCCCGCCGCCAAGGACGCGCTCAAGGGCCTGAAATTCACCTACGGCTCGAGCGCGCGCACCAAGACGCGGGTCGAGTGGGTGACCCAGCAGTGGAAGACGAACCTGGGCGTGGACATCGGGCTCGACCCGGTGGACCGCACCGCGTTCACCGCGCTGACGAAGAAGCCCGAGACCACGCCACAGCTGTTCTCGCTCGGGTGGATCGCCGACTTCCCGGACCAGCAGAACTGGCACACGACCGTGTGGATCAGCAAGACCGGGATCTCGAGCAAGACCACCGGCTACAGCAACCCGGAGTTCGACAGGATCGTCCGCGCGGCGGACAAGGAGCAGGACCCGAAGAAGCGCGACGACGCGTACCTCCAGGCCGGCAAGATCCTGAGCAAGGACGCGCCGGCCGCCTGGATCTACTACGACGCCAGCAAGTACCTCAAGAAGCCCTGGGTGAAGGGTGTCACCGACACGGCCGTCGACTCGGTCCTCGGCGAGTTCCGGCTCTACGAGATCTACGTCACCAAGAAGGGCTAGACGAGACGCGGCACGTGCTGTTGAAGGAGGCCGGCCGAGAGGCCGGCCTCCTTTCTATTACGGATCCGTGACGGTCTTCGGAGTGTTTCAGGCGATACACTCGCATCAGTGCTGAAGTACGTCATCAGGCGACTGCTCCTGGTGATCCCGACGCTCTTCTTCGTCGCATTGATCACGTTCGTGCTGGCGCAGGCGGCCCCCGGATCGCCGTTCGACAAGAACGAGACCAAGCCCCTGCCGGTGGCGACGATCGAGCGCCTCAACCGCTTCTACGGCCTGGATCGCCCGGTCTACGAACAATTCGTGGTATTCCTCGGCAACGCCGTGCGTCTGGATTTCGGCGTGAGCCTGCAGCGCGACCGCAGCGTGAACGACATCATCGGGCAGGGCCTGCCGCGCACCGCGCAGCTCGGGGTCATGGCCCTGTTCGTGGCGCTGGCGGTGGCGATCCCGCTCGGGGTCGTCAGCGCGCTCAAGCAGAACAGCGCGATCGACTACGCCAGCGTGTTCTTATCCACGATCGGGACCACCATCCCCTCGTTCGTCCTGGCGATCGTGTTCATCTACTTCTTCGGCGTGCTCCTGAAGCTCCTGCCGTTCGTCGGCTGGGGTGACGGGCTCGACCGGCGGATGATCATGCCGACCGTCATCCTCGCGCTCGGCCCGATGGCCTTCCTCACGCGCATCACGCTCGCGAGCATGCTCGAGGCCATCCGCCAGGATTACGTGCGGACCGCGCGCAGCAAGGGGCTCGGCGAGCAGGTCGTGATCGTCACGCACGTGCTGAAGAACGCGCTCATCCCGGTCGCGACGGTCCTCGGTCCGGCCGCGGCGGCGCTCGTGACCGGATCGTTCATCATCGAAACGATCTTCAGCGTGCCGGGCGTCGGACGCGAGTACATCCGCAGCATCCTCGCGCGCGACTACCCGATCATCATGGGTACGACGATGCTCTACGCCGCGGTCATCGTGATCGCGAACCTCACGGTCGACCTCGTCTACGGCATGCTCGACCCCCGGATCAAGGTCGCATAGTTGACGACGGCGAGCCGCGCCGTCTCGACGCAGGAGCGGGCCGCGGTGCTGAACGTGATCCATCGCCAGCAGCGCTCGCTCTGGATCGACGCGTGGGAGCGGCTGCGGCGGAACCGGTTCGCGATGGCCGGATTGGTGGTCGTGATCGTGGCCTGCGTGCTCGCGGCGCTGGCGCCGCTCATCGCGCCGTACGACCCTGTCGCCCAGGACACGCCCGCGAACAACTCGTCGCCGTTCTGGGAGCAGGGTCAATACTGGGATCCCAGGTACGTGCTCGGGGCGGATCAGCTCGGTCGCGACATCCTCAGCCGCCTCATCTGGTCGGCGCGCATCAGCATCGTCATCGGATTCGTTCCGACCGCGATCGTGTTCTCGATCGGCATCCTGGTCGGCATGGTCGCCGGCTTCTACGGCGGGATCGTCGACAACCTGCTCATGCGGCTGACGGACGTCGTCTACGCCTTCCCCGACCTGCTCTTCGTCATCATCATCGTGACCAGCCTGCGCGCGACCCCGATCGGCGAGTTCCTCGGTGGACTGATCCTGATCTTCATCGCGCTCGCGGTTGTCTCGTGGGTCGGTGTCGCGCGGCTCACGCGCGGCCAGGTGCTCTCCCTCAAGGAGAAGGAGTTCGTCGAGGCCGCGCGCGCGATCGGTGCGGGGCCGGGCCACATCATGCGCCGGCACCTGCTGCCGAACGCCCTCGCGCCGCTCATCGTGACCGCGGCCTTCAGCGTCCCGAGCGCCATGCTGGCCGAGGCGGTGCTCTCGTTCCTCGGCATCGGCATCCGGCCGCCGACGCCGACCTGGGGCGTCATGATCAACGACGGGTTCGTCGTGTTCTCGACCACCCCCTGGCCGGTGCTGCTGCCGTCGATCTGCATCTCCATCGTGATGCTGTCGTTCACGTTCCTCGGCGACGGCCTGAGGGACGCGCTCGATCCCCGTATGAAGCTGTGACGCTAGACTCGCCGCGGTCTGACGCGGCCACGCGATGAGGAGTGGGAAGAGTGCCTGAGCTGCTCGAGGTCAAGGACCTCAAGACGCAGTTCTTCACGCGGGACGGTGTCGTCCGCGCGGTCGACGGCGTCTCATTCGAGCTCGCGGCCGGCGAGACACTTGGCATCGTGGGCGAGTCCGGATGCGGCAAGAGCGTGACCGCGCTCTCGCTGATGCGGCTCATCCCGCAGCCGCCGGGCAAGATCACACAGGGCTCCATCATGTTCGACGGCCAGGACGTCCTGAAGATGGACGACGACGAGGTCCGCGGGATCCGCGGCAACAACATCGCGATGATCTTCCAGGACCCGATGACGAGCCTGAACCCCGTGCTCACGATCAGCCGCCAGATCACCGAGGCGCTCGAGCTCCACCTGAAGATGGACCGGGCCGAGGCGCGCAAGCGCACCGTCGAGCTCCTCGAGCTCGTCAACATCCCAAGCGCGAAGAAGCGCCTCGACGACTACCCGCACCAGTTCTCCGGCGGCATGCGCCAGCGCGTGATGATCGCGATGGCGCTGTCGTGCAACCCGAAGCTGATCCTCGCGGACGAGCCCACCACCGCGCTCGACGTGACGATCCAGGCGCAGATCCTCGACCTGCTGAAGAACCTGGCGCGCGAATTCCGCACCGCCTTCATCCTCATCACCCACGACCTCGGCGTCGTCGCCGGCATGACGCAGCGGATCCACGTCATGTACGGCGGGAAGATCGTCGAGAAGGCGGACACGAACGAGCTCTTCGCGAACCCGAAGATGCCGTACACGTGGGGCCTGCTCCGTTCGATCCCGCGCCTGGACGAGAACCGCAAGGCGAAGCTCCTGCCCATCGAAGGCCTGCCGCCGGACCTCATCGCGCCGCCGCCGGGCTGCCGCTTCGAGCCGCGCTGCCAGTACCGGCGCGACATCTGCCGCGAGAAGGAGCCGGAGCTCATTGGCATCCCGAACGCGAAGGCCGACCACGAGGCGCGCTGCTGGGGGACGCAGGCGGGCGGCTGGCTCGTCGACAGCGACTGGCATCGCGACGTTGGCGATCTGGCCGCGCTCGATGCCATCAAGGCCGAGGTCGCCGACCTGCCGCCCGACGTGAAGCGGGTCGAAGCGGCAGACGACGACAAGAAGAAGGGGAACTAGCGCATGAGCCTCACGCCGACGCAGACGCAGGATCAGAAGGAAGCGTTCATCCAGCGTGGCCGCTCGACCGCATCGGCGGGCAGCGGACGCAACCTGCTCGAGGTCAGCGCGCTGAAGATGCACTTCCCGCTGACGCAGGGGATCATCTTCCAGCGGCAGGTCGGTGCGGTCCGCGCGGTCGACGGCATCGACTTCTTCGTCGAGAAGGGCGAGACGCTGGGCCTGGTGGGCGAATCCGGCTGCGGCAAGTCGACGACCGGTCGCGCGATCCTCCAGCTCTATAAACCGACTGGCGGATCAGTGAAGTTCGAGGGCACCGAGCTCACGACGCTCGGCGGCGAGCAGATGCGCAAGATGCGGCGGAAGATGCAGATGATCTTCCAGGACCCGTACGCGTCACTGAACCCGCGCATGACCGTCGGCAACATCATCGGCGAGCCGCTCGAGGTGCACCACCTCGCTGCGGGGAAGGCGAAGACCGAGCGCGTGCAGGAGCTGCTGCGGATCGTCGGCCTGAACCCGTACTTCACGAACCGCTACCCGCACGAGTTCTCGGGTGGGCAGCGCCAGCGCATCGGCGTGGCGCGCGCGCTGGCCGTCGAGCCGGACTTCATCGTCGCGGACGAGCCCATCTCGGCGCTGGACGTGTCCATCCAGGCGCAGGTCATCAACCTGCTCGAGGAGCTGCAGGAGAAGTTCAACCTCACCTACCTGTTCATCGCGCACGACCTGTCCGTCGTGCGACACATCTCCGATCGCGTCGCGGTCATGTACCTGGGCAAGATCGTCGAGCTCGCGGACCGCATCGACCTGTACGAGCGCCCGCTGCATCCGTACACGCAGGCGCTGCTGTCGGCCGTGCCGATCCCCGACCCGGCGGTCGAGCAGAAGCGCAAGCGGATCATCCTGACCGGCGACGTGCCGAGCCCGGTGAACCCGCCGACCGGATGCCGCTTCCATACGCGCTGCTGGAAGGCCCAGCAGATCTGCAGCGAGGTGGATCCCGAATTCATCGAGCACGCGCCGCGTCACTGGGCCGCCTGCCACTTCCCAGGCGCCTAGCGCTGCGCTTTTGACTGAACCGCATCGCTGCCTGACCGGTATCTGACGACGGGCCCCCTACACTGCGGCCCACTCAGAAAGGCAACGAAAGGCGGGAGGCATGAGGCAAAGCTGGCGCACCCTACGGCCCCTCGTGGCCGTGCTCGGGACGGTCGCGCTCGTCGCGACGGCGTGCTCGGGCGCGACACCGAGCGGTGGCGGACAGACGGCGGCGGTCGCCGAGACGCCGGTCAAGGGCGGCCGCGTCATCGAGGGCTCGTTCTCCGACATCCAGCGTCTCAACCTGGCGACGTCGAACGACGCGACCTCGTCGAAGGTCAGCGGCAAGATCTACGACTCGCTGATCGTCGCCGATCCGAAGACGGGAGAGTTCAAGCCGAACCTCGGTCAGTGGAAGGTCAGCGCCGACGGGCTCAACTTCGACTGGACGATCGACGCGAAGGCGAACTGGTCCGACGGCAAGCCCATCACGGGCAACGACTTCCTGGCACGCGTGAAGATGCAGGGCCGCAGTAAGGTCACCCCGAACAAGAGCGTGTTCAACGATATCGAGGGATATCAGGATTATTCGACGGGAAAGGCGACGGCGATCTCGGGGATCAAGGTCGATGCGACGGACCCGAAGAAGTTCTCCGTGAAGTTCACGCGGATCTTCTGCCCGGCGCTCGGCAACGTGTTCGGCTCGGCACCGATGCCAGAGCACATCTACGGCAAGTACACGGTCGACTCCGATATCACCAAGGTCGTTGACGACGCGCCCGAGAACAACGCGCCACCCGTCGCCAGCGGGCCGTTCAAGTTCAAGGAATGGCGCAAGGGCGACCAGGTGATCCTCGTTCGGAACGACACCTACTGGAAGGGCGCGCCGCTCCTGGACGAGTACGTCCTGAAAGTGGTCGCCGACACCACGGTGCAGGCCGCGCAGCTGAAGACCGGCGAGCTCACGCTCGCGCAGGTCAACGCGGCGGATCTCGCGACGCTCCAGGGCTCGGACAACATCAAGCTCTACAAGTTCGCGAACAACGGCTACACCTACATCGGCTGGCGCACCAACAACGCGAACGTCCCGTTCCTGCAGGACAAGCGTGTCCGGCAGGCGCTGATGTACGGGATCAACACCGACGAGATCGTGAAGGCGGTCTACTTCGGTGAAGGCAGCAAGATGGTCGCGCACCACCCGCCGGTCTCGTGGGCGGCGGCGAAGGACGTGAACCAGTACCCGTACGACAAGACCAAGGCGGAGGGCCTCCTCAAGGATGCCGGCTATGCCAAGGGCGCGGACGGCATCTACGCCAAGGACGGCAAGCCGATCGCGATCACCATCGTGACGAACCAGGGCAACAAGGCGCGCGAGACGTTCCTCCAGGTCGCCGTCGAGCAGTACAAGCAGATCGGCGTGAAGATCACGCCGAAGCTCGAGGCGTTCGAGTCGCTCGTGCCGAAGCTCACCGGTGGCAGCCCCGAGGTCGAGGCCGTGATCATCGGCTGGCAGCTCTCTGCCGAGCCCGACCCCTTCACGATCTGGCACTCGAGCAACGTGGCGAGCCCGACGAAGGCCGGCAACAACTTCGTCGGCTACAGCAACCCCAAGGTCGACGCGCTCATCGAGCAGGGCCGCAACGGCCCCGACTGCTCGCAGCCCGCTCGGCAGAAGGCGTACCAGGAGATGAACAAGATCCTGAACGACGACGTGCCATATATGTTCGGCGTCGCTGACGGACGCATCTACGCGGCCGACAGCAGGATCCGAAGCCTCGACCCCGGCTCGTTCAGTCCGAACATGGACTGGAACATCGAGAAGTGGTGGATCAAGCAGTAACGAGCGCCTAAGGGGGTGGGCCGGCCGTCCCGAGAGGACGGCCGGCCCCGTGGAGGTCAGCGAGCTGCGCACCTACATCCTTCGCCGGGTCGTCTACGCGATACCGACGCTCCTCGGCATCTCGGTGATCGTCTTCCTCATCACGCACCTGTCCCCTGGCGATCCCGTTCGCCTGTACACGTTCGGCGCGCTCAACGTCACGGAAGAGGACATCCAGGCGCTGCGCGCGCACTACGGCCTCGATCAGCCGCTGCCGATCCAGTACATCGATTGGCTGTTGAAGGCCGTACGTGGCGATTTCGGCAGCTCGCTCCAATACAACCGGCCCGCGCTCGGCCTGCTGCTTGAGCGCACACCCAACACGCTGATCCTCGCGTTCGCGGCGCTGGCGCTGCAGCTCGTCATCGGCGTGCCGCTCGGCGTGCTCGCGGCCCTCAAGCGGGGCACGTGGATCGACGGTGTCGTCCGCGTCATCGGCGTCGTCGGGCACGCGATCCCCGCGTTCTGGATCGGCCTGCTCCTGATCCTCGCTGTCTCCGTGTCGCTGCGCTTCCTGCCGAGCCAGGGCGTGCTCACGGTCGGCAAGGACGTGTGGGACATCGGAGACCGCGCGCGGCATCTGATCATGCCCGCGTTCGTGCTCGCGCTCGCGGGTATCGCGAACTATTCGCGGTACCTCCGCACGGAGACGCTCGACGTGATCAACCAGGACTACATCCGCACGGCGCACTCGAAGGGGCTGCGCGCGCGCACGGTCATGTACGTGCACGCGCTGCGCAACGCGCTCATCCCCATGGTCACCGCGCTCGGTGGCCTCCTCGCGGCGCTCGTGTCCGGCGCGCTGGTGATCGAGCAGGTCTTCACCTGGCCCGGTGTCGGGCAGTTCACCTACGCCGCGGCGCGAAGCAAGGACTACCCGGTGATCATGGCCGGCGTGATGGTCGCCAGCGTGTTGCTCGTCCTGAGCTACCTGATCAGGGACATCGCGTACGCGATGGTGGACCCGAGGATCAAGGTCCCTTGAGCGCCACCGCGACGCCGCTGATCGCAATGGCGCCTGCGCGACGCGCCTCGGCGGGGCTCTGGTCGAACGCGCTCTATCGGCTCCGCCGCGACCGCCTCACGCTCGCTGCGGCCACGACGCTCACGGTGCTCGTGGTACTTTCGATCCTCGCCCCGCTGCTCGCCGAGCACGTCTTCGATCGGTCCTTCGAGCAGCAGGATCTCCTCAAGACCTACCACCCGCCGACGCTCGACCCACCCGCGTATCTGCTCGGTGGCGACGAGCTCGGCCGGAGCCAGGTCGTCCGCCTGCTCTACGGTGGACAGGTCTCGCTCTTCGTGGGCTTCGTCGCGGCCTTCATGAACCTGACGATCGGGATCGGCCTCGGTCTCATCTCGGGCTACTTCCGCGGTCCTGTTGATGACGTGATCACCTGGTTCATCACCACGCTCAACTCGATCCCCATCATCTTCCTGCTGATCATCATCACGACGCTGTTCGCGCCGGGCGCGCTGACGCTGACGATCATCATCGGCCTGCTCTTCTGGACAGGCATCACGAACTTCGTGCGCGGCCAGACCTTCGCGCTGCGCGAGCGGGAGTTCATCCTGGCCGCCCGCACGATCGGCGCGGCGTCATGGCGGATCATGTTCCGCCACGTCCTGCCGAACATCCTGCCGCTCATCTTCGTGCTGCTGGCCATCGACATCGGCACGATCATCCTGGCGGAGTCCGCCCTCAGCTACCTCGGGCTGGGGATCGTCCCGCCCACGCCGAGCTGGGGGAACATGCTCTCGAACGCGTCCACCTACTTCAGCCGAGCCTGGTGGCTGGTGGTCTCCCCGGGCGCCACGATCTTCCTGACCGTCCTGTGCCTGTACCTGATCGGGGACGGCCTCCGGGACGCACTGGACCCCCGCCTGAAGGGGGCTTCCTAGCCCCCCTCCGGAAGCGACCGAACGGGCTCCGGCCCGCCACCCCAGCGCCACTGAACCGCATTGCCGCCGGGCCGGTACCCCTCTAGAGTCACTCGAACGCCGGGCGGGGCCGCCGCTTCCCGGTGGGGAGAAGACCGGCGGCGCGCGAACAAGGAGGGAATGTCGAACGTGACACTCAGCGTTTCTTGGCGAAAAGTTCTCGCGATCGGCACCATGCTCACGCTCACCATGGCCGCCTGCGGCCAGCAGGGCACGAGCACCGCGACCACCGCACCATCGGCGGCCCCAGCGGCGTCGGCCGCTCCCACTGCGGCTCCGGTCACGCGTGGCCAGGGCGGCGATCTCAAGATCCTCTACTGGCAGCCCCCGACGATCCTGAACCAGCACCAGGCGACCGGCACCAAGGACGCCGACGCCGCGCGTCTCGTGCTCGAGCCGCTCGCGTCCTGGAACCCCGAGGGCAAGCCGGTCGCCAACGGTCTCGCCAGCGAGATCCCCACCGTCGCGAACGGCGGGGTGAGCGCGGACTTCACGACCGTCACGTGGAAGCTCCGCACCGGAGTCAAGTGGTCTGACGGGACCGCCTTCAGCGCGGACGACGTGGTCTTCACGTACCAATACATGAAGGACCCGAAGTCCGCCGTCACGACGTCCGACTACGTCGACGGCATCAAGTCCGTCGTCGCGAAGGACGCCAACACGGTCGTCGTGACCTACGACAAGCCGAACCCGTTCTTCTACCAGTTCGGGGTCTCCGGCTCCGGCGCCATCCTCCAGAAAGCGCAGTTCGGCGCGTTCGTCGGCGAGAAGGCGAAGGACGCCCCCGGCAACCTCCGCCCGATCGGCACCGGCCCGTACGTCGTCAAGGACTTCAAGCCAGGCGATACGGTGCTGTACGAGATCAACCCCAACTACCGCGACGCGAACAAGCCGTTCTTCAAGACCGTCACCTTCAAGGGCGGCGGCGACGCGGCGACGGCGGCACGCGCGGTCTTCCAGACCGGCGACGTCGACTACGCCTGGAACCTCCAGGTCGAAGCGAACATCCTCAGCCCGATGTCGAAGGCGAGCACCGTCGGTGAGCTCTTCACCGTCTACGGCGCCAGCATCGAGCGGCTGCTCTTCAACTTCGCGAACCCGGACCCGGCCCTCGGCGACAAGCGCGCCGAGCCGGACACCAAGCACCCGTTCCTGACGGACCTCGCGGTCCGTCGCGCGCTCGCGATGGCGACCGACCGTGGCACGATGGCCAAGGAGCTCTACGGAGACGGCCTCTCCGGCAAGAGCACCTGCAACCTCATCACGGCGCCGCCGGACCTGGTCTCCAAGAACACCGATAGCCTCGATGTCTGCAAGTACGACATCGCGGCCGCCAACGCGGAGCTCGACAAGGCCGGCTGGGTCAAGGGTGCCGACGGCATCCGCGCCAAGGGCGGCGTCAAGCTCCACGTGCTGTACCGCACGACGGTGAACGCGCTCCGCCAGAAGGAGCAGGACATCGTCAAGGCCGGCTGGAAGCAGATCGGCGTCGACGTCGAGCTCGCTTCGGTCCCGGCCGGCACCTTCTTCACGAACACCTCGCCCGACGGCGCGAACCACTTCTTCGCCGACGTCGAGATGTACACGAACTCCGGCGACCCGGACCCGACGGCGCTCCTCGCCTCGGGCTGGGGTACCGAGAACATCGCGCAGAAGTCGAACACCTGGCAGAAGGGCAACTACGCCCGCTACTCCAACGCCGACTTCGACAAGATCATCGCGGACCTCAAGAAGGAGACCGACACGGCCAAGCGCGCCGCGTTGGTCATCGCGGCCAACGACCACCTCGTCAAGAACGTCGTGATCGTCAACCTCATCAACCGCACCTTCGCCACATCCGGCCGGGCCAAGACGCTGAAGGGCGTCAACCCGACCCCATGGGACTCGGAGATGTGGAACATCGCGGACTGGTCCAAGTAGAGACCAAGGTCCAGTGCGCTGAAGTGGCCAGGGCGGTGCGGTGGAGTTGCATCCACCGCACTGCCCGAAGCCGCGGAGGCGGGATGAGGAGCGACCGTGGGTAGGTACATCTTGCGGCGCCTCCTCGTGGCGATCCCGACGCTCATCGTCATCAGCTTCATCATCTACGCGGTCCTCGCGCTCTCCCCGATCGATCCCCTCAGCGCATTCGGCGCGGATCCCCGTGTGCCGCCCGAGGTCCGGGAGAACATCCGCCGCTCGCTCGGGCTCGATCAGCCCTGGCCGATCCGCTACGTCAAGTGGTTCACCGCGCTCATCCAGGGCGACCTCGGCTACTCGTTCATGAGCCACAGCCCGGTCATCGGGCTCATCGTGCAGCGCCTCCCCAACACGCTGGCCGTGGTGGGGGTCGCGTACGTGATCGGCGTGCTCATCGCACTGCCGGTCGGGATGATCTCCGCCGTCAAGCGCTACTCGCTCGTCGACCAGGTCGCCACGACGTTCGCGTTCATCGGGTTCTCGACGCCGACCTTCTTCACCGGCCTGCTGCTGATCATCATCTTCAGCGTCAACCTGCACTGGCTCCCGTTCATCTACAACTCGAATCTCAAGATCGAGGACCTTGGGAGCTTCCTGCAGCAGGTGAAGCAGTCGATCATGCCGATCACGGTCCTCGGGCTCTTCGACGCGGCCGTCCTCACGCGCTACGTGCGCTCGGAGATGCTCGAGCACCTGCCGCTCGACTACGTGCGGACGGCGCGCTCCAAGGGCCTCCGGGAGCGGGCCGTCATCCTGAGCCACGTGCTCCGGAACAGCCTGATCCCGGTGGTGACCCTGATAGCGCTCGGCGTGCCCGCGGTCTTCGCCGGCGCGATCGTCACGGAGCAGATCTTCCGCGTGCCGGGGATCGGAGAGATGCTGGTGCGGGCGATCTTCGACGGCGACATTCCCGTCGTGGCCGCGGTCGTCTTCCTGTTCTCGGTGCTCGTGGTCTCGTTCAACCTGGTCGCGGACGTGCTCTACGCGGTCCTCGACCCGCGGATCAAGTACACGTAGTGGCGGCACCAGCGACGCAGCTCAGCGGTCCCGCCGCGCTCTCGGCCTTCTCGCGCCCTGCCCGGTCGCTCTGGGGGGACGCGTGGCATCAGTTCCGCCGGCACAGGCTCGCGATGGCCGGGCTCGTCAGCCTGATCTTCCTGGTCGTGGCGACGTTGCTCGGTCCGTACGTGTGGACGGTCTCGACGAGCGAGATCGACTTCACGCAGAGCCTGCTGGGACCGGGGTTCGCGCACCCCTTCGGTACGGACGACCTGGGGCGCGATCTGCTCGCCCGCGCCATGTCCGGCGGCCGGGTCTCGATCGCCGTCGGTGTGAGCGCGGTCCTCCTCGCCATCACCCTGGGGACGACGATCGGGTCGCTCGCCGGCTACTTCGGAAAGCTCGACAACCCGCTCATGCGGCTCACCGACGTGTTCCTGTCGCTGCCGGTCCTGCCGCTGCTGCTCGTGATCATCTACCTGTTCAAGGACACGCTGCGTCAGCTCTTCGGCGCCGAGGCGGGCGTCTTCATCATGATCGTGTCCGTCATCGGCATCCTGAACTGGATGCCCGTCGCGCGCCTGGTGCGCGCGTCGTTCCTGTCCCTGAAGCAGAAGGAGTTCGTCGAGGCCGCGCGCGCGATCGGCGATCCGGACATGCGGATCATCATCAAGCACATCCTGCCCAATGTATTGAGCCCGGTGCTGGTCGCGGCGACGATCGGCGTCGGCAACGCGATCCTCACCGAGTCCACGCTGTCGTTCCTGGGATTGGGCTTCCCGCCCGACGTGCCCACCTGGGGCCGTCTGCTCTTCGACGCGCAGAACTACCTCGACTTCGCCCCGCATTGGGCGCTGTTCCCCGGCCTCTGCATCTTCGTGACGGTGCTCTCGATCAACTTCATCGGTGACGGCCTCAGGGACGCACTGGATCCACGCAAGTCGTCTTGACGTCCCTGCGGGGGACGGTCGGGACGCTCCTGCTCGGACTCGTCCTCGTGGCCTGCATTCCATCGCCGGCCGCGACCCCGGCACCTGAGCCAAGCGGGCTCCGCGGCGGCGTCCTGCGCGTCGGCCTGGGTGCGACGCCGGCGCTCGATCCCCTCGACGCCGTCGACGCGGAGCGCGCGTCCGTCGTGCGCCAGGTCTTCGAAGGGCTCGTCACGCTCGAGCCGGGGACGTTCCGAGTCGTGCCCCAGCTGGCGACGGCCTGGGCGCTCGGCGCCGACCAGCGCAGCTGGACCTTCACGCTCCGTGGCGGCGTGCACTTTCACGACGGCGACGCGCTCGACGCGTCTGCCGTCGCCGCGAGCCTCACGCGCGGCGGCGGCGGCCCGGGAGGACTGCGCGCCAGCGCGCTCGGGCCGCTCAGCGTCTCGATCACGACCGCGACGCCGTACGGCCCGCTCCTCTCCGAGCTCGCGCTCCCCGCGCGGTCGATCGTCGGGCGCACGCCGCTCGTCGGCACCGGGCCGTTCGCGCTGCCGAGCGACGCGGCCACGCGGGCGGGCGAGCTCACGATCGCCGCGAGCCCCTACGCGTGGCAGCGCGATGGCCGCGGGCGCCCGCTGCCGCTGCTGAACGGGATCGGCTACCGGGTCCTCGCGGCGGCCGGCGCGCGCGCGGCCGCCCTGCGGAGCGGCGAGATACAGCTCGCGGAGGCCATCGCGCCCTCGGACATCGCGCTCGTGCGCGCGAACCCGAATCTGCAGCTGCTGTGGCGGCCCGCCGCGGCGGTGATCCTGCTCGGGTTCGACCTCTCTCGCGGCCCGTTCTCCGATGTCGCGACGCGCCGCGCCGTCGCGCTCGCGCTCGACCGGAAGGCGATGGCGGATCGCGCGCCGCTGCCCGACGCGACGGCGCCCGCGACGCAGCTGCTGCTGCCGGGGCTGCTCGGGTACGACGATTCCGTCCTCGCGTTCTCGCGGACCGACGTGGACGGCGCGAAGCGGCTGCTGGCCGACGCCCGACCCGCTGGGATCACGACCGAGCTGTGGACCGGGGCCGGCACGCGCGCCGTCTCGGACGCGGTGGCCGCCGATCTCGCGCGAGCGGGGGTCGCGGTCACCGTGCGGAACGCGCCTGGGGCGAGCGCGCGCGGAGCGGGCCCGCTGTGGATCGAGGAGCGGCCGCTCGCGCAGGCGGATCCGGACGCGCTCCTGGGCGTGCTGTTCGGTGCGGGCGAGGAGAGCTGGAGCGTCGGGCCCGCGCTCGCCCTGCTCGAGGCCGCGCGTGCCGAGACCGATGCGCCGAAGCGCGCCGAGCTCTACAAGCAGGTCAGCAAGCTCGTGCAGCAGGAGATCCCGCGCATCCCGCTGCTCTACGTCTCCAGCGCGCTCGCTGCCTCGCGCAAGGTGCGGGGCATCGTGCCGAGCCCGCTCGGCGCGGCGTCGCTCATGCGTGCCTCGCTGGAGCGTTAGGCCGGCGTCCTATTGGACGACGATCTGCCCCTTCATCGAGTTGTGGATCTGGCAGAAGAAGTCGTACGTCCCCGCCTTGTCGATGGTGACCGCCGCCGACTGACCCGCCGAGACCTGGTTGTCGAAGGTCGCGGTCTTCGCGCCCGGCGCGCCCGAGGTCACCGTGTGCGTCGTGCCGTCGTTGTTGGTGAAGGTGATCTTCGCGCCGGCCTTCACCGTGAGCGACGCGGGGTTGAACGCGAAGCCCTTGATGCTCACCGCGCTCGCACCGGCGGTCGCGGGCGCGGCCGCGGACGACGTGGCGGGTGGCGCCGCCGTGGTCGAGCCGGCGCAGGCCACCAGCGCGGCGAACGCGAACGCGCCGAGCGCGACCACCCGAAGCTGCGAGGTCATGGTCATCCTCCTCGATAGATGGCGGGATTGAGATGCGGCGCCAGGGCCATGGCCACGAGGTCCGCGAACGCGTCCGCGCGTGAGACGTAGCGCTCCGTGAGCAGTCCGATCGCGCCGTCGGTGGTCTTCGAATCGTGTACGTGGAAGAGCTCGTCGACGATGGCGCCGAGCTCGATCCCCGCGCGAAGCTGACGCGCGGTGCTCGGTGGCAGGAGCATACGCAGACCGCCCCCATAGCCCACGGTGCCGCCGCGGTCGATCGCGGCGACCCACGACAGCAGCCAGACGCGCTCACCGTCGAGCAGCACGCCGCCCTCGAGGCCGATGCCGGCGTCGGCGCCGTCACTCGCGAGCGCCGCGCGGGCGCGGACCTCGGCGCCGGACCGTGTCTGCTCGTCGCCGAAGGGCTGCGCGGGCAGCCCCGTGTCGATCGCGACCCCCGTCACCGCGCAGGAGGGCGCCAGGCGAGCGAGCGCCGACCGGACGGCCTCGAGCTTGGCGGGATTCGTCGAGCCGACCACCGCCGAGCGCCATTCCAGGGGCATCGGAAGGCATTCTCAGGGGGTTCACGTGGGGGTACAATTCCGACCAAGGTGCTCGGAAATCCGATCCCCACGGCGTTCCACGTCTCGACGAGGGGCGAATACGGCATGCGCCTGATGGTCGAGCTCGCGCGCAGCTGGGGACGGGGCACCGTGTCGCTGCACGCGATCGCCGAACGAGAGGATCTGCCCGAGGCCTACCTCGAGCAGCTCGTCGCGGCGCTGCGCAAGGCGGGCCTCGTGACCGGCAAGCGTGGCGCGGGGGGTGGCTACCTCCTGGCTCGCGAGCCCGCGGGGATCACCGCGGGTGACGTCGTGCGCGCGCTCGAGGGACCGATCGAGCCGCAGATCTGCACCGCCGAGGGCGATCCCGTCGTCAACTGCGTGCGGCAGCAGGACTGCGGGACGCACGAGGTCTGGGCGAAGCTGCAGAAATCCATCGCGACCGCGCTCGACAGCATGACGCTGGCCGAGCTGGTGATGACGAAGCGGCCCGCGCTCGCGACCACATAGGGGGGAGCTCTTCTCTTGAGCACGCTTGAGATCAGGGATCTGCGCGTCAGCATCGACGCGAAGGAGATCCTCAACGGCATCGACCTCACCGTGAAGGCGGGGGAGGTGCACGCGATCATGGGCCCGAACGGCTCCGGCAAGAGCACGCTCTCGCTCACGATCATGGGTCACCCTCGCTACACGGTGCTCGGTGGCTCGGTGCTCCTCGACGGAGAGGACCTGCTGTCCATTCCGGTGGACCAGCGCGCCAGGCGCGGCATGTTCCTCGCCTTCCAGTACCCGGCGGCGATCCCGGGTGTCTCCGTCGCGAGCTTCCTGCGCACCGCGATCAATGCCCGCCGCGTAAAAGAGAGCGGAGAGAAGAACGACCTGCCGATCCCGCAGTTCCGCGCGCTCCTCAAGGAGAAGATGAAGCTCCTCGAGGTCGACGACTCGTTCCTGACGCGCTCCGTGAACGACGGCTTCTCGGGCGGCGAGAAGAAGCGCCTCGAGATGCTGCAGATGCACATGTTCCAGCCGACCTTCGCCGTGCTCGACGAGACCGACTCCGGCCTCGACATCGACGCGCTGAAGGTCGTCGCGGAGGGCATCGAGGCGCTGCACAAGGAGAGCGCGAAGACCGGCATCCTGCTCATCACGCACTACGAGCGGATCCTCAAGTACGTCCGTCCCGACTACGTGCACGTGCTGGTCGACGGTCGCATCGTGCGCACCGGCGGCAGCGAGCTCGCGGCCGAGCTCGAGTCGAAGGGTTACGAGTTCGTGCGCGAAGAGCTGTACGCGGGGCAGCGCTGATGACCTCCATGCTCCCGCGCACCGAGGTGGCGACGCTCGACGTCCGCACGATCCGCGCCGACTTCCCGGTGCTGTCGCGAAAGACCGCGAGCGGCAAGACCGTCGTGTACCTCGACAACGCCGCGACGAGCCAGAAGCCGCGGCAGGTCCTCGATGCCATGCGCACCGTCTACGAGGAGCACAACGCGAACATCCACCGCGGTGTCTACGAGTTCAGCGAGCGCACGACCGCCGCCTTCGAGGGCGCGCGCGAGAGGGTCGCGCGGTTCATCAACGCGCCGGAGCCGCGCGAGGTCATCTTCGTGCGCAACGCGACCGAGGGCGTGAACCTCGTCGCCTACGCCTGGGGTCGGGACAACATCAAGAGCGGCGACCGCATCGTCACGAGCGTGCTCGAGCACCACTCGAACTTCGTGCCCTGGCAGCAGCTCGCCGCCGAGACCGGCGCGACCATCGCCGTCGTCGGCATCGACGAGGACGGCCGCCTGGACCGCGACCAGCTGCGCGCGGAGCTGCGCAAGGGCGCGAAGCTGCTCGCCCTCACGCACACCAGCAACGGGCTCGGCACGATCAACCCGGTCCGCGAGATCGTCGCCGAGGCGAAGGCCAGTGGCGCCACCGTCCTCGTGGACGCCGCGCAATCGGTTCCCCACCTGCCCGTCGACGTGGCCGACATCGGCTGCGACTTCCTGGTGTTCTCGGGGCACAAGATGCTGGCGCCGCCCGGCTCGGGCGTCGTCTGGGGCCGCGCGTCGCTCCTGCTGAAGATGCGGCCCTTCCTGTACGGCGGCGACATGATCAGCCGGGTCGCGATCGACACGACCACCTGGAACGAGCTGCCCTGGAAGTTCGAGGCCGGCACGTCCGCGTACGTCGACGCGATCGGGCTCGGCGCCGCCGTCGACTACCTCCAGGGCGTCGGGCTCGAGGCGATCCACCGGCACGAGCTCGCGCTGACCGGCTACCTGCTGCCCAAGCTGCTGGCGACCGATGGTGTCGTCGTGTACGGGCCGAAGGATCTCGCGGATCGCGTGGGCGTCGTCTCGTTCAACATCGAGGGCATCCACCCGCACGACGTCGCGACGATCTTCGACTCCGAGGGCGTCTGCGTCCGCGCCGGGCACCACTGCAACCAGCCGCTCATGAACCGGCTCGGCACGGCCGCCACCACGCGCGCGAGCTTCTATCTCTACAACACGTTCGAGGAGTGCGACGCGCTCATCGCGGCCATCGGGACCGCGAAGCGCGTCTTCAAGATCTGATATGGACGATATGTACCGCGACTACATCCTCGACCACTACAAGAACCCGCGGAACTTCGGGGAGCTCGACGGCGCCACGCACACGTACCACGACACGAACCCGCTGTGCGGCGACGAGATCACGATGTTCCTCTTGGTCGACGACCACGACACCGTGAAGGACGTACGCTTCACGGGGCGGGGGTGCGCGATCTCGCAGGCTTCGGCGTCGATCCTCACCGAAGAGGTGAAGGGGAAATCGCTCGAGGAGCTGCGCACCATCGATCGGGAGCACGTGCTCCAGAACCTCGGCATCACCGTCAGCCCGGCGCGCGTGAAATGCGCGCTGCTCAGCCTCAAGGCGCTCAAGGGAAGCGCGTGGGGGCTCACGGAGTGGCCGGGCGAGCAGAGCACGGGCACGGGCACCGCGTGAAGGGGGCGATGAACCATGGCAGTTGAAGAGCGTCAGCTACCGGCGGCGGAGGGCTACCAGTACGGCTGGACGGACAGCGACGCCGTCTACCGGAACAAGAAGCACAAGGGGCTGTCGGAGGCCGTCGTCCGCGAGATCAGTCAGGACTTCAAGCACGAGCCCGACTGGATGCTGCAGCGCCGCCTCAAGGCGCTGAAGCACTGGGGCGCGCGCAGCATGCCCAATTGGGGCGCCGACCTCTCGGGCATCGACTTCGAGGACATCTACTACTACCTGCGCGCCTCCGACAAGACCGCGAAGAGCTGGGAGGACGTCCCCGACTACGTCAAGCGCACGTTCGACAAGCTGGGCATCCCCGCGGCGGAGCAGAAGTACCTCGCGGGTGTGGGCGCGCAGTACGACAGCGAGTCCGTCTACCACAACATCCGCGCCGATCTGGAGAAGCTCGGCGTCATCTTCACCGACACGGACACGGCGCTGAAGGAGCACCCCGAGATCTTCCGCGAGCACTTCGGCACGGTCATCCCTGCGAACGACAACAAGCTGGCCGCGCTCAACACCGCGGTGTGGTCGGGTGGCTCGTTCGTGTGGGTCCCGCCGGGGGTCAAGGTGGAGATCCCGCTGCAGGCGTACTTCCGCATCAACAGCGAGAACGCCGGCCAGTTCGAGCGCACGCTGATCATCGCCGAAGAAGGCGCGAGCGTGCACTATGTCGAAGGATGCACTGCGCCCGTTTTTAGTAGCAACACGCTGCACAGCGCCGTCGTCGAGATCATCGTGAAGAAGAACGCCGACGTCCGCTACACGACCATCCAGAACTGGAGCACCAACGTCTACAACCTGGTGACCAAGCGCGCGGTCGTCCAGGAGGGCGGCCGCATGAGCTGGATCGACGCGAACCTCGGCAGCAAGGTCACGATGAAATACCCGAGCGTGTACCTGGTGGGCGCGCGCGCACACGGCGAGGTGCTCTCGGTCGCGTTCGCGGGCAACGGCCAGCACCAGGACGCCGGCGCCAAGATGATCCACGCGGCGCCGCACACGACCTCGGTCATCAACAGCAAGTCGATCTCGAAGGGCACCGGCCGCACCTCGTACCGCGGCCTGGTGAAGATCTACCCGGGCAGCGTGGGGTCGAAGTCGACCGTCCGCTGCGACGCGCTCATCCTCGATGAGACCGCGCGCTCCGACACCTACCCGTACATGGAGGTCGACGAGGACCAGGTCACCATCGGCCACGAGGCGAGCGTCTCGAAGGTCGGCGAGGAGCAGCTCTTCTACCTCATGAGCCGCGGCCTCGGCGAGGCCGATGCGACCGCCATGATCGTGAACGGCTTCATCGAGCCGATCGTGAAGACCCTCCCGATGGACTACGCGATCGAGATGAACCGCCTCATCCAGCTTCAGATGGCCGGCGCCATTGGCTAGCGCGACCGCGCTCGCGCCCCTGGCCCAGCTGCCGCTCGACCGCACAACAGTCGAGCGGCTCGGTCATACCCGCGGTGAGCCCGACTGGCTCCTCGCGGACCGCCTCGCGAGCCTCGAGCGCTACGCCGCGACGCCGCTCCCGACCGGACAGGAGGAGGAGTGGCGCCGCTTCCCGCTCGCCGATCTTCCGCAGGCAGACTTCAGCGCGCCCGCGGCCGAGGCGCCCTCCGAGTACGGCTCCGTTCCCTTGGGCGCGTCTCGCAATGGGGTCGTCTTCTCGAAGTGGATCGACGCCGTGCGGGAGCACCCAGACCTCGTGCGCGCGCATCTTCCCGACGGGAGCGGCATGGAGAGCCACGCGGCGTTCCGCGCCTTGAACGGCGCGACCTACGGGCATGGCAGCACGTTCCTCCACGTCCCATCCGGCGTGTCCGTCGAGCTGCCGCTCTACGTGCACAAGCGCTGGACCGCGAGCGCGCGACCGATCGCGTTCCGCACGGTCGTCGTCGCGGAGCCCGGCAGCAGCGTCACGCTCGTCGAGGAGGTCTCGTCCGAGGCCGGCCCGGCGCCGCGGCTCGCCATCCCGGGTCTCGAGGTGTCGCTCGGAGCCGGCGCCAACGTGCGCTTCGTGCGCATCCAGCGCTTCTCCGAGGACGTGTGGGACATCGGCTACCAGCGATACCGCTCCGGCCGCGACAGCGAGATCGGGAGCTTCAACGTCCTCGTCGGCAGCGGACGCTCGAAGGTGGGCGTCGAGTCCGTGATCCTGGGCGACGGCGCCGTCGTGAAGCTCAACGGGCTTGTAGCCGCTGGCGCGCGACAGCGCATCGACGTGAACTCGCTGCAGGTCGTCGACGGCAAGGCATCGACGAGCGACCTGCTGTACCTCTCGGCGCTGTACGAGTCCGCGAAGGCGATCTTCTACGGCGTCATCCGCGTCGAGCCGACGTCCAGCGGCACCGGGTCGTACCAGGAGTGCCGCAACATGCTGCTCTCCGACCATGCCGGCGCCGATCCGATCCCGGTCCTCGAGATCCTCACGAACGACGTCGCGCGCTGCGGCCACGGCGCGACCGCCGGCGCGCTCGACGACGAGCTGCTCTTCTACATCCGGTCGCGCGGTCTCGACCGCCGCACCGCAGAGCAGCTGCTCGTGCGCGGATTCTTCCAGCGGGTCATCAACGGCATCCCGGACGTGCAGGTGCGCGCGCGGGTGCTCGAGGCCCTGGTCCCGCGCATCGGCAGGGTCGCCGAGCTCGAAGCGCAGGTCGCCTGATGGCGCGGATCGAGCAGGACGGCTTCGTCGTCGCCGCAGACGAGTCCGCGATCAAGCCGGGCGAGGTCGCCGTGGTCGAGGTCGCCGGCCGCAGCCTGGCCCTCGGGCATCTCATCGACGGCACCTGGGGAGCGATCGACAACGTCTGCACGCACGACGGCGGGACCCTCGGCGAGGGCGAGCTCGACGATCGCTGCGTCGAGTGCCCGCGGCACGGCGCGCGCTTCGACATCTTCACCGGCGAGGTCCGAGCCATGCCCGCGGTCTTCCCGGTCAACGCGTACCCGGTCCGCGTGCGCGACGGCAAGGTCGAGGTCGACCTGTCCGTGCCCGCCAAGGAGCTCGAGATCGGCTGAGAGAAGGCCCGCGCTCCCGGCGCTATCCTCGGGTCTCCGAGACCGCGCCGGGAGGGCATGCTCCGTGATCAGCAGCGCCGCGCGTGACCGCGTGAAGCTCGCGGTCGATCAGCTCGAAGAGGCGTTCCACACCTACGACGAGCGCGCCAACGACGATTCGCTCGATTCGTACGAGGCGGCGCTCAACCGAGGCCGCGCGCTCGCGTTCCAGGAGGCCGCGCATCAGGTGAAGTCCGCATTGCACGACATCGACGTGAAGAGCCTCTGAGCCGATCGCGGACATAGACTCGGCCCCATGCAGGCCGTCGTCATGGCGGGCGGCGAGGGGAGCCGTCTCCGTCCTCTCACCATCAATCGGCCGAAGCCGATGGTCTCGATCGTCAACAAGCCGTGCCTCGGTCACATCTTCGACCTCCTCAAGCGGCACGGCATCACCGACGCGTTCGTGACGCTGCAGTACCTCGCCTCCGTCATCCAGGACAGCTACGGCGACGGAGGCGGGATCGGGATGCGGCTCCGCTACAGCATCGAGGAGTCACCGCTCGGCACCGGTGGATCCGTGCGCCAGATCGCCGACGAGCTCGATGACGAGCCGTTCCTGGTGATCTCCGGCGACGCGCTCACCGACTTCGATCTCGCGAAGATCGTCGCGTTCCACAAGGAAAAGGGCGCCGCCGTCACGCTGACGCTGACGCGCGTGCCCGATCCCCTCGAGTACGGTGTCGTGATCACCGACGGCGATGGGCGCATCACGAAGTTCCTCGAGAAGCCGTCCTGGGGCGAGGTCTTCTCCGACACGATCAACACGGGCATCTACGTGATGGACCCCCGGGTCCTGAAGCAGTTCCCGGTCGGAGAGAGCTTCGACTTCAGCAAGGATCTCTTCCCGAAGCTGCTCGACGAGGGCGAGAAGCTGTACGGCCACGTCGCCGACGGCTACTGGACCGACGTCGGCTCGATCAGCGAGTACACGCGCGCGAATGCCGACGTCCTCCTCGGACGCGTGGACATCGGCTCGCTGGGCGACCAGCTCATGGACGGCGTGTTCGGGGGCGGCGACGTCGAGATCGACCCGTCCGCGGTCATCCTGGGCCCCGTCTTCCTGGGCAAGGGCGTGAAGATCGCCGGGCAGACGCAGATCGTCGGCCCGACCGTGCTGCGCGATTACGTCGTCGTCGATGTCGGCGCGGTCATCGACCGCTCCATCGTGTGGCGCAACAGCTATGTCGGCGAACGCGCCGAGCTGCACGGCACGATCGTCGGTCGCCAGTGCGCCCTCAAGTCGCGCGTGGTGCTCGAGGAGGGCAGCGTCATCGGCGACCATTCCGTCGTCAACGAGGGCGCGCGCGTACGCGCACAGGTGAAGGTCTGGCCGGACAAGCAGGTCGAAGCCGGCGCGGTGGTCGGATCGAGCCTCATCTGGGGCTCGCAGGGACGGCGCGCGATCTTCGGCCGCTTCGGCGTGACCGGGCTCGTGAACATCGATCTCACGCCGGAGTTCGCCGCGCGCCTCGGCGCGGCGTTCGCGTCAACGCTGCCGCAGGGCGGCGTCGTCACGATGAACCGCGACCAGCACCGCACCAGCCGCATGCTCAAGCGCGCGCTCATGGGCGGCGTCGTGAGCTGTGGCGTCCACGTCGCCGACCTCACGCCCGCGCCCCTTCCGATCGGGCGGTTCCACACCCGGCAGATCGCGGCCCAGGGAGGTCTGCACGTCCGCGTGTCGCCCTTCGACATCCGCGTGTGCGACGTGAAGTTCTTCGACCCCGACGCGCTCGACATGGGCAGGGCGCAGGAGCGGAAGGTCGAGAACGTGTTCTTCCGCGAGGACATCCGCCGCGTGACGTACGACGACGTCGGCCGCATCTTCGAATCGCGGCGGGTGGGTGAGGGGTACAGCGAGGCCTTCCTGTCGAACGTCGGTCACCGGGCGGAGATCGCGGATGCCGGCTTCAAGGTCGTCGTGAACTTCTCGCACGGGACCGCCGCGCAGTTCCTCCCGCAGCTGCTCGATCAGCTCAAGGTCGAGGTCATCGCGATCAATGGTGTCGTCTCCGAGAACGTGGGCTCGCGATCGCTCGAGGAGTTCGAGACGGAGAAGCGCGAGCTCTCCGCGATCAGCTCGATCCTGCGCGCGTCGTTCGGCGTGATCATCGACGCCGGCGGCGAGAAGGTCTTCATCGTCGACGACGCGGGCCGCATCCTCGACGATCGGCACTTCATGGGCGTGCTCGCCAGCCTCGTGGCGCGCGACGGCGGTGGCGCCATCGCCGTGCCGGGCTTCGCGCCGGCCTCGCTCGAGCGGGTCATCGCCGAGGCGGGCGGCGAGCTCAAACGCGTGCGTTCGTCGGCAGAACGCCAGATGTCGTACGCCGCGCACGATCGCCCGCGGCTGGTCGCGGACGGCCTCGGAGGCTTCATCTTCCCCTCGTTCCATCCCTGGTTCGATGGGCTGTTCACCGTGGTCCGCCTGCTCGAGCTGCTCGCGTCGCAGGGCACCACGCTCGCCGCCGCCGCCGACGGCATCCCGCGCTCGCACATCGCGAGGCTGAAGGTCGAGTGCCCCTGGGAGGCGAAGGGTCGCGTGATGCGCATGCTCGCGCAGGAGCCCGAGACCGAGCGCACCAAGCAGGTCGACGGCGTGAAGCACGTCTTCGGCGGCGAATGGGTGCTCGTCCTCCCCGACGCGGACCAGCCCATGTTCACGGTGTGGGCGGAGGGCGGCGACGAAGGTCGTGCCTGGGCGCTCGCGCACCGCTACGCCGACCGCATCGGGACCCTGCGCGCGGCGTGACCGTCCGTGTCGCGCTCGCCCAATGCGCGCCGGCGCTGGGTGCGTTCGCCCGCAACGTGCGCATGCACGAGGAGTGGATCGCGCGCGCCAGAACGGAGCGGGCCGACCTCGTCGTCTTCCCAGAGCTGTCGCTGACCGGGTACTACCTCAAGGACCTCGCGAGCGAGGTCGCCTGCGAGCCCGGCGACGAGCGCCTCGCCCCGATCGCGCGCGCCTCGCGTGACATCGACGTCGTCGCGGGATTCGTGGAGCGCACCGCCGCGAAGACGCTTCACATCGCCTCCGGCTACTGGCGCAAGGGCGAGCTCGTCCACGTGCATCGCAAGGTCTACCTGCCGACCTATGGCATCTTCGACGACGGCCGCTACTTCGGCCCCGGCGAAACGTTCGAGACGTTCGAGAGCGTCGCCGGGCGCGCGGGCATCGCGATCTGCGAGGACCTGTGGCACGTCTCGGTCCCGTACCTGTACGCGGCCGCGGGCGCGACGCTCGTCCTCGCGCCGTCGGCGAGCCCCGGCCGTGGCGTCGCGGAGGGCGGGGACCTCGGCACCGCGGCGTCGTGCCGGCTCATGGACCAGTTCTACGCGCAGTACCTCACGCTCTATCTGATCTTCGTGAACCGGGTCGGCCATGAGGACGGCATCGGCTTCTGGGGCGGCTCGGAGATCGTCGGTCCCGATGGCCACGTCGTGGCGCGCGCGGCGGAGTTCGAGGAGCAGCTCCTCGTCGCCGATCTCGATCCCGACCTGGTCGCGCGCGAGCGCGTGCGGAACCCGCTGCTGCGCGACGAGTGCGCCGACCTCGTGCTGCGGAACCTCTCGTCCCGGCTGGGGCTGCGATGAGCGCGCCCGATCCGCGCGACCTCTCGCCGCTGCGCATCGACGAGACGCTCGTACGCAAGATGCTCGTCGGCTTCCTGCGCGACGAGACCGCCAAATCGGGCGCCAGCCGACTGGTGCTAGGCGTGTCCGGTGGCATCGACAGCGCCGTCGTGGCGGCTCTCGCCGTCGAGGCGCTCGGCGCGAAGCAGGTGCTCGCGCTGTTCACCCCGTATCGGGCCTCGAGCGGCGCGTCGCGCCGGGACGCCCGCGTGGTCGCGGACACGTTCGGATTGAAGCTGGAGGAGGTCCCGATCACCGCGCAGATCGACGCCTATTTCGCGGAGGGCGGGGGTGATGTCGCGGACCGCGTGCGCGTCGGCAACAAGATGGCGCGCGAGCGCAAGAGCATCGAGTACGACCGCTCGTGGCCGGATGGCCTCGTCCTCGGGACGAGCAACAAGACCGAGCTGCTGCTCGGCTACGGCACGCAGTTCGGCGACATGGCCTGCGCGCTCAACCCGGTGGGGGATCTGTACAAGACGCAGCTGCGCGAGCTCGCCGCCTCGTTCGGCGTGCCCGCCGCCGTCATCGCCAAGCCGCCCACGGCCGATCTCTGGCCGGATCAGACCGACGAGGGCGAGCTCGGCTTCTCGTACAGCGACGCGGACCTCATCCTCTATCACATGGTCGACCGCCGTCTCAGCGTCGCGGAGCTCGTGCGCGCCGGGTTCGACGAGGACCTCGTCCGGCGCATCCGCGAGCGCATGCGCCGCAATCACTTCAAGCGCGTCATGCCGCTGATCGCGAAGGTGAGCCTGCGCACCGTCGGCCACGACTTCCTCTACCCTCGTGATTGGGAATCCGATACCCAGCGGTAGGCCGGAAGGCGCGCATATCCCGAGCAGCTTGACCAACGCGCGGCTCGCGATCGGGTATGGCCTCGCGCTCTCGGGTGCGGCGCTGTACGCGCTGGGCGGGATCCTCGCGAAGCTCGCGTTCGCGGCCGGCTTCGTCCCCTCACAGCTCGCCGAGATCCGCGCGATCCTCTCGTTCCTCGTGCTGCTGGTCGCCGTCGCGGTGGTCAGGCCGGCGCTGCTCCGCGTGCGGCGCTCCGACCTGCCGCTGCTGCTGTTCTTCGGCGTCGTCGGCATCGCCGCGGTCAACGGCACGTATTACGAGGCCATCGCGCGCCTGCCCATCGGCGTCGCCCTGGTCATCCAGTACACCGCGCCGGTCATGCTGCTCGTCTGGGCGCGGCTGCGCGGCCGTCACGTCGGCGGCCGGCTCTGGATCGCGGCCGCCCTCACGCTCGTCGGCTGCTACCTCGTCGTCGGCGCGTACGACGCGTCGCTGCGCGCGATCAACGCCGAGGGGGCCGCGATCGCGATCGGCGCGGCGTGCATCTTCGCGCTCTACCTCGGCATGGCCGAGAAGATCCTGCGCGTGTACTCACCATGGACGCTGCTGCTCTACGGGCTCGGCGGCGCGTCGATCGGCTGGAGCGTGCTGCGCTTCCCGACGCTGCTGCCGTGGGGCCTCGTGGTCGAGCAGTGGCCGCTCGTCGCCGGCGTGCTCTTCGTCGCGACGCTGGTGCCCTACGTGCTCACGCTCGGAGCGGTCTCGCTGCTGCCGGCGGCGCGCGTCGGACTCACGGCGACCTTCGAGCCCGTCGTCGGCGCGGTCGCGGCGTTGGTCCTGCTCGGCGAGCTGCTCCAGGGCCCGCAGTGGATCGGTGGTGCGCTCGTCCTCGTGGGCATCGGCCTCGCGCAGACGCTGCGGCCCACGCCCGCAAGCGTTTAGTCCCCAGCGGTCTGCAGCCGCGGGTCGAGCGCGTCGCGCACGGCGTCGCCGAGGATGTTCACCGCGAGCACGGCGAGCATGATCGCGAGGCCGGGGAACACCGCGAGCCACCAGGCGATGCGCAGGTAGCGCCGCGCCTCGGCGAGCATCAGGCCCCACTCGGCGGTCGGCGGCTGCGCCCCGAGTCCGAGGAACGAGAGCGACGCGGTCGAGAGGATCGCCGTGGCGAGGCCGAAGGTCGCGATGGTGATCGCGGGCCCGAGCACCTGCGGGACGAGGTGGACGAACATCAGGCGCGTATCGCTCGCGCCGATGCTGCGCGCGGCCTCCACGTAGAGCTCGCCCTTCGTGTTCAGCACCGAGCCACGCACGACGCGCGCGAAGCGGGGGATGCCGCCGATGCCGACGGCGATCATCACCTTGTCGAGGCCCGCGCCCAGGACCGTCACGATGACCAGCGCGAGCAGGATCCCGGGGAACGCGAGCTTCACGTCGATGACCCGCATGAGGATGCGATCGGTCCAGCCGCCGAAGAATCCGGTGACCAGGCCGATGAGCCCGCCGATCGTGAGCGAGATCGCGACCGCGGCGACGCCCACTGTGAGCGAGACACGTCCGCCGTCGATGAGGCGCAGCAGCACATCGCGGCCGAAGCTGTCCGTCCCGAGGAGGTGGCCGGCGCTGCCCGGTGGCAGGAGCGAGTCGCGAAGGCTCTGCTGGAACGGATCGATGGTGATCGCCAGCGGCACGACGTAGCTGATCCCGAGCATCGCCGCCGCGACGGCGAGCGCGAGCATCGCGAGGCGGTCGCGACGCAGACGCCACCACGCGCGCCGGTACGGGCCGGCGCTGCTGATGACGCGCGGCCTCCGCCTCGCGTCGGCGATCACGGCCGACACGAGAGGGGCGCGCGCCATCTCAGGCCGCTCTGATCCTGGGGTTGAGGAAGCCATACGACACATCGACGAGCAGATTCGCGATGACGTAGCCGCTCGCGGTCAGCAGGATGACGCCCTGCACGACCGGATAGTCCTTCGCGAGGATCGCGTCGATCGCGAGCTGTCCGATGCCCTGTCGCGCGAAGACGGTCTCGACGATGACGCTTCCCGCCAGCAGGCGTCCCACCTGCAGACCCACGATGGTCACGATCGGCACGAGCGCGTTCCGCATCGCGTGCCGGCCGACGACGATGCGCGGCGCCAGGCCCTTCGCGCGCGCCGTGCGGATGTACTCGAGGCCCATGACCTCGAGCAGCGACGCGCGTGTCAGGCGCGCGATGAGGCCGGTGCCCTCATAGCCGAGCACGAGCGCCGGCAGGACGAGGCGATCGAGGCTGCCCGAGCCGGTCGCCGGGAAGAGCCCGAGCGTCACCGAGAACAGCAGGATGAGCAGCATCGCGAACGCGAAGCTCGGGATCGATACGCCGCCGAGCGACAGCAGCATCACCGCGCCGTCGAGCGCCGTCCCGCGCCGCAGGGCGGCCACGATGCCAAGGCCGATGCCGAGCACGACCGAGAGCAGCATCGCCGCGCCCGCGAGCTCGAGCGTGCTCGGCAGGCGATCCGCGATCAAGCGGCCGACCGCCTCGTGCCGGATGTACGACTGGCCGAGGTCGCCGTGCAACACGTTGCCGAGCCAGCGCACGTACTGGACAGGGAGCGGGTCGCCGAGGCCGAGCTCCGCCGTGATCTGCGCGGTGAGCTGGGCCCGCTGCTCCGGGCTGCCGATGCCGAACGTGGCCGAGCCGAGCATCGCGTCGATCGGGTCGCCGGGCACGAGATGGAGGATGCCGAAGACGAGCAGCGAGGCGAGGATGAGGACCGGGATCGACTCCACGAGCCGCCGCAGGATGAAGGGGATCACGCGGCCCGCTCCTTCACGTCGAAACCACTCGCCTTCAACAGCGCGACCGTGCTCTCGACGAGCGCGGCCACCTGCGCGAGGGACGCGTCCAGGCGCGTGATCGTCGACAGCGGGCGCACGGTCCCATGGTCCGCTCGCGGGTTCACCGGCGTCTCGCCGAACGTGCGCGCCAGGAACGTCTGGGTGTCGGGCGAGAGCAGGTGATCGATGAAGGCGCGCGCCTCGGCGGGGTTCGGCGCGCCACGCACCAGCGCGACCGTGTGCGCCTCCACGTGGGTGCCCATCCCGCCGGGTCCCTGGTCGAGCCAGGCCTCCGTGACCGGCTGGCCGTCGTCGGCGAAGACGTACACGTTCGACGCGTTGGCCAGCGCGACCGCGCGTGGCTCGCGGACGAGCGCCTCACGCGTCCGTAAATTGGACGGATACACCCGCATGCCGTTCGCGAACAGCGCGTCGATGAGCGCGATCACGTACGCGTCACCCCGCACGACACGCAGCGCCGCGAACTGCGCGACGGTCGTGGTCTCGACGAGCGCGGCGCAGGCGACCTGGTCGCGGAAGCGAGGATCGCGCAGGTCGTCGAGCGCGGTGGGCCAGGCCTCGCGATCGGGCAGGACCCCGGTGTGCACCATCGCGACGCGCGGCCAGGCGGTGAAGGAGAGCCAGCTGAAGTCCTCGGCGCGGAGCCAGGGGTCGTAGGCACGGGCGACCGGAGACTCGTACGGCTCGAAGATCCCCTGAGGTCGCGCGAGCTCGGGAGCGAGTTGGCTGTTGGTGAGCAGGACGTCCGTCTTTGGGTCGTCACGCTCGCTCGCGATCCGCCTCTCGACATCGTGGTGATAGACCATCTCGACGGTGGTCTCGATGCCGGTCTCGCTCTGGAACCGCTCGTAGACCGGCGTGAGGTCGGGCCGGTTGCGGCCCGAGTACACGCGGAGCCGCCTCACCCCTGCTCGCTCCGGGCGACGAGGCGTTCGGCGCGGCGCTTCGCGCGCGCGAGTTCCTCCGGCGGATGCACGCGCCGCAGCGTGAAGTAGATCGCCACGTCGTAGATGATCTTGAGCCCTCCCGCGATGAGGAAGGGGAGCGCGAGGGCCGATGCCGCGAAGGCCATGCCCGTGAAGGTCGGCGAGACCGCCTGCGCCGCCGTCCGCGCGACGTTGGTGATGCCGGCGGTCGCCGTCCGCTCGTCGGGATCGACGATCGCCATCGCGTACGACTGGCGCGTCGGCACGTCCATCTGCGAGACGCTCATCCGGGCGAGGTAGAGCGCGACGGCGAGGCCGGCGGTCGGCATGAACGGCACCAGGATGAGCACGAGCTGCGACGGGAGGTGGGTGAGCACCATCGTGTTCAAAAGCCCGATGCGCTCGGCGAGCCAGCCCGCGGCGAGGAGCGACAGGCCGGACAGGATGCCGACCCAGAAGAAGAGCGTCCCCAGCGCCGCCGGATCGAAGCCCCAGCGCAGGTAGAACCAGTAGGCCGCGATCGAGGGAACCACGAAGCCGCCCGCGAACGAATCCAGCGCGAACAGCGCCGACAGCTTCGCGACCGTCGCACGGGAGCGGTGCACTCCCAGGAAACGCTTCGCGCCCTCCACATGAACGAGCTCCACCTTGTCGCTCAGGGTCACGAACACCGCGAGGTTCAGGAGCCCGATGATCCCGTAGAGCAGGAAGAGCGGCCGGTAGGCGTCCGCGCCCTGGAGGCCGAGCGACGCGAAGAAGGCGACCGACGCCGCGGCGAGCGCGCCGAGCGCGCCCGCGAACGCATCGAGCCCGAACAGCGCGGAGAGCTTCGCCACGGTCGCGCGCGAGCGATGGATGCCGATGAAACGGCGTTCCCCTTCCACGTGCGCGAGCTCGATCTTGTCGGAGAGCGACACGAAGATCGCGAAGTTCGCGAGGCCGATCACGGCGTAGAGGATGAAGAACGGCCGGTA
>JACQAT010000020.1 GCA_016194865.1 Chloroflexota bacterium
CGGGTCCCGCATCACCGCACGAAGGCGAAGCGCGAGGGCCGGAGACTAGCGGCAACGGACTGGCCGTATAGACGAGCTCCGGACTCCCCGCTCAGGTCGCCTGCAGTGTGCGACCTGCGACGCGAGCTATATCAGACGAGCCGCTTGCGGATCTGCGCTGAGCCGAAGTCCATGAGCGCGACGGTCACGACGATCATGAAGATGATCAGTCCGGCCTTCTGGTACTGGAACAGGTTGATCGTCTGGAACAGGAGCTGTCCGATCCCGCCGCCGCCGACGAACCCGATGATCGGCGCGAGCCGGACGTTGGCGTCGAGACGGTAGATGGTGAACGAGACGAAGGGGTTGAAGATCTGCGGCAGCACCGCGGTCCAGATCACCTGGATGCGGTCCGCCCCGGTGGCGGTGATCGCCTCGCCGGGTCCCGGGTCGATGCCCTCGATCGCCTCGGAGTAGAGCTTGCCGAGCACCCCGATGTTGTGGAACGCGAGACCGAACACACCCGCCGCGCTCCCGAGGCCGAAGATGATCGAGAAGACGATGACGACGATCAGCACGTCGATCGAGCGGATGATGGTGAACAGGACGCGCACCACCGCGTAGATCGCGCCGGTGATCGGGTTGCCGGTCATGATGGTGCGCGCGCCGAGGAACGCGAGCGGCAGCGCGAGGATCATCGCGAATGCCGTCGCGACGATACCGAGCATGATCGTGACGATCATCAGACCGCCCGCCGTGTCCCAGAACGTCTCGAACTCGTTCTGGGGCGTCATGATGTCGAAGTCCCACTGCAGCAGCTTGAAGATGACGCCGGACGCGTACTCGGGATTCGCGCGGGACGTATCGATGTCGAGCAGCTTCACGCCGACGAAGAGGACCGCGAGCGTGATCGCGACGACGGACCACCGCCGCCAATCGGTGAGCGGCGTGCGCCGCAGCTCCGCCGGCACCGGGAGACCGCGCGACGTGAAGTAGTCGGCCACTATCCGACCCGCTCGTTCATCGTTCGTCCGCCACGTCGCGCTCATCCGGGATCGCGCGGCCCGGCCCGATCTCCACCTCGACCGCGTCCTCGCCGTAGATCTCGCGGAAGCGCGTCTCGTCGATGTCGCGTGGGCGTCCGTCGAAGGCGACCTGCCCGCCCTTGAGGGCGACGACCCGCGTCGCGTAGCGGCGCGCGAGCGAGAGGAAGTGCAGGGAGCAGACGACGGTGATGCCGTCGCGCTTGTTGATCTCCTCGAGGTACTTCATCACGGAGTGGCTCGTGGCCGGATCGAGGCTCGCGACCGGCTCGTCGGCGAGCATGAGGTCGGGCTGCTGCATCAGGGCGCGCGCGATCCCGACACGCTGCTGCTGGCCGCCGGAGAGCGCGTCCGCGCGCGCGTACGCCTTCTCGATGATGCCGACGCGCGAGAGGTTCTCGAAGGCCAATCGGACGTCGTCCCGCGTGGGCGTGAACGCGAGCGTGCGCCAGGTCGGGGTGTAGCCCAGCCGGCCTGAGATGACGTTGGCGAAGACCGAGCTGCGCTTCACCAGATTGAATTGCTGAAAGATCATCCCGATCCGCCGGCGGATGCGGCGGAGCTGCGCCCCGCTCGCCGTGGTCACACCGTTGCCGTCGAAGATGACCTCGCCGCTCGTCGGCCGGACGAGGCCGTTGATGCAGCGCAGCAGCGTCGACTTCCCGGATCCGGACAGCCCGATGAGGACCACGAACTCGCCCTTCTGGATGTCGAGCGTGACGCCGTCGAGCGCGCGCGTCCCGGCCGGATAGACCTTCGTGATGTCCTTGAGTGAGATGAACGCGCTCACCGCGGGAGCATAGGGAAACAGAAGAGGCCGCCGGTGCGACCGGCGGCCTCTTCGTTCTTCGCTCAGCTCGGCGCTACGGAGCCTTGGTGGGCGCCGGGGTGACGGGTGTCGGCGTCTTGGCCGCCTCGGCCGCGACGTCGATGCCGGCCAGCGTGGCCGCCGCCTTCATGTCGTCGTAGAAGGTCGCGGTGACCTCCTGGATGCCGTCCCAGCCGATGAACTTGGGATCGCCGAGGGTCTTCTTGCCGGCGTCGCTGGCGGCGTAGTCGAGCAGCGCCTTCTTGACCTGCGCCGCGATGTCAGCCGGGAAGTTGGCGCGGAACGCGATCCCGTCGTTCGGGATCGGTCCGGCGGTGGAGATGACCTTCGTCTTTGTGAGGATGTCGGCCGGCATGCCGGAGGTGATCGTCGTGCCGCCGGGGGTCGTCACGCGCACGTCGACGAACGTCGATGCGCCGTCGACCTGGCCGTTGTACACGGCGAGGGCCGCCTGCGGGTGGCCGCCGGCGAAGATCGTCGAGGCGAAGAACGTCTTGGGATCCTGGTTGCTCGCCTTCTTGACGGTGAGGGCGGGGAACAGGTAGCCCGAGGCCGAGAGGGACGAGACGAACGCGAACTTCTTGCCCTTCAGCCCGTTGACGTCGTTGATGCCGCTGTCGCTGCGGACGAGGATCTGCGAGTTGTAGGTCGGCGCGAGCTTGCCGGTCTCGTCCTTGCGGAGCGCGGCGAGGACGGGCGTGCCGCACTTCTTGTCGAGGAGCAGCGTCATCTGCAGCGGAGCGATGAATCCGACGTCGGTCTGACCCGAGCACATCGCTTCGATCTGCGCCGCGTAGCTCGTCGGCACCGACACCTTCCACGCGAGACCGGTCGCCTGGCCGAGCGCTGAGGCGATGGCGTTGCCTGATGCGGTGTAGGACTGCACGTCGCCGGACGGTGTGATCGCCAGCTGGATCGGCCTGTTGATCCCGCCGAGGCGTGGCGCGCTCGGCGCCGCCGAGGCCGCCGTCGTCGCGGAGGGCTGTGCGGTGCCGCCAGCCCCACCACAGGCGGCGAAGAGGACGCCGGCGGCCATCGCGATGGCGATCGGGCCGCGGAAACTGCGAAGCATGGGCCCCTCCTTATCTTCTGGAAGCGGACCTATGATAAGCGTCTCGAATGAGCTTCCTCCTCAAGCTCGCCGAGGCCATGAAGTCGCGCGACTCCATCGTCTGCGTGGGCCTCGATCCGGAGCCAGATCGCATACCGGGCGAGCTCGGCGGCGGCCCACAGGCCGCGCTGCGCTTCCTGCGACGCATCGTTCGCGCCACGAGCGATCACGTCTGCTGCTACAAGCCGAACCTCGCGTTCTTCGAGCGCTACGGTCCGGCCGGCATCGACCTGCTCGTTCTGACACTGCAAACGATCCCGAACGACATCCCGGTGATCCTTGACGCGAAACGTGGCGATGTGCCGAACACGGCCGCCGCGTACGCCGAGGCGCTCTTCACCAGGCTCAAGGCGGATGCCGCGACGGTCGCCCCGTACGTCGGGCTCGACGCCGTCGAGCCGTTCTGCGAGCGTGGCTACGTGCTGCTGCTCGCGCGGACGAGCAATCCCGGGGCGGGCGACATGCAGGACCTGCGTGTGGAGGACGGCCGGCCCGTCTATGAGCACATCGTCGAGCGCGCGGTCGCGCGCTTCCCGGCCGATCGGCTGGGCTTCGTCGTGGGTGCCACGTATCCGGAGGAGGCGAGGCGGCTGCGCGCGATCGCGCCGGACCGGATGTTCCTGATGCCGGGGGTCGGCAGTCAGGGCGGCGACGTCGCGACCGCCATCCGCAGCGCGCTGGACGCGAATGCCGGCGGCGTGCTGCCAAGCGCATCGCGCAGTGTCCTGTACGCCTCCGGCGGGAGCGACTACGAGCTCGCCGCCGAGCGGGCCGTCAAGGAGCTCAAGGAGCAGGCGAACGCGGCGAGAACGGTGCACGTCTAGATGTTCGGTGTCGGCCCCGAGGAGATCGTCGTCATCCTCTTCGTCGCGTTGCTCGTGCTCGGGCCGGAGCGGATGCCGAAGCTCGCGCGCGACCTTGGGAAGCTCGTCAACGATCTACGGAAGTCCTCGGACCAGCTGCGCGAGGAATTCCTGAACTCCGACAAGCTGCTCGACAAGGTCGCCGCGCTGCCTGAGGGTACCGAGGCGACCGCGACGAGCGAGCCGGCGCCCGCTCCGACCGCCGGGGCCGCCGTCGCGGAGCCCGCGCCGGCCGACGTCACCGGCGCCGTCGTCGAAGAGGAGACGGCGTCCGATCGCGAGGCACGCGAAGCGCGCGCGCGCCTCACGGATCCGGAGCGCGCCAAGACGGCCGCGGCCGAGGGCTGGACCGTGCCGAAGGACGAGGCCGGCACCAGCGATCGGTGGGGTTGAGCGGGCTATACTCGACGGGCGTGAGGCGCCTCCAGGGCGCCTTTTTCACGCCCCCGGAGGAATGACAGGTTGCGCGTATTTCCCTGGCTGGTCGGGCTCATCGCGCTGCTCGCGGTGTTCATCGACATCCCGAAGCATCAGCTCTCGTTCCCCTTCAACTGCCCGGGCATCTGCCTGCGCATCGGTGACTTCTCCTTCAATCAGGAGATCAAGACGCACCTCGGCCTCGACCTCCAGGGCGGCACCCAGCTCATCCTCCGGCTCAAGACCGAGGCGCTGCCAGCCGGCACCAACGTCTCCCTCACCGATCTGAACGTCCAGGCGAGACGGGTCATCGACCGGCGCATCAACGGCCTCGGCGTGTCGGAGCCGGTGCTGCAGCAGCTCGGCGACGACAAGATCCTGCTCGAGCTGCCGGGCGTCTCCGACATCCAGCAGGCGCAGGACATCGCGACGCGTCAGGCCTTCCTCGAGTTCAAGGTCCCGGACAAGGACAAACCCGGCACGTTCAAGTCGCTCGAGCCGCCGCTCACGGGCGCGAACCTCAAGCCGACGTTCGTGTCGTTCAGCGGCAGCGTCGCGAACCGTCCCGTCATCAACTTCGAGTTCGGAGCGCCCGACGACGCGCGCTGGGTCCAGCTGTCGAAGGACTACCTGCGTCAGCAGGTCCAGATCACGCTCGACGGCCGCGAGATCTCGGCGCCGCAGATCACGACGGAGTTCACCTCGGGGCGCGGCATCATCGAGGGCGGCAACTTCACGACGCAGTCGGCCCGCGATCTCAGCTTGCTCCTCAACTCCGGCGCGCTGCCGGTGCCGATGGAGATCATCCAGTCGACGCGCGTCGAGCCGACGCTCGGTCGTGACTCCGTGAATCGCAGCCTCGTGGCCGGCGCGGTCGGCCTGCTGCTCGTCGCCGTCTTCATGATCCTGTACTACCGGCTGCCGGGGGTCATCGCGGTGCTCGCGCTCATCTACTACACCGCGCTGACCTACGCGCTCTTCCGCCTGATCCCGGTCACGCTCACGCTCGCCGGCGTCGCGGGATTCATCTTGTCGATCGGCATGGCCGTCGACGCGAACGTGCTCACCTTCGAACGTCTCAAGGAAGAGCTGCGCGCCGGCAAGTCGCTCCGCGTCGCGGTCGAGGAGGGACGCAAGCGCGCCTTCCCGTCGATCTTCTACTCGAACCTGTCCACCATCCTGACCGCCGCGATCCTCTTCCAGTTCGGCAGCGGCACGGTGAAGGGCTTCGCGCTCACGCTCGGCGTCGGTGTCGCGGTGTCCTTCTTCACAGCCGTCGTTGTGACGCAGATGCTGCTGCGCGGCGCCATCGAGATCACCTCGCTGCGGAAGCGCCCGCTGTACGGGGTCGAGGAGCGCGCCATGGAGCCTGTCCGGGCGAGCGCGCCCGCGGGGGCGATCTAGATGCTGTTCCAGTTCGTCGAGCGCAAGTGGTGGTACTTCCTCGCGTCCGGCTTGATCATCGTGCCGGGCGTCATCTTCCTGCTGCTCGGCGGCCTGAAGCCCGGTATCGAGTTCAAGGGCGGCAGCCTCCTCGACGCGCGGTTCGACAGCGCGCCGCCGGCCGCGGAGGTCCACGACCTCTTCGTGTCGCTCGGCCACCCGGAGGCCGCGATCCAGGGCGCCGAGGGCGGTCGCGTCGAGATCCGCACCATCACCCTGCAGCCGGACGACATCGCCGCCGTGCAGAAGAAGCTCAAGGACAGGTACGGCGCGAACTTCAAGGACCTCCAATCGAACTCGGTCAGCGCCGCGTTCAGCGTCGAGCTCATCCAGAACGCCATCCAGTCGATCGCGCTCGCGTCGGTCCTCATCGTGCTGCTGATCGCGTTCGCGTTCCGCAGCTTCGGCTGGTCCGCGTTCCGCTACGGGTTCGCGGCGATCATCGCGCTGCTGCACGACGCCGCGGTCGTGCTCGGCCTCTTCGCGATCCTCGGCTTCTTCTTCAACGTCGAGGTCGACAGCCTGTTCGTCACGGCCGTGCTGACGATCATCGGCTTCTCGGTCCACGACACGATCGTCGTCTTCGACCGGATCCGCGAGAACCTGCGCCTCAACCCCGGGGAGCCGCTCAACCCGATCATCAACTTCTCGATCATGCAGACGCTCGCGCGATCCGTGATCACCTCGCTCACGGTCGTGCTGACGCTGCTCGCCCTGTACTCGTTCGGCGGGTTCTCGATCCGCAACTTCGCGCTGGCGCTGCTCGTCGGAGTGATCTCCGGGACGTACTCCTCGATCTTCAACGCCAGCCAGGTCGTGTCCCTCTGGCAGGAGCTCGAGGACAGGATCCGCCACCGCGCCCCCTCGCGCGCCGGGGCCTGATACTCGGCGGCGATGGGCCGCATCATCCTCATCGCGGTCATCGTCGCGCTCTTGTGGATCCCGCTGCTCAAGCCGCTGGGCCAGGCGGCGATCGTCGTGGCCGACCTCTACGCGCCGGTCTTCGGCAGCGACCTCAGCCTCGGGCCGGCGCCGCGCATCGCCGACACGCGTGAGGCCATCGCCGGCGAGGCGCTGCGGGTGACGTGGTTCGTGCCCGCGCAGGGCGAGCGTCATCCCGCGATGCTGGTGGTGAACGGCGCGACGCCGAACGGGAACGACGATCCGATCACCCGGCGCCTCTGCGACGCGCTCGCGCGCGGCGGCTGGCTCGTCATGCTGCCCGAGTTCCCGTTCCTGGTGACCGGGCGCCTCTCGGTCGCGGCGCCGAGCGCGATCGCGAGCGCGTTCGCCGCCCTGCGCGCGCGGCCGGAGGTGGATGGCGAGCGCGTGTCCGCGTTCGGGTCGTCCGTCGGCGCGGGGCTCCTCCTTGCGGCGGCGGGCCGCGAGCCCGCGCTCGCGCGCGCGGACGCGCTGGTGATCCTTGGCTCCTACTACGACCTCGACACGTATCTCGCGAGCGTCGTCACGCGGACGCAGCGGCGCGACGGCCTGCTCGCGCCGTGGCCGGCGAGCGAAGAGGTGAAGCAGCGGCTCCCCGCTGCCGTACTCGACGCGCTGTCGGGCACGGACCGCGATGCGCTCGCTCGCGCGCTCGCGGCGGACGGCTACGACCGCGTGACGGCCGCGCTCGCGGTGCTGCCGCGGGCGGCGCGTGCCCTGCTCGACGGACTGTCACCGCGGACGACGTGGTCGAAGATCGCCGCACCGATCTACTGGCTGCACGACCCGAACGACACCTACGAGCCGGTCGCCGAGGCCGAGCGAGCGCGCGACGCGTCGCCGCCAGGGCGGCTGACGCTCGCGGAGCCCGGGCTCGTGTCACACGCCGCACCGGTCACCGGACCGATATCGGATCTCCTCGCGCTCGTCGGCTTCGCGTTGGCGGTCATGCGCGCCTCGAACTAGCTCTGACAGAGGTCGGTGACACTTTGGTCTCCTACGAGGAAGAATTTCCAGGTGACCGAACGAGAGCTCGCGCGGAGTCGGCCGGCCACGTCGACTGAGGTCGTGGGCAAGATCCTTCGACCCGCGCCAGCACTCCACTTCGGATCCCTGAAGATCGCGATGACCTCAAGCGCTACTGACGACAAATCGCTCAGCCAGTCCGGAATCTGGCGGACCCTGCGGCGGCTCGGACTGAGTCGCCTGCCGAGCTCCCAGCACTACAAGCGCCATGCCGCCCGCTGGCGACGCTACGAGAAGCCCGAACCTGGGCAGTAGGTCCAGATCGGCGTGAAGTTCCATCGCGCCGCTCACGGCTCACGAAAGAAGCACTACCAGTTCACGGCGATCGACGAATTGCACGCGCCTGCGTGTGTTCCGTATCTATGTCCGGCTGAGCCCGAGGACCGCGATCCAGTTCGTCGACAACGTCCTCGAGAAAGCTGCCCTCCCACGTCCTGGGGATCCAGTCCGCCGCGCTCGTCGCCTCCGTCGCGCCTTCCTTCATGGCAGCACTAATGCTGCTGCCAGCCGACGGGCTGCGGGCCATATTCGGCGGTAGTGGGAATAGGGAGTGTTCGGTGCGTGCGTTTGCGCTCGTTGTGGCAGTGGTTCTCGCGCAAGTGTTGCTTGCGCCGAAAGTCGTTGCCGTGACCGGCGAAGCGATCTTCGCGGCTGTCGCGGAGTTCGGCATCGGGTCTGGGCCGGGTCAGGTCACATACGAAACGCGCGTCGTCAGTGACATCGCTAGGGGCCCGCAGTCATTCACTGTGGGTTCCGACGGTTCGGTCTACGTACTCGATTCATTGCAGCGTCGAATCCACATCGCGAAGGCCGGTGCCGTCACTCGCACCGTCGCAGTTCCGCAGAGCGCCTATCTGCGCGAGATCCACGTCACCATCGATGGGACGATCTGGCTCTTGGATAACAACGACCGTATTCTTAGCCTCGGGTCAGACGGTCGACCGCTCAGCTCAAGTCAACTTCCCAAAGGGATGCGGGCGTACGACGTACTCCGCATAACGCCGGATTCGGCTGGTCCCGCTCTATGGACTCGGGGCTATCGTCAGTTCAGCCTGGGGGCGCTGCCCGCGACCGTTGATCTAGCGGAAACGCTCAATGACAAGGCGGGCACGTTCGGCGGCGGAATCGCCGCTGCTGACGGCGTTCGATGGAGCGCGCATACAGAAGGGCACACGATTGTCGTGGGCGCCGCTTCCGGCGGTAGTCGGATCGTTGTTACGCCCCAGACATTCGGAGCTACCGCCCAGCCAATCGGCTTCGACGCCTCTGGACTCTTCTACATCTCAGTGCAGGACGCGTACACGTCCGGAGGATTCATTCGAGTCGAAGAGACGATCCAGCGGTACAAGCGCTCCGGTGAGCGCGACGGGGTTGCGCGGCTCCCCACTGAGAGCTTCGTCATCAGCCCGCATCGCACAGCAGAGATTACGAGCGATGGTCAGGTGTATGTAATGGTCCCCGCAGCCGACAAGCTGACCGTGTATCGCGTGGATCTTGGGACGACATACCGCTCTTCGGTAGCCCGATCGAGCGCGGCTGGCCTGTCGCAACGCGAAGACACGGCCCGAGCTCAATCGATCGGCTTTCCGCTTCGCAGCCGCCGCCTCGTGGCGCTCCGAGCCAGCGAGATGAATACATTCCTGTGGCCCTGGCACCTTTCATACAACTTCTACTCGAGTGGTCTCCCGCGGCCACTCGGCACGGCACCCAATCAGACACAGCTCGCTTCCGATGGCCAGTTCATCGTCGGGATTCCCTACAACTGGGGTGGATTCGATTCAACGCACTTCAGCGATGGCGGCTGGAGTCACAGCGACTGGGCCACCTGGCAAGCCTTCGACGGGGCAGATGGGGCATTGAACCGCTATTACCCGCAACCTGGCCCGGTCGTCGGCAACACGCAAACAGACGTGCTTATCGGGTCGGCCGGAATCGACTGCTCGGGTTACGTCTACGCCGCTGCGGGTTACACCTCGGCGGAAGGGCCAAAGAAAAGTACCGTTCACCTCCGTGCTGCTCCAGGAGATCCATATGCCGGTTGGGACGCCGGCGCGTATGACAACGTCCAACCTATGAACTACTTCGTCGCCAACAACGACTCGCATGTCTTCTACTACGAATACCGCTACATCGACGGCAGCGGCATCTCAACCCTCGAGGCCGTCGCGGAGAACGGCGCTCCGATCCAGGGGGCGCAACAGCGGAGCCGCAGCCTTCGGGATCTGGTCGTGGGCCAGTGGCAACATCGCTCGTGGTGGACATACGATCCGGGGCAGACCTATGCGATTCCCTACACCGCTCCGACGTACGGATGCTTTGCGCTCATGGGTGTGCGCGGCGAGATGGTCTGGTATCGCTTCTCGACCGCCGGCACGACGGTCCGCTTGACCGAAATCACTGGGGGAGACCCGGACCTATTCGTTGTTGCCGATAACGGCGGCGTGCCGGGTACGGTCCTGCTCGGATCAAGCTGGCACGTAGGTCAGCAAGACGAGTCGGTTTCCCTTCCGGCCGGAAATTACTTCGCGTACGTCCACATCTACGCAACGAGCGGTGGTTGCGTCACGTGGAGGATTACTTGGTGAGACACAAGGGGGCGACCTCGTGGGAGGAATCGCTCTCATCCCTACCAGTGACATCGGAGTGGGCCGAGCGCTCACACATCCGATAGCTCGATTGTTCGTTGGGTGGGCGAGCTCGGAGCTCCACGGGCTGCGGGCTCGCCCGCGACCGCCGAGCGCGGCGAGCAGGATGTGTCAGGAGTTGCACCCGTTCCGCGGCACAGGGGTGTCTTAGATCATGTGTCTGACGTTCGCTTCCTGGGCGGGCAGGCGTTTGCGGCCCCCGCCATGACGATCGACTGGGGCGGGCTCTATGAGGCGCACGCCGCGGTGCTCGCGGGCTACCTTGCCAAGTTGGTTGGGGACCGCGATGCAGGCACTGAGCTGATGCAGGAAACCTTCGTGCGTGGACTCCGGCACGAACACTCGATCGATGAGCCCCGCGCGGCCATCCGTTGGCTTTTCCGAACGGCAACGAATCTCGCGTCCAATCACCGCCGCCGCGCGGCGATCCTCCGGTTTCTCCCATTCAGCGGACACGAGAGCGCGCAGGCCGAGGCATTCGACGTCGGTGCCGATCAAGTCCGGACCGCGTTGCGCTCCATCCCCGTGGACCAAGCGGCGGCGTTGCTGCTTTTCTACGACAACGGCTTCGACCGCCGTGAGATCGCGTCGATGCTTGGGCTGAGCGAAGAGGCGGTGAAGTCGCGGCTCGCGCGTGGACGCGCGAACTTCAAGGCCGCGTACGGCCGGCTCGAAAGGGGCCTTGCCAGATGAGCCGGGATGACATCGAGCCCAACGTGGCCGAGGACGCCGAGCTCCGCTCCTTGTTCCACATGCTCCCAGCTCCGACGGTCCCCAGCTTCGCGGCCGTCGTGACGGGTAGCCAGCGACGCCCGCCGGCATTCTCGGGATTCGCGGTCGTCGCGGTGGCGCTTGCCCTCGTTGTCGCCGGTCTGGCTATGGCGCGCTCACGTCCGGTCCCGGCCGCGCCCGAGGGCGCGAGCGCGGTGCCATCGAGCGCGGCCAGCGAATGCGCGCGCCCAAGCGGAACGTCGCTGGAGCGGCACACCAGCGGTGTGTTCCTCAGCGCGTCGATCGAGGCGATCGAGGCAACCGATCCCCAGACCAACCAGCTGTGGTGGACGCTCCGCTTCGTCGTGCCGAAGGAGGCTCCCGCACCCGCCGTCGTCTCGGTACGGGCGCGGCTTGGTGTCGCGGAGCGTCCATCTGGCCCCGTCCTCGGGTATGAGCTCCGCGAGCCGGAGCGGCGCCCGCTGCAAGACGCCGAGCTGTTGACGATCCAGCCCTGCAGCGCAGCGACGCTGGTGGTGCGCCTGGCGGGGCCGCTCGCGGAGGGGACCTTCCCGTACGTGCTCACCATCGAGAAGGTCCAGCGCCCCGAAGGCGGCACCGTCTCCGAAGAGTTTGCGCTACGGCTGGCCTGCAGCAATCGGACCTTCAGCTGCGCGACCGTCACGGCCGCCACGACACCCGCACCAACGGCGACGACCGCCTCCGACGCGAGCGTGCTCGATCCGCGGTTCGGTGTGATCTTCAGCGGCGTGCGCACCGGAAGCGCCTCAGGCTCGGCGGCACAGGTCCGGCGCGAGGGCGAGACGCGACCGATTGGCGAGCTCGCGCCGAGCTTCTTCAATCAGTTCAACGGCAGCGTCTCGCCCGACGGACGCCGCGCCGCGTACTTCGCCGATGGTCCGAGCGGCCCGAGCGGGTCGACGCTCTACCTCGTCGACGGCACGAAGCCCACCGAACGTCAGCTGCTGCTGTCGCTGGGCGATGAGATTCCGGCGGCGCGGCCGCTCTGGTCGGGGGACGGCACGGGGATCGTGTTCTCCGTGCTTGACAAGGGCGCGAATCAAGGGGTCCGCCCGCAATACTCCGCGCTCCGAACCTTCGATCTCGCTACCCGCGCGGTCACCGAGATCGCGCGTCTGAGCGGCGGGGCCAGCTACAGCGCGGTGGGATGGGACCGGGCGACCTCGACCCTCGCCGCGCTCGAGGCCAGGTACGCGGAGCCGGCGCTGACGTACACCGTGTTCGGGCTCACTGGGCGCCGCAGCTTCGCGGTCGAGGGCGCGTACTCGATGGTCGCTTCGCCGGATGCGAAAGAGGTCGCGGGAGTGCGTTGCGAAGCGACGCTGGGCTGCTCGCTCTGGAGATGGCCGCTTGCGACCTTCGATGCGCGGCGGGAACAGAAAGTCGGCGATCGCCAGACCCTTGGTCTCATCGGCTTCCGCCCAGGGACATCAGAGCTCGCGCTACTCGTCGGCGACGCCGCCGCCAGGATCGATCGGATCGAGCTCTGGTCATCTAGGGGGGGGCGGACGGTCCAGAACGTTGTGGACGGGCGTCCTCCCGACAGTGCATTCTTCCGCGCGGACGGACGGGCGCTGATCGTGGCCGGTCGCCCGGATGAGGTCGTCGTGATCGATGTCGCGAGCGGCGTATCTGCCCGCCTTCCGCAGCCGACGCCTCAGGCGCCGTTCGAGATCGGGCGCGCCGCTGCGTCAATACGACTCGACTAGAAGCCGCTGAGACGCCGCTCTGGGGGAGGTCCCTAAAAAGAACACCTATCTGACCGCGTACGCCTTCGCGAGCTGCGCGAGCGTCACGAAGCGGACCGGGCCGCTGTCGCGGTCGTAGCGGAGCGGAGCGAGCGCGCCGAGCAGCGCCTCGATCGCGGCGCGCTCCGCCGGAACGATCGTGCCGGGGTGGGAGACGATGTCGATCGCGCGCCGCTCCGTCGCGATCTTCCCCGGCGCCGCGAAGGCAGCGAGGTTCGCGCGGATCTGCGGCTGGATCGTCGACACGGTGAAGGCATAGGTGTTGCCGCCGATCGTGGGCGACTCGAGCAGCGGCAGGTCTCCGGACGCGTTCGCGTCGTCCTTCGACGGGTGGTACGGCTGCGCGTCCACGGGCAGCGTCCAGGGCCAGCGCAGGCGACCGAACGATCCGGCTGGCACCGCGGTGCAATCGGCGGTGAAGCCCAGCGCGCTCAGCACGCGCAGCGTCGCGGCATCGGCGAAGTCACCGCCCGCGCGGAACGAGGTCGGCCGCGGCAGGCCGCGATCGGCCATGAGCCGCAGCGCGTGCTCGATGTAGGTGCGCTGCTCGGCCTCGGGATACGCCGTGATCGGCACGTCGTAGCCGTCGCTTCGGCCGGCCCAATTCGGTGCCAGGCGAGGGACGAGCCCCGCGGCGCGCACTTCGTCGGTCCAGAGGTGGACGTGGAGCCCGATCTCGTCGCCCTTCGCCAGGCGGCCCTTCGTCCACTCCAGCATCGCGTCCTGCCGCTCCGTCGAGACCTCGTTCGTCGTCCAGACACGTGGGTTCCACAGCACGGTCATGGGGACCTCGAGGCCGTCGGAGATGGCCGCCGTATTCGCCAGCTCGCTGTCGGCCGACGCGTCGCCCTCGAAGTCGAGCGTCCACACGACGTACTCGGGCTGCGAGATGGTCACGATGACGCTCGCGACCTGCGCCTCGCTGCCATCGGCGAGGCGTTCGAACACGTCGACGACACGCTCCCCGGGCGCCTGGAGGGCCGGAAGCTCAGCCGTCCACGACGTGGCGCTCGTGGGCACGAGGTCGACCGATACGCCACCCCGATACCGCGCGTACGGCCGTCCCGCCGTTGGATCGGATGCGAACGTCGCGATCACGCGCACCGGATCCACAGGAAGCCCGTCAGGGACGAGGTACCAGCGACGAGAGCTCACAGCGGTGGCCGCGACCGCTGACGCGAGGCCGCCCCGCGGCGTGATCGACGCGACTGGAATGCCTGTTGACGTCTCGGACGGCCCCCCGGGCCGATCCGAGACGGCGGCGGGCAAGATCGTCGCAGGCGCCCCACCCGACGAGGGAGAGCCACAGGCGACGACGAGCAAGACCAAGCATGCGAGATACTTAGTGGTCACATGGCCCTCGTTCCGCAACGCCGCTGGATCCTGCCGAACGCGTCCACGCGCGATCTTCCCGATGGTATCCCGAGCCTCGTCGCGCGGATCCTCCGCGCGCGCGGGATCGCGGACACCGATATGTCGGCCTTCCTCGAGGCCGCGCCGCCGGCCGACGATGGGCCGCCGATGCTCGACCTCGACATCGCGGTCGATCGCCTGCGCCGTGCGCTCGCTGCCCGCGAGCGCATCGTCATCTACGGGGACTACGACGTCGACGGCATCGCCGGCACCGCGATCCTCGTCCGCGCGTTCCGCGCCTTCGGCGTCGCGGTCGGCGCGTACGTCCCGAATCGCTACGAGGAAGGGTACGGCCTCAACGCGCAGGCGCTGAGCGATCTCGCGGCCGACGGCGCGAAGGTCGTCGTCTCGGTCGACTGCGGCGTCACGGCCGTTCGCGAGGCGGAGCACGCGAGGACGCTCGGCATCGATCTGATCGTCACGGACCATCACCACCCGCCGCCGTTGCTGCCTCGCGCGTACGCGGTCGTGAACCCGCGCCGCCCGAACGATCCGTCGCTCGACAAGGATCTCGCCGGTGCGGGCGTCGCGCTGCGGCTCGCGAAGAAGCTCCTCGGGGAGCTCACGTACGCGCTCCGCGAGGACGAGCTGCTGCAGCTCGCCGCGCTCGCCACGGTCGCCGATGTCGTGCCGCTGCGCGGCGCGAATCGCGCCATCACCCGCGCGGGCCTCGCCTCTCTCAATCGCGCGCCGATCACCGGCGTGCGCGCGCTGATCGAGCGGAGCGGCCTGAAGGCGGGCAAGGTCACGGCCGGCGAGATCGGCTGGACGCTCGGGCCGCGGCTCAACGCCGCGGGCCGGATCGCCGATGCGGAGATCGCGCTACGCCTTCTGCTCAGCGAGGATGCCGAGGAAGCGCGCGGCCTCGCGGAGCAGCTCGAGGAGCGCAACCAATCGCGACAGGCGCTCACCCGCGAGATCGTCGCGGGCGCCACCGAGCGGCAGAAGGAGCGGCCCGACGCGTGGATGACGGTCGTCGCCGACCCGTCGTGGTCCGCCGGCGTCGTCGGCATCGCCGCGGGGCGCCTCGTCGAGCAGCTCGGCCGGCCGGCCGCCGTGCTCGCGATCGACGGGGATGAGGCGAAGGGATCGTGCCGCTCCATCTCGAGCGTGCACATCGCCGAGATCCTCGCGGAATGCGGGGACGTCCTCATCAAGCACGGCGGTCACGCGATGGCGGCCGGATTCTCCGTGAAGACCGAGCGGATCCCCGAGCTCATCGAGCGTCTCGACGACGCGGTGCGGCGCAGCCTTCACGGCGTGCGGCCGGTGCCACGGCTGCGCGTCGACGCCGAGATCGAAGGCGAGATGCTCACGCCACGGCTGGCGCTCGAGCTCGCGCTGCTGGAGCCGTGCGGCAGCGCCAACCCGCAGCCGCGGCTGCTGCTGCGCGACGTGCGCGTGCACGGGGTGCGGCCGGCCGGCGCCGATCTCGATCACCTGCGCTGCAAGCTCACCGTCGGCCGCTTCACCTTCGACGCGATGGCCTGGCGGCGCGGCGATCACGCCGAGGCGATGATCGACGAGGGTCGCGTCGACGCGGTGGTCTCACTGAAGAGCGGCCTGCGCGGCTTCGTGGAGCTCGAGCTGGAGGACTTCGGCTCGGTCGGGACCGCGGCCGCGATGCAGCCGGCGGTGGTGACCTGATGGCCGAGCGCGCCTCGACCGTCACCGCACGCATCGTCGGCATCGCGGAGCGCCTGCGCCCGCAGCGCGCCGCCTCGTACGACGGCGAGACCGTCGCCAAGGAGCTGCTGCGGCACTACCCCGACGGCGACGCCGAGCTCGTCCGGCGCGCCTACGCCTACGCGAGCGAGGCGCACGAGGGGGTCCGTCGAGTCTCGGGCGAGTCGTACATCACGCATCCCGCCGCGGTCGCCACGCTGGTCGCGCAGCTCGGCATGGATGCGCCGACGGTCGCCGCGGCGCTGCTGCACGACGTGCCCGAGGACACGGTGCGGTCGATCGAGGACATCAAGAAGGAGTTCGGCGACGAGATCGGGCGGCTCGTGGACGGCGTCACGAAGCTGTCCAAGTTCTCGGGCACGTCGAGCGACGAGCATCAGGCCGAGAACATCCGGAAGATGTTCCTCGCGATGGCGGACGATCTGCGCGTCGTCATCGTCAAGCTCTGCGATCGCCTCCACAACATGCGGACCCTCGGAGTGCTGCCGCCGGAGAAGCGGCACCGCATCGCGAAACAGACGATCGAGATCTACGCGCCACTGGCCCACCGCCTGGGCATCTGGCAGATCAAGTGGGAGCTCGAGGACCTCGCGTTCAAGTACCTCGAGCCCGATCAATACAAGGACCTCGCGGAGCAGCTGCAATCACGCAGGCAGGTGCGCGAGCGCTCCATCGAGGGGACGATGAAGACGCTGGCCCGCGAGCTCGAGAAGGCGGGCATCCGCGCCGAGCTGTCGGGACGCGCGAAGCACCTGTATTCGATCGCGCAGAAGATGCGCCGCAAGAACGTCGGCTTCAGCGAGATCTACGACCTGCTGGCGATCCGCGTCATCGTCGCCGACGTGCCCACGTGCTACTCGGCGCTCGGCGTCGTCCACACGCTGTGGCCGCCGATCCCCAACCAGTTCGACGACTACATCGCGATGCCGAAGAACAACATGTACCAGTCCCTTCACACGGCCGTCATCGGCCCCGACGGGCAGCCGCTCGAGATCCAGGTGCGCACCCAGGAGATGCACGGCCTCGCGGAGTACGGGGTCGCCGCGCACTGGCGGTACAAGGAGGGTGGCAAGGGCGGCAAGGCCAAGTCCGACCCGCAGTACGAGTCGAAGCTGGCATGGGTGCGCCAGCTCATGGAATGGCAGCACGACGTCGCGGACGCGACCGAGTTCGTCGAGTCGCTCAAGGTCGACGTGTTCCAGGACCAGGTCTTCGTGTTCACGCCGAAGGGCGAGGTCAAGGACCTGCCCGCCGGCGCGACGCCGATCGACTTCGCCTACCGCATCCACACCGACATCGGCCACCGCACGATCGGCGCGAAGGTCAACGGCCGGATCGTGCCGCTCGACCACAAGCTCGAGAACGGCGACATCGTCGAGATCGTCACCAGCAAGGCGGCCCGCGGTCCCTCGCGCGACTGGATCGGTATGGTCCGGACTCCCGGAGCTCGGGAAAAGATCCGCCAATGGTTCAAGAAGCAGCAGCGCGAGGAGAACGTCGCGCATGGCCGCGAGCTGCTCGACCGCGAGCTCAAGCGCATCGCGCAGCGCTCGCTGGGCGACATCGGCGATGAGGATCTGCAGCGCGTCGCGGACCGGCTGAACCTGCACGACGCCGACACGATGTTCGCCTCGCTCGGGTATGGCGCGGTCACCGCGGCGCAGGTCGTGACCCGTCTCGGCATCGTCGACGACACGGAGCTCGCGATCCCGGAGCAGGCGCCCGCGGCCCCGCCACCGACGTCGCGCGGCGGCGTGCGCGTGAAGGGCGTGGGGGACCTGCTGGTGCGCTTCGGTGTCTGCTGCAACCCCGTGCCCGGCGATCGGGTCCTGGGCTACATCACCCGCGGTCGCGGCGTGACCGTGCACCGCGCCGATTGCGCGAACGTCCGCACGAGCGTGGAGCACGAGCGCCTCGTCGAGGTCGAGTGGGAGCAGGAGCCGGCGCGCACGTATCCGGTCGCCATCCGCGTGCAGGGCTGGGACCGGCCCGGCTTCGTGCGTGACGTGGCGGCGATCATCAGCGAGAACGGGGTGTCGCTCATCAGCCTCGCCGCGAACGCGAATCCCGATCGTACCGCGACCGTCAATGCGACGCTCCAGGTCATCAGCGTCGAGCAGCTCTCACGGGTCCTGGCGAAGCTCGAAGGCGTGCGCGACGTCTTCACGGTCAGCCGGGACGCCCGGTGACCGAGGCGACCCGGCGATTCCGGACTAGTGCTCCGTTTGCGGATCGCTACCAAGGTGATAAGAGATCAGCTCGATCAGTGTTCCATCGGGGTCTCGTAGATAGACGCTCGATCCGATCCCTCGGGCACCTTCCTTCTGGAGAGGCCCAAGTTCCGGCGCGATGCCCTGCCGCTCCAGGTGCGCGACGGCATCGGCGATGGGACCCGACCACTCGAAGCACAGGTCGCTGTTGCCCGGGCGCACCGGATCGCGCGCGACCGCTGACGGCGTGACGCCCGGGCCGTGCGCGTTGAGCTGCTGCGCGCCGAAGCGGTAGGCGAACCCGCCGCCGCGCGGGACGACCGTCGCGCCGAGCACATCGCGGTAGAACGCGTTGCTCCGTTGCCAGTCCGTTACCGCGATGACGACGTGATCGAGCGAAATGCGCACCGCAGGATGCTAGGGAACCGCCCAGGGCATCTCGTTGTAGGGGTGGTGCAGGGCCAGAACGGCCCCTTGCGGAGGTGGCATCGTGAAGCGGCTCCTCGCGGCCCTGGCCATCGCGCTCGCGTCACTCGCGCCGGCCGGCCTGACGGCCAGCGCCAGCTGTGGCGTGTGCGTCTCGTCGGTCGCGCTCCAGACGCGCGATGGCCTTCCCTGGTCGAACGGCAAGCCGGTGACGCTGGTGATCTCCGTCGACCACGCGGCCGGCACTGCGCTGCCGGCGAGCGCCCTCGCGGTCGTCATGCAGACGGACGGCGATCGCACCAAGTGCCTGGACGTGCCGCTCAAGCTCGTGAGGAGCGATGGCACGACCGGTGTCTACGCGGGCCTGTTCTTCCCGTTCCGCGCGGCGCGCTTCGACGGCAAGCTGGCGATCGGCGACGACGTCTCCGACCTCGCGTTCGACGTGACGAAGATGGTGTCGGGCGCGGCGCCGGCGGGCGAGCTGCCTGCCGCCGAGCGGATCGACACCTCGGCCCCGCCGCTGTCGTTCGTCTCCGGGTCGCAGCTCCCGCTCGCCGGTGGGGTCGCGATCGCGTTCTGGTCGCTCGTGGCGCTCGCGCTCTACGCACGCCGTCGCGTGGTCGCGTCGGAAGGGACCGCGTGATGCGCGGCCTTCCGCTGGTGGGCGTGATCCTCTCGCTCGTCGCGTGCGGCAGCGGTGCCGCACGCGCCGTCCCCGCGGCCACGGCAAGCGCGACGCACGATCAGCACGCCGCGACGCCGAGCGCGACGCCGCTCATCAACGTCGACGACATGATGGGCTTCTTCGCGAACCAGCAGACCGTGTTCGTCGTGTCCGATGGCTGGGTGCGCGCCGTGACGCTGCTCAATCACGACGTGCGCTACGAGATCGCGGTGGGCGGCCCGGCGCAGGTGGCCGTCGATCAGGGCGGCACGTGGCTCTACGTGCTCGACCTGGACAAGAGCACGGGCACCTCGCGTCTGCGCACCTTCGACGTCGCCGCCGGATCGGAGCGCGCACGCGCCACGGAGATCAGCGGCGTGGCTTCGGATCGGCGCGCGCTCGCCGCGGTCGCGAACAAGGTGTACGTGCTCAAGACGGAGGCGAGCGACAAACGCAGCTGGGTCGACTCCTTCGAGGCCCTCACGCTCAAGCCCGCCGGCACCATCGCCGAGAAGGCTGGTTGCGCGGATCGGCTGCTCGCGACCGTCGCGCGGATCGCGCTTGTCTGCCGGACCGATGGGACGATGGCCGTGGGCTTCACGGTCGGTGGCGGCCGGCCCGTCGATCGCGCGTTCCCCGGGATCGCCGGCGCGACGATGGCCGATGACGGCACGATCTACGTCGTGACGAGCGCCGGTGCGCTCGCCGCGGTCCCGAGCGGGAGCGATCATCTCGCCGACCTGCCGTTGCCGAGCGACTGGATCGGGACCGTGCTCCCGGACACGCTCGTCGCGACGGGCGGGTACGTCGTCCTCGCGCAGCAGGCGAACGTCCCCTACGCCCGCATGTGGCTCAGCTCGAACATGGCCCAGCGGCGCAGCTGGCAGCTCTCCGGAACGCCGCAGGGCGGGATGCTCGCGCTCTGGCCGTTCGCGTACTTCACGGTCGATCGCAGCGTGCGGCACATCGATCTGGGGACGGGCGCCCTCGAGACCATGACCGATATCGGCGCGAACGCGATGCTGGGGGCGATCGCGAGCAAATAGCGGCTAGCGCATCGCCTCGAGCAGGGGATCCACGTCGCGGTGGAACGTGTCGATCTCGACCAGCGGCTTCTCCGCGAGCGCGGGGATCCGCTGGTTGACGGCGTCCTCGTAGGTTGGCAGTTCGACCTGGTAGTAGATGCCGGTGGGGATGGGCTCGGCCTCGTACGAGCGCGCGACCGCGGCGGCCTTCTTCATGATGATCTCGTCGAGATCGGCCGGATCCTTCACGACGCCGTCGTAGCCGTGCTCCTCGAGCTTGTAGAGGCGCGACTTCTTCTCGGGCAGGTCCGCGCCCTCGTACCACTCCTTCGTGTAGAGGTCGTTGTACGTGGGGCACGTCTGCAATACATCTACGAGCGCGGAGCCCTTGTGCTGGATGGCCTTGACCAGGATGCCCGCCAGATATTTTGGCTCGAGCGCGTACGCGCGGGCGATGAACGTGTAGCCGGCCGCGACGGCCATCGCGATCGGGTTCACCCCGTCCTGGATGTTCTGCTCGGGCATCGACTTGGTCTTGCGGCCCTTGGACAGCGTCGGCGAGGCCTGACCCTTCGTGAGCCCGTACACCTGGTTGGTGTGGACGATGTAGGTGAAGTCGAGGTTGCGCCGGCCGCTGTTCACGAAGTAGCCGGCGCCGATGCCGTACCCGTCGCCGTCGCCGCCCATGGCGAGCACCGTGACCGCGCTGTTGGCCAGGCGCCCGCCCGTCGCGACGGGGAGGACGCGGCCGTGCAGCGTGTGGAAGCCGTAGGCCTTGATGTAATGCGGCGTCTTGCCCGAGCAGCCGATGCCGGAGAAGAGCGCGATCTTGTCCGGGTCGAGGTTGAGCTGCGCGAGCGCCATCTGGATGCCGGTGAGGATGCCAAAATCGCCGCAGCCTAAGCACCAATCATTGTGAAGATCAGCTTTGTAATCCTTAACTGAGAACTTGATCGGCGCGCTAACGGACACGTGTCACCACCGGCTCCGCGTGCGCGCCCGAGAGGACGTTCGAGAACGCGGCGACGAGCTCGTCCTCGCTGAAGGGGCGGCCGTCGTACTTCAGGATCCGCTCTTCGATCTTCACGCCGGTCTGCTCACGGAGGACGGAGCCGAGCTGGCCCGAGTAGTTCTCCTCGACGAGGCACAGCCTCTTCGCCTTCCGGAGGATCGCCTCGACGTCCTCGGCGGGGAAGGGGCGCATCAGCCGGCACTGGAGGAAGCCGATCTTCCTGCCCCGCTCGGCGAGCACCCGGATCGCGTCGAGGATCGTGCCCTTCGGTGATCCCCAGCTCACGACCGTCAGCTCGGCGTCCTCCGGTCCGTAATAGCCGTACTGCTGATCCTTCGGGATCGCCTTCGCGATGAGGTCGAGCTTTCCCATGCGCTTCTCCATCATCGCCATGCGCATCTCGACGCCCTCGGTGATGTGCCCGTCGGGGTCGTGCTCGTCGGTCGTGGCCCAGAAGCGTCCGCCGGCGATGCCGGGACGGCTGCGAGGCGAGATGCCGTCCTTCGTCAGCGCGAAGCGCAGGTACTCGTGCACGTCGCCCTTCCCGTTGCCGTTCCCGTCGCGCCGGACGAGATCGTTGCCCTTCGCCTCGACCGCGGTCCACTCGCTCCCCGTGAAGTTCTCGCCGCGGTCGATCTTGTCGTACTTCAGCTCGAGCCTGTCGATCGTCGTGTAGATGGCGGCGAGCTTCTTGTCCGATAGGACGATGACCGGGAGCTGGTAGCGCTCGGCCCAGTTGAAGGCGGAGAACACGTCCTGATACGACTCACGCAGGTCACCGGGCGCGGTCACGATGTGCGGGAAGTCGCCCTGCGCGGGGTGGAGCGCGAAGAGCAGGTCGCCCTGCTCGTTGCGCGTCGGCAGGCCGGTCGACGGGCCGCCTCGCTGGTACAGCACGAGCACCGGTCCCGGTGCCTCGGTGATCGACGCGAAGCCGATGCCCTCGACCATCAGCGCGAAGCCGGGGCCGCTCGTCGCGGTCGCCGAGCGCACGCCCATGTGCGCCGCGCCGACGGCCATGTTGATCGAGGAGATCTCGTCCTCGCACTGCACGACGAGGATGTTGTGGTCGCGCTGCTGGCGCTCGAGGAAGACGGACTCGTCGGTGGCGGGCGAGATGGGGTAGTAGGTCTGGAAGTGACAGCCCGCCTTGAGCTTCGCGATGGCCATGATCTCGTAGCCCTTGGCGAGGATGCGCGCCTTCGGCTCGTGATGTGGCGTCAGCTTGTAGGGGAACGCCTCTGAGTCGAAGTGCTCCTTCACGTAGTCGAACGCGAGCCGGGCGACCCGCACGTTGAGCTGCCCGACCTCGCTGCGCTTTCCCTTGAACTGGCCCAGGATCACCTCGGACACGAGCTGGAGCGGATAGTCGCAGAGCGCGAGCGACGCGCCGAGGGCGACGGTGTTCTTGTAGACCTCGTAGCGCCGGGCCTGGTCGCCCTTGCCGACCTCTTCGAGCGCCTTCTTGATCGTCTCCATGAAGGGCACCGCGTAGAAGTGGATGTCGTCGCGACCGGTGTGCGCCGGGTCGAATCCGATGTCGCTGTCGTAGATCACCCCACCGCCCTGCGAGACCTCGTGCAGGTGTCCGTAGTGGGTCGGCCAGCGGCGGTGGTCGCCGTCGCCGGCGAGCGTCTCGTGGTCGAGCGCGACCAGGATGTCGGTCATCTCGCGGTAGGAGCGCACGTCCTCGTCATCGACACGCACCCGATAAAAGGAGTGCTTGCCCATGATGTTCGAGTGGTACTCGATATTGGCGTAGACGCGCAGCCCTGCCCGGCTGCACGACTTCGCGAATACCTCGGCGGAGGCGTTAATCCCGCTCCCCTGGGGTCCACCGATCATCCAGGTGAGCCGATTCTTCTGCAACGTGAAGTCCTATTGTAAGCGCGCATGACGATGCGTCGCGAACGCGACACGCTCGGCGACGTAGAGGTCCCGGCCGACGCGCTCTGGGGAGCGCAGACGCAGCGGGCGGTCGAGAACTTCCCGATCTCCGGCTACCGGCCGTACCCCGCGTTCGTGCGTGGGTTCGTGCTCGTGAAGAAGGCCGCGGCGCACGCGAACGCCCAGGCAGGCCGGCTCCCGCAAGATCGCTGTCAGGCGATCTCGGACGCCTGTGACGAGATCCTCGCCGGCAAGCACCTCGACCAGTTCGTGGTGGACGTCTTCCAGGCCGGCGCCGGCACCTCGCAGAACATGAACGCCAACGAGGTGATCGCGAACCTGGCCGACGAGCGGCTCGGCGGCAAGCGCGGCGAGTACAAGAAGGTCAACCCGAACGACCACGTGAACATGGCGCAGTCGACCAACGACGTCACGCCGACCGCGATCCGTCTCGCGCTCCTCGAGCTCACGGCGCCGCTCTGCGACGAGCTCGAGCGGCTCGCCACCGCGTTCGACGCGAAGGCGAAGCAGTACGCGAACGTCGTGAAGCCGGGCCGCACGCACCTCCAGGACGCGGTGCCGGTCACCTTCGGCCAGGAGTTCGGCGGCTGGGCGACCCGCCTGCGCAGCGCGAGCAGCCGGATCCGCGGGGCACGCGGCGAGCTGTGCGAGCTCGGCATCGGCGGGACCGCGGCCGGTACCGGCCTCAATGCCGATCCCGAGTACCGCGCGCGCGTCTGCGCGCTGCTCGCGCAGTGGACGGGCGACCCGATCGTGCCGGCGAAGGACCTCTTCGCCGCGATGCAATCGTCGGCGGCCTTCGTTCGCACGTCCAGCGGCATGCGCACGGCGGCGATCGAGCTCTCGAGCATCTCGAACGACCTGCGGCTCATGGTCTCGGGTCCGCGCACCGGCTTCGGCGAGCTCATCCTGCCGCCGGTCCAGCCGGGGTCATCCATCATGCCGGGCAAGATCAACCCGTCGATCGCGGAGATGGTCGACCAGGTCTGCTACCAGGTCATCGGCAACGACACCGCCGTGATGCTCGGGGCGCAGGCGGGGCAGCTCGAGCTCAACGTGATGATGCCGGGCATGGCGTTCGCCCTGTGCTTCTCCGCGACGATCCTCACGAGCGCGTCGAAGGTGCTCCGTGAGAGGTGCATCGACGGGATGCGCGTGGACGAAGGGCGTGCGAAGGAGCTGCTCGACGCGAGCCCATCGCTCATCGTGACCGCGCTCGCCCCGCACATCGGCTACGCGCGCTCCGCGGCGCTCGTGAAGCGCGCGCTCGCCGAGCGCCGACCGCTGTTCGACGTCGCGCTCGAGGAAAAGGTGCTCCCGGAGGCCGATCTGCGACGGGTGCTCGACCCGCTTCCGATGACGAAGGGTGGCGTCCAGAGCTGAGGATCCTCGCGACCTCGATCGCCATCGCGGTGCTGCTCGCGGGCGCGACCTTCACCGGTCAGGGGCTGCGGATCATCCGCGGAGGCAGCTTCATGGTGGGTGACCCGGCCTGGGTCGTCATCGGGTCTGTGCTGGTGGTCGCCGCGGCAATCGCGCTGTGGGCGATCCTGTGGCCGCGCGCGCGGCGATGACGTCGTGGTGACACCCCAGCTCTTGGCCACTGGCTAGGTACGATTCGCATTCCGTGACATCGAAGACCAGCACGCTACGGTCGCCGAAGATGAGACTCTGGCTTTTTGCTATTCCGGGATTCCGCGCGGGAGATCCACTGGATCCCTGGACCGCCGTGCGGGTGATCGTGCTCGCAGGCGTCGCCACGGGCGCGATGTACCTAAGCGGGTTGGCGATCGCCTCGGCGTTCGGCTTCGCCGACCTGTTCCAAGGAACAGCTGCATCAGTCGAGATCCCGGCACTTTTCATGGTGATGATCATTGATGTCTATTGGGCCGCCAGTGTCCTACCGCACAAGCTTGCCGTCGCGTTGAACTGTCAGCGCGAGACCGACGCGGCACGGCGTGCCTGCGAGCGCATCTTGAGACACGGCGGCTCGCTCGAGGTCGCGCTGATCGGAGCGATCGTCGTTCCGATGACGATCTTGCTGATCGCATCAACTTGGCTTTATGACGTTCGGAACGTGCTGTCCTTCATGATCGGACCCCTGCTCCCCGCGGCTCTTGGCCTTCTGTCGCAACTGCGCAAGTAAGGACCTCTCACGACAAGCGGAGCGAGTCGGCGACGCTCCTGCGATGGCTACTGGATCGTGATGGTCTTGATCGCGTCGCCGACCTTGACCGCGTCGGCGACCGCCTGCCCCTCGGTGACCGTACCGAAGTTCGTGTACATGTTGTCGAGGGAGCGGCACTCCCCGATGCAGACGAAGAACTGGAACGCGTTGCTCACCTTGATGTCGCCCGCACGCGCGATGCCCACGGCGCCCTTCACGAACGGGAGATCGCTCAGCTCCGTCGGCTGGTTGCCGCCGCCGGACCCGTTCCCGAGCGGGTCGCCGCCCTGGATCACGAAGCCGGGCACGACCCGATGGAACTTGAGATTGTCGTAGCACTTCGATCGCGACAGGTCCGCGAAGTTCTTGACCGTCGCTGGTGCCTTGTCGGGACGCAGGGTGATCGTGAACTGACCGCCGTTCGCCAGCACGACCGTGGCCTTCGTTGCCGGCTCCGGGAACGAATGGATGAGACAGCTGAAGGCGGGCGTCGGAGCACCGGAGCGCGCCGCGGCCGGCGTGGCCGTGGGCGTCGAAACCGGGGGGCTCGGTGGCGGCGTGAAGACGGGCGCCGCCGTCTTGACCGCCGTGGCCGTCCCGCCGCACGACATGACGACCGCCGCGGCACAGAGCAGGGCCGCGAGCCTCACGCGATCGTCACCTTCTCGATCTTGTCGCCGGCCTTGATGGCGTCGACCACGTCCTGCCCTGCCGCGATCGTCCCGAAGCTCGTGTAGGCGTTGTCGAGGTGGCGGGCGTCGCCTGTGCACACGAACCACTGGGCGTCGTTGCTCACCGTGATGTCGCCCCCGCGCGCGACGCCGACCGCGCCGTGCGTGAACGGGAGATCGCTGAGCTCCGTGGGCTGCGTGCCGCCCCCCGTCCCCGTCCCGAGCGGGTCGCCGCCCTGCGCGACGAAGCCGGGGACCACGCGGTGGAACGTGAGCCCGTCGTAGAAGCCGTCCTTGGCCTTCTTCACGAAGTTCGCGACGGTGCCAGGCGCCTTGTCCTCGCGCAGCGTGAACGTGAACTCTCCGCCCTTCGCGAGCCGGACGATGGCCACTTGATGCTCCATGAGGGTCGAGGTTACGTCACAATCGGCCTTCCCATGCCGACGTTCCAGGCGCCCCGCGGTATGCGCGACCTGCTGCCTGCCGAGGCGGCGGGCTTCGACCGGCTGAACGCGGTCGTCGCCGCCCGCGGCGAGCGCTACGGCTACCCGCGCCTGGTGACCCCGGTCGTGGAGGATCGCAACGTCTTCCTCAAGTCCGCGGGCGCGACGAGCGACGCGGCCGGGCAGGAGATGTACGACGTCACGCTGCACGGCCAGGGCGGCCTCGCGCTGCGGCCCGAGGGGACCGCGGCGGTGACGCGCGCGTATCTCGAGCACGGGCTGCACCGGGCGCCGCAGCCGCAGCGGTTCTTCTACTGGGAGCCGATGTTCCGCGGCCAGCGGCCCCAGCTCATGCGCTGGCGCCAGTTCTGGCAATGGGGCCTCGAGCACTTCGGCTCGACCGAGCCGAGCGCCGACGTCGAGATCATCGAGTTCACGAACGGGCTGTTCGCCGAGCTCGGGCTCACCGCGTTCGAGCTGCAGCTGAACACCATCGGCGACACGCCGTGCCGCGCGAAGGTGAAGGAGACCCTCACGGCGTACTTCGCCTCGCACCGCGACGCGCTGAGCGAGCTCTCGCGCGAGCGTTTGAGTACGAACGTCCTGCGCGTCTTGGACTCGAAGGATCCGCGCGATCGGGAGGTGGTCGCCGGCGCGCCGCGCCTCTCGACGCTGCTGTGCGACGCCGATCGCGCGCATTTCGCGGAGGTCACCGAGAGCCTCGAGCGGCTCGGCGTGCGGTTCCGCGTCGTCGAGACGCTCGTGCGAGGCCTCGACTACTACACCCGCACCGTGTGCGAGTTCGTCCTCACCGACCCGGAGTTCACGAAGGCGGGCGACATCGCCGTGGCGGCCGGCGGCCGCTACGACAGCCTCGTCGAGACGCTCGGCGGTCCGAGCGCACCCGGTGTCGGGATCGCGGGCGGCGTGGATGTCCTGTACTACGCGCTCAAGCAGCAGGGGGTGACCATGCCCGACGCGCCGGAGGCCGACGTGTACGTCCTCTCCGGCGAGCCGAACGACGGCGCGGATCGCACGCAGCTCGCGACGCCGCTGCGCGAGGCGGGCTTCCGCGTCGCGATCGACCACACCCGGCGCTCCCTGGACAAGCAGCTCGAGAGCGCGGTGAAGCACGGCGCCCGCGTCGCGGTCATCCGTGGGACGGAGGAGTCGCGCGGCGGCAAGGTCATCGTGCGGGACCTCATCAAGAAGGAGCAGCGGGTCACGCGCCTGGCCGCGGTGGTCGTCGAGGTGGGCAGGCACGTGCCGAAGCGCGTGCGGCCGCGGCTCATCGACGAGCCGGGCGCGGCCGGCGAGACGCCCTTCCTCGAGGGCCCCACGCCGCCGGAGCGGCACTAGGTGTTGCGCACGCACACCTGCGGCGAGCTCCGCGCGGCGGACGGCGGCAGGGAGGTCACGCTCGCGGGCTGGGTCCACCGGCGCCGCGACCTCGGTGGCCTGACCTTCATCGACCTGCGCGACCGTTACGGCATCACGCAGATCGTCGCGAAGGCGGGTGAGGGCCCGCACGCGGCGCTCGGCGACGTGCGCAACGAGTGGGTCATCAGGGTCACCGGCACGGTCCGCGAGCGGTCGAAGACGACGATCAACGAGAGGCTCGCGACCGGCGCGATCGAGGTCGGAGCGACGAGCGTCGAGATCGTCAACGAGAGCAGGACGCCGCCCTTCTACGTCAACGAGGAGACGCCTGTCGAGGAGACGCTGCGCTGGAAATACCGCTACGTCGATCTCCGGCGAGAGGGCCCTCGCGAGCTGATGCGTCTCCGGCACGAGGTCGTCGCGTTCATCCGCGCGCACCTCACGGCGCGCGGGTTCTGGGAGATCGAGACGCCGACGATGATCCGCTCCGACCCCACCGGCGCGCGCGACTTCGTCGTGCCGTCCCGCTACTACCCGGGGAAGTTCTGGGCGCTCGCGCAGTCACCACAGCAGCTGAAGCAGATCCTCATGGTGGGCGGCATCGACAAGTACTTCCAGATCGCGCACTGCTATCGCGATGAGGATCCGCGCGCCGACCGTGTCTACGAGCACACGCAGCTCGACCTCGAGATGAGCTTCGTCGAGCCGGATGACGTCATGGCGACGCTCGAGGGTCTGTACACCGAGATCTTCCGCACGTTCGGGCGCCGGCCCCTCGCGGCCACGCCGGTCCCGCGGATGACCTACCGCGATGCGATCGCGCGGTACGGGAGCGATCGTCCCGACCTTCGTTTCGGCCTGGAGCTCAGCGACCTCACCGAGGGGCTTCACGGAACGAGCTTCAATGCATTTCGCACCGTGATCGACCAGGGCGGCTCGGTCCGCGGGCTCCTCATCCCGGGAAAGGCCGACGCCACGCGCAAGGAGATCGATGCCTGGCAGGCGCTGGCGAAGACGAGGGGCGCCAAGGGACTCGCGTCGTTCGCGTACGCCGCCGGAGACGTCCGCTCGCCGGTCGCGAAGTTCCTCACGCCGGCCGAGCTCGCGGCGGCCCGCACTGCTTCTGGCGCAAAGGAGGGCGACCTGCTGCTCGCCGTCGCCGACACGTTCGCCGTCGCGAGCGCGTCGCTCGGCGTGCTGCGCGAGCGGCTCGGGCCCGAGCTCGGCCTGGCCGACATGACGAAGCACCACGCGGTGTGGATCACCGAGTTCCCCCTGGTCGACCGGACACCGGAGGGCGGGTGGACATTCGCGCACAACCCGTTCTGCGCGCCGTTGACGGAGCACGACCTCGAGCTGCTCGACACCGACCCGGCCGCCGCACGGTCGAAGCAGTACGACTTCGTGGTCGATGGGAAGGAGATCTTCGGCGGCAGCGTCCGCATCCACCGACGCGCCGTGCAGGAGCGCGTGTTCGCGCAGCTGGGTGTGTCGAGGGACGACGCCGCGGCCCGCTTCGGCGCGCTCCTCGATGCGCTCGAGTACGGCGCGCCGCCCAGCGGCGGCGTCGGCGCGGGGATCGATCGGCTGGTGATGACGCTCGCCGGGACCGAGAACGTCCGCGAGGTCCAGGCATTCCCAAAGACGCAGACCGGCTACGACCCGCTCCTCGACGCACCCGCGGATGTCGATCCCGGCCTGCTCGAGGAGCTCGGTCTGCGCGTCGTCCCGCCGAAGCGGTGACGAGCGCGGTCGTCGAGGAGCTCGCGACCCGCGCCTAAACTGGCCAGATGCGCGCGTATTTCGACCACGCGGCCACGACGCCGCTCGATCCCGAGGTCGCGGACGCGATGTCTCGCGTCCTGCGAGACGTCTACGGCAACCCCTCGAGCATCTACAGCGAGGGGCAGACCGCGCGCGCCCTCGTGGATCAGGCCCGGGAGGACGTCGCGCGCGCGCTCGGCGCGGCACCGAACGAGATCGTGTTCACGAGCGGAGGCACCGAGGCGGACAATCTCGCGCTGCGCGGGACGCTCCGCGCGCGTGCGGCCGAGGGCGACGGCCTCGTCACGACCGCGATCGAGCATCACGCCGTCCTCGACACCGCGCATGACCTCGCGCACGAGGGCCGCGCGCGCGTCACCGTCGTCGGCGTCGACAAGCACGGTCGCGTCGAGCCCGAGGCGATCGAGCGCGCCCTCGACCGCCGCACCGTGCTCGTCTCCGTCATGCACGGCAACAACGAGATCGGCACGCTGCAGCCCCTCGCGCGCATCGGCGCGATCGACCGCGAGCACGGCATCACGTTCCACAGCGACGCGGTCCAGACGGTCGGCGCGCTCCCGCTCGACGTGAGCCGCGTGCCGGTCGACCTCGTGTCCGTGAACGCGCACAAGTTCTACGGACCGAAGGGCGTCGGCGCGCTGTACGTGCGCACCGGAACGCGGATCGCGACGCTGCAGACCGGCGGCGGTCAGGAGAAGGGCCGCCGCACCGGCACGGAGAACGTGGCGGGCATCGTCGGCCTCGGCGTCGCGCTGCGCATCGCGGCGGCGAAGCGCGCGGAGGAGTCCGCGCGGCAGGCGAGACTGCGCGATCGGCTCATCGAGGGTGTCCGGGGTCGGATCCCCGGCGCGGTCCTGACCGGCCATCCGAGCGAGCGGCTCCCCAACAACGCGAGCTTTTGTTTTCCCGGCACGCAGGGCGAGGCGCTCGTCGTCGCGCTGGATCTCGCGGGCTTCGCCGTCTCGAGCGGCTCGGCGTGCACGTCGGGCAGCACCGAGCCGTCGCACGTGCTGCTCGCGCTCGGACTCGGGCGCGAGGTGGCGCAGGGGTCGCTGCGGCTCACGCTCGGTCGCGGCACGACCGAGGCCGAGATCGACGCGCTGCTCGCCGCGCTGCCGCCGATCGTCGCGCGGCTGCGCGCGGTGTCCGCGGTCCCGGTCTGATGCGCGTGTATAGCGATGCGGCGAAGGAGCACTTCACGAACCCGCGGAACGTCGGGACGCTGAGCGAGCCGGACGGGAAGGGCTCCGACGCCAATCCGTCCTGCGGCGACCGGACCACCATCACGCTGCGCGTCTCAAGCGGACGCGTGAGCGAGATCGCCTTCCGCACCTTCGGCTGCACCGCGGCGATCGCCTCGGCCTCCCAGGTCACGGAGCTCGCCCTCGGACGGCCCGTCGACGGCGCGTGGGCGCTCGAGCCGGCCGACGTGCTGAACGCGCTGGGCGGGCTGCCGCCCGACAAGGAGGCCTGCGCGCTCATGGCGGTCGGCGCGCTGCGCGCCGCGCTGCTCGACGCGCGGGTGCGGACATGAGCGATCGCGTCTTCGTCGCGATGAGCGGCGGCGTCGACAGCTCGGTCGCCGCGGCGATGCTCGCCGAGCGAGGCGAGGACGTCGTCGGCGTGTGGATGCGCCTGACACCGGATGACGGCTCGCGAGACGCGCCGCGCTGCTGCGGGACGGACCAGGCCGGCGAGGACGCGCGGCGCGCGGCGTCCAGGATCGGCATCCCGTTCTACGCGCTCGACTACGCGGAGGTCTTCGCGCGCGACGTCGTCGATCCCTTCGTGGCGGCGTACGCGATGGGAGAGACGCCGAACCCCTGCGTCGCGTGCAACTCGAAGGTCAAGTTCGAGGCGCTGCTGCGAGACGTGGTCGCGAAGTTCGGCGGCTCGCGCATCGCGACCGGGCACTACGCGCGCGTGACGCGCGACGATGCCGGCCGGGCGCATCTCCTGCGCGCGCGCGACCCCAACAAGGATCAGTCATACGCGCTCTACATGCTCGGCCAGCGCGAGCTCGCCCGGATCGAGCTGCCCATCGGCGAGCTGGCGGACAAGTCGGAGACGCGCGCCATCGCCCAGCGCTTCGAGCTGTCGACGGCCGACAAGGCGGAGAGCATGGACATCTGCTTCATCGGCGGCGACTACCGCGAGTTCGTCCGGGAGCGCGTGCCGGAGGCCTTCGTGAGCGGTCCGGTGGAGCGCGGCGACGGGATACCGGTCGGCACGCACGGCGGGATCGGGACGCTCACGGTCGGCCAGCGCGCCGGCGTCGGGATCGCGACGGGCGAGCGGCTCTACGTGCTGCGCCTCGAGACGGATCGGAACGCGGCGATCGTGGGCAGGCGCGACGAAGGCGCGACGATGATCGCGCTGCGCGACGTCACCTTCACCGGCGACAGCGCGCCGAGCGGTCCCTTCTCGAGCTCCGTCGCGCTTCGCTATCGCGGAGCGCCCCAGCCGTGCACGGTCGTCGTCAGCGGCCGCGACGCGACGATCGAGCTGTCGGAGCCGGCGCTCGTCGCGGGTGGCCAGGCCGCGGTCTTCTACGACGGCGACGAGGTCCTGGGAGGCGGAACGGTCACACGCGCGCTCGCGTCCTGACGGCCCACCCGGTGCGGTGAACGTCCTCGTGCGCCTCGCGGCCATCGCGGTCGCGGGCGTCGCCCTGTATTACGCCGGCGTCGTCAACGCCTTGGTCATCCAGCACCCATCGCGGCTCGGCGCCGCGATCGTCGTGCTCGCGGTCGGCGCCTCGCTCGCGCTCGTCGTCGTCGCCCTATGGCGCACGTCCGAGCCGGTCAACGAACGAGTGCCGAGCTCGACAGCGAGGGTGATGCGGATCGCCTGGCTCCTGATCTCCGTCATGGCGTTGGTGAGCCTGGCCTGGGTCTACGGGGTCCCGCGCCAGCGCGGCGTCGACTGGACGCCCTTCCACAACGACGCGATCGCGCTGAACGAGTGCGCGGCCCGCGCGCTGCTCGCGGGGCAGGACCCGTACTCGACCGTCGACCTTCTGGACTGCTACGAGAAGCGTTCGCTCGGCGCGGATCGCACCACGCCCGTGAAGCGCGGGGCGTTCAGCGAGGTGGCGATCTATCCGAGTGATGACGAGCTCGACCGTGTCTGGTCGCGCGTGACGAGCGGACGCGAGGCACGGCCGGCCGAGTTCGTGTCGCGCCCCTCGTATCCAGCGCTGTCGTTCGTCCTCATCGCGCCGTGGGTCGCGCTCGGCTGGGACACCAACGTCCTCTATCTCCTGTGCCTCGTCGCCGCCGCGGCCCTCGTGCTCATCCGCGCCCAGCCGTCGCTGCGACCGTGGCTTGGGACAGCGCTGCTCGGCTCGACCTCGCTCGTCGCGTTCACCATCGGCGGCAGCGCCGATCTGCTGTACGCGCTCCCGCTGACCGCGGCGTGGCTCTGGCGCGAGCGGCGCGTCGGCGCGGTCTGCTTCGGGATCGCGTGCGCGACGAAGCAGCTCGCCTGGTTCTTCGCTCCTTTCTATCTGTTGCAGGTGGCCACCGCGTCGGGCAGGCGGGGGGCGCTGCGGCACTTCGCTCTCATCGCGCTCGTCTTTGGTCTGGCGAACGCGCCGTTCGTGCTCGCCGACGCGGGGACCTGGGTCGCCGGCGTGCTGACCCCCGTCGCGGAGCCGCTGTTCCCGCGTGGCGCCGGCCTGGTGTTCCTTTCCACGAACGGTGTCGTCCCCCTCTTCCCGGGTGCCGTCTACCTGCTCTTCGAGGCGGCCGCGGCGGCGCTCGCGCTGTGGGTCGCGTGGCGCGAGCGGGAGCGGAGCCCGGAGCTCGGCGCCATGCTCGCGGTGGTCCCCCTGTTCTTCGCGCAGCGCAGCCTGTTCTCCTACTTCTTCCTCGTGCCGCTGTTCGCCTTCGCGGGCGTGACGCGCCTCCACGTCCTGCTCGACCCTGCCGCGGCGCGCGCCGCCGGCGCGCTCACGCTCTTTGCCCGGAAGATCGGCTGATGCCTCCTGCCCTGGTGCCCCTCGCGCTCGTCGCGATCGGGCTGCCGGCGGCCCTGCGGGCCGCGTTCGGGAGGCCGCGGAGCCTGCCCGCCGCGTGGATCGCGAGCCTGGCCGCGGCGGCGCTCGCGCAGGCGCTGGGCGAGCTCCTCGGCTGGCGCGCGGGTATCCTCGGGGATGCCCAGGTGCTCGCCGCGCTCGGCGGCGCGACACTTGCATCGCTGGTCGCCATCCGCCTCGAGCGGACGCCGAGCAGGTCGAACAGAAGGAGATGACACATGGGCTTCATCGTTGGCATCCTGGTGGGCGCGGTCGCGGCGCTCCTCTACGCACCCAAGTCCGGTGATCTCACGCGCGAGGAGTGGCGGCAGCGGAGCGAGGAATTGAAGAAGCGCGCCGACGAGCTGCAGCGCATCGCGCAGAACATCGCGCAGGACGCGCAGGTGAAGGGTCGCGAGCTCATCGACGACGCGAAGAAGCAATGGGACAAGGCCGGCGCGACGACGAACGGCGGCAGCGGCGGGGGTCGTTCCTCGCAGTCCTAGCGGCCCGGTCCGAGCGGCCCCGCCCGTTATCGTTCAAGGCATCGATAGCGCCACGATCCGCGAGCGGTTCATCAAGTTCTTCGAAGAGAAGGGGCATCAGCGCCTGCCCAGCGCGCCCCTCGTGCTGAAGGACGACCCGAGCGTGCTGTTCACCAGCGCCGGGATGCAGCCGATCGTGCCGTACTTCCTCGGCAAGAAGCAGGCGCCGGCCAAGCGGATCGTCACGGTCCAGAAATGCTTCCGCACCACCGACCTCGACGTCGTGGGGTTCGACACGTACCACAACACCTTCTTCGAGATGCTCGGGAATTTCGGCATCGGCGACTACTGGAAGAAGGAAGCGATCGAGTGGGGCTGGGAGCTGTTGACCACGCAGTTCGAGATCGACCCGAGCACCCTCGTCGCGACGATCTACTTCGACGACGAGGAGGCCTTCGACATCTGGACGAAGGAGCTCGCGCTCCTCCCACCGGAAAAGGTGTTCCGGCTGGGCAACCTCGCGAAGGGCGATGACACGAACTTCTGGTCGCCGGGTCCGACCGGTCTGTGCGGCCCGTGCAGCGAGGTGTTCGTGGATCGCGGCCCGCAGCCCGGCGTGCCGCCGCACACCTGCGACCCGGGCGAGGGCTGCGGCCGGTACCTCGAGATCTGGAACTTCGTGTTCCAGCAGTACGACCGCAAGGAGGACGGCACGCTCGTGCCCCTGTCCAAGCGGAACATCGACACCGGCGCCGGTCTCGAGCGCACGTCGCAGGTCCTGCAGGGCGTGACCGACACGTTCAGGACCGATCTCTTCCAGCCCCTGCTGCGGAAGATCGAGGCGCTCAGCGGCGCGCGATACGGTGACGACCCGCTGAAGGACGTCTCGATCCGCGTCGTCGCCGAGCACGCGCGCGCGGCCGCGTTCCTCATCGCCGACGGCGTGACGCCCGGCAACGAAGGTCGGGGCTACGTGCTGCGCCGGCTCCTCCGGCGCGCGGCGCTCCACGCGCGCAAGCTCGGCCTGAAGACCGGCGCGATCTCGCAGGTCGCGGGCGAGGTCGTGAAGACGATGCAGCGGCACTACCACGAGCTCACGTCCGCTCGAGAGCGCATCGCGCGGGCGATCGCCTCGGAGGAGGAGAAGTTCGAGCGCGCGCTGTCGAGCGGGCTCGACATCCTGAACGCGGCGATCGCCGACGCGAAGGCCGACGTGACGAAGGGCTCGACGCTGCAGGGGGAGCAGGCGTTCCGGCTCTACGACACGTACGGCTTCCCGCTCGAGATGACGCGCGAGATCGCGGAGCAGGCTGGCCTGAAGGTCGACGAGGCGGGGTTCCGGCACCTGCTCCAGGACCAGCAGCAGCGCGGACGGCTGGCGCGCAAGTTCTCGCAGGACGCGATGCGCTTCGGGCAGTTCTACGCCGACCTCGCGGAAAAGGAGGGTATCCGCAGCGAGTTCGTCGGCTACACGGATCTGGTGAGCGAGGCGAAGATCGCCGCCCTCGTCGTCGGTGGCCAGCGCGTCGTCGAGGCTCGCGAGGGCCAGGAGGTCGAGATCGTCCTCGACCGCACGCCGTTCTACCCGGAGGGCGGCGGCCAGGTCGGCGACCGCGGCTCGGTGATGAGCGCCGAGGGTCGCGCCATCGTCGCCGACACGCAGAGCCCCGCGCACGACGTGATCGTGATGAGCGCGAAGGTCGTCGACGGCGTGCTGCGCACGGGTGCGAAGGTACACGCCAGTGTTGACGCGGACCTGCGGCGCGACACGATGCGCAATCACACCGGCACGCACCTGCTCCACGCGGTGCTGCGCAACGTCCTGGGTGACGAGGTGCACCAGGCCGGTTCGCTCGTGCACGCGCCGAATCTCCGCTTCGATTTCACGTTCGACCGGGCGCCGACCGCGGAGGAGCTCCAGCGCGTCGAGGACGAGGTGAACGCGGCGATCCTCGAGAACGCCTCGGTCCACGCTCGCAGCATGCCGCTGCAGGAGGCCCTGGCCTCCGGCGCGATGCACCTGTTCGACGAGAAATACGGCGACGAGGTGCGCGTCGTGGAGGCGGGGCCGAGCCGCGAGCTCTGCGGTGGCACCCACTGCCACTGCACCGGCGATATCGGGCTCCTGCTGATCACGAAGGAGGAGTCGATCGGCTCTGGCGTGCGGCGCATCGAGGCCGTGACCGGCGAAGGAGCGCTGCGCGAGGTCAAGGAGCTGCGGGAGCGCCTCGCGCGCGCGGCGAGCGCGCTGCACGTCGCGCCCGCGCGCGTCCCGGAGGCGGTCGCGCAGCTGCAGGACTCGCGCGAGCGGCTCCAGCAGGAGCTGTCCGCGCTGCAGCGCAGCGGCATCGAGGCCGGCGCGGCCGGGCTCCTCGCGAAGGCCGAGCAGGTCGGCGACCGGCGTCTCGTCGTCGCCGATGTCGGCGAGGTCGACGTGAAGCAGCTGCAGGCGCTCGCCGACCGGGTACGCGACGCGCTCGGGTCGGGGGTGACCATCCTCGGAAGCGTGAACGGGGGCCGGCCGTATCTCGCGGTCTCCGTGACGCGCGACCTCACGCCGATCGTGCAGGCCGGCGCGCTGGTCAAGCAGGTGACGCCCATCATCGGCGGCGGTGGCGGCGGTCCTGACGGGAGCGCGACCGGTGGCGGCAAGGAGCCAAAGCGCCTCGCCGAGGCGCTCGATGCCGCACGGACCGCGGCGCGCGAGCGTTTGAACGGGGGACGTGGCCACTAGCGCGAGGGATCTCCGTAGGAGCGGGCGTGGGCCGGTCGTCGCGGGCATCGAGCTCGCCGCCGGTGGGGTCCGCGCGGTCGTCGGCCGGCGGGAGGAGGGCCGTCTGCTGCTCCTCGGGAACGGCTTCTCCCAGCTGCCGCCGAGCGCCATCAACGGCGGGCTCGTCGTGGACCGCGCGGCGGTGTCGACGGCCATCACCGGCGCGCTCGGGCATGCCGAGGTGCGCGAGCACGCGTCGCGCATCGTCGCGGCCATCGACGGTGACGACATCCGCACGTTCCACATCGGGACCACCTTCGATCGCGCCGCGGCCGCCGAGCCGATCGTCGCGAGCGAGGTCGAGCGCGCGCTGCGCGAGGCACGCGAAGCGGCGGCCCGCGCGGCGCGCGACGGCGCGGCGGAGGACCCCGCGCTCCGCGGCGTCGCGACCGTGCAGCTGCGCGAGGATCGCGCCGGTTTCGCCGTCGACGGCCGTCCGCTCGAGCAGCTCATCGGATTCCAGGGCCGATTCGTCGAGGTCCGCAGCGACATCTCCCTCGCGCCGCTGCTGCAGGCGGGTGCCGCCACCACGGCCATCGAGGACGCGAAGCGAAAGGGCACGGTGGCCTCGGGGATCCACGGGCTGGCGCGCCTGCTCGCGCTCTCGGGCTACACGGACGGCGCCGTGCTCCGCCTCGGAGCCGATCTCACGGCGTTCGCGGTCATCCGTGGCGGCCGCGTCGTCGCGACGCGCGTGTTCGGCCTGGGACGCGACGCGTTCCTGTCCCGCGCGCAGAGCCGCGATGTCGACGCGCGCGTCTGGGCGCGCTGCGTGGTCGCGCCGCTGCCTTCTCAGGAGGCGCAGCTGCCAGGCCGCTGGTCGTTCGTCGGCGTCCCCGAGACGCTCGTCGCGCTGCCCCACGCGCTGGGCGACGCGCTCGTCGAGGCGCGGGGCGGCGCGGTGGATCTCGTACCGCTGAAGATCTCGACGGCGTCCCGGATCATCGCGGACGCGTCGCTGCATGCCGATCACCTGGTCGCGTGCGGGGCGGCGGCGCTCGCCGCGGAGCTCACGTGAGCGTCCGCACCGTGGTCGATCTGGGCCGCGATGCCACGGTGCTCGACGCCGCGGATCGGCTGCGCGAGGCCGCGGACGACGCGGATATCGCGCTCGTCATTCCCGGCGGCGCGCCCTTCGCGCGCAACGCGGTCTTCCTCGATGTCGCGCGCCAGCTCAGCGAGCCGCGCCGGCTGTCCGTCGTCGCCGCGGACGCGCGGACGCGCTCGCTCGCGGCGAGCATGCGGATCCCCGCGTACACGACGCTGGCCTCGCTCGAGCGGCAGGAGCTCGACCCGACAGAGCGGCTCGATCGCGCGCGCAGCGGGCTCGCGGGCCTCGCCGTGCGACGATCGCCGCTGACCCGCTTCCGCCCGACGAGGCGCGGGCTCGGTATCGCGGGAAGCCTGCTCCTCGCCGTGCTCCTCTCAGCGGTCGTCGCCGTCCCCCAGACGACGGTGACGGTCGCGCCGACGACGATCGCGGTCGGCCCGATCGACTTCGAGGTGCGCGCGGGATCCGGCGCGGAGATCCCGAAGACCGATCTCAGCGCGACCGTGACCACGAAGGTGAGCGGCACCGCATCGGGTTCGCGTGCCGAGGACACGAAGGCGACCGGCAGCGCGCACCTGGAGAACAAGCAGACCAGCGACCTCAGGATCGCGAAGGGGACGATCTTCTCCACCGCGCAGGGCATCCGCTTCCAGACCACCGAGGAGAAGACGCTGCCGCGCAGCGTGATCATCTTCCCACTCACGCTGGTCGTGGGCAGCGTGGATATCGCGATCGAGGCCGTGACCGCCGGTCCCGCGGGCAACGTGCCGGCGCAGCGCATCACCTTCGGTCCGTCCGCGAGCGACTACACGGTCACGAACACGACCGCCACCGCGGGCGGCGATTCGAAGAAGATCCCCATCGTCAAGCAGGAGGACTACCTGGCGGCGCAGGCGCGGGCGGCGAACGCGGTGCAGGCCGCGGCCGAGGCGCAGCTCGCGACCTGGCGCACGACGCCGAAGGCCGGGACCGCGGTGTTCCCGAAGGTGTTCTCGAAGCTCACCTCGCTGTCGCCCGCGACGGAGGTGGTGGGGAAGGAGGTCGCGACGTTCGAGCTGACGGCCAGCGGCACCGCGACCGCGTTCGCGTATCCCGCGGAGGAGCCCACGAAGAGCGCGCTGGCTCGTCTCCGTGCCGCCTCGAACAGCTCCTTCACGCTCGACGAGCGCAGCGCGCGCGTCGACGTCACCCGGAGCGACGCGCTGGAGTCGGGCGTGATCTCGTGGACCCTGCACGCGGCCGGCTCGCAGCTCGCGCGCGTGGACCGCGAGGCCATCAAGCGCGCGCTCGCGGGACACGACCGCTCGGAGGTCGCGGGGATCGTGCAGGGCAGCGGCGTCCGGCTCGCGCGCCTCGACTGGTTCCCCGAGTGGTGGCCCCGCCTCCCGCTGATCGACGCGCGCATCGACGTGCGCGAGGTCCCGGCCACGCCGGCGACGCCGTAGGGCGGTGCGGTATCTTGCGCTGGACGTCGGGGATCGGCGGATCGGCCTCGCGGTAGGTGATGACGCGTTCGGCCTCGCGCGGCGCCTCCCGACGCTCCAGCGGCGCTCGCTCGACGCGGATATCGCGGCGCTCAAGCGGGTCGTCGCGCAGGAGGAGGTCGGCGGCTTGGTGATCGGGCTCCCACTCACGCTGCGCGGTGAGGATGGTCCGCAGGCGTTGCGCGTGCGGCGCTTCGCGGCGGCCTGCGCGCCTCTTGGCATCCCATTGACGCTCCACGACGAGCGGTTCACGACGGCGGAGGCGATCGCGCGCGGCGAGCCCGATGTCGATGCGGGCGCCGCGGCGATCCTGCTCCAGGACTTCTTCGCGAGCCGGCGGTGAGCCAGCAGGCACGAGGCCCGGTGCGCGCCACGCCGCGCCGGCCGATGCGCCCGCCGAAGCATCGCTCCGGCGGCGGCCCGCTCGCGTTCGTCCTCGTGGTCATGCTGCTGCTCGCCGGCTTCCTGGTGCTCATCCGGCCGGTCGCGGTGGATGCGGTCATGGATCTCGCGAGCGGGCGCGACGGGATGCTCCGGCAATCCGTCGTGCGCGCGCTCGTCGCCTCGCGCATCGCGAACGACGTCGATCTCTCGCTCGATCCGAAGGGCGAGCTCAGGGACTTCGAGATCCCGCGCGGCTCGACCGTCTCGCGCATCGCGCAGGACCTCCAGAAGGCCGGCCTGATCAAGACCGCCTTCGCCTTCGAGTACGTCGTCTACGACACCGGCCGCGAGCTGTCGCTCCAGTCGGGCACGTACCGCGTCTCGGCGGCCATGACGCCACGGGAGCTCGCGAAGATCTTCGAGCGCGCGCCCGGCGAGCAGTCCGCGCTGAAGCTCATCGAGGGCTGGCGCCTCACCGAGATCGCGAACGCGGTGAGCAGGGCGTTCCCGACGATCACGAAGGAGGCGTTCACGGCGGCCGCGGTCGTGGGAGACCGGCAGAACACGGTGCTGCTCGGTCTCGACCCGAAGACCCCGCTCGAGGGCTTCCTGTACCCCGACACCTATTTCTTCCGGCCCGATGCGACCGCGAAGCAGATCGTCGACCAGCTTGTCGCGACCTTCGAGGACAAGGCCGGCGCGCAGCTGCGCACGGCCGCGGTGACGCGGAAGACGACGATCTACGACATCGTCAAGCTCGCGTCGATCGTCGAGCGTGAGGCGCGCGATCAGGCCGAGGCGCCGATCATCGCGGGCGTCTACACGAATCGCCTCAAGATCGGCATGAAGCTCGACGCGGACCCGACGGTGCAGTACGCCGGCGGTGACTGGGGCATCCTGTCGCTCGACGACCTGAAGATCGACTCGCCGTACAACACCTACCGGGTGGCCGGTCTCCCGCCGACGCCCATCTGCAGCCCGGGGCTCAGGGCGCTGCTCGGGGCGGCCACGCCCGCCCAGCACGACTACCTCTACTTCGTCGCCAGGGGCGACGCCAGCGGGGATCATCTCTTCGCGAAGACGATCGAGGAGCAAGAGGCGAATCGGGTGAAGGTCGGGAACAAGTAGTGTCGGCCGTGTACCTGCTCGGTCACCCGGTGGCGCATTCGCTCTCGCCGGCGATGCATAGCGCCGCGTTCGGCGCGCTGGGGCTCACGCATGAGTACGAGCTGCGCGACGTCGCACCTGAAGATCTCGCCGGCGCCGTGGACGGGCTGCGCTCCCCCGACACGCTCGGCGCGAACGTCACGGTCCCTCACAAGGAGCGGATCGTGCCGTTCCTCGATGCGGTCGCGCCCGAGGCGCTGCGGATCGGCGCCGTCAACACCGTGGTCAAGACCGAAGACCGCCTCCGCGGCGAGAACACCGATCGCGCCGGCTTCACCGCCGCGCTCGACGAATCCGGCGTGTTCGTGCGCGGCAAGCGTGTGCTCGTCCTCGGCGCCGGGGGTGCCGCCCGGGCGGTCATCATCGCGCTCACGAAGGGCGGTGCGCGCATCGAGGTCGCGAACCGGACGCAGGCGCGGGCGCGTCTGCTGGCGAGCCTCTTCGGCGTCACCGCGGTCGCCTGGCCCGAGCGCCTCGACGGGTATGACCTCGTCGTCAACGCGACGAGCGCGGGACTGCACGGCGAGGATCCGCTGGCGGGGATGGCGCTGCCGCGGAAGATGGTGGTGGTCGATCTCGTCCCGATGCGCGAGGAGACCGTCCTGCTGACGCGCGCGCGAGCCGAGGGCTGCGTCGTCGTGGACGGGTTGCTCATGCTCCTGCACCAGGCGGCCGGCTCGTTCACGCTGTGGACCGGCCGCGAGGCCCCGCTCGAGGCGATGCGCGCGGCGTTGCCCAGAATGGTCTGATGCGCTTCCTCACGGCGGGTGAATCGCACGGTCCGGGCCTCGTCGCGCTCATCGATGGGGTGCCGGCGGGTCTTGCCATCGCGCCCGCCGACATCGACATCGACCTCCGGCGCCGGCAGCTCGGCTACGGCCGCGGCGGGCGCCAGAAGATCGAGCGAGACGCCGCGCGGATCACCAGCGGCATCCGGCACGGTCGCACGACCGGAGCGCCGATCGCGCTGTGGATCGACAACCGCGACGCGGTCAACTGGGAGCGGGTCATGAGTGTCGTTCCGGTCGCCGAGCCGCCGGACGCGGTGACGCGGCTCCGCCCCGGTCACGCTGATCTCGCGGCCGCGCTCAAGTACGACCTCGAAGACGTCCGCGACGTGATCGAGCGCGCCAGCGCGCGCGAGACCGCCGCGCGCGTCGCGGCCGGCGCGGTCGCGAAGGTGCTGCTGCGCGCGATCGGCGCGGAGGTGTTCAGCGAGACCGAGGCGATCGGCGACGTGGCATCCGTGCCGACGTTCGACCGCGAGCGCGTCGAGGCGAGCGAGGTGCGCTGCAGCGACACGGCCGCCGCCGCGCGGATGGTCGCGGCCATCACCGCGGCGCGCGAGGCCGGGGACACCCTCGGCGGCATCGTCGCGGTGCGCGCCGGCGGCATCCCGGCCGGGCTCGGCTCCCACACCCAGTGGGACCGGAAGATCGACGGCCGGATCGCGCAGGCGCTCATGTCGATCCAGGCGGCGAAGGGCGTGATGTTCGCCGACGCCTTCGACGCGGCCCACGAGCGCGGGAGCAGGGTGCATGACCCCATCGCGGTCAAGGACACGCGCTTCGTGCGATCGCGCAATCGCGCGGGTGGCCTGGAGGGCGGCGTGACGAACGGCGAGGACGTGGTCGTGCGCGTGGCGTTCAAGCCGATCTCGACGCTCATGGACCCGCTCCCGTCGGCGGACCTCAAGACGGGCGCGCCGGCGCCCGCGCACGTCGAGCGGTCCGATGTCTGCGTGATCCCCGCCGCCGGCGTGGTGGCGGAAGCGATGCTCGCGCTCGTCCTCGCGGACGCGCTGTGCGAGAAATTCGGCGGCGATGTCGCCGCCGATCTCGTGGCGGCGGTCGAGCGCTATCGCACGCGGCTGCACCCCATCGACCAGCGCCCGGGGAAGTAGGTGCACATCTTCCTCGTCGGGCCGCCGGGGATCGGGAAGTCCACCGTCGCTCCGCTGCTCCAGCGCGCGCTCGGCGCGGCGGCCACGCTCGATCTGGACGACGCGATCGAAAAGCGCGCTGGCCTCAGCCCGAAGACGCTGATCGAGCGCCACGGGTGGGAGCGTTTCCGTGATGTCGAGAGCGAATGCCTGCACGCGCTCGCGTCCACGCCGGCCTGGGTCGTCGTCGCGACCGGCGGAGGCGTGGTGGAGCGCGCCGCGAATCGCGCGCGGATGCGCGAGCTGGGTCCGCTGATCGGGTTGAAGGGCTCGCTCGCGACGGTCGTCCGCGGGATCACCGAGACGATGGGAAAGCGACCGTTCGCCGACATCACGCCGCGGCGGCGCGCCGCGGACACGCTCCGCCGTCGTGCCGCCGCGTACCGCGACGTCGACGCGAGCTTCGCGGTGGATCGCCGGACGCCGCAGCACATCGCGGCGGAGATCGCGGCGTGGCTCATCAGCGCTCACGGCGTGCGGATCGACGTCGGCGGCACCCACCCGTATCCCGTCCTCATCCGCGCCGGCCTGCTCGACCACGTCGGGCCGCACCTGAGCGACCTTGGCTGGAGCGGGAAGGTCGCGGTCGTGTGCGACGCGACCATCGCCAGGCGCGCGGCGCCGGCCGTCACCCGCTCGCTCGAGCGCAGCGGGCTCGACGTGACGATCGTGCGCGTCCCCACGGGCGAGCGCGCGAAGACCGCGAACGCGCTGCGCCGGCTGTGGTCGGAGCTCGCGGCCGCGAAGCTGGGGCGCGACTCCGCGATCGTGGCGCTCGGCGGCGGCGCGGTCGGCGACCTCGCCGGCTTCGCGGCAGCCACGTATCTCCGCGGGATCCGCGTCGCGCAGGTCCCCACGACGCTGCTGGCGATGGTCGACTCGTCGATCGGTGGAAAGACCGGGATCGACCTACCCGAGGGGAAGAACCTGGCCGGCGCGTTCCACCCGCCCGACGCGGTGCTCGCGGACCCGAGCGTGCTCGCCACGCTGCCGGCGCGGCAGGTGTCGTCCGGGCTGGCCGAGGTGGTGAAGTCCGCGTTCCTCGCCGACCGCGCGTCGGTCTCGCAGCTGCGGTCGTCGCTGCCGCGCGTTCGTGCTGGCGACCTCGGGCCCACGGTCGCCTCGATCGCGCTCGCCGCGCAGGTGAAGGCCGATGTCGTCTCGAGCGACGAGCGCGAGAAGGGCCTTCGCGAGGTGCTGAACTACGGCCACACGATGGGCCACGCGTACGAGTCCGCGAGCGGCTACCGCGTCACGCACGGCGAGGCGGTCTCGATCGGCCTCGTGTTCGCGACCGCGCTCGCGGAGGCGCTGAGGCTGTGCCCGCGCACCCTGCGCGCTGACCTCGAGGAGCTCCTCGTGGCCGCGGGCCTGCCGATCCGAGCGCGGCTCCCGGCGAAGGCGTGGTCTCTGCTCGCCGTCGACAAGAAGGTGCGGGCCGGCACCGTGCGCTGGATACTTCCGAGACGCGTGGGACGGCTCAGCGAAGTGCGGGATGTTCCCGCCGGTGCCCTGCGCGCGGCCGCGCGCGTGGTGGAGGGCCCGAAATGAGCGTGATCCTGTTGGTGAACGGGCCGAATCTGAACACCCTCGGCACGCGGCAACCGGAGATCTACGGCACGACGACGCTGCGCGAGATCGCCGACCGCCTGCGCGCGACCGTGCAGGAGCGCGGCGGGTCGCTGCGCGACCATCAGTCGAATCACGAGGGCGCGCTCATCGACTTCCTGCAGCAGCAAAGCGGCGCGAGCGGTGCCATCATCAACCCTGGCGGCCTCGCCCACACCTCGATCGTGCTTCGCGACGCGGTGGCCGCCTGCAAATTCCCCGTGGTCGAGGTCCACATCACCGACATCACGAAGCGAGAGGCGTTCCGTCACCACAGCTATCTCACGGAGGTCACCGTCCACCAGGTGATCGGCAAGGGCGTCGCCGGATACGACGAGGCGCTGGCCTGGCTGCTGGAGCGGGTCGACATGCGCGAGCCGGAATAGAGGGGATCCATGATCAGCACAGGGGACATCAAGCGGGGCATCACGATCGAGATGGACGGCACGCTCTATCAGATCGTCGAGTTCCAGCACATCAAGATGGGACGCGGCAGCGCGCAGGTGCGGATGAAGCTGCGCAACGTGCGCCGCGGCGACCTCATCGAGAAGACGGTCCAGGCGGGGGAGCGGTTCACGCGCGCGCGGCTGGACCATCGCAACGTGCAGTTCATGTACAAGGACGGCACGCACTATCACTTCATGGACACGGCGACGTTCGACCAGATCGCGCTCGATGCGGATCAGCTCGGCGACGCGGTGAACTACCTGACCGACGGCATGGTGGTCCAGCTCAACGAGTACGAGGGGGACCCGATCGGCGTCGACATGCCCGCGTCGATCGTCCTGAAAGTGACCGAGGTCGAGTTCGGTATCAAGGGCGACACGGCGACCGGCGCGACCAAGCCCGCGATCCTCGAATCGGGCCTGCGGGTCCTCGTGCCGCTCTTCATCAACCAGGGCGACAAGATCAAGGTCGACACCAGGAGCGGTGAGTACCTCGAGCGGGCCTGAGCGCGTCCTCGGCGTCGGGAAGCTCGTCGTCCGGCTCGCGGAGCGCATCCAGACCACCGACGAGTTCAAGGACCTGTGGGTCGAGGGTGAGGTCGCGGAGACCACGAGCTCGTCCGCGGGGCACAGCTACTTCACGCTGAAGGACAACCTCGGTGCGCTGCGCTGCGTCATGTTCGCCACCCAGGCGCAGCGCGTCGCGCTCGTCCCGCGCAAGGGGACGCGTCTGGTCGCGCACGGATACGTCGAGGTCTATCCGTCGAGCGGCGCCTGCCAGCTCAGGGTCGACGACCTGCGTCCGGCGGGGCTCGGCGAGGCCTACCTGCGGCTCGAGGCGTTGCGCCGGCGACTCGAGGCCGAAGGGCTCTTCCGCGCCGACCGCAAGCGCCCGTTCCCCGCATCGCCGCGCCGTGTCGGCGTCGTGACCAGCCCGACCGGCGCCGCATGGCACGACATCCAGACCGTCGTCGCGCGCCGCGACGCCCGCGTCGAGCTCGTGTTCGCGCCGGCGGTGGTCCAGGGGCCGACCGCGGTCGAGTCGATGATCGCCGCGCTCGATGGGCTCGCGCAGCTCCGCGACCTCGATGCGGTCATCCTGGCGCGCGGTGGCGGCGCGAGCGAAGAGCTGTTCCCGTTCAACGACGAGGCGCTCGTCCGCGCGATCGCGCGCTTCCCGAAGCCGGTCTGCTCGGGCGTGGGCCACGAGTCCGACACGACGCTCGCCGATCACGTCGCCGACATGCGTGCGCCGACGCCGTCGGTCGCGGCTGAGCTCGTCGTCCCCGACGCGTCGCAGACGGTGCGCGCGGCCGACAAGCTGAAGCGGCGCATCGACGCGCGGGTCCACGAGATCGTCGCGCAGCGCCGTGCGCGAGCGCTGCAGGCGCAGCGTCGGATCATCAGGCGGGCGCCGGCCGCGCGCGTCGCAGCGCTGCGGCAGGCCTTCGACGAGACGAAGCGGCGCGCCGATCGGGCCGTCGTGCGGCTCGTTCCGGCCACGCGCGCGCGCGCGGAGCAGCTGCGGAAGCGCCTTGACGGGTTGTCGCCTCTCGCCGTGCTCGGCCGTGGCTACGCGATCGTCGAGGGCGCCGACGGGCACGTGCGAACGGACGCTCGCTCGCTCGCTCCCGGCGAACGAGCGCGGCTGAGGATGCGCGACGGGCGAGCGGGGATCACCGTGACGGAGGTGCCGGGTGGCCAGGTCTGAAGAGCGATCGATCGAGGAAGCCCTCGAGCGGCTGGAGACGATCGCGGAGAAGCTCGAGGATCCCGCGCTCGACCTGGACGAGGCCGTTCGCCTGTACGAGGAGGGCCTGAAGCTCTACGGCGAATGCGCGAAGCGCCTCGATGCGGCGGACCTGCGCATCACGCAGCTCGCCGAAGCGCTCGCCAAGCAAGCGGGACGGGCGACGTGAGCACCGCCTGATCGCTCGCAGCGACGCGACTGCAACCTCACGGGGGAGATACAGCGGGGTGACGGACCTGTAACGTCGCTCGCGTCCGGACGTTGACCCGGACGAGAACGACGAAGGAGTCAGGTCCTTTTGCGACATTTTACCAGCCTTCTCATTGGTCTCGCCTTCGCTGCCGCGGCGCTCGCCGTGCCTGCCGCCGGCGCGACGCTCGACTCCGGCGAGGCCGACCTCCTGACCCAGGTGAACGCGTTCCGGGCCGCCAACGGCCTTCCGACGCTCGTGGTCTCCGACACGCTGACGAACGCCGCCAAGTGGATGGCGACCGACATGTCCGTGAAGGACTACTTCTCGCACACCTCGCTCGACGGGCGCACTCCGACGCAGCGGATGGCCGACGCGGGCTACCCGGCGTTCCAGAACTGGGCGGGCGAGGATCTCGCCGCCGGCTACACGAGCGCGAAGGACGTCCTGGGCGGCTGGATCAACAGCCCCGCGCATCTCGCGGTGCTGAAGAATCCCGAATACCACGCGATCGGCATCGGCCGCGCCTACAGCGCCGGCTCGCAGTGGAAGTGGTACTGGGCCGCGGACTTCGGCGGCGCGATCGACAGGGCGACGACGGCCTCGGCCTTCGACCTCGGCTACCACAGCAGCTTCTCCGCGCAGAGCCCCGACCCGACGCTCGCCCCCGGCCAGACGACCACGCTGGTGCTCGCGCTGAACAACACCGGCTACCGCGGCTGGTACGCGGGCTCTCCGGGACAGTCCGCGTTCATCGGCACCGCGGATCCTCTTGATGGACCGCGCACGGATGTCGCGAGCGGCTGGCTCTCGCTGAACCGTCCCGCCACGACGACGACGGCGTATGTCGGGCCGGGTCAGACGGGCTGGTTCTCGTTCGCGATCAAGGCGCCCTCGACGCCGGGCACCTACCGACTCTCGGTTCGTGGCGTGATCGACGGTGTCACGTGGCTCGAGGACGCGGGCGTGTACTGGACGATCACCGTCCGCTAGCTACGCGCGATGCTTCCTGAGGAACGGCTCCAGCGCCTCGAGGAAGGGCTCGGGTCGCGTGCCGTGGATCCGATGGCTCACACCCGGGAAGCGCACGACGGTCACGTCGCCTGAGGCGGCGAGCTTCTCGTCCTCGCCCTCGGCGAGCGCCGTCTGCTTCGGATCCGCCGTCAGCAGCAGCGTCGGCACCTTCAGCGTCGCGCCCGCCAGCAGCTTCGCGCCCTCCTTGTCCTTCTGGAACCCGTCGGCGAACCGCCTGTCGACGTCGGCGAAGTACATCGCCATGCGTTCGGGGCTGTAGAACCCGCGCACCTCGCCGACCGTTCGCTCGCCCTTCGGTCCCGGAGCCGGTAGGTGGAGGCGCGCGACGGCCGCCTTCAGCGCGGCGGGATCGCCCTGCTTCTCGAGGATCGCGCTGAGCGCCCTGTAGTAGTCGAGGCGCCAGCTCCCGTACTGCGCGAGCAGCGGGTCCTCGAGGATCAGCGCCTTGAAGCGCTCGGGCGCGTTGGACTGCAACGCGTAGGCGGCCGCGCCGCCGACCGAATGGCCGATGACGATCGCGGGGGCAGCGGCGACGTCGAGGATGCGGCCGAGGTCCTCGATGAGCGCCCGGAGGCCGTACTCCGTCGCGCGACCGCTCTTGCCGTGACCGCGCGCGTCGTAGGCGACGACCCGGTAGCGCGTGGCGAGGCGGGGAAAGACGTTCTCCCAGTCCTCAGACCGCAGCGTGGCGCCATGGAGGAGCACGATGGGCGCCTCGCCGGCCGTCCCGCCGCCCGAGTCGTAGTGCGCGAGCTTCGGCTCTCCCTTGAGCGTGCGGGCGCGCGGGAGACGCTTCGGCACGTGATGAGTCTAGATACGATGACCTCCGTCATGGCACCGACGACCGGCCGGCGTACGCGGCGCCTCGATCTGCTCCTGGTCGCGCGTGAGCTCGTCCCGAGCCGCGAGAAGGCCCAGGCGCTGATCCTCGCGGGCGTCGTCCGCGTCGACGGCGAGGTCGTTCATCGCGCTGCGGAGCCGGTCTCGGAGGACGCGGTCATCGCGCTCGACCGCGGGCCGCGCTTCGTGTCGCGCGGTGGCGAGAAGCTCGAGGCCGCGCTCGCCGAGCTGCGGATCGACGTGACCGGACGGCTCGCGCTCGATGTCGGCTCGTCCACCGGCGGCTTCACCGACGCGTTGCTGCAGCGGGGCGCCCGTCACGTCTATGCCATCGATGTCGGGAAGGGTCAGCTCGACTGGTCGCTGCGGAACGATCCGCGCGTCACGGTCATGGAGGGCGTGAACGCGCGCCTCGGCTTCACCCTTCCCGAGCAGGTGGATCTGCTCGTCGCGGACCTCTCCTTCATCTCGTTGCGCGTCGCGCTTCCGCCGGCCTTCGCGCACCTCAAGGCGGACGGCGAGATCGTCGCGCTGGTGAAGCCGCAATTCGAGGCCGGGCGCGAGGCGGTGGGCCGCGGGGGCATCGTCCGCGACGTCAGCGCGCGGGCCGCGTCGGTCGTCGCGGTCGCGGAGCGATTCGTCGCGGAGGGTCTGGGCGTCGTCGCGATCGTCCGCTCGCGGCTCGAGGGCCGCGAAGGGAACCGCGAGATCTTCATCCACGCGCGCTACGGCGATGCCGGCATGCCGCCCGGCCGGATCAAGGAAGCCGCGGCCGAGGCGAGCGCATGAAGTACGCGATCGCCGTCCGGCCCGATTACCCGAGGGCCGCCGCCGCCGCCAGCGCCGCCGCGGCACGCATGCGCGCGCGCGGCGACGACGTGGTGGAAGTGCAGCTCGACTCGCCCACGCTCGCCGCGGACGTTGCCGGCGCGCAGGTCGCGTGCGTCTTCGGCGGCGACGGCACGATGCTGCGCGCGGCGCGCGCCTTCGCTCCGCTCGGGCTCGCGCTGCTCGGTGTGAACATGGGCCGGCTCGGCTTCCTCACGACGACGCCGAGCGAGCAGCTCGATGCCGTCATCGCCGAGGTGTCACAGGGCCGCTACTCCTGCGAGGACCGCTCGCTCGTGCATGCCCGTTTGCGTCGCGACGGGCGTGAGGTCGTGCACGTGAACGCGCTCAACGACGTCGTCGTCGCGCGTGGCCAGCTCGTGCGCTCGATCCACATCGAGGTGCGCATCGACGACGCGCCGTTCACCGTCTACTGGGCCGACGGCCTCGTCGTCGCCACGGCCACGGGCTCGACGGCCTACGGCTTCTCCGTCGGTGGGCCGATCATCCTGCCGCACTCCGACGCGGTCATGATCGTCCCGATCGCCCCGCACCTGTCGTTCCGCAATGCCGTCGTGCTCGAGGGCGATCAACGCATCGACCTGCGGATCCTCGACGAGCCCGCGCGTCTCTCGCTCGACGGCCAGGAGGAGCACGACCTTCACGTCGGCGACGTCATCGACGTGCGGCGCAGCGCGACGGTCGCCCGCTTCGTGCGCACCGCGGGCATGCGTCCGTTCCTCGAGCTGCTGCGCACGAAGATCTTGAAAGAGGACGGTGGCCTCTGATGGTCCTGAGAGGGGTGGGCGGCAGGTGATGACCATAAGAACTGGTCCCGCGGTCGCGGCGATCCGGGCGCGCACCAAGCGCGTGCCGTCGGTCGCGATCGTCCTCGGCTCGGGCCTGGGCGCGCTCGCGACCGAGGTCGCCGACGCGACGCGCATCCCGTACGGGGACATCCCCGGGTGGCAGAAGAGCACCGTCCCGGGGCACGCGGGCCAGCTGGTCGTGGGGACGCTCTCCGGCAAGGACGTGGCTGTCATGCAGGGCCGCCTCCACTACTACGAGGGCTACGACATGGACGCCGTGACGTTCCCGCTCCGTGTCTTCAAGGCGTGGGGCATCGAGACGATCATCCTCACCAACGCCTGCGGCGGTCTGAACCCCGCGTTCAGCGCCGGTGACCTGATGGTCATCTCCGACCACATCAATCACATGCCGGCGAATCCGCTGCGCGGCCCGAACGACGACGCCCTTGGCCCGCGCTTCCCCGACATGGTCGGCACGTACTCGGAGGAGCTCCGGACGCTCGCGCACAGCGTCGATCGCGACCTGCGCGAGGGGGTCTACGTGGCCGTGCCCGGTCCGAACTTCGAGACGCCGGCCGAGCTGCGGATGCTGCGTGGCTTCGGCGCCGATGCCGTCGGGATGAGCACCGTACCGGAGGTGCTCGTCGCGCGGCACATGGGCATGCGCATCCTCGCCATCGCCACGGTGACCGACATGGCGACCGGCATCCCCGGGCAGATCGAGCACGTGCACCACGAGGACGTGCTCGCGGTGGCCGATCGCGCCGGCAAGCGGCTGGGCGAGGTCATCAAGGGCGTCGTCGCGAAGCTTTGAGCCGCGTCGTCGAGCTCATCGAGCGCAAGCGGGACGGAGGGCGACTCAGCGCGGACGAGATCGGCGAGCTCATCCAGGGCTACGTCCGTCACGAGATTCCCGACTACCAGCTGTCCGCGTTCCTGATGGCCGTCGTGCTGCGCGGCATGGACGCGCGCGAGACGAGCGCGTTGACGTCGAGCATGGTCGCCTCGGGCGAGCGGCTCGACCTCTCGCGCTTCGGCCGGGTGGTGGACAAGCACTCGACCGGCGGCGTCGGCGACAAGACGACGCTGGTCGTCGCGCCGCTCGTCGCCGCGTGCGGCGTGCGGGTCGCGAAGATGAGCGGTCGCGGGCTCGGCTTCTCCGGTGGCACCCTCGACAAGCTCGAGGCGATCCCGGGCTACCGGGTCGATCTCTCGACGACGGAGTTCCTCGCGCAGCTCGAGCGGATCGGCGTCGTGGTCACCGGACAGACCGCCGATCTCGCGCCCGCCGACGGCCTGATCTACGGACTGCGCGACGCGACAGGCACGGTGCCCTCGATCCCGCTCATCGCCTCGAGCATCATGTCGAAGAAGATCGCCGCCGGCGCGAACGCCGTGCTGCTCGACGTGAAGGTCGGTCGCGGCGCGTTCATGAAGGACCTTCGGACCGCGCGCGCGCTGGCGCGGGCGATGGTCGCGATCGGCCGCGCGGCCGGCCTCGTCGTCTCGTGCGAGCTCACGGACATGGATCAGCCGCTCGGCTTCGCCGTCGGCAACGCGCTCGAGGTGGACGAGGCGATCGCGACGCTCCGCGGCCAGGGACCCGCGGATCTGGTGAAGCTCTCCGTCCTCGCCGGTTCGCAGATGCTCGTCCACGCCCGTGCCGCGCGGACGATGGCGGCCGCCGAGGCGCGCATCCGCAGGGCGCTGGAGGATGGCAGCGGCCTCGCGAAGCTCCGCGAGCTGGCGGCGGCGCAGGGCGGCGACGCCCGCGTCATCGACGATCCGTCGCGGCTCGCCCGCGCGAAGCGGACCGAGGCGCTGCGCGCGGCGCGCACCGGCTACGTGAAGGATCTCGCGGCCGACAAGATCGGCATCGCGAGCGTGCTGTTGGGGGCGGGTCGCGCGAAGAAGGGCGACCCGATCGACCTCACGGTGGGCGTGGTGCTGCGGGCGAAGGTGGGGGATCGCGTCGAGCGCGGCGAGCCCTATGCCGAGGTCCATCTCGGTGGCCGGCCGGACGACACGGCGGCGCTCGCGATGATCGCGGACGCGTTCCGTTGGAGCGGTACGCGGGTCCTGAGGCGGCGACTCGTGTTGGGACATCTGTAGGTGGTCACAGCACCGCTCCGCGGTGCCGTGACCGTCCTTCTTCTTCGCCTGCGGCTCCGTAGGAGAGCCGTCTCTAGACTCTCTTCGTGATCGCCCGTGGTTCGCGTTTCCCCGGATCGGACAATCCCGTGCTTCTCATCGCGCTGGTGCTGCTGGTCTTCTACTTCCTCACCGGCAGCCTGCAGGGACCGATCGGGAACGCCTCCCGGGACCCGATCGGCTTCGTCGGCTTCATCATCGCCGTCGTCCTGGGCATCACGGTCCATGAGTTCATGCACGCCTACGCGGCGCATCGCCTCGGCGACGACACGGGCCGGCTGCTCGGCCGTCTGAGCCTCAACCCGCTCGCGCACTTCGACATCTTCGGCACGCTGCTCCTCGTGGTCGCCGGCTTCGGCTACGGCAAGCCGGTGCCGTTCAACGAGTCACGCCTCCGTGGCCCCTTCGGCGTGACGCTGGTCGCGATCGCCGGACCTCTGGCGAATCTGGCTCTGGCGGCGATCTGCGCGCTGCCGCTGCGCTTCTCGGCGACGCTTCCGTCGACCTCGCTCACGAGCGACTACGACAAGATCCTGCTGCTCGTCGTCTTCTACAACTGCATCCTCGCGGTGTTCAACCTGCTCCCGATCCCGCCGCTCGACGGAGCGAACGTGGTCTACGGGCTGCTTCCGCCGCGTCAGCAGTTCGCCTGGCGCAGCTACCAGCAGTACGGGCCCTTCCTGCTCCTGTTCCTGCTGCTGGCCGGCGGCCGGTTCTTCAACACGATCGTGTTCGGCCCCGCGCAGTTCCTCTTCAGCCTCTTCGTCGGCTCGCACGGCACGTTCTTCTGAGCGGCGCGATGCCGGGGCTCGATCGGGTCATTCAGACCTGGCGATTCGCGACGACCCCCGAGGCCGACGCGCGTCACGCCGAGCGGACCGCCGAGATCCTGCGCTCCCTCGGCGCCACCGACGACCTGGTCCTCGCGGGGTACCTGCACGACCTCGCGAAGCCGGCCGAGACGCGCATCTGGCACCGTGTCGCCGCGGTGCTGCTCGGGGCGATCCCCGGCCTGAGGGCGCGGGTCGGGCGCGGCGACTCGATCCTCGCGCGGTACATCGATCACGCGCGGCGCGGCGCGATCGAGGCGAAGAAGCGTGGCGCGCCGGAGCATGTCGTGCAGCTGATCGCGCGGCACCACGAGACGCCGATCAGCGGCGAGGAGCGGCTGCTCGCGCGCGCGGATCGAGAAGCGGTGCCGTGATCGGCCCGGATCTCCCGCGCGTCACGGTCGAGGGCTTCGAGGGCCCGCTCGATCTGCTCCTCCAGCTCATCGAGGAGCGCAAGCTCGACATCCTCACGATCCGGCTGGGGGATCTTGCCGATGAATACCTGCAACGAGTGCGCGCGCTGGACGCGCTGCCCGCGGAGGAGGTCTCGGCGTTCCTCATGCTCGCGTCACGCCTCGTGCTCCTGAAGGCGCGCAGCCTGCTGCCCTCGCTCGAGCCGATCCCCGAGGACGAGGGCGAGAGCGAGGCCGAGCTGCGCGCGCGGCTTCTGGAGTACGCCGCGACGCGCGAGCGCGCCGCGTCGTTGGGTCAGCGGATGCGGGCCGGCGAGCGAGCGTTCCATCGAGAGGGCGGCACCGTCGTGCTCCCGCCGAAGGGCGGTTCGCCGGACGCGCTCGCGTCGGCCTGGGCGCACGTGCTGTCGCTCGTCGGTCGCCAGCGCGAGGACGAGCTCGTCGCGCCGGCCGAGCGCTACTCGGTGGAGCAGCGCACGGCGGAGATCGAGGCGCTCTTCGCATCTCCCGATGCGCGGCTCACGTTCATGGAGCTGCTCGGCACGACGCCGACCCTCGGCTTCGCTATCGTGACCTTCATCGCGCTGCTCGATCTGTACCGGCGCATCGTCATCGATATCCAGCAGGACGCGCTGTTCGGCGAGATCGTGATCACGAGGAAGACGACGGGAGAGGCGCGCGCCGAATGACACCGACCGCCAACGCGATCCAAGCGGTGCTCTTCGTCGCCGAAAAGGCCGTCTCGCGCGGCGAGCTCGCGAAGATCATCGGCGTCACGCCGCGAGCGATCGACGCGGCGCTGCAGGAGCTCGAGGCGACGCTCGAGGACACCGGCCTGCGCCTCGCGCACGACGGAGACGACTGGCAGCTCATGACCTCGGCCGGCGCGGCCCCGTACGTGTCCGCGTTCCTCGGCGCGGATCGGCTGCGCGTGTCGACCGCCTCACTCGAGACGCTCGCGGTCATCGCGTACAAGCAGCCCGCCACTCGCGCGGAGATCGAGGCCATCCGCGGGGTGAACTGCGACCAGACCATCTACACGCTGATGGCGCGGCGCCTCATCGAGGAGCGCGGGCGCCGCGAGGCCGCCGGCCGGCCCATCCTCTACGGGACGACCTGGGAGTTCCTCGAGTGCTTCGGCCTGACCAGCCTCGAGGAGCTGCCGCGGGTGATGACGCCCGAGGGTCTCGTGAGCGACACCGAGGGAGCGCACTCGCCATAGCGGACATCCGCCTGCAGAAGGTCCTCGCCGACCGCGGTGTCGCCTCGCGCCGCGCGTCCGAGCGGCTCATCGCCGAGGGTCGCGTTCGCGTGGACGGAAAGCTCGTCACGCAGCTCGGGACGCAGGTCGACCCATCGGCGACGATCGAGGTCGACGGGCTTCCTCTGGGTGCGGCACCTCGGCGCCGCTACCTGGTGTTGCACAAGCCACGCGGGATCGTGTCCACGGCGCGCGACGAGCGCGGGCGGCAGGACGTGGTCGCGCTCGTCGGCGCACCCGAGCGTCTCTACCCCGTGGGCCGGCTGGACGCCGATTCCGAGGGGCTCCTGCTCCTCACGAACGATGGCGACTGGGCGGAGCGCGTGCTGCACCCGCGGAACGGGCACGACCGCGAATACGAGGTCAGCGTGCTCGGCGGGGTCACGCGCGAAGCGCTGGCGAAGCTGCGCAGCGGCGTCGAGCTCGAGGAGGGGACCGCGCGCGCCGACACGGTACGCGTGGTCTCGCGCACCGCGACCGGCGGGACGCTGCGCCTCGTGCTGCGCACGGGCTGGAAGCGGCAGGTGCGCCGCATGTGCGCGGCGGTCGGGCTCCGCGTGACGGGCCTGCGGCGCGTGCGCCTTGGCCCGCTGCTCCTCGGACGACTCGCGCCCGGAAGCTGGCGCGAGCTCAGCGCGCGGGAGATCAAGCTGCTCGGTACGGCGGCGCGCTGATGCCGACGCCGCGCACGATCGCCATCGATGGACCGGCCGGCGCGGGGAAGAGCACGATCGGCGCGCTCGTCGCGGAGCGGCTCGGCTACCTGTACCTCGACACCGGCGCGATGTACCGCGCGGTCGCGCTCGCCGCGCTCGACCGTGGGATCGATCCAGACGATGGCGCGAAGCTCGCCGAGCTCGCGCGCTCCGTGCGCATCCTCATCGGTCCCCCGACGGTGCGCGACGGCCGCGCTTATACCGTGCTCCTCGACGGCCGCGACGTCACCTGGCCGATCCGCGCCGCGGGCGTCGATCGCGTCGTGTCGCAGGTCGCGCGCGTGCCGGCGGTGCGCGACGCGATGGTGGAGCAACAGCGAGCGCTCGCGACGCAGGGGCGCGTCGTGATGGTCGGGCGCGACATCGGCACGATCGTGCTGCCTCATGCCGAGCGGAAGATCTTCCTCACGGCATCGGCCGCGGAGCGGGCGAGGCGGCGTGAGGAGGAGCTCGCGGCGCGCGGCGAGGCCCGCACACGTCAGCAGCTCCTGCACGAGATCCTGCGGCGCGACCAGCTCGACAGAGAGCGCGCCGTGGCGCCGCTCAAGGCGGCGCAGGACGCCGTCGTCGTGCAGACCGACGGCCTGAGCGTCCAGGAGGCGCTCGATCGCGTGCTCGCGGTGATCACGCGGCCCAACGCGCCCAGGTCGTGACCGCGACGGGCGTCGGCTGGCTTGGCGCGCCCGAGTGGCCCGACCGGCGCCTGTGGGTGTGGCAGCTCGGCTTCGGGACGGTGAGCGCGCTCGCCACGTTCCTCGCTCCCCTCGCGGTCCGCGGCCGCGAGCACATCCCCGCGGAGGGCCCGTACATCCTCGCCGCGAACCACATCGATTGGAAGGACCCTCCCTGGATCGAATTCGCGTTCCGCGTGCCGCTTCGCTACATGGCGAAGCAGGAGGTCTTCGAGGTGCCGCTCATCGGCGGCGTGCTCCGCGGGATCGGCTGCTTCCCGGTGCGGCGTGGCGAGGCCGACCGGCGCGCGATCGTGACGGCGCTGCGCGTGCTCGAGACCGGGCATCCGCTCGGTTTCTTCCCGGAGGGCCATCGCAGCGAGGACGGCGTCCTGCGCCGCGGGCATCCCGGTATCGCGCTGCTCGCCGAGCGCTCGGGAGCGCCGATCGTGCCCGTCGGCATCGCCGGCACGACACACGCTCGCCTTGGGCGCTTCTGGCGCCGCGACATCGACGTCGTCATCGGTGAGTCCTTCCGTGTGGCGGATCTCGCGAGCAGCGAGCGCTCGTCGGCCGACGCGACGACGGCCGCGATCATGCGACGCATCGCGCGCCTGCTTCCCGAGGAGATGCGCGGCGAGCATCGCTAGAAACGGCTCGCGCGAACGTACACTGAGGTCATGGAAGTCCTCCTCGCGCGCGAGAACGGGTTCTGCTTCGGGGTCAAGAAGGCCGTCGAGCTCACCGAGGCCGCAACTGAAACTGGGCGCAGCGTGCACAACCTCGGGCAGGTGGTGCACAACCCGAAGATCAGCGAGCGCCTCGCCGCGCGCGGCGTGAAGGTCATCTCCGACCCGAGCGAGGCGAAGGACGGCATCATCGTCATCCGGGCTCACGGGATCCCGCCGGAGACGCGCGCCAAGATCGAGGCGCAGGGCATGGAGTGCATCGACGCGACCTGCTCGCTCGTGCTGCGCGCGCAGCGCTTCACGAAGCAGCTTGCGGACGAGGGCTACACGGTGATCATCCTCGGCACCCGGGAGCATCCCGAGGTCGTCGGGCTCCTTGGCTTCGCCCCGAACGCGAAGGTCGTCGAGACGAAGGAGGAATGGGACAGGCTGCCGAAGATGAAGCGCGCGGGTGTGGTCTCGCAGTCGACGCAGCCGCCCTGGGCGTTCACCGCGCTCGTCGCGCACGTCGCCGAGATCTCGCAGGAGCTCAAGGTCTTCAACACCGTCTGCCCGGTCACCGTGAAGCGACAGCACGCCGCGACCGAGCTGTCGGAGCGGACCGACACGATCATCGTCGTCGGTGGGAAGAACTCCGCGAACACGCGCGAGCTCGTCAACCTCGCGAGGATGCAGGGGCGCACCGCGTATCACATCGAGAGCGCCGCGGAGCTCGAGCCGGCGTGGCTGGCCGGGAAGGAGCGCGTCGGCCTCATCGGTGGCTGTTCGACGCCGATGGAGACCCTACTCGAAGTGAAGGAGCGCGCGGAAGCGCTCTCCTAGCGATCGTGATCGTCCGATGACCCGTGCGCTCGTCGCCGTCGTCGGGAGGCCGAACGTCGGCAAGTCCACGCTGTTCAACCGTCTCATCGGCGAGCGCCTGGCCATCGTCGAGGACCTGCCCGGAACGACGCGCGATCGGATCTACGGGACGGTCGAGTGGCGCAGCCGCGACTTCGGCCTCGTCGACACCGGCGGGCTCGACGACGGCAAGGCGGAGATGGACACGGCGGTCCGCCGCCAGGTCGAGGCCGCCATCGAAGAGGCGGACATCGTGATGTTCGTCGTCGACGCGAAGACGGGCATCGTGCCCGTCGAGCACGACGTCGCCGATCGGCTGCGGCGGTCGGGCAAGCCCACCCTGCTCGTCGCGAACAAGAGCGACGGCTGGCGCGCGGAGGCGCAGTCGGCCGAGTTCTACGAGCTGGGTCTCGGCGAGCCGCAGCCCGTCTCCGCGATCCAGGGCCACGGGACGGGCGATCTGCTCGACCGGGTGGTCACGCTCCTTCCGCCCGACGACGACGTGTTCGAGGGCAGGTACGACGCGCGCATCGCGATCGTCGGCCGGCCGAACGTCGGCAAGTCGAGCTTCCTGAACGCGCTCGTCGGCAGCGAGCGCGCCGTCGTGAGCGAGATCCCCGGGACCACGCGCGATCCGATCGACACGATGCTCGTGCGCGATGGCGCGCAGATCCTGCTCGTCGACACGGCCGGCATCCGCCGGCGCGGCCGTATCGACGAGGGCATCGAGAAGTACGCGCTGCTGCGGACCGTCCACGCCCTCGAGCGCGCGGACGTCGCGATCCTGCTCGTCGATGCCACCGAGGGCATCGTCGACCAGGACGTCCACGTCGCGGGCTACGCGTTGGAGGCCGGCGTGGGCCTCGTGGTCGCGGTGAACAAGTGGGACATCGTCGAGCACGGTGAGGAGGTCACCGCCACGTGGACGGCCGACCTCGTTCGCGAGTTCCACTTCGCGCCGTGGCTCGCGCATCACTTCACCTCGGCCAAGAACAAGCGCAACGTCGACGCCACCCTCGATGACGCGATCCGGATCGTCGCGACCCGCGCGGGCCGGATCCCCACGGGTCAGCTGCACGAGCTGCTCGTGGAGTCGCTCGCGTCGCATCCGCCCCCGACGAGCCGCGGACGACCGGTAGGCTTCCATCACGTGACGCAGGCCGACGCGCGCACGCCGACGTTCGTGTTCTTCGTCGACCGCCCCGAGGCGGTCCACTTCTCCTACCAGCGCTACCTCGAGAACAGGATCCGCGAGCGCTTCGGCTTCCAGGGCACGCCGATCCGCCTCCAGATGCGCGGCGCGCGGGACGAGAAGGACTGATGGGTCCGCTCCACCCCGTCGCGGCCGTCGTCGTGGGCCTCGCGGGGTACGCGATCGGCTCGGTCTCGAGCGGCTACCTCGTCGGCAAGATCTATCGCAATGTCGATCTGCGGCGCGTCGGCTCGGGCTCGACCGGCGCGACGAACACGATGCGCACGCTCGGTGTCGGCGCGGGCCTGCTCGTCGCGGGGCTCGACATCCTGAAGGGCGTGACCGCGGTGCTGCTCGCGGACATCGTGTTCCCCGGCGGAGCCGAGCTGCGGCCCGTCGCGCAGGCGCTCGCCGCGCTCGGGGCGGTCGCGGGGCATTGCTGGCCCGCGTTCCTCGAGGGCCGCGGCGGGCGCGGCGTCGCGACGGGCTTCGGCGCGCTGCTGGTCATCGCGAGCCCCGCGTGGCTCGTGTCCGTCGCCGCGTTCATGGTCGCGATCGCGCTCACGCGCATGGTCTCGGTCGGCTCCCTCGCGGCCGTTGCCGGCGCTGTCGCCGGTTACGCGCTCTTCACCTGGACCGGCGTCATGCCCTTCAACGCGGCGATCCTCGCGTTCATCCTGGCCGCGAGCGCGATCGTCACCTGGCGCCACCGGCAGAACATCGAGCGCATCCTCCGCGGCGCGGAGCCGCGCCTCGGGAGCCGCTGAGGTGACGCCGGAGGTCGCGGTCCTGCAGGCCGGATCGTGGGGGACGACGCTCGCCACGATCCTCGCGCGCGACGGCGGGAAGCGCGTGCTGCTGTGGACGCGCGACCCGGAGAAGGCCGCCGAGCTCGCCGCGCTGCGGGAGAACCGTCGCTACCTCCCCGGCATCAAGATCCCCAACTCGGTCGAGGTGACGGCCGATCCCGAGCGCGCCCTCGCGGCGGACGACCTGGTCTGCGCCGTGCCGACCGCGGGGGTGCGCGCGCTCCGCGACCGCCTCGCACCGCTGCTGAAGGACCGCCACCACGTGCTCTCGGCCACGAAGGGGCTCGATGCCGACGGAACGCGCATGAGCGAGCTGTGGGGTGAGGCGATCGGCCCACGTCGCGTGGCGGTCCTCTCAGGACCGAACATCAGCCGCGAGATCGCGGCCGGGCTGCCGGCGCCGACGGTCATCGCCTCGGCGGAGCCGCTCGTCGCGCGACGCTTCCAGGCGCTCATGGGCACGCCGATGTTCCGCGCCTACACGAACACCGACGTCGTCGGCGTCGAGCTGTGCGGGGCGCTGAAGAACATCATCGCCCTCGGCGCGGGCGCGATCGACGGCATCGGCTACGGGGACAACGCGAAGGCCGGGTTCCTCACGCGCGGCCTCGCGGAGATCGCGCGATTCGCGTTCAGCGAGGGCGCCGACCCGCTCACGGCGGCCGGTCTCGCGGGCGTGGGCGACCTCATCGCGACGTGCGCGAGCACCCACTCGCGGAACCGGACGGTCGGCGAGCTGCTCGCGCGTGGCCTCGCGCTGCCGGAGATCACGGAGCGCCTCGGTGGCCAGGTCGCCGAGGGCGTCGGCACGACGGTCGCCGCGTACGCGAGCGCGAAGCGCAAGGGCGTCGAGATGCCGATCACGACGCAGACGCACGCCGTTCTTTTTGACGCGCGCCCTGTCCGAGCCGCGATGCGCGAGCTCATGGACCGCGAGCCCGCGGAGGAGCTGTCCGGTCCGCTCGCGGAGTTCTCGCGCCTGCTGCGCGGCCTGAGTGACACCAGCCCCCGCGCGCGTTGAATGTAGGTATGCGCTCCCGCGTACTCCTCCTGATCCTCGCCGGCGCCCTGTCCTGCACCCCGGCGGTCCCGGTCTCGGGTCCGGACGGTCCGCCGGAACGGGAGCCCGTGGCGCGGCATCTCGACGTTCGTGCCGCCAGCGGTGGGAACGGGGTGCGGGCCGTGCGGGTGTGCGCGACGGGCACCGGTCGCGGCGACGAGCGCTGCGGGACGACGGGTGCGGACGGCCGCGTCGCGTTCGACCTCCCCAGCGGCACGTACCTGCTGCGCGCGACGCCACCGGCGGGCGCCCGTCTCGAGGAGGCACGTCAGGGCGTGGACCTGACGACCGGCAGCGCGACGACGGTCATCGCGCTCGAAGGGCTCGCGCTCGTCGGCGGGACGGTGCGTGACGACGCGGGCGCGCTCGTGAACGGCGCCAGCGTGTGCGCGCACGCGACCGTCGACGGCGCGACGTTCTGCGTGTCGTCGCATGCGGACGGGCGCTACGCGGTGCGCGTGAAGCCCGGCGTCTACAAGGTCGAGATCCAGAGCTCGCCGGGCGCGCGGCTCGTGGCGCAGTGGGCGCGCGGGCGCGTCGATTCGTACGAGGCCGACACCATCGACGTGCGCGCGAGCGACGAGCTCGGCGTCGACGTGGCGCTCATACGCGGCTTCGTCATCGACGGCGTCGTCACCGATGGACGCGACGGCCGGCCGCTCGAGGAGGCGCAGATCTGCACGAGCACGCTCGCGGCACCGCTGCCGTGGAATTGCGACAAGACGGACAAGGTGGGGACGTACCGCGTGGTGCGCGAGCCAGGCCAGTACTGGGTGTGGACGATCCCGTCCGACACGGACGGGGAGCAGCTGCGCTACCAGTACCACCGCTTCGCGGACACGGGCATGAACGCGGCGCCGCTCATCCTCGACCGCGACGTGCGCTACGACGTCGCCCTCCGCACCGGCCCGCGCCTCGTCGGCCGCGTGACGCTCCCGGACGGCACGCCGCTCGTCGGGGCGCACGTCTGCGTCGACACGCCGTTCGCGACGGGACGCATCTGCCGCGAGACGAAGGGCGATGGCAGCTACGTGGTCACGACCCGCCCCGAGACCTACGTGCTCCAGATCCAGCCACCTTCCGGCAGCCGCGCGGTCGGCACCTGGTGGCGCAGCGGGCGAAGCTGGAACGACGCCGATCCGGTCGAGATCCGCTCCGCCGACACGCGCGTCGACATCGTGCTGGCGGCGGGCGTGCTCCTGCGCGGCAATGTGCTCACCGCCGACGGCGTGCCCATCGAGGAGGCGCCCGTGAACGTGAGCGACGCGCGTGGCTTCCTCGTCGGCGGCTACACCGACCCGCACGGGCACTACGAGATCGCGGTCCCGAAGGGCAGCTACACGGTCGACGTGTTCGCCCCGCGGGTGAGCCAGCTGCTGAGCGTCCCGGGCAAGGAGCTGCGGATCGACGCCGACACCACGTACGACGTGAAGCTGCCGTTTGCGTCACCATGACCCCCTGACGAAGATCCATGGGAGGACAACGATGCTGGCACTGACTCGGCTGCTGGCCCCGCGCCTGACCGCCCACGCGCACTGCGACGTCCCCTGCGGCATCTACGACCCGAGCACCGCGAAGATCGCGGCCGACACGGTCGCGAAGATGGTCGAGAAGATCACGGCCATCGACCCGAAGAACAACGCAGACCGGAATACGTTGGTCCGTTGCATCCAGGTCAAGGAGGAGCACGCGCAGATCTGCAAGAAGGAGCTGCTCATCCTCTGGAGCGACTACTTCAAGCCCGAGCACCTCGAGAAGTACCCGAAGCTGCACGACACGTTCTGGAAGGCGGCCAAGCTCTGCTCGAAGAACAAGCAGAACGTGGACGCGCAGGCCGCCGCGGACCTCCAGGCCGCCGTGAAGGAGATCAGCGACATCTTCTGGGCGACCAAGAAATAGCCTTCGGGCTGCGACGCGTCGCGGTCTCCGGCGGAAGCATGGAGCCCGTCCTGCGGGACGGTGACTGGCTGGTGGTCGCCGCGCTGCGGCGGCCGCCACGCGCCGGGGAGCTCGTGGTGCTGGACGACCCGCTCGCGCCAGGACGCCTCCTGGTGAAGCGCGTGCGGGACGTCACGACCTCGGGGGTGCGCGTCGGCAGCGATGCGAGCGAGCACGCCGGCCATCTGGCCGAGCGTGGCGTCATTCCGCTGAGCCTGGTCCACGGACGGCCCGTGCTGCGCTACGCGCCGCTCGCCCGCGTCGGCATTCCCCGTTGACGCTTCTATCCTGAGGACATGGGGATCGTGACCTGCGTCCGCTGCTCGCAGACGCGCGAGGGAGCGGGCAAGGTGGGGCTTCCTGGCACGCTGGGTGCAGAGGTCGAAGAGCGCGTCTGCTCCGTCTGCTGGGCCGAGTGGGTGCAAACGCAGATCAAGGTCATCAACCACTACGGGCTCAAACCGGTTCTCAGGGAGGACCGCGAGAAGCTGTACGGCTTCACGCGGGAGTTCCTGAACCTGGCGTCATAGCATCCGCCGGCGAGGAGGAAGTCGAGTGGACGAGCGGACGGGTCTCGCGGTCGCGGCAGACGCCACCGGCGCCACGGACGATGGCGTCTACGTCTACTGCATCATCGAATCGACCGAGCCACGCAGCTTCGGCAACATCGGCATCGGCGGCCGATCGGATTCCGTCTACACCGTCCACGACCGCGACCTCGCCGCGGTCGTGAGCCGCGCCCCGCTCCAGGTCTACGACCCGACCCGCGAGAACGCGCTCACCCATGAGCACGTCAACGAGGTCGTCATGATCGACAACGGCTTCACGCCGGTCCCGATGAGCTTCGGCACGCTGTTCAAGACCGAGTCGGACACCATCGAGTTCCTCAAGGACACGTACGACGCGCTGCGCGACGTGCTCCAGAAGATGAAGGACAAGCTCGAGTTCGGGCTCAAGGTGAACTGGGATCGCGAGGAGGTCCTCGCGGAGATCGAGCGGGAGAACGAGGAGATCCGGCGGCTCAAGGACGAGATCGTCAACAACCAGCACGCGTCCACCTACTTCGCGCGGATGCAGCTCGGCCGGCTCGTCGAGCAGGCGCTCGCGAACAAGTCCGACGCCTACGTGCGCGACATCTACGACCATCTCGCCGACGCGGCCATCGCGTCGCGCTCGAACAAGGTCATCGGCGACAAGATGATCATGAACGCCGCGTTCCTCGTCGCCCGCGAGAGCGCGGACGCGTTCGACGGCAAGGTCCACGAGATCGGCAAGAAGTACGAGGGCAAGCTCGCGTTCCGTTACACGGGCCCCTGGCCTCCGTACAACTTCGTGACCATCCGCCTCCAGCTCGAGCGCTCCGCGGGGGTCTGACCCCGTGTTCGGGCTGGGGAAGCTCCTGATGCTGCCGTACTCGTTGCCCGCCGCGGGCATCAAGTACTGCTTCGAAAAGGTGCTCGAGGTGGCCGAGGCCGAATATATGAACGAGGACGCCGTCAAAGAGCGGCTGCTGCTCCTACAGCTCCAGCTCGAGGAGGGCCAGATCGACGAGATGGAGTACCGCGCCCAGGAGGCGCCGATCCTCGTGCAGATGCGTGAGATCCGCGAGTACCGCAAGCGTCAGATCGAGGCCGAGATGGCCGAGCGGCTGGCGGCGAATACCGAGGGCAAGAGGGTCGTGATCGAGACGCCGGACGAGCTTTCGTGAGCGGCCTGCTGTACGTGTACGCGGTCGCGGGTCCAGGCGCCGTGCAGTGGCTCGAGCGGCATCAGCTCGAGGGCATCGGTGGGGCGCGCGTTCGCGGCGTCACTGCCGACGCGGTCATCGGCGCGGTGAGCGAGGTCCCCGCAGCGGAGTTCGATCAGGAGCCGCTCGATCGCAACGTGGCGGACGCGACCTGGCTCGGCCCGCGCGCCGCGTCGCATCAGGAGGTCAACGCGCGACTGCTGGATGGGCTCGGTGCGGTCCTGCCGCTCGCGTTCGGCACGATCTTCCGCAGCGAGGACCGCGTGCGTTCTGCCTTGCGCGAGCGCGGCCCCGAGCTCGCGACGGCACTGGCCGCCGTGGCGGGACGCGCCGAGTGGGTCATCACGCTCGATCGCGACGACCGGGTGGCGGGGGAGTCGCTCGACGCCGAGCCCGAGCTGCGGGAGCTGCGGGGGGCCGCGGGGGCGAGCGCGCCGGGCCGCGCGTATCTGCTGCGGACGAAGCTGGACAACGCGCGCCGCGACGCCAGGCGGCGCGTCGAGGATGACGCGCGCGCGGCGCTTCGCGCGGCGACCGAGACCGTGGCGGAGGAGCTCACCGACGAGCCGCTCGTGGAAGGCGGCCCGGTCGCGCGCGCCACCGCGCTCGTCCCGCGGGACCACGAGGGGGCGCTGCGCCGGGCGACCGAGGGCTTCAACAAAGTGTGGTCGCCTCGTGGCTACGCGGCACGCGTAGCGGGTCCCTGGCCCGCCTACCGCTACGGCGCGAAGGTCGGGTCGTTGTGATCGATCGCTCCGCAGGCATGAGCCTTCTCGAGCTGACGGATCGGCTGCTGAACCGCGGCGTGGTGCTCACGGGCGAGGCCACGATCTCCGTTGCCGGCGTCGACCTGATCTACCTCGGGCTCAACCTCGTCCTCACCGCGGTCGAGACGATGTCCGAGAAGCAGAAGACCGCGTGAGCCTCCTCATCCACGCCATCAGCGCGTCGCCTTGCGACGAGCCGCCGCGCGGCCTTGCTGGCGTGCCGCTCGTCTGGGTCCCCGCGGGCGAGCTCGGGCTCTGGGCATCGCCCAGCGAAGGTCCGCTCGACCGGGAGCTGGTGTTCGACCACCACCGGATCGTCGAGCAGCTCTGCGCGCGGACGGCGTGTCTCCCGGTGCGCTTCGGTCAGCGCGTCGAGGACGAAGACGTCGCGCGAGAGCGGCTCGCCGCCCGCGCCGGCGAGCTGGGCGCGACGCTGCGCCGCATCGGTGGCCGGCAGGAGATCGCGATCACGCTGCTCTGGCAGTGCTCGCCGGTGATCGAGGGACGCGGTCATCGCGTGCAGGCGAGCACCCCGGGCCGGCGATTCCTCGAGACGCGCGGGCAGGCCTTTGCCGACGAGGACGGGCGGCGCGCGGCGGCCGAGGCGCTCGCGGAACGGCTTGTCAGGGAGCTGGCGGTCGACCAAGCGGACGTTCGGCACGCAATTTGCCCTGCACCCGACCTTGCGCTTTCGTCATCGCTGCTGGCCGTGCCGGGTGCGGCCGAGCAAGCCAAGGAGGACGCGGTGCGTGTGACGGCGACGCTCGAAGGTGTCCGTGCGGTCGTGAGCGGCCCCTGGCCGCCATACACGTTCGCGGAGACGGCATGAGCGCTTCGCGCGCGGATCTGGCCGATCTCCTGCCGGAGAAGATCGACATCGACCCCGAGCGCGTCGAGCAGGGCCTCGCCCAGCTCGTCCTGACGCTCGTCGAGTTCCTGCGGCAGCTGCTCGAGCGTCAGGCGGTCCGGCGCATGGAGGGAGGGAGCTTGAGCGAGGACGAGGTCGAGCGAATGGGCATCGCGCTCATGCGACTGGAGGAAAAAGTGGAGGAGCTCGCGAAACAGTTCGGGCTCACCAAGGAGGATCTGAATCTGGATCTGAAGCCATTGGGGAAGCTGCTGTGATGGATCGCCGACCCGGGATGCAGCACGAGAGCACGAGCATCATCGACATCCTCGATCGCGTCCTCGATAAGGGCCTGGTCGTGGCGGGCGACATCAGCATCTCGCTCGCGAACGTCGAGCTGCTGACGATCCGCATCCGACTGCTGGTCTGCTCCATCGACAAGGCGGAGCAGATCGGGCTCAACTGGTGGCGTTACGACCGCAATCTCGTACGGCCAACGCATGGCGGGGGACAGCTCGATACGGGTGAGGTGCAGCGGCTCGAGAGCCGCATCGCCGAGCTCGAGCGCGAGCTCGCGCGCACCAAAACGGCGAAAAAGGGGTAGAGCGGCATGCCAGTAGAACGCGCAGCAGGTGGCACCAGTCTCATCGATGTCCTGGATCGGATTCTCGACAAAGGCATCGTCATCGATGCCTGGGTCCGCATCTCCCTCGTCGGGATCGACCTGATCACCGTCGAGGCCCGCGTCGTCGTCGCCTCCATCGACACGTACCTGCGCTACGCGGAAGCCCTCGGCATCACCTCCACGGTCGCGCGTCCCGCCTCGGGCGCGGCCCGCGAGCTCGGTGGTGGCGAGTCGGGTGCTCCCTTGAGCGAGAGCAGGGCTCGGACACGAGCCGAGTAGGTGGTCGTGCCTCGCTTCGCTCAGCTCGACCGTCCTGCTCCGCCGGGCTTCGCCCGGACGTGGTAGCCGCTTGAGCGACCTTCTCGAGCTTCTCGAGCAGCGGACATCCGCGCGCGAGTCGGGTGAGATCCCGGCCGCGCTCGGGCCGATGCTCGAGGAGCTCAGCCGCGCGTTCGCGTGCGACCGCGCGCTGATCGCGCTGTACCACCCGGACCGGCAGCTTCTCTCGGGCAGCCTCGGACGCAATATCCCGCGCGACTACGCGGAAGCGCTCGAGATCCCCCTCAGCGACGCGACCGACCCCAGCGTCACGGCCTTCCGGAGCGGCGTCCCGCAGCGCGTCGAGGACGCCGCGACCGACCCACGGATCCGCCAGCACATCCGGGAGGTGCTCGTCGAGCTTGCGCTCGAGCGATTCCTGGTCGCGCCGCTCCTCGGCGCGTCCGAGGCCGTCGGCGTCGTGCTGCTCTCGCGAGCAGCTCCGTTCAGCGAGAGTGACGTCGACGCGCTCATGCCGCTCACCAATCGCGCCGGCGCCGAGCTCGCCCGCGCGCGCGACGTCGAGCGGCTCCGCGACACGAGCGAATCCACAGCGATCCAGCAGGGCTGGCTCTGGCTCATGATCAACTCCGTCGCCGACCCGGTGCTCGTGTCGGACGAGCAGAACGAGATCATCCTGCAGAACAGGCGCGCCGAGCTGCTCTTCCGCGTCAACCCGGAGGACAGCCCCGGCCGCAAGCACGCGGTCACGATGAACAACTTCCTGTTCACGGCGGCGCTGTCCACGTGGAATCTGCAGCGCGGCGAACGATCGCCAACGCGCGAGCTGACGCTCGTCGATCCGACCGAGGGCTCGGAGCTCAGCTTCGAGGTCATCGCGCAGCCGGCGACGAACTACCGGCTCGGCGCGGGCGGCCGCGGCATGGTCGCGGTGCTGAAGAACGTCACCGACCTTCGCAACGTGACCGAGGAGCTCAGCCGCAACGTCCTCCGTCTCCAGTCCGCGGACCAGGAGATCCGGACCGAGCGCGACCGCCTCGATCTCATCCTGCGGAGCGTGCCGAACCCGATCATCGTCATCGACAACGACAACCAGATCATCACGACCAACGAGGCGGCGCAGCGCGTCTTCGGCGGTGAGAAGCGGCCGCTGGCCGAAGGCCGCGCCGCGGAGACCGCGCTGCGCAACAACGCGAAGTTCACGTCGTTCCTCGCGCAGCTTCGCCTCGATCCGGCGACGCGGAAGGCCGGCGAGCTCGCGCTCATCGATCCGACCACTTCGGAGGCCCTCGAGATGGTCGTGACGGCGACGGAGATCCAGGATCAGCTGGGAGCCGTCGTCGCCGTGGTCGCGGTGCTCCAGGATGTCGGCCGGCTCCGCGAGCTCGAGCGCCGCCGCCTCGAGCAGGCGCTCTTCGAATCCGAGAAGCTCGCGGCGACCGGCCGTCTCGCCGCGTCGATCGCGCACGAGATCAACAACCCGCTCGAGGCGATCCAGAACTCGCTGTATCTGCTGGTGAACAAGGTCCCGAACGACGACCCGAACTACAAGTTCCTCGAGATCGCGATGAAAGAGACCCAGCGGATGTCGCGGATCCTGCGACAGATGCTCGGGTTCTACCGGCCGGCCGCGTCGATGGGGCCCACGGATGTCAACGCGCTCATCGATGAGGCGGAGGCGCTCGTCGTGAAGCGCCTGCGGGATCGCAAGATCGGACTCCGCAAGTCGCTGGACGGCGCGCTGCCGCCGATCCAGGCTTCGGCCGATCAGCTCAAGCAGGTGATCCTCAACCTGCTCCTCAACGCCGCCGAGGCGATGGGGGAGGGCGGCACGATCGACCTCGAGACACGCGTCTACCGCGACGCGAGGGCTCCGTTCCTTCGCGCCGAAGCCGTGCAGATCCTGATCAGGGACACGGGCGCGGGCATCGACGAGGAGCACATGCCGCACATCTTCGAGCCCTTCTTCTCCACGAAGGGCGAGCGCGGCACCGGCCTCGGGCTCTGGGTGTCGTCCGGCATCGTGCAGGCGCATGGCGGCACGCTCCAGGTGCGCAGCAGGCCCGGCATCGGGACCACGTTCAGCATCACCCTGCCGATCGCGGGGCCGCCGAGCGATGCCGATGGCCGGTGACCGGATCCTCGTCGTCGACGACGAGGAGAGCGTCGCGGTGACCATGCAGGCCATCCTCGAAATGGACGGTTACGACGTCATGACCGCGCTCAGCGGGTCCGAGGCGGGGGAGCTCATCCGCGGCGGCGGCGAGTTCGACCTTGTGCTCACGGACCTTCGCCTCGAGGATGCCGACGGGCTGCAGATCATCCAGGAGGTGCGCAAACGCAGCCCCGACACGATCTCGATCATCCTGACGGGCTACGCCTCGCTCGACTCGGCGGTGAACGCGCTGCGCGAGGGCGCGTACGACTATCTCGTCAAGCCCTGCGATGTCGAGGAGCTGCGCGCCACGGTCTCGCGCGCGCTGGAGCGGCGGCGGTTGGGACAGCAGCTTCGCCAGCGTCTCGGCGAGCTCGAGCAAGCGAACGAGACGATCAGCGCGCTCAACGCGGACCTCCAGCGGCGCGTCGACGCGGCCACCGCCGAGCTGCGCGGGAACCTCGAGCGTCTCACGGAGCTCGACCGATTGAAGTCACAGTTCATGTCGATCGCGTCGCACGAGCTCAAGACGCCTGTCACCGCGATGTCCGGCTTCCTGCAGATCGCGCTCCGCCGGATGCGCAAGCGCCTCGACGCCGGCGGCCGCCCCGGCGACGACTGGCAGGGGGAGCAGAAGGCCATCGCCGGGCAGCTCGAGGTCGTGCACCGCCAGACCGAGAAGCTCGCGCGCCTGATCGACGAGCTCCTCGACGTCTCCCGCATCCAGAGCGGGCGCGTCGAGTTCCATCTCCAGGAGATGGACGTCACCGCGCTCGTCGCCGAGGTCGTGGAGCGCATGCAGACGGCCAATCCAGCCCGCGAGATCCGCCTCGCCAAGAGCACCGCGCTGCCGATCACCGCCGATCGCGACCACCTCGAGCAGGTGCTCAACAACCTCATCGCCAACGCGATCAAGTACTCGCCCGACGGCGGGCCGGTCGAGGTCGCGGTGCGCAAGGCCGACGGCGGCGCCGCGGTGTCGGTCACGGATCACGGCATCGGCATCCCCGCGGAGGAGCTCGAGAAGATCTTCGGCGTGTTCTATCGCTCGCCCGACCGCCGTGCGCGCGACGTCGGTGGGATGGGGTTGGGCCTCTACATCAGCAAAGAGATCGTCGATCGCCATGGTGGCGACCTGATCGTCGAGAGCACGCCCGGCAAAGGTTCGACGTTCACGATGAAGCTGCCGCGCAGGGCGATCACCGATCACGCGCAGCTCACGTCACCGGAGCCCGCCGCCGCCGCGCGATAGCCGATGCCCCGGGCCCCTCGACGCGCTTGGCAACGGAGCTGTAGTTTCCTAGGTTACTAGCTGTCGGGGTGGAGGGATTTGAACCCTCAACCTCCTGAACCCCATTCAGGCACGCTGCCAGGTTGCGCCACACCCCGATCTCGCTCTGTTCAGTCAGTGTATCGGCGGCGGATGTCCTTGAGTGGCCGGGGTGCGATGCCGCGCGCAGCTCGTTTGCGCCGGTCACGGATCCGCGCGCACGCGTTGCAGTGGACGCGCGTCCGGCCCGTCGACGTAGTTGTCCGTCGGTCGTAGACGTGCGCACGCTTACAACGCGTTCGGTCGCCCTTCAGTCGCTCCTGGGAGGCGAAGGTGACGATCGCGGCGCGGGCCTGTTCGCGCTTCACGCTGCCCAGCCAAGGACCAACGATCGCGAGAACGCGTTCGACGGCCGGCAGGCCCTCGGCCACCCATTTGAAGTCGTCAGGCTGGCCGTGTCGCTCGATCCGTCCTACACCGATCACTTTGTGGAGTCGGATCAGCACGGCCGCCGGCGTACCGACATCGCCGTGCTGATCGGCGGAGACACGGAGTCGATGCCAGGGTTGCCCGCCGACTCGTGGCTTGCTTCGGGCGAGACCGAAGCAGCCCTCGCCGTCCAGAAAACCAGCGGCCCACGCCCGAACGAGCTTGGCTTCATCAGTCGTTGATCCTGTTCGCACTGGAACAGCCAAGCGGCCAGCGCGCACTCCGCCCCGACGCGACGCGAATGTGCCGGAATCTAATTGAGCCTGCAGGGCGCGCATGGCCGCAGCCGCCTGCGCTCGTTTCACCGTGCCGAGCCAGCGCCAGAGCAGGGCGACGCACGCCCGGGTCTGCTCAAAGCCGCGATCACGCCAGCCGTACGTCCCATCGCCATATGGCCCGGTGATGCTGCCCATGCCGAGCATCGCGGCCTGGAACCGATGGAGAACCTCAGGGACCGCGCCATCGCCATGCTGTCGTATCTGCATTCCGATACGTAGATATCCGGGGCGTCCTGCTGCGCGCAGCACGTACGTCGATCCTTCCCCATCGAAGAGGCCCGCGGCCCACGCAAGTGCCTCAAGGTCCATGATCCGCAGTTAGAACGAACGTTCATGTCGTGTCAATAGGCAATCCTGTCGGCATGGATCGGCTCGCGCGTCTGCATCGCGAGATCCGCGCCTGCACGAAGTGCGTCGCCGCGGGATACCTCGCGACCGCGATGCCGATCCTCGCGGGGACGTCGCGCGATCGCGTCGCGATCGTCGGCCAGGCACCGGGCGCGATCGAGATCACGACCGGCCTTCCCTTCACCGGACGATCGGGACGGATCTTGCGCGAGTGGCTCGCCGAAGCGGGCATCGACGAGGCGCATCTTCCGTATCGCACGGCGGTGACGAAGTGCTTTCCGGGCAAGGCGAAGACCGGACCAGGTGACCGGCGACCGTCCCCCGCGGAGATCGAGCTGTGCGCACCGTGGCTCGAGCAGGAGCTCGCGCTGCTGAAGCCGCGCGTGATCCTGCTCATCGGCACGCTCGCGATCGAGCGGCTGTGGGGCCGCGTCGCGCTCGCGTCGGTCATCGGCACGCTGCGTCGCGAGCCGGATCGCGTGCTCATCCCGTTGCCGCATCCGAGCGGCGCGTCGCGCTGGCTCAACGAGCCGGCGAACAAGGCGCTCCTGCGGAAAGCGCTTCGCCTGGTCCGCCGGGAGGTCGTGGGCCTTGACAGCGCGGGAATTGCAGGGAGAATGCATCGAAGCAGGTGAAACTCGCAACGCAACGAGAGCAGGTGCTGCAGTTAGCACGCCGACTCCGTCAGCCGACGACGAGTTCCTCACGACCGAGGAAGTCGCGAAGCGGCTCCGGGTACATCCCACGACCATCTTGCGCCGCCTCGGCGCGGTGGACGACGCGGATCCGACGCGGATACCCGCGGTCAGGGTCGGTCGGGTCTGGCGCATCCCGAAGCGCGAATTCGAGGAGTGGCTCGCTCGCTCCGGCCAGACGAAAAGTCTCGCCGGGCGTCAGCGGCGGCTCTTCTAGGGATGCGCTGACGAACTTCAGAGGAAGGGAGGTGACCTAAATGCCCGCAAAGAAGAAGGCTGCCAAGAAGTCGACCAAGAAGGCCGCGAAGAAGAAGAAGTAACGATCCCTTAGTGGAGGTGGGGCGCCGCGGGCGGGCGGCGCGCCATCGCGAGCAAGCGACAGCTGCTCCCAAGACGTGCACCCCTGCTCGGTCGCTTCCCCCATTGGTCCTAGCCCCCTAACGGATCTGTGACGGGGCCCGTTCAACAGGCAGATGACCAAGTCAGCTCACCTCCTGGCGCTCGCGTGCCTGACGCTCGCGCTCCTCGCTTGGCCGCTTCGCGCATCGAGCGACGCCGCGAGCAACATCGCGATCGATCTCCTCGCCCAGCAGAACGGTCTGCGCTACGCGATCGGCGCGCCGACGATCACCTCGGACCCACGCCTCATCGTCGCGGCACAGAATCACGCCGACTACTCGGCGCTCAATCACACCGGCGGTCACTACGAGACCGCGGGTCAGCCCGGGTACACCGGCTATGCCCCGCGCGATCGCGTCGCCGCGGCGGGCTGGTCGCCGTCGTTCGTCAGCGAGGTCGCAGCCGGCTACAGCGGCGCGTCGAACGCGCTCAACGAGCTGTGGCACGCGCCGTATCACCGGCTCGGCATGATGCATCCGAACAACGTCTCGTCCGGCTGGGGCAACTCGACGGCCGGCGGCGGATCCGCCACGGTGGGCGACTTCGTCTACGACTTCTCGGTCCGCCCGGTCGACTTCGTCCGCTCGCCGGCCGCGAGCCAGACCGGCATCCCGGCCTCATGGAGCGGCAACGAGTCGCCGAGCCCGCTGCCCTCGGGGATCCGCGGCCCGGTCGGCTATCCGATCATGGTCGTCTACTCGGCGGGTCAGAACGTCACGATGCGAGCGGCCGAGATCGTCGCGCCGAACGGCTCGCGCGTCCCGATCTACTACGCGCCGCAGCAGTTCGAGTACGACTACCAGGTCATCATTCCGCAGCAGCCGCTGGCCGCGGGCACCACGTACCACGTGCGCTTCGACATCAACGTCAACAGCCGCATGGTCACGAACGAGTGGGACTTCACGACGGCGGGCGCGGGCGGCAGCTCGTCGACACCGCCGGCGTACAAGCCCCCTGTGCCGGCCGACGCGGGCTACCACAGCCGCTGGCTCTCCGAGTCACCCTTCCCGACGCTGAAGGCCGGCGAGGTCAGCGCGCCGCTGACGATCTCGTTCACGAACACCGGCAGCAAGTCATGGGTCCGTGGCGTCGAGGGCCAGCAGGCGAACCTCGGCGTCAACGGTGACAACCGGCAGTGGGCGCCGCTCGGCATCGGCTGGCCGACCCCCGATCGTGTCGCCATCCAGAAGGAAGCGATCGTCGCACCGGGTCAGGTCGGGTCGTTCACCTTCCAGGTGCGCGCCCCCTCCGCTCCGGGGACGTACGCGATCGATCTGCGCGGGGTCATCGACGGCACCGTGTGGCTCGAGGACGAAGGCGTCTTCCTCTACATCACCGTCCGCTAACCACTGAAGACGACCTCGAACAGCGCCGCGCACTTCGGGCACTTGACCGACGCGGCATAGGGCGGATCCGGTGGGACATCGAGGTGTTCGCGCGTGACGAAGCGCGGACCGACGAGCGTCCCGCACGCCGGGCACGCGACCTTGTAGGCGAGGAAGTCGCGCCGCGGCGCGTCGATCCGGATCGCGGTGCCACCCGACATTGCCCGTAGTCTAGGCAGCCATGGACGAGCCGCGTCCGAAGACGCGCAACAAGATCGCGACCGAGAGCAAGACGCTGAAGGTCGGTGACCAGGCACCCACCTTCGAGCTGCGCGCGCACGATGGCCGACAGGTCTCGCTCGCGGCGCTCCGCGGCCAGCGGGTCGTGCTCGCGTTCATGGCCTTCGCCTTCAGCGGCACCTGAAACCAAGAGGTCCCCGCGCTGAACCTCCTGCAGGAGCGTTCCAGCGCGGGCAAGGCCCAGGTCGTGGGCATCACCTGTGACTCGGTGTACGCGCTGAAAGCATGGGCCGACGACCTCGGCGGCGTGAGCTTTCCGCTCTGCGCGGACTTCTGGCCGCACGGCGCCGTCTCGAGCGCGTACGGCGTGTTGAACACGGAGATCGGACGGCCCGATCGCTCGATCTTCGTCATCGATCGGGAGGGCGTCATCCGCTACATCGACCTGCACCAGCTTCGTGAGGTCCCGGATGAGGCCGAGATCGCCGAGGAGCTCGAGAAGCTCGCTTAGCTCCCCGGCTTGTACACCGTGCCGAACAGCGCGCCGTAGATGAGGTGCGACCCGAGCAGCGTCAGCGATTCGCGGTGCGGCGCGAACGCGCGACGGCCACCGAGATCCTCGCGCGCGGCGACCGCGCCGATCGCGATCTCGGCGGCCAGCCACTGCGGTAGCGCGAACAGCGCGCCGCTGAGCGGACCGATCGGCATGTCGGTCCACCACCAGAGCAGCGCCGACACGAAGGCCCACGCGATGCCGAACGCGACGTGCAGCACGACGCCGGTCGCGAAGCCGCTGCGCGCGTCGAGCGCCAGGCGCTGGCCGATGGCCAGTGGCACGTCGACGGCGACGCGGCCGTGGCGCGGCAGGACCGCGAGCACGAGCGAGCCGCCGACCGTCGCCGCGGCGCCCGCGAGCAGGACGCTCCCCGGATCGACCGCCGCGCTCATCGGGTGGGGATGTAGTACGCGGAGCCCTCGTCGGCGACGGCGAAGCGGACCACGTCGCCCTCGCTCACACCGGGCAGCGTGTCGCCGCGCACGAGGATCTCGACTCCGCAATCCACGACCGTCAGCTCGCCCGTCGAGACGATGCTGCCCTCGACGATCGCGCCCGGCGCGACGAGGTCGCCCGTCACGCTCGCGCCCATGCCCGGCGTCACGTCGCGCGCGACGTACTCGATGGCCATCGTGATGCGGTCTCCGAGGGTCAGGCGCGCCTTCCGCAGGGCGCCGGTCGCGTCGCGGCCGCGCAGGTCCATGCGCTCGCCGAGCTCGCCGACACGCATCGTGACGATCGGGCCGCCACCGCTCCGGCCATCGAGCGCGACGATCACGCCACGGGCCGCGCGGCGCCGCCACTTCTCGATGAACGCGAGCTGTTCGAAGTCCATGGCCATGTCGCGGACAATAAGAGCATGAACGCCGGGTTCGTCGACGTGGGCGGCACGCTGACCGAAGCCTGGACCGCCGGCGGGGCGCCCTGGCTGACGTCGCGGTGAGCTTCGCCGAGGATCGCACGGCGCTCGTGCGAGCGCTCGAGCGCAGCGGCATCGCGGATCGCCGCGTGCTCGATGCCATGGGCCGCGTCCCGCGCGAGCTGTTCGTACCCGCCGACCTCCGTGACGACGCGTACGCGGATCACCCCATGCCGATCGGCGAGGGCCAGACCATCTCGCAGCCGTACATCGTCGCGCGCATGACCGAGCTCCTCGACCCGCGGCCGACCGACCACGTGCTCGAGGTCGGCGGCGGCTCCGGGTATCAGGCCGCCGTCCTCGCATCGCTGGTGCGCGACGTCGTGACCGTCGAGCGTCACGAGCCGCTGGCACGAGCCGCCGCCGAACGGCTGCGCGAGCTCGGCTACGGGAACGTCCGCGTCGTCGTCGGCGACGGATCCGAGGGATATGGCGCCGAGGCGCCATACGACAAGATCCTGATCGCCGCCGCGGCTCCGGAGATCTCCGACAAGCTGCGCGCGCAGTGCGCGCCGCACGGCCGCGTCGTCGCGCCGCTCGGCGACCGTCAGCGCCAGGAGCTCGTCGTCGAATTCGGCGACGGCCGGCGCGAGCGGTACGGAGGCGTCCGTTTCGTGCCGCTGCGCGGTCGAGCCGGCTTCACGGAGTGAGGGCGCTCCTCTTTCACGGCGGCCGCGTGCACGTTGGCGACGGGACCACAGGCGACGCATTGCTCGCGCGCGACGGCCGTGTCGTCGCGGTCGGACGCGGCGTCGATCTCGGACGCGAAGCGGGTGACGCGGAGCGGATCGATCTTCGCGGTGGCCTCATGGTGCCCGGCTGGTGCGACGCGCACGTCCACTTCATGTGGTGGGCGATCCAACGGACGCAGGTCGACCTGCGGGACGCGGCGACCGTCGACGAGGCGCTGGGCCTGATCGCGACGTATGCCGCCGCGCTTCCTCGCACCGGCTGGATCCTGGGCGGTCGCTTCGACAAGAACCGCTGGGGCCGCTGGCCCACCGCGCAGGAGCTCGACCGCGTCAGCGGCGGCCGGCCCGCGGCGCTGCGCAGCCGCGACGGCCACTCGCGCTGGCTCAACAGCCACGCGCTCGCGCTCGCGGGGATCGACGCGCGCACGCTGTCGCCGGCCGGCGGCGAGATCGACCATGCGGCGGACGGATCGCCGACCGGGATCCTGAAGGAGAACGCGAACTGGCTCGCGGACGCGGCCGTCCCGGCGCCGACGGCCGAGGAGTGCGTCGTCGCGCTGCGCCGCGGCCAGGCGGACGCGTGGGCACGTGGGCTGGTCGGCATCGAGGACCTCGAGGCGGCCAACGCCTTCGACGCGTTCCGCGTGCTGCACACCTCCGGCGCGCTCGGCCTTCGCGTCGTCATGGGGACGCCGATCGGCGAGCTGGACGCCGCGCTCGCGGAGGGCCGGCGCACCGGCGACGGCGACGAGTGGCTCCGCGCCGGCCACCTGAAGATCTTCACCGATGGCGCGCTTGGCTCGCAGAC
>JACQAT010000021.1 GCA_016194865.1 Chloroflexota bacterium
CCCGCGTCGCCTTCGTCCGCGCGCTCGGTCATGCACCTGCGGGTGCACTCCCTCGCGTGCTCCTCGGCTCCTTGGCCTCGGCGGCCCGGGCCGCGGATCTGCGCACGCCTTCCGGGCCGCGACACTAGTGCGCGTCGCGATCGTCGGGCTCGGTCTCATCGGCGGCTCGCTGGCCCTCGCGCTGCGTGGCGGTCATGACGTCGCCGGCTTCGACAATGATCCCGCGACGCGAGCTCGAGCGGGATCCGCTGGGATCCGCGTCGTCGATTCGCTCGACGGGCTGGGGAGCGCGGATGCGACGGTCGTGGCGACGCCGCTGAGCGCGGTCATACCCACATTGGATGCCCTCACAACAAGACCGGATGCGGGCGTCCTCATCGATACGGGCAGCCTCAAGCGCGACGTCGCGGCCTACGCGGAGAAGTCCCCGCAGAACGCGCGGATCGTCGGCGGGCACCCGATGGCCGGCACCACCTCGTCGGGCTTCGGTGGGGCCGACCCCGACCTGTTCCGCGGCCGCCCGTTCCTCCTCGTCCCCACGGCTCGCTCGGACGACGGATCGATGTCGGTGGCCGGCGCGCTCGCGCGTGCCGTCGGCGCGGAGCCCACGGTCTGCTCGGCCGCCGTCCACGACCGCACGGTCGCGATGCTCTCCGCGGTCCCCCTGGCCGTCGCCCTCGCCCTCGCCAAGAGCGGCGCGGACGTCGCGGCGTTCGCGGGTCCGGGGTTCCGCGACGCGACGCGCCTCGCGGCGACGCCACCCGAGCTCACGCGCGCGCTGCTCGGAGGGAACCGCGACGAGGTGAAGGCCGCCCTGCGGAAGTTCAGGAGCGCGCTCGATGAGGTCGAGGCCGAGCTCGGCTAGCGGGAGAGCTCCTTCAGCATCCCGTAGAACTCGGGGAACGTCTTCGTCACGGAATCCGCGCCCTCGATCGCCACACCCGGCACCTGCAGCCCGGCGACGGAGAAGGCCATCGCGATGCGGTGGTCGCCGTGCGCGTCGATCGTCCCACCGCGCAGGGGACGCGGCTCGATGCGGATCGCGTCGGCGTAGGCGGTCGCGCCGCAGCCGATGGCGCGCAGCCCGGCGGCGACGGCCTCGACGCGGTCGCTCTCCTGGCCGCGGGTGTGCGCGATGCCGGCGAGCTCGGTGGGATCCTCCGCGAAGGCCGCGATGACGGACAGCGTGGGGAACACGTCGGAGCAGTCCTGCACGTCGGCGTTGATCCCGTAGAGCGGCCCGCGCCGCTTCACCGTGACCCCGCTGCCGTGGCTCACCGTACAGCCCATCCGCTCGATGAGCTCGAAGAAGCGCACGTCGCCCTGGCCGCCGGCGCGCGGCCGCGCCTCGATGTTCTCGATGGTGACCTCGCCACCGAGGATCGCGGCCGCCGCGGCTGGATACGTCGCTGCGGTCGCGTCACCGGGGATCACCAGCGAGCGCGCCTTCACCTTTTGCGGCTTGATCGCATACGTGTTCGGCGCGCCGAGCTTCACGGAGACCCCGCGCGCCTTCAGCGCGGAGATGGTCAGGGCGACGAACGGCGCGGACACGAGCGGTCCCGTGATGCGCACCGTGATGCCATCCTGCGCGCGTGCGCCGACGAGCAGCAGCGCCGACGCGAACTGGCTCGATTGCCCGCCGGGCACATCGACCGCGCCGCCGCGGAGCGGTCCGCTCACCGTGACCGGGAGGGCGTCGGCGTCGACCGTGGCGCCGAGCGAGCGAAGCGCCGCGAGCAGCGGCGCGATCGGCCGCTCCCGCAGCCGCGGGCTCCCGTCGATCGTGACGCGGCCGCTCCCCAGCGCCGCGAGGGCGGTCACGAAGCGTGCGACCGTGCCGGCCTCGCCCGCGTTGACCGTCGCGCTCGCCGTCGGTGCCCCGCTTCCCTGACCGCTCACGGTCACGTGTCCGAGCTGGTCCCATTCGACGCCGTAGCCGAGCGCCGAGATCGCCTGCCGCATCGCGCGCACGTCATCACCGGGATCGAGCGGTCCGAGCTCGAGCCTCGAGCGACCGCCGGCGATCGCGGAGAGCACGAGCTCCCGGTTCGCGACCGACTTCGACGCGGGCACGCGAACGCGCTTGTCCAGGAGGGGGTGGCGAATGGGGGGTATCGGTCGGAGCGTCACGGGGCAGCCCATTATTGAGCTTCGGTGGGCATGAGCACGCGACCCGACCCGAAGGCGCCCGCGATCGTGCTCGGCATCGCGCTCGTCTTCGCGATCACGGCCGCGCTCGTCGCGCTACGCGGATCGGCGCCGGGCGCGTCGACCGGCACCGCGGCCGCGAGCGCGAGCCCCACGGCGAAGCCGAGCGCGCCCGTCGTGACGATCACGCAGGACCTCTGCTGCACGCAGGCCCCGCGCTTCCTGCGTGCGGCATGGGTCTCGAGCGAGCCGATCCGGGAGGCGACGGTCGCGCTGAAGCCGGCGCCCGGCTTCGACTGCGGCGCGGTCATCGTCGACACCGCGAAGCGGGCGGGCACCTTCGGGTGTGCCGGACTGCTGGCGGGGCCGGTCGACTTCGTGGCGACGCTCTCGCTCACGACCGAGACGGGCACGTACCCCTTCGAGCACCGCTTCAGGACCATGGGCGATCGTCTCGAGAACGTGAAGTGGTTCAGCGAGTTCGAGGATCCGAAGGGCGAGCCGCTCGCCTGCGCGGCGGCGAGCTGCCGGATCATCCAGCTCTACACCACGGGTCTCGACCCGTTGAGCGCGCAGGGGATCCTCGATCTCGGCAAGCAGTTCAACAAGAGCAAGGACCCGGGGCTCGATCCCGCGGCCATCGCGACCGTGCTGACGCGCCTCGACGGACATAACCGCTATCACTACTACCGGCTGGAGTCGCGTGAGGAGGCGACGAAGTCCGCGATCTACTGGCTGCTGCGCAGCGGGAAGCCGGTCATGGTCATCTCGCTCGCGGGCCAGCACGGCCCGCTGCTCGTCGGCTTCACGGGCACGTTCGGCACCTTCTACGGCGATCCCGCGAATGCGTGGAGCGGCGTCGTCGTCCAGGATCCCCAGCGCGGCGACATGCGCCCCGAGACGGCCGATCGCCGCCCGGACAAATACCGCACACCTGGCTTCCAGACGGGCCAGCCGATCGCGAACGACGAGTGGTACCGCGACGAGTGGTGGCTCGGCTTCGCCTATCAGGGCGTCATCCGCATGCCCGACGGATCGAACGTGAGCGTCGAGCGGAACGACGGCGTCTATCCGACGCCCCACTGGGGCGGGAAGTTCGTGATCGTCGTGGACGACGCGGACGCGGAGTGGCCGAGCGATCGCGAAGGGCGGGTCGCGTTCCGCTAGCGGTCTGACGGAGTCGCGAGCGAGAGGCTGACCGGCGGCAGGTAGTCGCGCACGAACGAGCGATGCCACCAGGCCCCGCTCTCGCGGCGCTCCGCGGGCGTGGTGAAGCGGTACAGGTACAGGCGCGCGCGCACGTATCGCGGTGGAGCGGCGGGGAACGGGTTCATGCGAAGCAGGCGCAGCGTCGGCGCGTCGTTCTCGAGCAGCTTCGCCATGAAGGGCACGAACCACTCGTGGTGCATCGGTGACGAGAACGCCGCGAACCACATCAGCCAGTCGAGCCGCAGGTGGTACGGCGCGTACTGCGGCGGCCGCCGCCGCACGTCGCCGGGCTTCGCCTTGAACTCGTACTCGCGCCAGGCCGTGCCGGGCAGGAGCACCGCCTCGTCCGTGCCCTCCACGATCACCTCGTACCGCCGCTTGGTGACGCTGCCGAATGCGCCGTAGGTGTTGACGAGGTGGAGCGGGTCGAAGCTCGAGTTCATCCGCTGGTGACGCGAGACGAGGTTGCGCGCGGGCCGGTAGCTCAGCGCCAGCACGAGGCCGGTGACCACGAGGACCACGGCCTGGTGCCACAGCGGCGTGTCAAGAGTGAACGGCCGGGCGATCGGCAGGGCCGCGCGCAGGATGCCGTCGTCCAGGCTCGACAGCGCGAGCACGATGGTGATGAGGTTGAGCCACGAGAAGTTCCCGCTGAGGACGAGCCAGGATTGGGTGGCCGCGATGATCAGGCCGGCCACGCTCGCGATCGGCTGTGGCGCGAACAGGAAGAACGGCACCACGAGCTGGGCGAAGTGATTCCCGAGCACCTCGACGCGATGCCACCATCTTGGTAGATGGTGGAAGTACCAGCTCAGCGGATTCGGCATCGGCTGCGTCTCGTGGTGGTAGTAGAGGCAGGTGAGATCGCGCCAGCAGCGATCGCCGCGCATCTTGATGAGCCCGGCGCCGACCTCGATACGGAACAGCAGCCAGCGAAGGAGCCACATGAGCGTGACGGGTACGGCGGTCGAGGCATTGCCGAGGAAGATCGCCAGGAACCCCGTCTCGAGGAGCAGCGTCTCCCAGCCGAACGAGTACCAGGTCTGTCCGACGTTCACGATCGAGAGGTACAGCGCCCACAGCACGGCCCACACGAACATCGCGAGCGGCAGTGGCAGCGCATCCGTCAGGCCGATCAGCGTCGCCGCCGAGAGCGCAAGCCCGGTCCAGCTCACCGCGCGCGCGATCGTGTCCGAGTACCGGAGGTGGAACAGGCTGGGGGAGTCCCTGAAATCGACGACCGCGACGAATCGCGGGACCGGCGTCAGGCCGCGCTCGCCGAGCAGCGGGATGAACTGACGGACCGCGACGAGGAAGGCGATCAGATAGACGAACGCCAGCGCGCGCTGGAAGACCAGGCGCGCGAGCCAGCCGTCCGTCGCGCTCAACAGGTCGATGGCGGTCATCCTGCATCGGCCGGACCATCCGGGGGCAGGGCTAGACTCGATCCAAGGGTGCCGGGATGCTGAATATCGCGATACGGCTCGTTTCGCTCGTCGCGATGGTGCTCGGGCTCGCCGGCGCGGTGGCCGGGGTGGCGTCGGGCGCGGACGCCAAGCCCGTCCTGGTCGGGCATATCACCGGCGTCATCAACCCGATCACCGCGCGCTACGTGGATCGCCTCGTGACCGAGGGGGAGCAGCGCGCCGCCGCCGCGGTCGTCTTCGTCATCGACACGCCAGGCGGGCTCATCGACTCGACGTACCTCATCACCGGCCGGTTCCTCAACGCCCGCGTCCCCGTGGTCACCTACGTCGGCCCCTCCGGCGCCCGCGCGGCATCGGCGGGCACGTTCATCACCATGGCAGGTCACATCGCCGCGATGGCGCCCGCGACGAATATCGGTGCGGCCCATCCGGTCGACTCGTCCGGCTCCGACATCCAGGGTGACCTGCGCCTCAAGGCCGAGAACGACGCGACGGCGCAGATCACGAAGATCGCTGTCGCGCGCGGCCGGAACGAGAAGTGGGCGGAGGAGGCGGTCCGCAAGAGCGTGAGCATCCGCGACGACGAGGCGCTGCGGATCAACGTCGTCGATGTGGTCGCGGCGGACGTCCCGACGCTCCTGGCGAAGATCGACGGCCGCGAGGTGACGCTGCTCCAGGGAAGGGCGAAGCTCGCGACCGCCGGCGCGCCCGTGGAGGCCGGTGACCCATCGCCATTCGAGACGCTGCTGCACCTCATCGTCGATCCACAGATCGCGGTGCTGCTCTTCACCGTCGGGACCTACGGGATCATCTTCGAGCTCTCGAATCCAGGCCTCATCTTCCCCGGCATCGTCGGTGTGATCGCGATCGTCCTCGCGCTCTTCGCCTTCGGCACGCTCGACGCCAACGCCGCCGGGATAGCGCTGATGGTCTTCGCGGTCCTGCTCTTCGTCGCGGAGATCAAGGTCGTGAGCCACGGGCTGCTCACCGCGGGTGGCGTCGCCGCGCTCATCGTCGGCACGATCGTCGTGTTCCCGCCGGGCCGCCCGACATTCCCGGGCCTGCGCGCCAGCGTCGACCCGATCGTCATCGCGTTCGTGGTCGCACTCACGCTCCTGTTCTTCGGCGTCGCCGTGCGCTCCGCGCTGCGCTTCATCCGGCTGCCGGTCGCGAGCGGCCGCGAGATCCTCGTCGGAGCGGTCGGCGTCGCGAAGAGCGACGTCGCGCCGACCGGGATCGTGCGCGTCGCCGACGACGAATGGAGCGCGGTGTCCTCCGGCGGCCCGATCGCGCGCGGCAGCGCGGTGCGCGTACAACGTGTCGACGGCATCCGTCTTATCGTCGAACCCACGCGGCCACGCGGAAAAGAGGAAGGTCTCTGATGGAGCTGTTCATTCCCCTCGCGCTCGCGGTCATCGTCATCCTGCTGCTGCGATCGGTCGTGCACATCGTGCCCGAGTACCAGCGCCTGGTCGTCTTCGCGCTCGGGCGCTACCAGAAGACGGCGGGGCCCGGCCTCGTGCTGCTGCTCCCGCCGCCGCTGCAGAGCTCCGTGACGGTCGACCTCCGTGAGTTCAGCGTCGAGATCCCGCAGCAGACCTGCATCACGAAGGACAACGCGACCATCTCGATCGACTTCCTGATCTTCCAGCAGGTCGTCGAGGCCGCCGATTCCGTGATCAAGGTCCAGAACTTCCGCCAGCAGGTGCAGCAGATCGCCTCGACGACACTTCGCGCGGTCATCGGCGACCTGGTCCTGGATGACGCGTTCGCCAAGCGCGAGCAGATGAACGAGGTCCTCCGCGTGAAGCTGGACGACGAGACCCACCGCTGGGGCGTCAAGGTCAATCGCGTCGAGATCCGCGAGATCGTCCCGCCGCGCGAGATCCAGGAGGCGATGACGCGGCAGATGACCGCCGAGCGGATCCGCCGCGCGTCCGTCACCGAGGCCGAGGGCAAGCGCGCGTCGGCGATCCTCGTGGCCGAGGGCGACAAGCAGTCGAATATCCTGCAGGCCGAGGGCGCGAGGCAGTCCGCGATCCTGCGGGCCGAGGGCTTCGCGCTCGCGCTGGACAAGATCAACGACACCGCGAATCACGCCGACTCGCGGACGATGACCCTCCAGTACCTCGAGGCGCTCAAGGCGCTGGGCGCGTCACCGTCGACCAAGTTCGTCATCCCGACCGAATTTGCCGCCCTCGTCGCGCCCATCACGGCGCTCGCCGCCGGGCGCGACGAGGGGAAGAAGGCCTAGCGGTCGACGCTAGCCGCGGCGGCCGCGGAGCACGCGCCACACGAGCCGGCCAGGGAGCCCGGTGGTCGCGGGCGCCGCGGATGCGAGCGGAACGGCCATCGGCCGCCTGTGGCGGCGCGGGCCATACGGGGAGTAGACGCGCGGCGGCGCCGGGAAGGCGGCCACCGCCGCGCGGCGTGGTGGAGGAAGGCTGGGCATGAATGACTCGCGGGCGACGCGCGTCCGACCGATCCGTGGCAGCGCGACCGCGGTTGCGAAGGCCATACGACACCTCTTCGTGGAGGGGGACTCCATGCTCCGCGCCGTCCAGCTGCTCGGCGGATGCCGCTTCGGCGAACCGCATGGCTCCCCTCTGGACAGAACAGGCGTTCGCATCATAGAACGGATGTTCTTCTTGTCAAGAGGCCCGTCAGAATGGCCCTGATGATGACCACCGGTGCCGATCTGGTGCCGCAACGGCCCCGTTTCCACCGCGAGCGGCAGGAGCGCGATAGCCACCTCCTGGAGCCCGAATGGAAGGGAACGCGCGTGCTCGTCCGGGTGGGGCACGACGGACCGCGGTTCGTGGGCTACGACGGCCCGTTCGAGGGGCCGCGGGAGCTCTACGACGCGATCACGGCCGAGGCGCGCTGTGGCACGGCGGTGATCGACGGGGTGCTCGTCGACGACTGGCAGGACGAGCGAGACCTCGAGGTCGACGCCGAGGGCAACGCGTTCACGCGCAGCGGCGGACCGCGGCGGATCTTCGCGGCATTCGATCTGCTCGAGGTCGACGGCGAGTCCTTCCTCGACGTGCCGCTGCTCGAGCGCAAGCGGCACCTCGAGGGGCTGCTCGCGCCGAGCGTGAACGTGCGGCTCACGCCCTTCGTGACCCGTGGGCTACGCGCGTGGCGCGACACGCTGAGCGGCCAGGGCTTCAAGCGCGTCGTCCTGAAGGACTGGAACAGCCCGTACTCGTCTGGACAGACCAATGACCATTGGCTCGTCGTCGAAAAGCTGGGAGGCACACGTTGACCGTTTCGAACGTCATCGATCACACGCAACGCGATCCCTGGTCGGTCGCGCTCGAGCAATTCGACGTGGCCGCCGATCGCCTGCACCTCGATCCCAACATGCGGGGGATCCTGCGGGAATGCCAGCGCGAGCTCATCGTCCATTTCCCGGTGCGGATGCACGACGGCGCGGTGAAGGTGTTCACGGGCTACCGCGTGCAGCACAACGTCTCGCGCGGCCCGGGCAAGGGCGGCATCCGCTACCACCCGTCGGTCACGCTCGGGGAGGTCAAGGCGCTCGCGATGTGGATGACCTGGAAGTGCGCCGTCGTCGGCATCCCGTACGGCGGCGCGAAGGGCGGCGTGGTCTGCGAGCCGAAGGGCATGTCGCTCCAGCAGCTCGAGACCATGACGCGACGCTACGCGACCGAGATCATGCTGCTCATCGGTCCCGAGCGGGACATCCCGGCGCCCGACGTCAACACCAACGCGCAGACGATGGCCTGGATCATGGATACCTACTCCATGCACCACGGCTACACCGCGCCGGCGGTCGTGACCGGCAAGCCGCTGTCGATCGGTGGGAGCGAGGGACGCAATGAGGCGACGGCCCGCGGCGCGGTCTACACGATCATCGAGGCATCGAAGCACCTCGGCATCGATCTGGAGGGCACCCGCGTCGTCGTGCAGGGCTTCGGGAACGCCGGGCTCCACTCGGCGAGGCTGATGCAGGAGCTGGGCGCGACGATCATCGGCCTGTCCGATACCGGCGGTGGCATCCACAACGAGAAGGGCTTCGACATCGCGAAGGTGGACGCCTTCAAGAAGGAGCACGGCACCGTCGTCGGCCTCCCGGGCTCCGACCGCATCTCGAACTCGGAGCTGCTGGAGCTCGACTGCGACGTGCTCATCCCGGCCGCGATCGAGAATCAGATCGGCGAGCACAACGCCCCTCGTATCAAGGCCCGGATCGTCGCCGAGGCGGCGAACGGTCCGACCAGCCCCGAGGCCGATCGCATCCTCTTCGACAAGGGCGTGTTCCTCATCCCCGACATCCTCTGCAACGCGGGTGGCGTCACGGTGTCGTACTTCGAGTGGGTGCAGGACCTCCAGAACCTCTTCTGGCGCGAGGCCACCATCAACGCGCGCCTCAAGGAGGTCATGGTCAAGTCCTTCAGCGACGTGCTCGAGATGTCAAAGAAGCACAAATGCGACATGCGGACGGCGGCGTACATGGTCGCCGTCCACCGCGTGGCCGAGGCGACGCTCACGCGCGGCATCTATCCGTGAGCGAGGGCGACCGGTGACGGCTTGCCGGCACCGGCGCACGAGCGAACGGAACGAGCGAAGCGAGTACCCATAACCGCCTCCGCGCCTGGGCGCGGCTAGAAACACGAGAACCGAATAGAGCTCGTCGCGGTCGATCTGGAGACGACGGGGTTCTCCCCGGAGAATGACGCCATCGTCGAGATCGGCGCCGTTCGCATCACGCTCGCCGCCGAGGGCCCGCTCCTGCTCGGCGAGCGATTCTCGATGTTCGTCGATCCCGGCCGGCCCGTCGGAGCGGCGATCACGCGGCTCACCGGGATCACCGACGCAGATGTAGCGGGCGCGTCCACGGCGGATGTGGCCGCGGCTGCATTCGCCGCGTTCGCGGGCTCCGCGCCGCTCGTGGGGCACAACGTCGGCTTCGACGTCTCATTCCTGGAGCGCGCCGGCCTTGCCCCCGGCGCCGCGCGCCTCGATACCGCGGACCTCGCGTCGATCGTCATGCCCACAGCGCCGTCGTACGCGCTCCAGCGGCTCGCCGCCGACGCGGGCATCGACCCGGGCTCCGCGCACCGCGCGCTCGATGACGCGCTGACCTGCGCCTCCGTGCTGGGCGACCTCTTCGAGCGCGCCCGCGCGATCGATCCGCTGATGTTGTCCGAAGCGGCTGCACTCGGCTCCCTCCTTGGGTCGCCGGCGGCGGAGTTCTTCGCGCTGGCCCTCCGCGGGGCGTTCACCGTTACGCGCGGCGCGACCGTTCGTGTGGACGTCGCCGATCGACCCGGGGGGCCGTCGGCGACGTCCGCGATCGATCGCGTCGCGACGGTCTTTTCGGCGGGAGGGCCGCTCGCTATGGGGCTGCCTTCCTATGAGTCGCGTCCTCAGCAGCTTGAGATGGCGGGTGCGATCGAGGAGACGATGGCGACCGGCGGCGTGCTCGTCGTGGAGGCGGGCACCGGAGTGGGGAAGACGCTCGCGTATCTCGTGCCGGCGCTGGCGCGCGCGGCGGCGGGAGAGCGCGTGATCGTGAGCACGCACGCGCTCCCGCTGCAGGACCAGATCGTGCGCAAGGACCTGCCGGCCCTGCAGGCGGCGCTCGGGACGAGCGTGTCGGTGGCGCTGCTCAAGGGACGCGGCAACTACCTCTGTCCGCGCCGCTGGCAGATCTTCCGCGGCGCGCTGACGACGCGAGAGGAGGCGCGCCTCTATCTGAAGACGCTCCTCTGGCGCGCCACGACCGAGACCGGCGACCGCGCGGAGATCAACCTGCTGGGTGGCGAGAACGAGCTGTGGCCACGCATCTCCGCGGACGACGAGAGCTGCACGTCGCGCCGCTGCGGGACGACCCGTGGTGGCTGCTACCTCGAGCGCGCGCGGCAGCACGCGGCGTCGAGCGGCGTGGTCGTCGCGAACCATGCGCTGCTGCTGCACGACGCCCGGGCGGGGAACACGATCCTCCCCGAGGCCGACCACGTCGTCGTCGACGAGGCGCATCGGCTGGAGGACGTGGCCGCGGACGCCTTCGGCCACAAGCTCGAGGACTGGCGGCTGCGACGCGACCTCGAGCGCATCGCGCGGTCGCCGCTCGTCATCGCGTCGCTGCGCGCCGACGCCGAACGCGTCGCGATCGCCGAGGCGCTGCGCGCCGAGGTCGCGCGGGCGCACGAGATGGGCGCCGATGCCTTCGCTGCCCTGGCCGAGGTCGTCGGGCCGGAGGATCGCGTGCGCGTCACGGGCGGCCTGCGCGCGGACGAGGGCCGCTGGCTCCCGGTCGAGCTGAGCGCGGAGCGCCTCGCGGACGCATGCGCGGGTGTGCGCGGCGCCGCGGACCGCCTGGCCACGATCGCGCCACTCGATGAGGGAGACGCCGTCGAGGAGCTGTCGTCGGCGACGAAGGAGCTCATCGGCACCCTGTCGGCGATCCGCCACGGGATCCATGCGCCTCAGCGCGCCGAGATCGTCTGGATCGAGCGCGCGGATCGCTCGCTGGGCCTCTACGTCGCGCCGGCGCATGTCGGCGCGATGCTGCGCGACGCGCTCGTCGAGCGACATCGCTCGGTCATCTTCACCTCGGCGACCCTCGCCGTCGCCGGATCGCTCGCGTTCGCGGCGGAGCGGTTCGGCGTCGCGGACATCGCGGACGAGCTCGAAGTCGGCTCGCCGTTCGACTATGCGTCGCAGGCGGTCCTGCTCGTGCCGAGCGAGGGCGCGCTGCCGCACGACCACGGGTATGCCGAGGAGTGCGCGACCGCGATCACCGACATCGGGCTCGCGCTCGGCGGCCGGACGCTCGTGCTCTTCACCTCGCACACCGCGATGCGCGAGGTCAGCGGCAGGCTCGAGGAGCTCGAGAGCGCGAACGTCGCGGTGCTGACGCAGGGGATCGACGGCTCGCGTCGCGCGCTGCTGGATCGCTTCGCGCAGGGCCGCGCGGTGCTGCTCGGCACGCAGTCGTTCTGGGAGGGCGTCGATCTCCCGGGCGAGCTGCTCAGCTGCGTCATCGTGACCCGACTGCCGTTCGACGTACCCGCCGATCCGCTCGTGCAGGGACGCTCCGAGCGGTACGACGATCCCTTCCGCGAGTACCAGCTGCCGCAGGCGGCGCTGCGGCTGCGGCAGGGTGTCGGTCGGCTCATCCGCACGGCGACCGACCGTGGGGCGATCGTCCTGCTCGACCGGCGCATCGTGCTCAAGGACTACGGCCCGACGCTGCTCGCGTCGCTGCCGCCCGCCAGGGTGCATCGCGTGCCGCCGGAGACGCTCGGCACGGCGGTCGCGGCGTGGTGCGCCCGCTAACATCGCGCTCGTGGACGCGCTCACGGCATGGCTGGACAGCGTCCCGCGCGACACGAGGCTGCGCCTGTTCCTGCTCCTCGAGGAGCTGTGCAACGGCATGGACGTCAGCCGTCACAACGACTTCGGCTTCCTCCGGCTGCGAGCGGAATTCGAGACGTCGGGCGAGATCTTCGGCTGCACGCTGGAGGAGCTCCGCGACGCCATCGGGGCGACACTTGGCGGGGACGCCAGGCGCCGTTCAGACAGGCCGCCGAGCCCGCTGGAGTCGCTGCGGGACCAGATCAGCTCCCGAGGTCACCCGGACTTCCGTTGACCCCTGATTGGGACCTTTTGGGCCGTCCGGCCCTTGCCCGGCAGGCGAGCGGGCCTAGAATCCGGGCAGTGAAGAGAGGAAAGGAGGTCCCGAGAATGCTCGCATTCTTCCGTGACGACGAAGGCCAGGGACTGGTCGAGTACGCCCTCATCATCGCTGTTATCGCCATCGCGGTCATCGTCGCCATGATCTTCCTGCGCGGTCAGCTCACGAACATCTTCAGCAACATCGGCAACAACCTCACCTAGGCGTCCCGCGTTCATAGCGTCTGCGTCCCTTTCAACGGATCCGAACGATCAGCCCGGGGGCGCTCCCCGGGTTGGTCGTTTTTTGTGGGGGGTTCGGGCTACGCGCTGCGCTGGCGGCGCAGGTGGGTGATCTCGTCGCAGGCAAGCATGAGGTCGTCCCAGAGCTCGGTCGGGACGCTGTCCTTCGCGACGACGCGCTGGCCGGGCCGCAGGACCTCGTCGCCGCTCGCGACGAAGCCACCACGAGCGGGATCGTGCAGATCGAGGTATCGCTCGTATTTCCGGAGGTGTGTGCCTTCACGCAGGAGCGGGATCGAGCGCAGCGCCTCCTCGGAGAGCCGGTGCAGGATCCGGTGCTCGGCGCGGATATCCAGGGCGGTCCGTGGCCCGACGCGGGTGCCACCGGTGAGCTCGTCGGCCTCGTCGATGTCTTGGGCGATGTCGTCTCCGACCATGTGACAGGTGTGCGCACGCTGCGTGCCACAGCTCCCCAGAAGCGTCCGGATTTGCTACAATCGACCACGGACCGCGTCGCACGCGGTACTTCACACGCTCTCCTCATCGGTCCCCTGACCCACCGGAGAGCGGAGGACAAAGGGGAACCGTCTTGGCCGTCGTCACCATGAAGCAGCTCCTGGAGTCTGGCGTCCATTTCGGGCATCAGGCCCGCCGTTGGAATCCGAAGATGAAGCGCTTCATCTTCATGGAGCGCAACGGGATCCACATCATCGACCTGCAGCAGACCCTCACGCGCGTCGAAGAGGCCTACGCGTTCGTGCGCGAGCACGCCTCGAACGGCGGGCAGGTCCTGTTCGTCGGGACGAAGAAGCAGGCGCAGGAGTCGATCTCGGAGGAGGCCAAGCGTGCGGGCATGCACTTCATCAACCAGCGCTGGCTCGGCGGTTTCCTGACGAACTTCATCACGATCCAGAAGCGGATCAACCGGCTCAACGAGCTCACCGAGCGCAAGGAGCGCGGTGACTTCCTGACGATGCCGAAGAAGGACGCGCAGCGCCTCGAGGACGAGCGTATCCGCCTCGACCGCTTCTTCTCGGGGGTCCGCGAGCTGCGGCGCACCCCGACGTGCCTGTTCGTGGTCGACCCGCACCGCGAGCACATCGCGGTCGAAGAGGCACGTCGCCTCGAGATCCCGATCGTCGCGATGGTCGACACGAACTGCGATCCGGATCTCATCGATGTGATCATCCCGGCGAACGACGACGCGATCCGCGCGGTGAAGCTCATCTGCCAGAAGATGGCGGACGCGATCATCGAGGGTCGCACCGAATACGACTCATCGCACAAGGAGGCCTCGCCCGCCGACATGGGCTACGCCACGATCCCCGCCGGCGCGGAGACGGCCGGCGAGATCGGCGTGCCACGCGGCAAGCGCACCCCGCGGGTGTACGAGCCGGAGGAGGACGAGTACCCGATCGGCGGCTACGACGAAGAGCCGGCCGCGTCGGGCGAGCTCGCTCCTTCTGGCGATGAGGCGATCGCGCGGCCAGATGCCGACGCGAGCGGTGTGGCGACGAAGAAAGAGGACTGACATGGCAAGCGCACAGGACGTAGCACGACTGCGGAGCGACACCGGGGCCGGTGTGATGGAGTGCAAGCGCGCTCTCGACGAGGCCGCCGGCGACTTCGAGAAGGCGAAGGGCATCATCAAGGAGCGCGGCCTCTCGAAGGTCGCGAAGAAGGCGGACCGCGAGGCGAGGGAAGGCGTCGTCGAGGCGTACATCCACACCGGCGGCCGTATCGGCGCGCTCGTGGAGCTCGCGAGCGAGACGGACTTCGTCGCGCGCAATCCCGAGTTCAAGGATCTCGCGCGGGCGATCGCGATGCAGGTCGCCGCGATGGCGCCGAAGTACGTCTCCGAAGAGGAGATCCCCGACGCCGAGAAGAAGGACGTGAAGCCGGCCGAGGTCGCGCTGCTCGCGCAGCCGTACATCAAGGACGCGAGCAGGACGATCGGGGACCTCGTCACGCAATATGCGGCGACGACCGGCGAGAACGTGCAGGTGAAGCGCTTCGCGCGCTTCGAGCTGGGGCAGACCGAGCCCGAGAACGGACAGGCGTAGGTGGTCGTGCGTCGCTTCGCTTCGCCCGACCGTCCTGCTGCGCCGGACTGCGTCCGGACGCAGTAGGCTTCCGCCGATGCCCGTGCCCGCGACGAAATATCGCCGGGTCCTCCTGAAGCTCTCCGGCGAAGCCCTCCTCGGAGACCGCACCTACGGCATCTCGCCGCAGTACGTGCGCTACCTCTGCGAGGAGGTCAAGAAGATGCACGACCTCGGCGTCGAGGTCGCCATCGTCATCGGCGGCGGCAACTGGCTGCGCGGGGCGCAGGCCGCCGAGCAGGGGATCGAGGAGGCGACGGCCCACTACATGGGCATGCTCGCCATGGTCATCAACGCGCTCGCGCTGCAGTCAGGGCTCGAGGCGCTCGGCATTCCCACGCGCGTCCAGTCGGCGCTGCGCATCGACGAGGTCGCGGAGCCGTACATCCGCCGCCGCGCCATCCACCACCTGGAGAAGGGCCTCGTCGTGGTCTTCGCCGCGGGCACCGGCAACCCGTTCTTCACCAGCGACACCGCGGCCGCGCTCCGTGCCGCGGAGATCGACGCCGAGGTGATCCTGATGGGAAAGAACGCCGTCGACGGCGTCTACGACGCCGATCCGCGGAAGGTCGCCGGCGCGCACAAGTACGAGGAGATGGACTACCGCGACCTGCTCGAGAAGCGGCTGCAGATCATGGACTCGACCGCCGCCGCGCTCGCCGAGGACCGCAAGATCCCGATCATCGTCTTCGACCTCGGGCAGGCCGACGCCATGGTCCGCGCCGTGAAGGGGGAGCACGTGGGCACGCTCGTGCACTCGCACTAGATGGCGCTCGAGGACATGCTCGCGCAGACCGAGGCGCGCATGAAGAAGGCCATCGACGCGCTGCGCAAGGACGCCGCGAGCGTGCGTACCGGGCGCGCCGCGCCCTCCCTCGTCGAGTCGCTCGAGGTCGAGGCCTACGGCACGCCGACGCCGCTCATCCAGCTCGCCGCCATCAGCGCCCCCGAGCCGCGTCTCCTGGTCGTCCAGGTCTGGGACAAGGGCCTCATGAAGGCGGTCGAGAAGGCGATCATCGACAGCAACCTCGGGCTGACTCCGAATAACGACGGCACGCTGATCCGGCTCTCGCTGCCGGCGCTCACCGAGGAGCGGCGCAAGGATCTGGTCAAGCAGCTCCACAAGAAGATCGAGGAGGGCCGCGTCGAGCTGCGCACGCTGCGCCGCCACGCGCACGACGAGATCCGCGCGCAGGAGAAGGCGTCGGGCGTCTCTGCCGACGACATGAAGCGCCTCGAGGCGCAGCTCCAGAAGCTCACCGACCGCTACATCCTCGTCGCCGACGAGATCGGGCAGGCGAAAGAGAAGGAGATCCTGGCGGTATAGCGACCCCGAGCGCCATCCCGAAGCACATCGCGTTCGTGATGGACGGGAATCGCCGCTGGGCCAGGAAGCGCCGCCTCCCGGCGCTCGCCGGGCATCGCGCCGGCGTCGAGACGATCCGGCGGACCGTGAAGGCCGCGCGCGAGCGCGGTGTCGAGTACGTGACCCTGTACGCGTTCTCCACCGAGAACTGGAAACGCCAGGACGACGAGGTCAAGGGACTCATGCGACTGCTCGAGGAGACGATCCGGCGCGAGACCGGCACGCTCGTCGAGGACGGCGTCCGGCTGCGGATCATCGGCAGGCTCTCCGAGCTGAGCGATGGCGTGCGGCGCGCGATCAACGAGGCGGCGAAGGCGACCGAGAACGGCACGCACGGCACGATGACGATCGCGTTCAATTACGGCGGCCGCGCGGAGATCGTGGACGCGGTCCGCGCGATCGTGCGCGACGGCCTTGCCGCCGATGCCGTCGACGAGGCGGCGATCTCGAAGCGGCTCTACGCGCCGGACCACCCGGATCCGGACCTGATGATCCGCACCGGCGGCGAGCTGCGCGTCTCGAACTTCCTGCTGTGGCAGGTCGCCTACAGCGAGATGTGGGCGACCGACGTGCTGTGGCCGGACTTCTCGGTGGAGGATCTCGATCGCGCGATCGCGTCCTACACGTCGCGCGAACGCCGCTTCGGCGCATGAGGACGCGCTCGGTCACCGGTCTCGCGTATGCCGTGATCGTGCTGCTCGGTGCTCTGGCGCCGGCGCCGGTGTTGATCGTGATGGTCGCGACGATGCTCGCGATCTGCATGGACGAGCTCCGCCGCCTGGCGCGGAGCGGCACCGTCCTCGCGCTTGGCTTCCTGTACCTGGTCGCCGCGTCCTTCGCGCTCGTCTTCCTGTGGGAGACGGGTTCGAGCGGGACGCATCATGACGCGCCGAGCGTGCTGCCCGCATGGCTGCTGCTGGCGATCCTCCCGACCTGGGCGGCCGACGTGGGCGCGTACGCCGTCGGCTCGCTCATGGGCAGGCAGCGTCTCTTTCCGACGCTGAGTCCCGGAAAGACCCTCGAGGGCACCCTCGGAGGCTTCGCGGCCGCGGCCCTCGCCGTGCTCGGCGTGTGCGCGCTGTTCGGCATCGCGCGTCCGATCGCCGCGATCGGGGTGATCACGATCGGTCCCGTGGCGCTCGCGGGCGACCTCCTGGAGTCATGGCTGAAGCGGCGGGCGGGCGTCAAGGATTCCGGCACGCTGCTCCCCGGTCACGGCGGGATGCTCGATCGGGTCGACAGCCTCCTGGCCGTGTCCCTGCTCGTGCTCGTGCTGCGCGTGCTCGATGGGATGATGGGGCTGTGAGCGCACCAACGAGGCTCGCGATCCTCGGGAGCACCGGCTCGATCGGCACGCAGGCGCTCGATGTCGTCGCGCAGCACCCCGACAAGCTCCGCGTCACGCGCTCGGGCCACCGCGGCGACGATCTCGTCGCGCTCGCGACCGCTCCCGACGTGGATCTCGTGCTGGTCGCGACACCGGGCATCGCCGCGCTCGCCGCGACCATCGCCGCGCTCGAGGCGGGGAAGTCGATCGCGCTCGCGAACAAGGAGATCCTCGTCGCCGCGGGCCACCTCATCACCAGGCTCTGCGGCGGCGCGGGCGAGCGGCTTCGGCCGGTCGATAGCGAGCACTGCGCGCTCTGGCAGTGCCTGGAGGGGGAGCGTCCCGAGAACGTCGCGCGGATCGCGCTGACCGCGTCGGGCGGCGCGTTCCGCGATCGGCCCCTGCTAGACATGGCGAGCGTCACTCCGGAGGAGGCGCTCACGCACCCCACGTGGCGGATGGGCCCGAAGGTGACGATCGATTCCGCGACGCTGGTGAACAAGGGCTACGAGGTCGTCGAGGCGCGCTGGCTCTACGGCGTCCCCTACGAGCGCATCGACGTCGTATTCCATCCCGAGAGCGTCGTGCACGCGATGGTCGAGCTGACCGACGGCAGCGTGATGGCCCAGCTCGCCGAGCCCGACATGCGCATCCCCATCCAGTACGCCCTGCTGTGGGAGCGGCTGCCCTCGCGCGCGCCGCGCTTCGATTGGCAGCGCGCGCGCGAGCTTCGCTTCGGCGCGATCGAGCCGGCGCGCTACCCGTGCCTCGACGTGGTCCTCGAGACGGCTCGTTCCGGCGACCTCGGCGCGATGGCCGGGCTCTCGAGCGCCGACGAGGTCGCGGTCGACGCGTTCCTCGCCCGCGAGATCGCGTTCACCAAGATCCCCGATCTGCTGAAGCAGGGCGCCGAGGTCGGCTCGCGCGAGGCGCGCGGCCGCGCGCCGGAGCTGGCGCAGGTGCTCGCGATCGACGCCGCCGTGCGTGCCGCGCTCGCGCCGCTGGCCGTCCGCTAGGGTGCGTTGATGGATCTCGGGCTCGCCCGCACGCTCGTGCTGTTCCTCATCACGTTCACGGCGATCATCGCCGTGCACGAATTCGGTCACTACATCACGGCGCGCCTGCTCGGCATGAAGGTGCTCGAGTTCGCGTTCGGCTTTCCTCCGCGCGCGCTGGGCATCCGCCACGCCGACATCGACTACACGCTCAACTGGGTCCCCTTCGGCGGGTTCGTGCGCATCCTCGGCCAGGACGACTTCACCATCCACCAGCAGGGCGAGGGGGACCCGCGTGCCTTCACCTCGAAGCCCTGGTGGTCGCAGGCGATCGTCCTCGCGGCCGGCGTCACCATGAACTTCGTCCTCGCGCTGATCGTGCTGACGATCGCCTTCGCGACGGGCTCGACCGCGCCGACCGGCGACGTCCGCATCATCGACGTGGCGCCGGGCTCACCCGCCGTGACGGCGGGCATCCAGCCGGGCGACGTCGTGACCCGCGTCGACGGCACGCGGATGAACGACGTCAGGGACCTTATCCGCTACACGGCGAGGAACGTGGAGAAGGAGATCACCCTCGAGGTGATGCGCAACGGCCGGCCCATCCCGCCGGTCCGCGCCGTGCCACGCTCGGACCCGCCCGCGGGGCAGGGCCCGCTCGGCATCCGCGTCGAGGACGTCACCGCGCCTGTCGCCGCGCCGCTGCCGCAGGCGTTCGGCCAGGCCGCCTCGCTCACCGGCGAGGTCGTCCACCAGATCATCGACCTCCCCGGCCAGTTGCTCGGCGCGCGGGGATCGCCCGCGCAGGGTCCGCCGCAGGTCGGCGGGCCGATCGAGATCTTCCGCGTCACCGGTCAGGTCGCGGACCTCGGCGTACCCACGTTCCTCAAGCTCATCGGCGTCCTGTCGGTGAACCTCGGCGTGCTCAACATCGTGCCGTTCCCCGGTCTCGATGGGGGACGCCTGTTCTTCGTGCTGCTCGGCGGGATCTTCCGCAAGCGACTCTCACCGCAGGTGGAGGCCGCCATCCACGCGGTCGGCTTCGTCCTGTTGATCCTGCTGCTCGTCGTCGTCAGCATCTCTGACATCCGCCGCGCCACCGGCGGCTAGAGCCCCTCGTTGACGAGAAATCGATATCACGATATCGTCACCGATATCGTGATATCGAGATGAAGGACTCGCCGCCGTTCACAAAGATACCGATCGACTTTGGCGACGAGCTCTACGAGTGGGTTCGGGAGACCGCGCACCGCGAACGACGTTCGATGGCCGATCTGGTGCGTCAAGCCGTGCGCGAATACAGAGTTCAGGTGGAACCGCAGCTTGAACTACCAATTAGGCGCGTCACCGAGTGAGGGCACTCGCACGAGACGAGGTGCGCTACCTCTCGGCCGTTAGGCCCGCCGACTGGCCAGAGGGTCAGTTTCGGACGCTGCTGGCCGATCCCCCATGGCGTTTCATCAACAGGACCGGCAAAGTCGCGCCAGAACATCGGCGACTTTCGCGGTACGACACGCTAACTACTGACGAGATCTGCGCTCTGCCCGTTCCGATGATCACTGCCGCGAAGAGTCATCTCTACCTTTGGGTACCAAATGCCTTGCTGGCGGATGGGCTCAAGGTGATGGCGGCGTGGGGCTTCACTTACAAGTCGAATCTCGTCTGGCATAAGGTGCGAAAAGATGGCGGGAGCGACGGCCGTGGGGTCGGCTTCTACTTCCGCAATGTGACCGAACTGGTCCTCTTTGGCGTTCGCGGCTCGTATCGCACGCTTGCGCCAGGACGCCGACAAGTGAACCTTCTCGCAACCAGAAAACGCGAACACAGCCGCAAGCCTGACGAGCTCTACGACATCGTGGAGTCCTGCAGCTCCGGTCCTTATCTGGAACTCTTTGCGCGATACCCGCGGATAGGGTGGACTGTGTGGGGCAATGAGGCGAACGACGATGTTGCTCCTCGGGGTCGCCAATATCGGGGTTACGGCGGCGCACTCAAGCTTGGGTTTCGGGAGCCTCCGGTTCTTGGGGCGCTCCCTGAATTTCAATCGGGCCCCCGTAAGGCGGAAGTTCGGGTTCTTCGAAAGAAGGCTGATAGCAAAGCTCGGTAATTGCGATCACGAGGACCGGGCAGCCTCCGCCGTCGCCTCGTTCAAGCCTCGGCAGCAACTTCTCAAGGTTTGTGGTCGTTGAGGTTCCAAGCAGAATGATTCGCTGACCCTTCGGATCCTTGCGGATCCTCTGAGATAACTCCGCCAATCGATTCGCGGCGTACTTGGTTCGTTCCTGATGGCGAGTGATGATCACGCCTACATCGATGATCGCTGCTTCGTGAAGCGCGCGGAAGTTCGCCATGTCTCGGTCCAAGTTCCCGTCTTTGGCATTCCATTCGACATCGAGAGCGACCCTGCCGAGGACGTTGTCAACCTTGTGCCCTTCCGAGCCAAACAAGACTTCTTCGACGACCGGCTTTGTCTCGCCTGCCGGCCGGTATGGCTGGCGGGTAAACGTGAACCGAGTCACGCTCTTGTGGCCAGCCTCCCGCCAGCCGCGTTCGCGAAACGCCGCGTCGAGGTCTCGAGCGATGTCGCTCTTGCTGCCACCTGCATCGGTGAGGTTGGCGAGCGACAGCTTGAAGCCGGTCAACACGTCCACGACGTGAGCGAAAGCCTCGGGGTTTGTACCTTGAAGGGTCGCCGCCGCGTTCCTAACCTCGGCAAACTCGTATCGAGTCGTCAGGTCGGCCCCGAAGACACGTTCCCAGCTGTGGGTCAACTCCATGGGTCGGTCCGATCCGGGTAGGTGAGCAGGGACGGGCCCTGTTGTTCGTAGTGGCCTCGCGCGAAGGACATCACCATGTACATCGATCCTAGACGGGCAGGGTGCCGCGCGATTTGAACGTCATCGGGTGGAATCGACGCGTGGCCTACGCCATGTGGCGGATCGCTCCGCGCGCTGCTTGCCTATCGGATAGGGTCCCAGTCAGATGAGTCCTGTCGGGAAGGGCGAGCTGTCGCTCACAAAGTTCTACCGGCTGCGCGAGTTGATCACGGAACTCGCCACGGTAGTACCAGGCATGAGTGTCGACTCAGTACGTCGCCTCCTCGGGAGCGGCCACAAGGAACTTGCCGATGATCTCGTGCTATATGCCGGTGGGCGATCCATTGACGATCCGCTGCTGGCGTCTTGCCGTGCCCGCTCAGCAGACGCACTTCTGTTGCTGTGGGCTGGTCTGGTTATGGCCGACCACCGGCTCGCTTCGGTTGTGGAAGATGTGCTCACCGACACTCACGGCAAGCTCAGAGAGTCGGAATTCGAAACGAACAGACTCGAAGTCGAGTTGAAACGCGTGCTGCCCGACATGGGGACGAGGAAGGCGGCGACCAACATCCTCTCCTACTACCGGGACAGCGGGATCGTCGTGCCCCACCTGCAGGGAAAGACGATCGTTGGGGTGCGGCGGCGCAACCCAACCGGCCACGCCGTACCAGCGCTAGTCACGTACGTCGTGATGCGCCTGCGTCACCTCCGTCTGGCGCCGACTGCTACCTCTGATGACGTACGTGAAGCGCTCCAGGTGCGAGCCAACAAGTGGATCGACTTGTCACCTGATGAGTTCCGAGCCGCCGCAGCGCTCGGAGCCGGACGCCTGCCGCTGCTTGTCTCGCAGTCTTCGGGTGCTCGGCATGGCCCAACGTCATCAAGGCAACCGAGGGTTGTCACCGCCTCAGCCGACTTGTCGGTAGTGGAAGTCGGGATTGAAGCACAGAACGTCGACCAGTTCGCAGTGTCAGGAGCAGCTGACAGAATCGCCGCACGGCGTGAACAGCCCCTTGTGTTGGCCTACAAGAAATGGATGGAGGGAAAAGGGTCCACGCTGATCCGGTTCCGTTTTCTCCCAAAGGGCGAAGTCGATGCGATCTCCTGTGACATCTATGACAAGACGCGAAACAACCTCGTTGAGGCGAAGGCCACTGACTCACGATCCGCGATCCGGATGGCGATCGGTCAGCTGATCGACTACAGCCGCTACATGCCGAACCAGCCGCGCCTCGCTGTGCTCACGCCATCGCGGCCACGAGCCGACCTCGAGGCCCTCCTCAAATCAGTCGGTATCGCAGCCGTCTGGCGCGACAGTTCGAACGAGTTTCGCGACAACTCCGGAGGCTCCTTCGTATGAGCACCGCAGTCAACGAAGATCAGCGCAGGTCAAGATCGCGCTTCGCTGTGCTGGGGAGCGCGATCTACGGCTAACAGCCTGATGACTCGCGCGATCATCGAGGTCGACGGCCTCACCAAGACCTTCCGCGTCGCCGAGCGGTCGGAGGGCGTCGGCGCGAGCATGCGCGCGCTGGTCAGGCGCCGCTACAAGGACGTACCGGCCGTCGCGGGCATTTCGTTCCGGATCGAGGCGGGCGAGATCGTCGGCTTCCTCGGACCGAACGGGGCGGGGAAGACGACGACGCTGAAGGCGCTGTCGGGCCTGCTGCACCCGAGCGGAGGGACCGCGCGGGTCCTCGGTCACGTGCCCTGGAAGCGCGAGAACGCGTACCTGCGGCAGATGACGCTGCTGATGGGGAACCGCAGCCAGCTGGTGTGGGACATCCCTGCCGCCGACTCGTTCCGCGTGCTGCAGGAGATCTACGGGATACCCGAAGCCGCCTACCAGCGCACGCTCGGCGAGCTGACGGAGCTGCTCGACCTCGCGCCGCTCCTGCACAAGCCGGTCCGCGGCCTCAGCCTCGGTGAGCGCATGAAGGTCGAGTTCGCGGCGGGCCTGCTGCACCTCCCACGCGTCGCCTTCCTCGACGAGCCGACGATCGGGCTCGACGTCTCGATGCAGGGCCGCATCCGCCAGTTCGTGGCAGAGCTCAACCAGCGTCACGGGGTCACCATCCTGCTCACCAGCCACTACATGGCGGACGTCGTCGCGCTCTGCAAGCGCGTGCTCGTCATCCATCGCGGGAAGCTGCTCTACGACGGCGGCCTCAGCGCGCTCGCAGCGCGGCTCGCGCCCTACAAGCTCATCGGCGTCACCCTGCGCGACGGAGAGACGGACGGGGAGCTGTCGCGCTACGGCGAGATCGACAAACGCGGCGAGGGCCGCGTCACCCTTCGCGTCCCGCGGGACCAGGCGGCCGTGACGACCGCGCGCGTCGTGCACGACCTCGGCGACCGTCTCGCCGACCTGTCGCTCGGGGACCCGCCGATCGAGGATGTGATCGACAAGGTCTTCACCACGGAGTCGGTCGCGTGATCGGCATCTATCGCGCGCTGCTGCTGGCATCCTTCCAGTCGGCATCGCAGTACCGCGTGACCATGTTCCTCTACCTGCTCTTCTCGATCATCCGGCCGGTCATCTTCCTCGCGGCGTGGACCGCGGTGGCCGCGGCGCGCGGTGGCACGGTCGGCGGCTTCAGCGCCGCCGACTTCGCGATGTACTACGCGATCGTCACGCTCGTGGCGCACCTGGTGACCTCGTGGAACGCATACGAGTTCGAGTTCGAGGTCCAGCACGGGCGGCTCTCGCCGAAGCTCCTGCGGCCGATGCATCCGCTGCACCAGTGGATCGCGGAGAACCTGGTGTGGAAGGCCTTCACGCTTCCCGTGATGCTGCCGGTCATCGTCGCGATCGCGGTCACATTCAACGCGCGCTTCACCGCGGAGCCGTGGCAGGTGATGCTGTTCGTCCCGAGCCTGCTCCTCGGGGCGGCGATCCAATTCCTGTGGAACTGGATCGTGGCGACGGCGGCGTTCTGGACGACGCGGGTGAACGCGGTGACCACGCTTTCCGATCGCCTGGGCTTCATGTTCGCAGGCCTCGTGGCGCCGCTCGCGCTCCTGCCGGAGCCGCTGCACACGATCGCGTACGCGCTGCCGTTCGCCTCGATGATCGGCATCCCCGCGGAGATCCTGCGCGGCGGGTTGACGCCCAGCGACGTGCTCGCGCGCCTCGCGCTCCAGGGCGTGTGGCTCGTGCTCTGCTTCGCCGGTTATCAGGCGGTGTGGCGCCTCGGGCTCCGCCAGTACTCGGCCGTTGGGGCATAGCCCGATGCTTCGCATCGGCTATGCCATGCTGCGCCCCGGCTTCGCCGGGTCGAAGTAGGTGCATGTGAGGCGCTACCTCCGTCTGTTCATGCTGTTCATCGGCGTCGAGGCGCAGTACGAGCTGCAGTACCGCGCGAACCTCGTCGCGAACGTACTGCAGCAGGCGATGGTCATCGTCACCAGCGTCGCCGCGGTGCTCATCCTGTTCTCGTACACCGATTCGCTGAACGGCTGGTCGATCGCGCAGATGCTCGTGCTGCTCGGCGTCTACTACGTCGTGCAGGGGATGATCGACCTGATCTTCCGCCCGAGCGTCGAGCGGCTGATGGAGCAGGTGCGGCTCGGCACGCTGGACTACGCCCTGCTCAAGCCGATCAACAGCCAGTTCATCGTGACGCTGCGGCACATGCGCCTGATCCAGCTCGCGAACGTCGCGCTCGGGCTCGTGATCGCGGTTGCCGGCGTCGTCCGGCTGGGCGAGGGCCTGGGCGCGCTCGACGTGCTCGCGTTCATCGTGGCGCTGGCGACCGGCTTCGTGCTCGTGTACTGCCTGCTGCTCGTGATCGCCACGCTCTCGTTCTGGTTCGTGCGCGTCGAAAATTTACTGGTGATCTACGGCGCCTTCGTCGACGCGGCACGCTTTCCGGTGGACATCTACCCCGGCTGGCTGCGCGTGACGCTGTCGTCGGTCATCCCGATCGGGCTCGCCGTGACGATCCCCGCGCAGGCCATCGCCGGCCGGCTCGCACCGGAGTCGCTCGCGCTCATGCTCGCGGCGGCGGTCGCCGCCTGGCTGTTCTCCGGCTGGTTCTGGCGGCGCGGCCTCCGGTCCTACACCGGCGCGAGCGCCTGACCCGGCCGCCGGCGATGAGCCCGCGCGGGGTCGCGCTCGTCGCATTCGTCGTCGCGCTCGCCTCGGCCGCCCCGCGCGTCCTCGCCGCGCAGGGGCTGCTCCCCGGCCCCCTCATCGTCCTCGGTTGGAGCGATCCGCTCGACCTCTGGTACACGGACCAGCTCATCGGTCATCGCGTCCCGTACCGCGACATCCCCTTCGCGTACCCGCCGCTCGTCGGCTACCTCGTTGGCCTGCTCTCGCTGCTGGTGCCCGGCGTGACCTGGTACATCGCCGGGTGGGGGATCGTGATCGCGCTCGCCGCCGCGGCCGCCGCGTACGCGCTCGCCCGCGCCGCGACGCCGGTGCGGGCGCTGGCGTTCTGGGCCTGCTCCGCGCAGCTTCTGCTGCTCAGCGCGATCAACTTCGACGTCCTGGCGTCCCTGTTCGTCGTGCTCGCGGCGGTCGCGGCACGCCAGGCCGCGCGAACGCGCTCGCTCGTGCTGCTCGCGTTCGGCGCCGCCGCGAAGCTGTTCCCGTTCGCGCTGGCGCCCGTCGTGATCCTGCGCGCTCTCGCGGATCGCGACCGTCGCGGTGCCGTGCTCGGCGCGGCGACCTTCGCGCTGGCGCTCGGCCTGATCTACCTTCCCGCCTCGCTCGGCGTCGACTCGACGGCGCAGCGCACGGCGACGTACGCCTACGGCGACCTCGTCAACCGCGATTCGGTGTGGGGCCTGATCTCCGCGATGTTCGGGAGCAACGGGATCGACATCCGGCCGCTCATCGCCCCGCTCTCGCTCGCCGGCACCGCGCTGACCTATCTGGTGCTGGTGGTCCCGCGCGCATGGCGCACGCGCGATCCGGTCGTCGGCTTCGCGCTCGCGACCCTCACGCTGCTGCTCTGGTCGCGGCTCTATTCACCGCAGTACTCGCTGTGGCTGCTGCCGTTCTTCGTTCTGCTGCCGCTGCGGACGCGCACGTACGTGTACCTGACGATCGCCGACGTCGGTGTGTTCTTCACGATCTTCCCGCTCACGCTGCTGCGGCCGGTCGGCGTCGACGCGGCGTTCCTCTACATCGGGATGTCCGTATTCGTCGCGCTGCGACACGTGTCGCTCGTACTCATGTGGCGTGACGTGACCGCCACAGCTCGCGCCAGGTGACCAGCAGCGCGGCCTGACGCGCGCACACGAAGACGACGAGCAGTGTCTCGAGCATGGCGCGCAGCGGATCGTTCGGCGCCCAGCGGCTCAGGGTCAGCGGATAGATCGTGAAGAACACGCCGACGTCGGCCAGCGAGAGCAGCGCGAAGGTCCGCGTGCGCAGCGGCGTCAGGACGAATGTCGGCAGCAGCCAGAGCGAGTACTGCGGCGAGTAGAGGCGCGACCAGAGCAGCAGCGTGGTCGTCGCGAGCCCGAACGCGACGGCTGGATCGTGTGGCCGTGCGCGCACGACGATGAGATAGGTCGCCAGAAGACCGATCAGGGTGACGATGACCAGCAGCGGCTGCGGATCGATGCCCAGCGCCTGGGGCCCGCGGCCGAGGAGGCCCCAGAAGGAGTCGCCGTTCGCCTCTATCCCGGCGGCGTAGAACAGGACGCTGAACGCGCTCGGGTTCGCGTTCAGGGAGGTCGGCAGATAGAACGCGGCGAGCACGAGCCCGAACACGACGAGGTCGCGAGCGCGCCGCGTGACCAGCGGCAGCGAGAACGCGGGATAGAGCTTGGTCGCGGTCCCCAGTGCCAGGGCGACGACCGCGGGTCGCAGACGGCCCTGGCGCGCGAGCACCGCCGCCCACGCCGCCAGCGCCGCCGGCACGACGTCCATGTTGATCCCCGCGAGCAGCAGCAGCTGCGGGGCGAGGGACCAGCGCCAGAGCGTGCGCCGCCATCCCGCCTCGCCAGCGAGCGCCCAGGCGCCGCCCGCCGCGGCGCCGGCGAGGACGATCGACCACAACAGGACGTAGCGCGCGGCGTCATCGCTGAGCAGGGAGAGGAGCCCGGCGATCGCGCCGGTCAGGGGCGGGTACTCAAAGGGGGTGTCGACGTACGGGAGGCGATGACCCGAGAGACCCCTCAAGTAGGTGAAGAGGAGGTCGCCGTAGGAAAAGGGTCGGAGGACCTCCGGCAGCGAGCCGGCGGCGACGAGGACGCGGGGCATCGCGCTCGCGACCATGACGAGCGCCGCGCAAAGCGCCACAACTGTGCGCGCGCTCATGGCCGCAACCCTATCCGGTCGCGTACCCTTTGTTCATGGGCGGCGTTCCTATGAGCGTGGATCTGAACCTTCCGGCCGACCGGGTCGGCCCCCGCGCACGCCGCGCCAGCAAGCGGATCTGGGTCGGGGGGACGCCGATCGGCGACGGCGCACCCATCGCCGTGCAGTCGATGTGCACCACGCTCACGCACGATGTCGACGCCACCATCAGGCAGATCGATCGCCTTCAGGACGCCGGGTGCGAGATCGCCCGCGTCGCCGTGCCGGACAAGCGAGCCGGCGAAGCGCTCAAGGAGGTCGTGCGCCGCAGCATCCTGCCGATCGTCGCCGACATCCACTTCGACTACAAGCTCGCGCTCATGGCGCTCGACGCGCGCGTGCACAAGCTCCGGCTCAATCCCGGGAACATCCACAACAAGGATGGCGTGCGCGAGGTCGTCCGGCGCGCGAAGGAGCAGGGGACACCGATCCGCATCGGCGTGAACTTCGGCTCGATCCCCGATAAGGTGCCAGGCGACCTGCGCGACGACGCGCAGCGGATGGTCGACCTCGCGCTCGGCGAGATCAAGATCCTCGAGGACCTCGACTTCGATCGGATCGTCGTCAGCGTGAAGGCGTTCGAGGTCCCGAAGATGATCGCCGCGTACCGGCGTCTGGCTCGAGCCGTGCCGTACCCGCTGCACCTGGGCGTCACCGAGGCGGGCACGCTGCTCTCGGGCTCGATCCGCTCGACGGCCGGCATGAGCGTGCTCCTCTATGAGGGCATCGGCGACACGATCCGCGTCTCGCTCTCGGAGGATCCGGTCATGGAGGTGCGCGCGGCGTTCGATCTCCTGAAGTCGCTCGAGCTGCGCGATCAGGGACTCACGCTGGTCGCCTGCCCGTCGTGCGGACGCGCGGACATCGATCTCATCCCGCTCGCGAAGGTCGCGGAGGAGCGGCTGCGCGCGATGCCCGTCCCGATGAAGGTCGCGGTGATGGGCTGCGAGGTGAACGGGCCTGGTGAAGCGAAGGACGCGGACGTCGGGATCGCGGGCGGCGTCGGCAAGGGCGCGATCTTCCGCAAGGGCAAGGTCGTCGGTGTGTATCCCGAGGCGGAGCTCATGGACGCGCTGCTTCTCGAGATCGACAAGATCCTGATCGAGAACGGCAAGGAGCCGTATTCGGCGAAGGCGCCGAAGGCGTCGCGCGAGGGCGAGCTCACGCCCGGCCGCTCCGTGCCGGCTGGGCAGCGCACCTAGTGGCGATGACGATCGCGGGCACCGGTGTCGTCAAGCTCGATCGGGCGACGATCGAGGGCGTCGATTTCCGCCGCGCGTCGTTCGAGCAGTTCGTCCCCAACGGCTGCGTGTTCCTGGGCTGCGACTTCCGCGGGCTCACGTTCGACCACCGCATGGCGCAGCTGTTCGCCAGCCGGCTGCAGAGCGTCTTCCGCGATTGCCGCTTCGACGAGGCGGATCTGCGACGAGCCGGCCCCGGTCAGTCGCGCTTCGAGCGCTGCACCTTCGACGGCGCGCGCATCGAGAAGTGGACGTCGCTGTGCGGCGAGTTCATCGACTGCCACTTCAGCGGCGAGATCGTCGAGTCCAAGTTCTACGGACGTCCCCACGGGGCGCTGGCGACGCTGCTGTCGCCGCACCGTTCGATCAACGAGTTCCGCGGTAACGACTTCACCGAGGTCACGCTCGTCGATACCGCGTTCGTCCAGGGCATCTCGTTCGCCGACCAGCGCTGGCCGGACGACTCGGCCCACGTCCACCTCGACCGCATCCACCAGCGCCTCCAGCGCGGGCGGCTGGCGGTCCTGCGTTGGAAGGACAAGGACCAGCGCCAGGACGCGCTCCAGGTGCTCCTCGACCTCTCGGAGCGCTACGGGGAGCAGCAGGAGATCGTGCGCCGCCGCCTCGACCCGGCCGCGCGCCTCCCGGTGCAGACACAGAGGCAGCTGTGGGACCTGCTGGCGGAGCCGCTCTAGCAACAGCGTCGTAGGTGGTCAGCTCACCGCTTCGCGGCCGAGCTGACCGTCCTGCTGCTTCGCCTGACGGCTCCGCAGTAGACTTCACCATCCGGCCCCGGTCCGATCAAAAGTCGGAACAACGGACCGGTATCAGCGAAGGGGAGCGGAGCGGATGTTGCGTGGCCTGGGCGGCAGGCGTCCGATGGCGGAACGGCCGGACGATGCGCGGTCGCCCTTCACACCGACGGAGCCGCCGACCCTGGGAGGAACGACCATGGCGGAACCGGCACGCAACTACCAGCAGAGCGCGAGCCCGGAGCTCAACGCGCTCCTCGGCAAGGGCTCGGAGTTCGACGGCAAGCTCGTGTTCGAGGGCACCGTCCGCATCGACGGCGCGTTCAGCGGCGAGATCACCACGAGCGACACGCTCATCGTCGGTGAGGGCGCCAAGGTCACGGCCGAGATCAGCTGCGGCACGCTGGTCGTCCACGGCGAGATCATCGGGAACATCCGTGCCGGCGACTCGGTGGAGCTGCACAAGCCCGCGCGCGTGAAGGGCGACATCACGACGGCGTCGCTCATGGTCGAGCGTGGCGTGCTGTTCCAGGGACACTCCAAGATGGAGGAGCCCGCTCCCGCTTCGAACGTCGTGCGATTCGGCGCGACCGCGAGCGCGGACCAGTAGGTGGTCACAGCACCGCTCCGCGGTGTGTGACCGTCCTGCTACTTCGCCTTCGGCTCCGTAGTAGCCAGGCACGGACCGCCCTCACGCGGTGAGGCAGTCCGCGCTCTTCGGGCGCACTCTTCGCGAGACGCCGACCGAGGCGCAGACGCCAGGACATCAGCTGATGCTGCGCGCGGCGATCGCGCGCCCGCTCGCGGCCGGCCTTTACACCTGGCTGCCGCTCGGCTTCCGGGTCGCGAAGAAGGTCGAGCAGATCATCCGCGAGGAGATGGACCGGATCGGCTGCCAGGAGATGGAGATGCCGGTGCTGACCCCGGCGGAGTACTGGAAGGAGACCGGTCGCTGGGACGCGCTCGAGCCGATCACGTTCCGTACGAAGGACCACAACGGGCGCGAGTACATGGTCAGCTACACGCACGAAGAGATGGTCATGCACCACGCGCGCAACGAGATCCTCAGCTACCGGCAGCTGCCGGTGATGGTCTACCACTTCCAATCGAAGGGACGTGACGAAGCCCGCCCGCGCGCGGGCCTGCTTCGCGTTCGCGAGTTCGTGATGAAGGACGCGTACTCGCTCGATGCCGACGAGGCGGGACTCGAGCGCTCGTACGCCGCGCAGCACGGCGCGTACGTGCGCATCTTCCAGCGCCTCGGCGTCGACGCCATCAGCGTCGAATCCGATACGGGCGCGATGGGCGGCGACCTCGCGCACGAGTTCCAGGTCCTGACGCCGGTGGGCGAGGACACCATCGCCATCTGCGAGACCTGCGACTACAAGGCGAACATGGAGAAGGCCAAGCGCCGGATCCCGGAGCCCGTCGCCGCACGCGACGTCCCCGCCGCGACGCGGGTCGCGACGCCGGGGGTCACGTCGATCGAGGCGCTCGCGAACTCGCTCGGGCGGCCGGAGAGCGCGTTCCTCAAGACGCTGCTGCTGCGCACGCCGAAGGGCGTCGTCGCGGTCGTCCTGCCGGGCGACC
>JACQAT010000022.1 GCA_016194865.1 Chloroflexota bacterium
CGACGGCCGGATCGGTGGGGCTCGCCGGCTCCTCGTTCGGCGAGCCGAACGCGCCGGAGAAGAACGCGATGACAGCGACGAACACCACCACGCCGACAACCGCCACCATGCGCAGCGCGGGTGTAGAAGGATCCGGCTGGGTCTCGCGGTAGCGCACGCGCGCATTCTCCGCTCCGGAGCGGGTATGGTCATTCCCCATGAAGTACCGGCTGCTCGGTCGTTCAGGCGTTCCGGTCTCGGAGATCGGGCTCGGCGGCAATCAATTCGGCAGCACCTGCGACGCGAGGGCGACGGCGGCGATCGTCGATCGGGCGCTCGCGCTGGGCGTCACCTTCATCGACACCGCCGAGTCGTACGGCGGCGGCGCCTCCGAGGAGGTGCTCGGCAAGGCGCTCGCGGGCAAGCGGGATCAGGTCGTCCTCGCCAGCAAGACCGGCGCGCCGGATCAGGGTCCGGGCGGCCGGCTCACCCGCGCGCGGCTCATCGCGAGGCTCGAGGGCAGCCTCACGCGGCTCGCGACCGACTACGTCGACGTCTACTACTTCCACTACCCGGATCCAGTGACACCGCTCGAGGAGAGCCTTCGCGCGCTCGACGAGCTCATCCGGAGTGGCAAGGTGCGCTACGCGGCCACGTCGAATCACGCGTCGTGGCAGGTGGCGGAGGCCGCCGGCATCTGCGCGCAGCGTGACTACAGCGCGCCGGTCGCGTCGCAGGTGCAGTACAGCCTCATCGAGCGATCTCCGGAGAACGAGATGATCCCCGCGTGCGAGCGCTTCGGCGTCTCGCTGGTGCCCTACTCACCCCTCGGGAGCGGCTTCCTCACCGGCAAGTACCGCAAGGGCGCGCCGCTGCCGGAGGGTGCGCGCCTCACGCGCGTCGAACGGGCGCGGACGACGCGCTTCACCGACACGAACTGGGCGGCGCTCGAGCGCTACGACGCGTTCGCGACAAAGCGCGGGCACACCGTGAAGGAGCTCGCGATCAGCTGGCTGCTCGCGCAGCCGGTCGTGTGCTCCGTCATCGCGGGCGTGACCTCACCCGCGCAGGTCGAGGAGAACGTGAAGGCCGCGGAATGGACGCTGATGCCGGACGAGGTGCGCGAGCTCGGCTAGGCGGAGATCTTGTGGCGCGCGTTGTGACCCGCGGCGTACAGGTTCACGACGACCAGCGCGAGCAAGAGCGCGAGCAGCAGCCACCCCGCGTTCTCGTGGAGCGCCGACCCGCCGTATGTCGCGGCCGCCCAGATGACCACCAGCGAGACGACGATCCCGACGGCGAGCTGCCCATCTTCCACGAGCAGCCCGTACACGTTCTCCCAGACCCCCTTCAGCAACTCAGACGTTGCGCGCGTTCACGTGCGCGCCCTCCGGAAGGATCATCGCGAGCATCCGCGCCGAGAGATAGCTCACGATCAGGAACGCGCCGATGATCGGCAGCAGCGCCAGCGCGTCGCCGGGCCACTGCACCTCGAGGCCCTCCGCGAACCAGAAGACGCCGAAGGCGGAGAGCATCGCGCCGACGCCGAACTTCATCCAGTTCTCGGGGACCATCGTCAGCGGGTGGCGCAGCGCGATGCCCAGCAGGATGACGACGATGCCCGCCGCGATCGCGCCGACGATGGCCGCGTTGAGCGCCTGGGTCCCGCCGGCGCCGAAGGCGATGACGATGAACGCGACCTCGAGCCCCTCGAGGAGCACGGCCTTGAACGCGACGACGGCACCGACCTTGTCGAACTCGCTGCGTGAGAGGCCCTGCGCGCGCAGCTCGGCGAGCTCCTTCTGGTAGATGACCTCCTCGTCGTGCAGCGCGATGATCCCCGCGAATCTCAAAATGGCCTTTCGCAGCCAGCGCAGGCCGAAGAGCAGCAGCAGCGAGCCGACGAACATCTTCAGCGCGTGCTCGGGCACGACGTTCACGAGCGTCACGCCGAGGAGCGCGATGATCACGGCGAGGGCGACCGCGGCCGCGAGCGTCCCGAGCAGCGGCGCGCGCCAGCCACGCGTGACGCCGACCGCGAGGACGATGGTCGTCGCCTCGACGAACTCGACGGCGCTCGCGATGAACGCGGGCGTCGCGGCGATCAAGAGGGAGACGAGGTCCATGCGCCTCTCATCGTATCGACGCCGGCGCGTGTCTTCAGGGCCACAGGTCGCGATGAACAGGTAGGCGGACCGAACCGTCACCTCCGTAGCGCTGTCCGCGCACGGGACATCGCGTACCGTGGGGGTATGGGCGACGCGTACGCGCTGGTCCTCCATTCGCATCTGCCCTACTGCCGCGGCGCGGGGCTGTGGCCGCACGGCGAGGAGTGGATCCACGAGGCCATCCTGGGGACGTACCTGCCCTTGCTTGTCACCCTGCACGATCTGCGCGCGGATCGCGTCCCCTTCCAGCTCACCATCGGGATCACGCCGATCCTGCTCGAGCAGCTCGCCGACCCGGACATCGTCGCTCGCTCGCTCGCCTACATCGATGACCAGATCGCGCGCGCCGAATTCGACGAGGGCGACCTCGCCTCGGCCGGTGCCCGGGAGCGCGCCGGCCTCGCCGCGTTCTACGGCGCGCGCTACCGGATGCTGCGCGACGCGTATGTCGGCCGATTCCGCCGCGACCTCGTCGGCGCGTTCGCCGACCTTCAGCGCAGCGGGCATGTCGAGCTCCTGACCTCGGCCGCGACGCATGGCTACCTGCCGCTCCTCGACGAGCCATCCGTGCACGCGCAGCTCGAGAACGGCCTGCGCAGCAGTGAGCGGCTCCTCGGCTTCCGCCCGCGCGGGATCTGGCTACCCGAGTGCGCGTACGCGCCCGGCCTCGAGCGTGCGCTCGAGGCGCACGGGCTCACGCACTTCTTCACCGACGGGAATCTCATCAGCGGCGCGGAGGTGTCCACCGCGACGCGCCTTCCCGCATGGGAGGAGCGCCCGTCCGGCGGAGGCACGGCTCGACGCATACCGGTCGTGCTCGAGAGCGGCCTCGAGGCCGACGTGTTCACGCCGTACCTGGTCGCCGACTCCGGCGTGGCCGCGGTCGCGCGTCACGGCGACGTGTCGGGCCAGGTGTGGTCGGCGGCGAGCGGGTATCCAGGCGATCCCGCGTACCGCGAGTTCCACCGGAAGGACGACCGCACCGGCCTGCGCTACTGGAGCGTGACGGCCACGACGGTCGGGCTGGGCAACAAGGACGACTACGACGTCGATCGGGCGCGGGAGCGCGTGCGGACGCACGCCGCGCATTTCGCCGGCGTCGTGCGTGAGTCGCTCGCGGACCATCGACGGCGGACCGGGACGAGCGGACTGCTCACGACCACATTCGACAGCGAGCTGTTCGGGCACTGGTGGTTCGAGGGCATCGAGTGGCTCGGCCTCGTGCTGCGCGAGCTCGCGAGCGGAACAACGACCGTCGAGCGCCACCTCACCGCGGACCCGCCACGCGAACGGGTCACGCTGAGGGAGGGGTCGTGGGGAAAGAACAACGATCACTCCACGTGGCTCTCCGACCACACGCGCTGGATGTGGGACGAGCTCGCGCGGCTGGCGGCAGAGGTCGAGCCCATTCGAAAGCTCCCACCGTCCGACCCGTTGCGGGCGCGCGCGGCGCGACAGGCGGTGCGCGAGCTGCTGCTCACGCAGTCGAGCGATTGGCCGTTCCTGGTCGATACGGGTCAGGCCGGTGACTACGCGGTCGAGCGGTTCGTCGGCCACGCGAAGCGCATGCGGTCCGCGCTCGAGATCGCGAGGCATGGCGGGAACGCGGATGAGCAGGAGCTGATCGCGATGGAGGGCGCCGACAACCCGTTCCCGGACGCGAGCCTCGACACGTTCGCCCCGCCGGCGAACGTGCTGGGCGTGCTCTCCTAGCCCTTCTTCTCGGCCTTCTCGGGCTTCGCGCCCTTCGCTGCTTCCGCGGGCGCGGCGGCCGCGCCCTTGGCGGGTGCCGCGCCTTCGGCAGCGGCCTCTCCTTCGGCAGCGACCTCGCCCTCGGCGGCCTCGGCGGCGACCGGCGTCGGCTCCGCTTCCGCCTTCACCAGGACGGCGCGGGCAACGAGGTCGTCCAGGTCATTGAGGATGCGCACCGTCGTCGCGTCGTACACGAGGTCTCGCACGTGGAAGGTGTCCTCGAGCTGTTCGATCTTCGAGAGATCCACCTCGAGGCGCCTCGGCATGTCCTGGGGGAACGCCTCGACGCGCACGTGGTCAAGCGCGTGCACGAGCACGCCACCGAGCGTCTTCACCGCGGGCGACTCACCGCTGAAGTGGAGCGGCACGTCCGCATGCGTCTTCTCAGTGAGGCTCACGCGCGCGAAGTCGACGTGGAGGAGCTTGCCGGTGCGGGGGTCGCGCGAGACGCCGTTGATCAGCGCGGGGACGCCCTCTGACGAAAGACCCTCGAGCGAGAGCAGGGTGGTGTTGCCCCAGCGGCGGTAGCCGAGCTCGAACACGTGCGTGTCGGTCTCGACGGGGGTCGAGTCGGCGCGCCCGCCGAAGATCACGCCCGGCAGCTTGCCATCCCGGCGAAGCCGGCTGACCTGCTTTCCGAGCACGACACGCGAGCGAACGCTGAGCTTCTGAGCTTCGGCCAATGTGGGGCCCCCTACACCATCGTGCGAACTGACAGTATCTCAGGGCCGCGTCGCCAGGTCCAACTGAACACAAAACCGGTCATCAACGGGCTGAATTCCTCGTCATTTTCCCCTCGACTGGGTCGACAGGGATCGTTTGTCGCTCTCAGGCACATGAAGCAGCCTCACTTCGTACGCTGACCGTACGAAATCGGCGAAACTCAGGCCACTGCGGTAGAATGCCCTCAGATGGCCGACCGCCTGCGTTTGGCGCTGGTCTTCCACCAGCACCAGCCGGCCGGGAACTTCCCGAATGTGTACCAAGAAGTGACCGAGCGCGCGTATGCGCCGCTCGTGGCCGCTCTCTATCGGCATCCCGAAGTGAAGGCGACCCTCCACTTCTCGGGCCCGCTCCTGGACTGGCTCGAGGCGAACCGCCCGGACGTCATCGGCGACCTTGGCGATCTCCTCAAGCGCGGTCAGGTCGAGCTCCTCACCGCCGGCTACTACGAGCCGATCCTCGTCGGCGTCCCGCGCCGCGACGCGGTCGCGCAGATCCGCGCGCTGACCGAGCGCGTCGTGAGCCTCTTCGGCCACCGTCCGCTGGGCGCATGGCTGACCGAGCGGGTGTGGGAGCCGCAGCTGCCGTCGCTCCTCGCGGAGGCCGGTGTCGCGTACACGACGCTCGACGAGGAGCACTTCCTCCAGGCGGGCCTGCGGCGCGACGAGCTCGGCGAATCGTTCATCACCGAGGACCAGGGCTTCCCGCTCGTGGTCTTCCCCGGCAGCGAGCGCCTGCGCTACCTCATCCCGTTCCGTGACGTGAACCAATCGATCAAGGAGCTGCGCGAGCGCCGCGAGGCGGGCGCGAAGCTCGTGGTCTACGCGGACGATGGCGAGAAGTTCGGCGCGTGGCCCGGGACGTACCAGCGCGTCCACAAGGACGGCTGGCTCGAGGAGTTCTTCACGACGATCATCGCCCAGGCCGAGTGGCTCGAGACGATCACGCTCGAGAACGCCTGGATCTTCAACAAGCCGAACCGCCGCGTGTATTTGCCTGGCGGCTCATATCCCGAGATGAGCGAGTGGGCGCTCGATGCGTCCGCGGCGCGGCGCTTCAGCGCGGCGCGCAACGCGCTCAAGGATGACCAGAGCGCGCTCGTCGTTTCTCCTCCGTGGCGGAACTTCTTCTCGAAGTACCCCGAGTCGAACGCGCTGCACAAGCGGATGCTCATGGTGTCGGAGGAGCTCGCGCGACGCAGCATCCTCGACAGCTCGCTCGAGGTGCGGCAGGCGCAGCAGAACCTCTGGCGCGCGCAGGGCAACGACGTGTACTGGCACGGGGTCTTCGGCGGGCTGTACCTCCCGCACCTGCGCGCCGACGCGTACGGCGGGCTGCTGAAGGCGGAGCGCATCCTCGCCGAGCGCCGTCTCGCCGCGGGCGAGCAGCGCGACTACGACGTCGACGGGCACGAGGAGTACCTCTTCCGCGGCAACGCGGGGGCGGTGTTCGTGCACGTGCAGGGCGGCACGGTGACCGAGTGGGATATCTACGCGTCGGCGACGAACCTCGTCGACACGCTGGCGCGCCGCCCTGAGGCGGGGCACGACCAGCTGCGTCGCGCCGAGAAGGCCGGCAAGGTGAAGGTCGGCAAGGCCACTGAGAAGGATTCGAAGTCGATCCACGAGGTCGTGCGCGCGAAGGAGCGCGGGCTCGTCAAGCTCCTCGAGTACGACCCCGCGCGCCGCGCGCTCTTCCAGGACAGCTTCCGCGTCGGCCGCGACGAGCCGGTGAACCTGCACGCGCAGATCTACGGGCTCACGCCGCAGCGCGAGGCGCGCACGGTGAGCCTGATCCTCGAGCCACCGGCGAAGTCGATCGCGTCGGTCGAAGGGCTCGGCATCCGCAAGGACGTCCGCATCGCGGACGAGGGCCTCGCCGCCGGCGTGCGCTACCGCATCCGCAACGACGGCGAGGAGTCGATCAGCCTCGTGTTCACCAGCGCGTCGAGCTTCGGCCTGCTGTCCGAGGGCAACGCTCTCGATGTGATCGCGCTCGGCACGCGCAAGACCGGCCCGGGTAAGGAGCTCACGAACCGCAACGTCGGTGAGATCACGATCCATTCCGAGACGCGTCACTTCGACGTGACCATCGCGCTCGATCCGCCCGCCGAGGTGACCTCGAAGCCCGTGTACGCGGTCGCGAACTCGGAGGCGGGGTTCGAGCGGCTGTACGAGCAGACCGAGATCTCCTGCAGCTGGCTCGTCGAGCTCGAGCCCGACGAGCACATGGACCTCGAGGTCCGAGCGACCGCGGTCGGCCAGATGGTCGAGCCGGACGTGCAGCGTCCACCGACGCGCCGCCGCAAGGCGACGACGCCCGCGGCGGAGACACCGGTACGCTCCGTGCGGTAGCCCGGCCGTGACCGAGGTCCCGATGTCCTCCGGCCGGGTACCGCAGGCTCCGCGTCGGTCTTCAGGCGGTCCCGGAACGCTCCTCGTGGGGATCCTCATCGGCGCGATCGTCGGTGGGGGCGCGGGTGGCTATGTCGCCCGGAGCACGACCCAGGTCCCAGTCAACATCCTGGATACACCAACGACCCTTCCGCCGCCGCCGGCCGTCAGCGCCGCGCCGATCTCGATCGCGAACGATCAGATCGTCGGCGTCGTCAAGGAGCTCCTGCCGAGCGTCGTCACCGTGGTGAACAAGCTGCCGAACGACACGCCGCAGTCGAGCGGCTCGGGCTTCGTGATCGACGCGGCGCGGGGGTTCATCGCGACGAACAACCACGTCATCGAGAACGTCAACGACGGCAACGCGAGCACCAACTTCGACGTGATCTTCAGCGACGACCGCACCGTCAAGGCCAAGCTCGTCGGCCGGGACCCGCTCACCGACATCGCCGTGCTCCAGGTGCCGAGCCAGGGCCTCAAGGCGGCGACGCTCGCGAACAGCGATGACGTCCCGGTCGGCGCGACCGTCGTGGCGATCGGCAGCGCGCTCGGCACGTTCCAGAGCACCGTCACGACCGGAGTGGTCTCCGCGAAGGGCCGCCGCGTCCCGGAGTCCCCAACGGTGTTCCTCGAGGACCTCATCCAGACCGACGCGGCGATCAACTCGGGCAACTCGGGCGGTCCGCTCATCTGGGCCGCGACGAAGCAGGTCGTCGGCATGAACACATTGGTGACGCGCGCCAACAACGCGGAAGGCCTCGGCTTCAGCATCTCCAGCAACACGATCCGGACCATCGCGAATGAGCTCATCGCGAACGGCCGCGTCGAGCGCGGCGTCGTCGGGATCCAGTACCAGGAGGTCACGCCCCGCGCCGCCGTGAGCCTCGGCCTGCCGCCGCAGACCTCGGGGATCATCATCACGCAGGTCATCAGCGGGTCGCCTGCGGCGCAGGCCGGGCTGCGCCCTCGTGATGTCGTGACCAAGATCAACGACCAGCAGATCGACATCCAGCACCCGCTGCAAACGGTCATGGCGAAGTTCAAGCCGGGCCAGAAGGTGGCCCTAACGGTCATCCGCGACGGCAAGCAGCAGATCGTGGATGTGACGCTCGGCCGCTAGCAGGCTCGGTGTCGGCCGTCGCGACGCGCGCCTCTACGTGGGCGCGAGCGGCCTCGGCAGCTTCGGCCTCGGCGTCGCGACCTTCTATCTCAACTTCCTCTATCGCGCCCTTGGGTTCGACGACGTGCGCATCGGCGCGCTGGTCGGGTCGATCGCGATCGGGGCGGTGATCGGCGCGCTCCCCGCCGCTCTCGCCGCGAAGCGGCTCTCGCGCCGTGCCGCGATCATCGTCGGCGGCTCGATCACGGGCACGGGCATCGTCACGATCCTCCTCTTCGAGGCGTTCCCGCTGCTCGCGCTCGCCGCGCTGCTGCTCGGCTGCGGTGGCGTGATCGTCTCGTCCTCGGGCAATGCGCTCGTCGCGGACGCGACCGCCGCGACCGACCGGCCCGCGCTCTTCGGCCAGCAGATCGCGCTCGGGACGACCGCGTCGTTCCTCGCGAGCTTCCTCGCGGGCGCCGTCGCGACGCCGGTGGCCGCGGCCCTCGGCCTTGGCCCGCGGGACCCGCAGGTCATCAGGCTCCTGATCGGGGCCGGTGGCGCCATCGCCGCGGTCTCGGTGATCCCGATCCTGTTCGTTGGTGCCCCGCGCGTGCGGAGCGGCGGTCACGACGCGCCGCAACGGCGCGCGCTGTTCCTGCGCTTCCTCGCGCTCGAGGTCTGCTTCGGCTTCGGCGCGGGGAGCTTCCTGCCGTTCGTGAACCTGTTCTTCGCGGACCGCTACGGCCTGAGCCTCACCGCGATCGGCGCGGCGCTCGGCTGCATCGCGGTCGGCGGCAGCCTTGGCGCGCTGCTCCATTCGCGAATCGCGGTTCCGAAGTTGGGCCAGCTGCGCGCGATCGTGCTCGTCGAGCTCGCCTCGCTGCCGTTCGCGCTGGTCGCGGCGATCGTGTTCGACCCGGTGGTCGCCGTGGTCGCGCTCGCCATGCGCAGCTTCCTCATGTACGGCGCGTCCGCGACCATGACCGCGTTCCAGCAATCGAGCTTCGCGCCGGCCGAGCGAGCGGGCGCGCACGCGGGCTTCCTGATCGCCTGGAACGCCGCGAGCGCGGTCGCGGCGTATCTGTCGGGCGTTGTTCGCGGCTCCGCCGGATCCAGCGGGTACCAGATCAACCTGCTCACGCTCATCGCGGCGTACCTCGTGGCCGCGCTGCTCACGCTGTTCCTGCTCCGCTCGCATCAGCCGCGCGGCGACGCGATCGCGCGCGCTGCGTCAGACTCGGCGGCGTGACGACCGCGGAGCTGATCCAGGGTCTCCTGCGCGACGCGCTCGCGCGCGCGGCGAGCGAGCTCGGCTGGCCCGCGTCCGACGCGACGCTGGAGGTCGAGCATCCCGCGGATCCCGCGCACGGCGACTACGCGACGAGCGTCGCGCTCAAGCTCGCGCGCCCGCTGCGCAAGCCGCCGCTCGAGATCGCCACGGCGATCCGCGATCGCGTCGCGCCGCACGAGGCCGTGAGCGCGGTCACCGTGGCGAAGCCGGGATTCGTCAACGTCGCCCTGAACGACGCCTGGGTCGCGGCGCAGGTCGAGGTCATCGCGCGCGCCGGTACTGATTTCGGCCGAACGAAGGCGCTCGCCGGCAGCAGGATCCAGGTCGAGTTCGTCTCGGCCAATCCGACCGGCCCGGTCACCGTCGCGAACGCGCGCGGCGGCCCGCTGGGCGACGTGATCGCGAGCCTGCTCGCCTTCCACGGCGCCGACGTGCAGCGCGAGTACTACGTCGAGGACACCGGCACGCAGGTCGATCGCTTCGGCATGTCGATCGCCGTCCGCTACCGGCAGCTGTTCGGCGAGGAGATCGAGCTGCCTCCCGACGGGTACCCGAGCGACTACATCAAGGACATCGCGCGGCTGCTCGGGGATCGTGACGGGGACGCGCATCTGCGGCTGCCGCTCGACGAGCAGGCGAAGCTGTTCGTGCCGTTCGGGATCGAGTGGGTCGTCGGCGAGGCGAAGCGCGTGACGGTCAAGCTCGGGATCGCGTTCGACGTCTGGTTCATGCAGCACACGCTGCTCACAAGCGGCTACTTCGACGAGACGATGACGAAGCTGCGCGAGAAGGGCTACCTCGTCGAGCGCGACGGAGCCGTCTGGTTCGATTCACCCGACGTGCCGCGGGACAAGGCCCGAGACGGTGAGGACAAGGAGGAGGGCTGGGTCGTCGTCCGCTCGAACGGCGACCCGACCTACCTCGGCAAGGACATCGCGTACCACCGGCTGTGCCTCGAGCAGCGCGGCCTCGATCGCAAGATCAATGTCTGGGGCGCGAACACGCAGTACCACCTGCTCCAGATGAAGATCGCGCTGCCGGCGCTCGGCATCCCGGACGACCGGTGGCGCGTCGTGCTCTATCAGTACGTGCGCTTCGTGCACGAGGGCGTGCTGCAGCGGATGGGCAAGCGCACCGGGCAGTTCCTGCTGCTCGAGGACGTGCTCGACGCCGTTGGAAAGGACGCGACGCGGTTCTTCCTGCTGCAATCGAGCGCCGACCGGCAGCTCGACTTCGACTTCGAGCTCGCGCTCCAGCAGTCGAACGAGAATCCCGTCTACTACGTCCAGTACGCGCACGCTCGCATCGCGAGCATCTTCCGCACGGCGAGCGAGAAGGACCTGTCGAGCGCCGATGCCGATGTCTCGCTCCTGACCGACGCCGCCGAGCTGCAGCTCGTCCGCCACTGCCTGCGCTTCCCCGAGCTCGTCGCCGAGCTGCGCGAGACGCTGGGCGTGCACGCGCTCACCACCTACGCGATGGAGCTGGCGGGTCTCTTCCACGGCTTCTACAAGGGAAACCGCGTCGTGGGCGACGATGCCGCGCGGTCGAAGGCGCGGCTGCGACTCGTCGAGGCGGTGCAGCTGACGCTTCGGCAGGTCCTGACACTGCTCGGGGTCAGCGCCCCCGACCAGATGTAGGTGGTCAGCTGAGGTAGATCACGCGCGGCACGCGGTCGAGTGATGCGAGACGCTCCCACTCCCGGTCGGCCGTCACGAGCGCACCTACGCCCGCGCGGATACCGGTCGCCACGATCAGCGCATCCGCAGGGGCGAGACGTGCCACCGCTCGCAGCAGCGCCGCTTCATAGGCGACGTCCTCACTGACCGCGTGCACGACCAGGTTCGGGCACTCGCGGAGGAATTCACGGATGGTGCGGGCGATGTCATCGCGTCCGTTGCGCAGCGGCCCGACCAAGAGCTCCATCTCGGTGACCGTCGAGACGACCGCCGTGATGCGTCCCGACGCTACATGGCGCTCGACCAGGGTCGCCGCCAGGCCGGACTCGGCTCGGCCACCCTCGAGGTAGGCGATCAGCGTCGAGGTGTCGAGCAGGAGGCTGCTGACACCAACGAGGTCGGCGTCGAGGTCAGCGACGTCCAGCGCTCTTGCGCTTTCGCGCTCTCGTCGCGACGTACTTCGCCACTCGTTCGCGGGAGCGCTGCCGCTGCGTCGCGTCCGTTCGCTCGCCCTTGGCACCGATCAAGCCATCCCGGTGCTTCACGTCGTGCTCGTTCATGCGAGCGAGCCGGCGCCCGCACACAGCGCAGCGACGCCAGCGGAGCCACGGCTCCCGTTCGTAGCGGGAGCGCGTGACCTCCGTCTCCGGGTGGGCGCGTACCGACTCCTCGAACGTGAGGTACGGCGTGCCGTCGCTGGCCTTGTCCGCGCTGGCGTCGGTCTCCTGCCACGCGGAGCGCTCCTCGCGCAGATAGCGGTCGGGGTCGTCGCCGTATGCGCCTCGGGCGATCCCCGCCCAGCTCTGCCGGACCGCGCGCACGGTCGCCAGATCCCCGGAAGCCTCGCCGATCGCGAAGACGAGGGTCGATCCCGGGCGAAGGCCGAGCCGGTCAGCGATCCGCTCCGGAAGCGTCAGCTGATTGCGCTCGCGGAGGACCGCCCGCGCCTCGAGATGCTCCGCTCCGTCATATCTTGTATTCGTATTCATTTTGATGAGTACGATAACAAGAACCTGGGCGAGAAATCAACGCCCTCAGCCGATAGGCTCGGCTCGCGGGAGGGCACAGATGGCCGAGCTGGCGCGGCGGGTGGGGCTGGGTCTGGCGGCACGGGGCGACGTCGAGGACACGATCGGCTGGGTCGAGCGCGCACGCTCGGCGGGCCTCGAGTCCGTGTGGTTCCACGACTCGTACTTCGAGCGCGACGCCGTCACCTATGCGACCGCGATCGCGGCGCGCGTCGCCGACATCCGCGTCGGCCTCGGCGCGCTGAACCCGTTCACGCGCCACCCCGTCCTCATCGCGATGACGGTCAGCGCGCTCGACGAGATCGCGCCGGAGCGCATCTCGCTCGCGCTGGGCTCCGCGCTGCCGCTCCGCCTCGCGCAGATGCAGATCCCGTACAAGCCGGACGACGCGGTCGTTCGAGTCAGCGATGCCATCGATGTCTGCCGTGCGCTCTGGCGCGGGGAGCGCCTGCCGCGTGAAGGGATGCCGCCGCTGCAGCCGATGTTCGCGCCCGTGCATCGCGTGCCGATCTTCGTCGCTGGCTACCGCTCGCCGATGATGACGATGGCGGGTCAGAAGGCCGACGGCTACATCGCGCGGCCCGCCGAATCGATCGCCGGATTCCGCAAGCTCGTGCGCGTCATGCGCACGGCCTCCGTCGCGGCAGGACGCGACGAGCGCGCGGTCGAGACCACCGGCTACCTGCTGACGCTCGTCGACGCGACGCGGCGGACGGCGCTCGATCGCGCGAAGCGCGAGCCGTTCGTCATCTACATGATGTCGATCCTCTCCGAGATCACCTTGAAGCGCGCCGGCTTCGAGACGGAGCTGCGCGACCGGATCGCGGCGGCCTGGCGCGCGGAGAAGTTCACGGAGGCCGCGGCGCTCATCCCCGACGAGCTCCTCGACGCGTTCCTGGTCGTCGGCACGCGCGAGGAGGTGGCGGCGCGTGCCTACGAGTACCACGAGGCGGGGATGGACGTCCCGCTGCTCCAGCCGATCGTGCAGGACGAGGCGCAGACGAGCGCGGTCATCGATGCGGCCGCGATCTACGGCGGCGCGACCGAGCGCGCGCTGTCCGGTCGCCAGCGCGCGTCGCTCGAGGCGCAGCGCCTGGGCGGCGGCTCCCGGCTGTGGCGGACGCTGCGGGGCACGGGCGAGATCGTGCGCCCGTTCAGCTTCACCGCGTCGATCGTCCCGGTCGCGGTCGGCGGCGCGCTCGCCGCGATGGACGGCGCGTTCTCGTGGGCGCTCTTCGCGCTCGCGCTCCTCGCGAACGTCGCGCTGCACATCGGGACGAACGTGGTCAACGAGGTCTATGACGTGCGCAAGGGGGTCGACACGATCGCCTCGCCGCGCGCGAGCCACGCGATCGTGACCGGCCGCGTCACCGAGCGCGGCGCCTTCGCCCTCGCGTACAGCGCCTTTGCCGCCGCGGCCATCGTCGGTCTCGCGCTCGTGGCCGTGCGCGGCTGGCCCGTCGTCGCGCTCGGCGTCGCCGGCCTCATCGGCGGCTACGCCTACACCGCGCCGCCGTTCGAGTACAAGTTCCGCGCGCTCGGGCTCCCGCTCGTGTTCGTCCTGTTCGGGCCGCTCGCGGTCGCCGGCACGCAATACGTCGTCTCCGGCTTCCTCGACCCGCGCGCGCTCATCATCTCGCTCCCGATCGGCCTCCTCGTCACGGCGATCCTGCACGGCAACGAGTGGCGCGACATCAGCGACGACGCGCGCGTCGTCGGTGACGCGACGTTCTCGGTCCGCGCGGGGCGCAGCACCGCGCACGTGGTCTACGTCGGGCTGATCGTCGCGGCCTACATGGCGCTCGCGGTCTCGGTCGTGCTCGGCACCATCCCGCCGTACACGCTGCTCGCCGTGCTCTCGCTGCCGCTCCTGGTCCGCTCGCTGCGCTCCGCCGAGCTCGGCGCGAGCGGGCAGCAGCGGGCCATCGCGATGATCGATCTCGAGACCGCGCAGCTTCACGCCGCGTTCGGCGCGCTGCTCGTCATCGGGCTGGTCCTCGCCACCGTCCTCCGTTGAGCGGACCGCGGGCGCGCGACTCGCTGGCGGGCATCGGCCTCGCCGCGCTGCTGTTCACGCGCACGTTCGGGGGTCCGCGCGAGCGCTTCTGGCAGCGCATGACCGAGACCGGCGCGGTGCTGGGCGCGATGGCGCTCGCCGAGGATCGCCGCTCGCGTTCGACGCGCATCGGATTGCGCGACGCCGTGCTCGGTCTCGGCATCGCGGCCGGCCTCTACGCCGTCTTCCAGCAGGGCGACCGCATGGCGCGTCGCGCCATACCGGGCGGCGATCGGCAGATCGGCGAGATCTACGAGCTGCGCGCGCTGCGCCCGGAGCGGGAGATCGCCGCGCGGCTCGCGCTCGTCATCGGGCCGGCAGAGGAGCTGTTCTGGCGCGGCCTCATTCAGCGCGGGCTCGCCTCGCGTCTCGGTCCGGTCGGCGGCTGGCTCGGCGCGTCCGCCGCGTACGGCGGGGTCCACCTCGCCTCGCGGAACGTCACGCTCATCGCCGCCGCCGCGACGGCGGGGCTCTATTGGGGCGCGCTCGCGATGATCGGGGCGCCGATGTCCGCGCTCATCGCGAGCCACGTCATCTGGGACGTGTGGATCTTCCTCGTGCGTCCCACCGAGGAGCGCGCGACGACCTAGAGGTCGGCCCTACCGAGTGGGGCTGGGTCGTGGTGACCCGGTGCCGATCGGCGCCGCGCTGCCCCGGGCGCCGCCGCCGAGGACCTGCTGGAGCGCGTTGCCGCCGACGACGATCGCCTGGGCGCTCACCGTGCCGGTCTCGCTGTCGGAGGCACCCACCACGGTGACCTGATCGTTCGCCTTGATGTCGGCGATCTTGATGTCGGTCTCCGAGGTGCGCACCACGCGGGTGTTGTTCCCGACGAGGACGATGGTCGACGTGATCGTCGGCGACGCGGCGTTCGCGCCGCCCTGGCGGACCTCGATGGTGATCGAGTCCGCGTTCACCGAGATGACGCGGCCGTTGACCGCGCCGCCGAAGGCGCCCTGACCACCACCCTGGCCCTGCACGCGCGCGCCACCGGCGCCGCCCGCGCCCGCGGTGCCCGTCTGCACGACGGCCGCCGGTGCCGGCGCCGCGTCGGCCGTGATGCGTCCCGCCGCGAAGCCGACGCCCGCGAGCGCGAGCGCGGCGACGAAGCCGACGAGGATCTGTGAGCTCTTCATGTGGGACGCCTCCTATTCGTAGCGCAGGGCCTGGATCGGGTGCAGGCTCGCCGCGCGCATGGCCGGGTAGAGACCGAACACGACACCGATCGCGACCGACACGCCGACGGCGACGGCGACCGTGCCGATCGTGATGATCACGAGGAGCCCCGACTGGATCTGCTGCACCACCTGCGTGATGCCGTAGCCGAGCAGGATGCCGAGGATGCCACCCAGACCCGTGAGCGCGACCGCCTCGATGAGGAACTGGGTGAGGATGTCCATCTTGCGGGCGCCGACCGCCTTGCGGATGCCGATCTCGCGCGTCCGCTCGTTCACCGACACCAGCATGATGTTCATGATCCCGATGCCGCCGACGAGCAGCGAGATGCCGCCGATCGCGCCGAGCAGCAGCGTGAACGTCGCGGTGATGTTGCTGAGCGCGGCAAGCGTGTCGTTCTGGTTCGTCACCGTGAAGTCCGGCGTCGCGCCCTCCGCGATCTTGTGGCGCTGCAACAGCACGTTGCGCACGTCCTCGGTCGTCGCGTCCATCGTGTCGCTCGACGCGGCCTTCACCACGATGGTGTCGACGGTCTTCGTCTGACCCTGGAGCACGCGCTGGGCCGTGGTCGTCGGCACGAGGATCTGATCGTCGCGGCTGAAGCCGAAGGTCGAGCCCTTCGTGTCGAGCAGGCCGATCACCCGGAAGTTGATGATCCGCGCGCGCGCGAAGGGCCCCGTGCCGAAGACCTGGCGGAATTGGATCGTCTGGCCCACCGGGTCCGCCTCGCCGAAGAGCTGCTGTGACGTCATGGCACCGATGACCGCCACCTGGGCGAAGATGTTGAGGTCGGACTCGGTGAAGAAGTCGCCGCTCGTCAGCGGCCAGTCGCGCACGATCGGGTAGTCGGGCGACACTCCCGTGACCTGGGTGTTCCAATTCTGTCCCGCGTAGACCACCTGCCAGCGACCGGTGCGCTGCTCCGCGTCGACCGCCTTGATCGTGGGCCCAAGCTGGGTCTGGATCGCGCGCATGTCGTCGAGCGTGAGCGTCTGGATGGTCGGCCCCGCGCCGCGCAGGCCCGCATCGGTCTGCGAGCCGGGCGTGACGCTGACGAGGTTCGAGCCGAGGGCCAACACCGAGGACTGGACCGACTGCGACGCGCCGTTGCCGACCGCGACCATCGCGATCACCGCGGCGACGCCGATGATGACGCCAAGCATCGTGAGCGCCGACCGGAGCTTGTTGACGACGACGGATTGGAGCGCGGAGCGGAACGAATCGAGGATCTTCATGACGCGGCCACCATCGTCGCGAGGTGCTCCTCCGCGCGAAGCGGCTGCTCGACGATCTCGTCGCCGGCCACGACGCCGTCGCGCATGCGGACGATGCGCTTCGCGTGCTGCGCGACGTCCTGCTCGTGCGTGACCATGACGACGGTCTTCCCCTCGTCGTTGAGGCGCTGGAAGATCGAGAGGATCTCGGCGGTGGAGCGCGAGTCGAGGTTCCCGGTGGGCTCGTCCGCGAGGATCATGGCGGGATCGTTGAGGAGCGCGCGCGCGATCGCGACGCGCTGCTGCTGGCCGCCGGAGAGCTCGCTGGGGCGGTGATGGATGCGCTCGCCGAGGCCGACGGACTCGAGCGCGCGCTGTGCCCGCTCACGCCGCTCGTGCCGGTCTCCTCCGTAGATGAGCGGCAGCTCGACGTTCTCGAGCGCGTTGAGACGGGGGAGCAGGTTGAACGTCTGGAAGACGAACCCGATGTGCTTGTTGCGTATCGCGGCGAGCTCGTCATCGGTGAGGCTCGCGACGTCCTCGTTGGCGAGGATGTACGTGCCCGTATCCGGCACGTCGAGGCACCCGAGCACGTTCATCATCGTCGACTTCCCGGAGCCCGACGGACCCATGAGGGCCACGAACTCACCGGCGCGGACGTCGAGGTCGGCCCCACGGAGGGCGTGGACGATGTTGTCCTTGCCCATGCGGTACGTCTTCGTCACGCCGCGGAGATGGATGACCGAGTCGGTCATCGGCCGAAGCCGCCGCCCGGAGGTGGTCCACCGATCTGCACGGGGCGACCCGAGCCGGAGGCCGACGCGCGCGGCTGGGGCAGGACGACGAGGTCGCCCTCCTTGAGGCCGTTCGTCACCTCGGTCACCGAGTCCGTCGCGATGCCGAAGGTCACGTCGGTCACATCGACGGCGTTGCCGTCGCGCAGGACCTGGACGATGCGGCGGCCACCCTGGCTGCGAATGGCGAGGTTCGGGATGGTGAGCACGCCCTGCTTGCTGGCGATGATCACGTTGGCGGTCCCGCTCATGCCCGGCCGCACCTGCTCGTTGGGGATATCGATCGTGACGTCGATGCCGTAGACCGGCACACCCTGCTGCAGCGTGGCGAGCGGGTCCAGACCGGTGACCTTGCCGGTCATGCGCGTTCCTGCGCCGACCGCGTCCACGGTGATCGTCGCGACCTGGCCCAGCCGGAGCTTCGCGACCTCGGCCTCGCCGACCGTGCCGTGCAGGGCGATGGAGGTCGTGTTCGCGAGGAGGATGAACGTGTTCGTGGTGTTCACCGCGGTGCCGGTCGACGTCGTCGCGGTGACGGCGCCGCCGCCGCTCACGTTCTCGCCCACGTTCCCGTTCACCTGCGCGATGAGCCCCGTCGTCGGAGCGAGCAGCGTCGCGTAGCCGAGGTTGTTGGTCGCCGTGTCGACGCTGGCCTGGGCGGTCAGCATCCCCGCGTACGCCGCGGCGATGTCGTAATCCTTCGGCGGCGCCGCGACCTTGGACAGCGACAACTGGGCGTTCTGCAACGCGCTCTGCGACGAGGAGATCGAAGGCCCGACCTTCGACTGGGTCGCGTTGTAGGACTGCTGCGCGTTGACCAGCGTGTTCTGCGCGCCCACGTACCCACTGACGATGAAGTCGGTGAAGGTCGAGACCGCGCTGGTGCTCTGCGCGATGCGTGCCTTCATGCTGTTGTACGTCGACACCGCGCCCGCCAGCTGGAGGCTCAGCGCCGTCGCGTCCGTTCGCGCCGAATCGAGATCCGTGTAGTTCTTCGCGGTCGCTCCGTTCAGAGCGGCGACCGCGTCGTTCGAGGAGCTTGCCGCCGCGCTCACACCGGTGTTGACGCTGGCAAGCGCGTCCGTGAAGCGGCTCTGCGCGGTATTGAACGCGACCAGGGTGGTCTGGTAGCTCTGGACGGCCGCAGCCGCGCCGGCGCCCGTGGTGTTGCGGTCAAAGAAGGCGACGGCCGCCAGCAGGTTGTCACTCTGCGTCGCGTATTCGGTGTACGCGGCCTGGAGCGGGTCGAGCAGGGCAATGGCCCCGGTGAGCGAGCCGTTCACCGAGTTCAAGGCGTTCTTCGCGGCCGTGACGTCGGAGCCCGTGCGCCCCGACGTCTGGATGTCGCTCAGCGCAGCGCTCGTAAGGTCCTTCGCGCGGCCGACCACGCCTCGCAGCGCGGCCGTGTCGGCGGAGATGCCGCTGGCGATCGTCGAGAAATTCGTCCGTGCCGCGCTGTATGTCGCACTCAGGCGAAGCAGGGACTGCTCCGCGTTGTCGACGGCCTGCTTCGCCGACGTCAGGTCATTGCTCGTCGAGGTCTGGGTCGATTCGAGGGAGCGCTGCGCGTTATCGACCGCGAGGCGCGCCTGCGCGATATCGGCGGGGTCGGCGCCCGCGACGACCTGGCCGTAGCGCGCCGCGGCGGAGGCGAGGTTCGCCTTCGCCTGATTGAGCGCGACCTGCAGGTCGGATGTGTCGAGCTTCGCGAGGGGCTGGCCCGCGGTCACCTTCTGGCCGACCGAGACATATACGTCGGACAGCTTCCCGGCGAGCTGGAAGTTGAGCTTGGTCTGGGCGGCCGCGCTGACGGAGCCGGAGACGGCGACGGTCTGGGTCACGCCGCCGACCGCGACGGGCTGCGTTCGCAGCTCGACCTTCGGCGGAGCGCTCGTCGCGCGTGACGCGACGACCGCGCCGCCCGCGACCAGGGCCACGAGACCGACCACGATCAGCTTTCGGGCCGGCGTCCCGAGGAAGCCCTTCTTGAGGACGGCCGCCGCGGCCCCGCCCCTCGTCACCGTCTTCACCGCGCCTGCAGGCGCGGTGGTCGAGAGTCCCTTTTGCACGATCGACCCCTTTCCCAGTACCACCCGACTACAAGGATGACGTTATGGCGCGTTCGTGTGTGTGCCCCAGGCGGGCGGTGATGGCCACCCCGAGGGCGTAGGCGACGGCGAGCAGCCAGACCGCGGGCCCGATGAACGGCACCTGGGCCGCCAGATAGACCAGCGTGGAGCCCAGAAGCGCCGTGAGTGGTGTCGGCAGCGAGGTGGCCCAGCGCCGTAGCGGGCGGAGCCCGAGGATCAGGTCGCCAAGACGCCACGCCGCCGCGCTGAACCCGACGAGTGCGACGAGGGCGACGAACACCATGGCGACCGTCACCGCCGTGAAGCCGCTCTGCAGGAAGGGTTGGAAGAGGAACGCCTGGGGCGAGCCGAATGGGCCGTTGCGACCGAACGGCCCAACCGTCGCGGCGCTCAGCATGATCACCGTCACGAGGAAGGCTGCGGAAGCGGCCAGCGCCACGACCGCGAGCCCGGTCCCGACGATGCTGACCTGCGCGCGTCGATCGCCCTGCGCCGCGTGGTAGCTGGCGAGGACGGGCTCGCGCGCGAGCACGAGCGCGGCGGAGACGCCGAGCATGACGAGGAGGTAGCCCGCCGCGTCGCGCGCGCCGTCGGAGACGCCACGCTGCAATGGCACGATCGGCCGGATCGCGTCCGGCGCGCGCTGCGCGTTCTCGACGCGCTGCGGCGCGACGCGCGTCTGTCCGAAGAAGAACGCGGGCCGGCCCTCGTTGCGCTCCGGCGCGCTGAGGGTGCCGACGAGGAACACGGCGGTGATGCCGACGGCCAGGAGGACGGCGCCGAGAACGAGGATCGCGTCACGCTGCTTCAATGCGCGATGATCCGATCGCGCCGCTCGCCACCGAACAGCAGTGCATGCGTCGCGATGAGGCTGCCGAGTCCGAGGAGCGCGACCGCGAGCACGATCGTGCCGTCGACGAAGAAGAGGTCGTCGGCCGTCGCATTCTGCGCAGCGATGAAGGCATTGCCCAGCGCCTCGCTGAAGTCAGCGCCACGCGTCGCGACCTCCCAGATCAGGAACAGCAACGACGGCACGGCGAGCGCGGCCGCGATGACCCATTCGACAAGGCCCAAACGGCGCGTGGCGCCGACCTGCTGCATCACGGCGTCGCGGAAGCCGAACGGTGGGGCGACAGGCGCCACCGCCGACAGCAGGCGATGCACACCGCGCTCCTCGGGCGCGAGATCCGGCAGGCGGTCCATCAGTGACGCTCCTTCCCGCGCGCGGCGAGTCGTGCCTTGAGCGCCGCGCGCGCCCTGTGCAGATGCGTCTTCACCGTGCCCATCGGGAGATCGAGGGCGTCCGCGACCTCCTGATAGGAGAGCTGTTGCATGTGGCGCAGCGTCAGCGCGGCTCGGTACGCCGGCTGGAGCTCGGCCAGCGCGGCGAGGACCTCGTCGAGCTCCTCGCGCCGCACGACGGACTGCTCGGGTCCGGTCTCCAGTGCCTCGGGGGAATCCGGGAGCTCGTCGACGGTGACCTCGTGAGCCCCCCAGCGCCGCACGTGGTTGAGGCTGGCGTTCGTCGTGATCCGGTAGAGCCAGGGGCCGAACGGCAAGGTCGGGTCGTACTGATGGAGTGCGCGGTACGCGCGGATGAAGGCCTCCTGGGAGCAGTCGTTGGCGCTGTCGCCGTCCCCCGTGATCCTCAGCGCGATGTTGTACACGCGGCCTCCATATCGTTCGACCAGGACGGCGTAGGCGTTCGCGTCACCGGAGAGGCACGCCTGCACGATCTCCTGATCGGTCCTGGTCAGGCGGCCCTCCCTGAGGAAGCGCCCAGGGTGGTGCGCACCATCAATACACACCCCGGCGCTGCTGGGTTTCGCTCATTAGACTCCACCTTCTCCATGGACCTCACCTGGCTCGGACACGCCTGCTTCCGCCTGCGCGGGCGGGAAGGTGTGGTCCTCACCGACCCGCCGGACCCCCGGTCGGGCCACGCCATCCCGAAGACCGAGGCGAACCTCGTCACCATCTCCAACGACGACCCCGCGCACAACAGCCTGCGCTCCGTCGGCGGGGATCCGGTGGTCCTCAGCGGGGCCGGCGAGTACGAGGTCCGGGAGATCCTGGTCACCGGCATCGCGACCTACCGCGACGACGAAAAGGGCGCCAAGCGCGGTCGCAACACGATCTTCACGATCCGCCTCGACGACCTCGTGATCTGCCACCTGGGGTCGCTCGGCCACAGCCTGCCGAGCGAGGACCTGGAGCGGATCGGCGACGTCGACATCGCGCTCGTCCCGGTCGGCGGCGATGGCATCTCCGCGGCGGTCGCCGCGGAGGTCATCCACCAGCTCGAGCCGAAGGTCGTCGTCCCCATGTCCTACGACCCCGATACGACGGCGAAGGACGGCGGCTTTCAGCGTCTGCTCCACGAGCTCGGCGTCAAGGAGCTGACCCCCCAGCCGAAGCTCTCCGTCACGCGCTCGTCGCTGCCCGAGAACATCCAGGTGGTCGCGCTCGACTCACGCGCTCGCTAAGACGAGTTAGAGCGGGCACGCGAGGTCGTCCGGGACGCGGGCGATGTTGAACCCCAGCTCGGTCGTGCGGGTGCCCTCGTAACGGCGCGTCAGCTCGTCGCCGCTGACGCGGTCCTCGAGGAAGACGCAGGGGATCTGATCCGGCCGCGCGTAGTTGGCCCACCACACGATCCACAGATCGCCATTCGGGACCGCGTGCATCGGGTGGAGCGTGTCGTCGATCGCGGTCGGCTCGCCGCGGCGCAGCGGCAGCACGCGCCCGGTGAGCATCGAGGTGTCGGCCATGAGGTCCTCTCCGTCGACGCGTACCAGGATGGTCGCGTGCCCGGGATAGCGGGCCGGGTACATCATCGAGCAGACCGCGGCGCGCGCGTCGAATCCGAGGTGCCGCGCGAGCTCGAGCAGCGCGTTCGACGTGGGCCAGCACATCCCACCCGTGCCGTGCGCGAGGTAGTTCCGGAAGAACTCGGGCGCGGTGCCGCCGCTCAGGTGGTCGTGCTCCTCGGCGATGCTGATGCGCTTCTGCGCGTTGTCGAAGGGGACGCTGCGGCACCACGCCGCATAGAGCGCGTCGAGACCGGCGCGATCGGCCGCGGGTACCCGATCGAGGCCGAAACGCTCCAGAACCACGGTCACAAGGTCGTCCGAGAGGCTGCTCACAGAGCGCACTCTGCTACACTTTGCTCACGTCGCGCATCGGGCGCGGCGACTTTTTCTGTTCAAGGGTGGTCGTCTCCGTGTACGCAGTCGTCCAAAGCGGCGGGAAGCAATACAAGGTCGAGCCGGGCGCGCTCGTGACCGTCGGTCTCCTCACTGGTGATCCCGGCAGTGCTGTCACGTTCGACGGCGTCCTGCTGGTCGCGGACGGCGACAGGCTCGAGACGAGCGGCGCGGGCAAGGTCACGGCGGAGATCGTCTCCCACGGCAAGGGCGAGAAGATCCACGTCTTCCGTTACAAGAACAAGACCCGCTCGCGCAAGCTCACCGGCTCGCGTGCGAAGAACACGACCATCAAGATCACAGGGATCGAGGCATAGGGAATGGCCCACAAGAAAGGCGCGGGTTCCACCCGCAACGGTCGTGACTCCGCCGGGCAACGGCTCGGTGTGAAGGAGTACGCCGGCGCGAACGTCCACGCCGGTACGGTGCTCGTCCGCCAGCGCGGCACGAAGCTGCTGCCCGGTCTGAACGTCGGCGTCGGCAAGGACCACACCCTCTTCGCTCTCGTGACCGGCACGGTCAGCTACAAGCCCGCGCGCGACGACCGTCGTCAGGTCAACGTCATCCCAGCGTCCAACTAAAGAGGAGTCGAGCGTCCCATGAAAGAGAAGATCCACCCCAAGTACGTCGCGGCGAAGGTCACCTGCGCCTGCGGCAATACGTTCGTCACCGGCTCGACCAAGCCCGAGCTGCATGTCGAGGTCTGCGCGAAATGCCACCCATTCTTCACCGGCAAGCAGCACCTGATGGACATCCAGGGCCGGGTCGATCGCTTCAACAAGCGCTACGCAAAGAAAGCGGAGCCGGCCGCGACTTCCGAGGCCGCCACAGCTCATTAGCGCTTCGCCGGCGATCACGCCGGCGACGTATGGCGGGCAGGCGGTCATCGAGGGCGTGCTCATCCGAGGGCAGCGCACGCTCGCGCTCGCGTGCCGCCGGCCGAATGGCGAGATCTATCGCTATCGAGAGCCGCTTCGCTCGCCGCTGCAGCGACCGGGTGCCGCGCGCCTGCCATTCGCGCGCGGCGTCGTCGTCCTCTGGGAGTCGCTGTCGCACGGCATGCGCATGCTGATGCGCTCCGCCGAGGTGCAGCTCGAGGACGAGCCCGGCGCGAAGCTCGGCAGCCGCGGCAACGGCGCCGTGATGGCAGTCGCGCTCATGGGAGGGCTCCTGCTCTTCGTCGGCCTCCCGTACCTGGTCTCGCAGCTGCTGCGCGCGGCCATCGAGTCCGTCACCGTCGTCAACATCCTCGAAGGGCTGCTGCGCCTCGCGCTGCTCGTCGGGTACCTGTTCGCCATCTCCTTCATGCCCGACATCAGGCGCGTCTTCGCGTATCACGGCGCCGAGCACATGACGATCCACGCGTTCGAGCACGGCGAGCCGCTCGATCCCGCGCACGTGGCGCCCTACCCGACCGCGCACCCGCGCTGCGGGACGGCGTTCCTGCTGTTCGTGGTGTTCGTCACGATCGTGCTGTTCGCGTTCCTGCCGCGCGTGAGCTTCGCCGTCGATCTCGTCGCGCGCCTCGCGCTCGTGATCCCGGTCGCCGCGCTCTCCTACGAGCTCCTCAAGCTCGGCGCGAAGCACGAGCGGAACCCGCTCATGCGCGCCGTGATCGCGCCCGGCCTGCTCCTCCAGCGCATCACGACGAGACGACCGGATGAATCGATGATCGAGGTCGCCATCGCTTCGCTCGAAGAGGCGCTCGCCGGCGATCGGATGGTGGCCTGACGTGGAGCTGTCCACCGGTCTGCGCAAGCGGCTGGCGAACGTCGAGGAGCGGCACGCCGAGCTCGGCCGCTTGATGTCCGACCCGTCAGTGACGAGCGATCGCAACCGCATCCGCGAGGTGGGACGGGAGTACGCGTCCCTCGAGCCGGTCGTCGCGACGCTTGGGTCGCTGCGGACCGCGGAGCAGAAGATGGCGGAGGCGAAGGAGCTCGTGAACGGCGATGACGCCGACCTGCGCGACCTCGCCCGCGAGGAGCTGGCCGAAGCGACGCAGGCCGTCTCGACGCTCACCGACACGCTGCGTACCCAACTGGTGCCACGGGATCCGCTCGACGACAAGAACGTCATCGTCGAGATCCGCGCCGGCGAAGGTGGCGAGGAGGCCGCGCTCTTCGCGCTCGATCTCTATCAGATGTACGCGCGCTATGCGGAGCGCAGGGGTTGGAAGATCGAGATCCTCTCGCGCAGCATGGCCGAAAAGGGCGGCTTCAAGGAGGTCGTCTTCCGCATCGTCGGCGACGGCGCCTATAGCCGGCTCAAGTACGAATCAGGCGTGCACCGCGTGCAGCGCGTGCCGAAGACCGAGGCGCAGGGCCGCCTCCACACCTCGACCGCGACCGTCGCCGTACTGCCTGAGGCCGACGAGGTCGATGTGCAGATCAACGACGACGACCTCGAGATCGACCTCTACCGCGCCGGGGGGAAGGGCGGCCAGGGCGTCAACACGACCGACTCCGCCGTGCGCATCACGCACAAGCCCACGGGGATCATCGTCACCAACCAGGACGAGCGCTCGCAGCTCAAGAACAAGAACAAGGCGATGACGCACCTCCGCGCGCGCCTGCTCGCATACGAGCAGGAGAAGCGCGACACCGAGATGGGTACCTTGCGGCGCGAGCAGATCGGGAGCGGCTCGCGCGCGGAGAAGATGCGCACCTACAACTTCCCGCAGGATCGCCTGACCGATCGGCGCATCGGGCACAACATCTCGGGCCTCGAGCGCCGGATGGACGGCGATATCGACGACATGATCGAGGGGCTCATCCAGCAGGACACGACGGACCGCCTCGCCCGCCTCGAGGAAGGCGAAGAGGAGTGAGCGGCCCCGATCGCGCGACCCAGATGACCAAGCTCTACGAGATCATCGGCGGGTATCACGCGACACAGCTGCTGGAGGTCGGACGCGCGCTCGGCGTCTGGGAGGCGATCGCCGAGTCGCCGAGCATCACGTCCGACGGGCTGAGCGCACAGCTCGGTACGGATCGCTTCTACACGGATGTCCTGCTGCGCACGGCGTTCGCCTTCGAGCTCATCGACCGCGACGGCGACGGCTGGCGGATGGCGGCGCACTTCGACGAGATCCTCGGCCGGCCCGATGCCACGTTCTACCTCGGGAACGTCGCGCGCATCCACCTGCTGCTCGGCCGGGACTACGAGGACTACGCGACGCGCTTCCGCGACGGTTCGCTGTTCTCCTTCCAGGCGCACGACAGGGAGTTCATCGAGGCCGTCGCCGACGGGCTCAAGACGCTGCCGCGCATCTTCAGCGAGGTCGTCCTACCAAAGCTCCCCGCGCTACGGGCGAAGCTCGAGCGCGGTGGCACGCTGCTCGACGTCGGCTGCGGCGGTGGCTGGGCCCTGGTCACGTTCGCCGAGCGGTTCCCGAAGCTGCGCTGCATCGGAGTCGACATCGAGCGGCGCTCGATCGACATGGCGAACGCGCTGCTGCGCGAGCGCGGGCTCGCCGACCGCTGCGAGGCGCGGCTGCTCGGCGTCGAAGGGCTGACGGAGCGCGACGCCTACGACGTCGCGACGACGTTCCTCGTCGTCCACGAGCTCGAGCCGCGCATCAAGCCCGCGGTGTTCGAAGCGGTCGCGCGCTCGCTGAAGCCCGGCGGCTCATTCGTCATCTTCGACGAGACCTACCCGGAGACCGAGGAGGCGCTGCGCACCATGCCGTCGCGCTTCGCGGCGCTCGCGCAGTGGTTCGAGCTCACCTGGGGGAATCGCGTGGACACCCGGACCGCGTTGCTGAAGCTCCTCGCTGACGCGGGCCTCGCGGTCGCCGAGGAGACGATGCTTTCGCGCTTCACGATCATCGTCGCGACGAAGTAGATCGCGCGGTGAGGACCTGGAGCGGCGCGGTCGCAACCGCGTCGGAATCGCCCACCGTCCAACGGAGCGTATCGGGACCGAGCGCGTCCGAAGGAACGCGCAGCTTCATCTCCCGACCGAGGCGCCCTGGCAGGCCGGGCTCGCCGCGAACGACCTCGCGACCTATGCGTCGACGAATGTCAGCGTCGTGTAGCCATGGGGCAGGCACGGAGCGGAAAGCGTGTTCGTCAGGATCGCAGCGCCCACCCGGAAGGCTCCGGCGCCCTGCGCAAATCCGTCGGTCGCGCGAAGAGCGCGCGCTCGGCAGGCCGGCACGTCAGTCGGCATCGGCTCCGGCGTCGGTGTATTCACCGGCGTGAACGACGGCGCCGTGTCGAGCCATGGCATGACCGACGCGGCGGGCGGCGCGGTCGACGACCCGATCGTCCCTACGGACGAAGGGTCCGGCGCGCCAGCGAACGAGGCCCTTCCCAAGGCTCTCCGCATGCCAGGCTGAGCATCACGATCAGGCTCGCGAGGACGGCGCGCGCTCCGGCGACCGCCGGCACCGCGCTCATCAGCCGAAGGTACGGTCGACGCTCACGAGCGAGAGATCGTTGCCCGACGCCCAGACGCCGGGCTCGAACGTCTCGTCGATGATCATCCAGCCGCCGCCGACCGACCGGAGCGCGCGCAGCTCTCGTGTAAACGACGTCTCGCGGGTGCCGAGCGCGGTCGTCGTGCGCAGGAGCGCGACGACCTGGACGGTCACGATCCCGTCCCCGAGGTAGCTGAACGCGTCGAACCGCTCGATCCGCGCGGTGAGCGAGCGCACGCTCCGCGCATATATCGCCGCGCGATCGAGCGACGCCAGATAGCCCGCCCTCGCCTTCGCGTACGGAGTGTTCGTGACCGGGCCCTGCACAGCGAGCGGCCAGCTCGTTGACGTGTAGCTCTCGCCGATGAAGTGCCAGCCAAGCGTCGTCGCGGCCTCCGTCTCGAGCACGGCCCGAGTGACGCGCTGCGCTTGTCCGGCCAACCAATCGCGCTTCGCGTCGTCCCACGCATCGAGGATGCGGTAGCCGATGCCAGGCTGCGACTGCACGCGGACGCGCATGGCGGTGCGTCGCGCGTCGCCGCCGATCAGCTGGTCGACGAGCGTGAGCGAGGCGTCGAAATAGGCCAGCGCGCCCCACGGCTTCTCATACACGCTGTCGGCGCGCACCCCCTCGACCGAGAATCGCCGCTGCTGGCCGGACGCGCGGTCGCGCACGAGCGCCGCGAAGAGCCGGTCGTAGTACGGCCCGGGCGCGATCACGACCTCGAGTCCGATGCCCTTGGGGCGCATCCCGCGGGCCCCGTCGAGGGCCTCGGCGAGCATCCCGTTCGCCCAGATCTGGAAAGGGATCGTCTGGGGCGAGCGATCGGAGATACCGAGGGTGGTCGTCGTGACGATGGGGAAAGGCACCGACAGCACTTGGACGGGTGGCGCTACCGGCAACGGTTCCGCGCTGGGTGGCGCCGGTCGGACCCGCGGCTCCCGTATGTCCATCGGAACAGGCCCGGCGAGCTCGAGCGGCTCGGCGGTCGGTGAGACGGTCGCCGCCGGTCGTGTGCTCGCGCTCGTGGTGCACGCACAGGCGACGATCAGCGCGATTCGGAGGAAGACCTGGATCGCCTTCCGAGCCATGACGCCATCCTGCTGCCGCGTTGTCGAGTCCGCGTCAGCGAAGAGACGCGTATCTCGTACGCCGCTCGTACGAGTTGGCGCACAATGGAGATCGTGGCCGAGCTGCTCACCTACGACGAGGACACCGCGTTCATGCTCGCGGACGACGCCGCGACGATCTCGGCGATCGTGCGGCGGACCCCGGTCGAGAAGCTGCGGGCGCACAAGGTGGGCGATTGGACGGCGGTCGAGGTGATCGGTCACCTCGCGGACGGATCGGAGATCTTCGCGGACCGCGTCGGGCGCTGTATCGAGGAAGAGCAGCCGACGCTGCGGGCGTTCGACCAGGACAGGCTCGCGCGCGATCGGCGTAACGCGGAGCGCGACCCCATGGAGCTCAGTCGCCGGCTGCAGCGCGCGCACCAACAGATCGTCCAGCTGCTCCAGCGGCCCGGAGCGACGCTGCGCACCGGTGTCCACACCCAGCTGGGCGTCGTGACCGCCGGCCACTGCGGCGCATACGAGGCGAAGCACGCGCACGAGCACACCCTCGAGCTCGCGAAGGCCTTCCCGCCGTCATAGCGTGACCTCGACCCGCGATATCGCCCTCGCGCCCCTCTCCCGCAGCGACGCCGAGCGGCTGCTGCCGAGCCTCTCCACCGGTCGCCTCAGCCTCGAGCGGCGCGTCCTGCGCGCCCGCTGCCTCAAGTACCTCGAGTCGTTCGACGTCGCGTGGGCGGAGCTCAACGAGGTCCTCCCCCAGATCCGAGACCCACTGCTCGCCGCGCGCGTCCGTGTCGACCTCGTGCACCTCGCGTACTACCTCGTGCGCGGCGGCGAGGTCGACAGGCTGCACGCGCTCGCCGAGGCCCAGGCCGCCAGCGATCCGCTGATGCTCGCCGAGCTTCGTCTCGGCCGCTCCATCAACGAGACCGCCGCGAATATGGTGAACGACGCGCTGCGCGACGCGCGCTGGGCCGAGGACGCGCTCGCCGCGGCGCCGCGCGGTCGCGGGCGGGATCTCGTCACGACGCGCGTGCAGCGCCAGCTCGCGCACCTGCTGTCGCACTCCGGCGATTACCTCGCGGCGCAGACCGCCGCGGAGGCGACCGTGCGCTCCGCGGCGCGCGTCGGCGATCCGTGGGAGGCCGCGTGGGCCACGTACACCGCGGGCTTCGTGCATTGGTACGCGGGGCGCAACGACCGCGCGATCGAGGAGCTCGCGAGGGCCGAGGCCGCGCTGCGGAGCTACGGATCGTCCGTCTGGCGCTACACGCTGCTGTGTCTCGCGCGCGCGAAGCTCGAGCGCGGCGAGCTCGCGGATGGTGATCGGCTCGCACGGCAGAGCGCGACCGGTGCGCCCGAGGATCAGGCGCACATCGCGCTGCTCCGCGGGGAGGCCGAGGTCGCGGAGCGGATCCTCAAGCGCGCGCCGAAGGGATTCCCGGCCGACGAGCACTTCCGCGATTTCGTGCGCGGCATCGTCCGCGGCCAGCGCGGCGATCCGCGTGGCGCCGTGCGCTTGCTCGACGAGGCCGCGAAAGAGTTCGAGTCGCGAGGCATGGCCCACTGGGCGCTGGGGGCGGCGATCCACTCCGCGTACTGGCGCGAACGACTCACGCGTGGCGCGGGCGCCGCGCGTGCATCGCACATCGCGCGCGACATCGCGACGCGCGGCGGCGAGGGATTCGCGTACTACCTGCCGGAGGTCGCGGCATGGCTCGGCCGGGCCGCGGAGCGCGATCCCGGCGCGCACGAGGTCGCGCGTCTCCTGCGGACGCGCGCCGACGCCGCACTGCGGCGCGCGAAGACCGACGCCGACGCGTCGGTCGGCGCATCCGCGCTCGATGAGGCGACCTTCCACCTACGCGCGCTCGGCCTCACCTGGCGCGAGCTCGGGATCCTGCGCGTGATGGAGACCCTGTCACGCGAGGGCGCGCATCTCGACCGCGCCACGCTCGCCGGCCGGCTCAGCGTCTCCCCGAACACGCTTCGCGTGCACCTCACGCGCATCCGAGCGAAGCTGGACGTCGGCGACAGGCGCGGCGACGAGGTCGTGCTCGAGGCGGCGTTGGCGCATACGCCGCCGGGCTAGGGCAGCTCCACCGCCTGCCGCCAATGAGGCACCAGCACGTCGAGGCCGAGGGAGCGAACCTTCGGCTCGAGCGCGGCCTGCGCGGGAGGATCGCCATGCACGAGGAACACGCGCTTCGTGCGACCCGTGCCCGCGAAATGCTTCAGCCAGGCGAGCAGCTCCGGCTCGTCCGCGTGCGCCGAGAAGCCGCTGATCGAGCGGATCCTGCAGCGCACCTCGAACGGCTGGCCTTCGATGCTCACGTTCGTCGCACCGGCCTGAAGCTGCGCGCCGAGCGTGCCCTGTCCCTGGTATCCGACGAAGAGGATCACCGCGCTCGGGTCGCCGACGAGCTCTCGCAGATGCCCGACCACGCGCCCGCCGGTGAGCATGCCGTTCGACGCGACGAGGAGGTACGGGCGCGGCTTGCTCGCGATCGCGCTTGAGTCGCCCGGATCGTTCGTGATGTGCGCATCGGGGTAGTCGAGCGGAGCGTGGCGTGCCTCGACGAGCTTCCGCGTCTCCTCGTCGTAGTAATCGGTGAAACGTCGATAGACATCGGTCGCCTTCGAGGCCATCGGAGAGTCCAGGTACAGCGGGAGCTTCGGGATCGCGCCAGCCTCGATGAGACGATCGAGCTCCCACACGACCTCCTGCGTGCGGCCGATCGCGAACGACGGCACGAGCAGCACGCCCTTCGCGTCGGCCACCATCCGGACCGCTTCCGTCAAGAGCCGGATCGCTTCGGCGTGCGGCTCGTGCTCGCGCCCGCCGTAGGTGGACTCGACGACGACGTAATCGGCATCGGTGACGACCGTGGGGTCGCGGATGATCGGCGTGTCGTTCCGGCCGAGGTCACCGGAGAACACGACGACCAGCCGAGGGGCGTTGCCCTCCGTCGACCCCCCAGGCTCGATCTCCAGCCGGATGATCGACGAGCCGAGGATGTGGCCCGCGTCGAGGAAGGTCGCGCGAATGCCGGGCGCGACCTCGAGCTCCTTGTCGTATTCGATGCCACGGAATCGCTCCAAAGAGCGACGCGCCTGCTCCTGGTCATACAGCGGTTCATCGATCGAGAGCGCCACCTGCGGAGGCTGTGCGCGTAAGGCCTCCTCGGGATCTCTGATGTCATCTCGGACGTCATCTCGCGCCTCCGCCATCGCGGCATCGAGGGCGGCCTGGTCCTTCGTGTGCTCTCGCGCGGCGCGATCGGGGTGACGCTTCACGAACCGATCGTGCCGCTGCGAGAACTCCTCCTGCAGCTTCCCGGAGTCCAGCAGCACGAGCGTCGCGAGCTCGACGGTGCCGCGGGTCGCGTAGATCGGCCCCTTGAAGCCCTCGGCCACGAGGTGGGGGATGAGGCCGCAATGATCGAGGTGCGCGTGCGTCAGCAGCAGCGCGTCGAGCGTGGCCGGGTCGTAGGCGAAGGGGACGCGGTTGCGGGCGACATCGTGCGGGTTGCCCTGGAACATCCCGCAGTCGATGAGGATCTTCGCGCCGTCGGTCTCGAGGAGCATCTGCGAGCCGGTCACCGTGGTCGCGGCGCCGAGGAAGTGCAGTCGCACGACCCAATCATGCCGGTATCCTGACCGTCCCATGTTCGGACCGGTCCTCGAAGGCCGTCGCGTGACGCTGCGTCCACCGCGAGAGAGCGACCTGCCGCGCTTCGTCGAATGGCTGAGCGACAGGGAGGTCACGCGCTTCCTCGGTCAGGGCGCGCGCGCCTTCGCGCTCGTCCAGGAGGAGGAGTGGCACAAGCGCGTCGGCGAGTCGAAGGACGACGTCGTCTGGGCGATCGCGATCGAGGACGACCGAACGATCGGGGTGATCGGGATCCATCGCATCGACTGGATCCACGCGCACGCGATCACCGGGATCCTGATCGGCGACAAGAAGGAGTGGCGCAAGGGCTACGCCACGGAGGCGATGGCGCTGCGGACCGACTACGCGTTCGCCCAGCTGAACCTGCACAAGCTGTCCACCCAGGTCTTCATGGACAACGAGGCAAGCAGGCACGCGCTCAGGAGGTCCGGCTATCGGCAGATCGGGACGCAGCGCGAGGAGCTCTGGCAGGGTGGCCGCTGGCACGACGCCTGGCTCGCCGAGGTGCTGCGCGCGGATTGGGAGCGGGCGAAAGCCTCTCGCTAGGAGAGGCCCTCTGCTAACCTGCTCGCCGGGTGACCAAGTGAAACGCATCGTCGGTCTATCGATCGTCGTGCTGATCGTCGCCGGCGCGATCGTGCTCTTCCTGCCAAAGGGCGGGGTGAGCGCGGCGAATGCCGCCACCATCTCGGTGCTCAACGGCGACGTTACCGCGCAGCACGGCAGCGCGCCCTTCGGTCCCGCGATCGACGGCGACATCATGTCGACCGGCGATGTGGTGCGCGCGGACCGCGCCGGACGCGCGGTGCTCGCCTTCTTCGACGGCAGCACGCTCTCGATCGAGCCGGGCTCCGAGGTGAAGGTCGTCAGCCTCGCGCGCGTCGGCGGTGACGGTATCCAGGTCACCATCGAGCAGACGCTCGGGCGCACCTGGGCATCCGTCTCGAAGCTGAAGACCCCGGATTCGAAGTTCGAGCTGAAGACGCCTACCTCCACCGCCGTCGTGCGCGGGACCACGTTCGAGACCCTCGTTGAGGTCGTGAACGGGCAGACGGTCACGACGATCAAGACGGATGAGGGCGAAGTGCTCGTTCAGGCGGTCGCTGGTGGGCAGACGACCGTGGGGGCGGGACAGCAGGTGCAGAACCAGCAGAATCAGCCGGCACCGAACAGCCCGACGCCGCAGCCCCCGACGCCGCGCATCCGCTTCGGCGCCGCGACGGGCACCGGGATCACCGTCATCGATCCGAACAACCGCAAGTGCGGCGGCGAGCTGCGTCAGATCCCGCACTGCGACACCACCGGCGGCGGCGCCAGCATCGGCGAGGTCGTTGGAGGCTCGTACACGGTCATGATGACCGCGGCGCAGGCTGTTCCCGATGCGCAGCTGACGGCCGTCGGAACGCGCGGCGCGACGCAGGACTTCTCGATCACGCTGCCGCGCGCACTGGGGATCGGCGACCTCATCCGTACGACGACGACGGTCGCCATCGCGTCAGACGGCAAGCTCTCCGCCGGCGCATTCGCCCCTCCGGTACAGATCTCCAGCGTCTGTGGTGCGGAAGCGACCGGCCGCGTCTTCTCCTCGGGCACGCTCGACGAGCGCTCGAGCGCGCTGAAGGCGTTCGCCGCGAGCAACAAGGGCCAGCCAGCGGCCATCGTCGTGACCGAGTCCGAGGTCTCGAAGGTCGCGCAGGACGGGGTGAAGAGCCTCAATGGCCCGGCGGCGATCTCCGACGTCAACGTGAAGATCGACGGTGCGGGCCTGCATCTCGGCGCGAAGGCCGCCGCGGGGCCGATCACCGTCGACGCGAACGGCGATGTGATCGCCGGGACCTCGAATGGCCAGCTCCTCATGAAGGTACGCGGCCTGGATCTCGGCCCGCTGCCCGGGGCGATCAAGGATCAGCTCGTCGCCGCGCTCGATAAGCAGCTCGGCGAGTTCGCGCAGAGCTTCCCGCTCAAGGTGGATCGCGTCGCGCTGCGAACCGGCTGCCTCGCGATCATCGGCACGGCGAAGTAGGTAGTCACAGCACCGCTTCGCGGTGCCGTGACCGTCCTGCTCCTCCGCCTTCGGCTCCGTAGTAGCGACATAGACTCGGCGCTCGTGAGCGCCGGTTTCGTCTGGGACCCGCGGCTCGCGTCCCACGTCTACCGAGCGGACCATCCTCTCAAGCCGAAGCGCCTCATCGGCGTGCACGACACGCTGCGCGCGCTCGGTGCGTTCGAGCGAGAGGGCGCGCGCGTGCTCGCGCCGCGCGAAGCGACGCGCGCCGAGCTCGAGCGCGTGCACCGACCGGACTACATCGAGGCGGTCAGGCGCGCCTCCGCCGATCCGGACGACGACCACTCCGCGTGGGGGCTCACGGAGTGGGGCGACACCCCGCCGTTCCGCGGCATGCACGAGATCTCGCTCCTCACCACCGGTGCGAGCATCGCCGGGATGGAGGAGGTGCTCGCCGGACGCGTGCGCGTCGCGTTCAACGGGTCCGGCGGTCTCCACCACGCCATGGCCGCGCGCGCCTCAGGCTTCTGCATCTACAACGACCCCGCGATCGTCTGCGGCTTGCTTGCCGACCGCGGGATGAAGGTCGCATACGTCGACATCGACGCGCACCACGGCGACGGCGTGCAAGCCGCGTTCTACGACACCGACCAGGTCCTCACGATCTCGCTGCACGAGACTGGGCGCACGCTGTTCCCCGGCACCGGCTTCGCCGACGAGCGCGGCACAGGCGCGGGCGCCGGATACAGCGTGAACGTCGCGCTGCCCGCCGGGACGGACGACCCCGCGTATGTCCGTGCCTTCGACGAGGTCGTCCCACCGCTCCTCGCGCGCTACGCGCCGGACGTGCTCGTCACGCAGCAGGGCATCGACTCGCACTATTTGGACCCGCTGACCCACCTTCGCGTGAGCACGCACGCGCGCGAGCACATGATCCGCGCGTTCACGACATTGCCCCACCCGTGGGTCGCGATGGGTGGTGGCGGCTACGACCTCGACGTCGTGCGGCGCACGTGGTCGATGGAGTACCTGATCATGCTCGGCGCGCCGGTCCCCTCCGAGCTGCACGACGCCGACCCGCAGGGTGCTCCGGCATCGGCCCGTGAGGTCGTGGATCGCGCGACCGACCAGGCCGTCCGCGACGCTCTTGGCGCCGCGTTCCGATGAACGAGCTGGTCGCGCTGGCGCGTTCGCCGCGCGCTGGCGCCGCGGCCGTGCTGGCCCGAGGCACGATGCCGGCCGCGGCGCTGCTGATGATCGCGTCGACGCTCGTCGCGACGCTCGCGGCAGCGGCATTCGCGACCGTCGCGCCGATCGATGACGTGCTGTTCGGCGGCGAGCGAAGCCCGCTGATCACCGCGTCGCTCGACGCGTTGGGCCGCGACCGCACCGCGATCGTCCTGTATCTGTTCCAGCGCGCGTATCCGGCGCTCATCGTCGCGAGCGCGTTCACGCCCCTCTTCTTCTGGCTGCTCGGCTCGACCGCGGTCCACGCCGCCGCGCGGTTGGGCGGCGCACGCAGCTCATTCATGCCGATATTGGTCTTGTTCGCCTACACGACCGCGCTCACGCGTGTACCTGTGGATCTCGTCGCATTGGCGCTGCCGAGGAGCGGGATCAGCGGTCTCGTCGGCACGCTCGCGACGATCTGGCTGGCGCTCATCGCGTACCGCGGCATCGAGTCGCACTACGGCCTCATCGGTGGGCGCGCCGTGACGACGCTCGTCATCGCGCTCGTCTTCTTCTACGCGATCCCATTCGTCGTCATCGTGCTGGCTGGGGTCGCCATCCTGATCGCGGCGATCGTGCTCGAATACACGCCATAGCCAAGCCGCGGGGAGCGGCCGGCGGTGCCGCGCCGGCCGGCCAGCGCGGCCCCGCCGTCCACTCCTGTGGCCATGAGGCGCGACAATCACCTTGTGCGCCAGTACCTGGATGTGCTCCGGAAGGCGATAGATGCCGGCGTCGATCGCGACGATCGGACGGGCGTCGGGACGCGCGCGATCTTCGGCGAGGTCATGCGGTTCAAGATGCGCGACGGATTCCCGGCGGTGACGACGAAGCGGCTCGCGTTCCGCGCTGTTGTCGCCGAGCTGCTGTGGTTCATCGCTGGAAGCTCCGACGTCAACGAGCTTCACGCGCTCGGCGTGAAGATCTGGGACGGCAACGCGTACGCGCCCTCTTGGGTCGAGCGCGCGCGCTTCGACGGTGACGCGGGCAGGAACTACGGGCAGCAGTGGCGTGACTGGATCGCTCCGGACGGGCGGCGCATCGATCAGCTCGCGGACGTCATCGCCAGGATCAAGAAGGATCCGGCGAGCCGGCGGCACGTGGTGATGGCGTGGAATCCCGGCGAGCTCGAGCAGACCTCGTTGCCCGCGTGCCACGCGCTGTTCCAATTCTTCTCCGCCGACGGGAAGCTGTCGCTCATGATGTATCAGCGCTCGTGCGATCTGTTCCTGGGCGTGCCGTTCAACATGGCCGAATACGCGCTGCTGCTGCAGCTCGTCGCCACGTTCACCGGGCTCGAGGCCGACGAATTCATTCACGTGCTCGCCGACGCGCACGTGTATCGCGATCACTTCGACGCGGCGCGCGAGCAGCTCGCGCGCGAGCCGTACCCGTCGCCGACGCTGCGCGTCGATCCGTCGCTGCGCGGCCTCGACGATGTCGTCCTGCGCTACCGCGACATCGTCTCGCGCGCGAAGGCCGGCGAGAGACCGGGTCCGCTGCTCGACGCGATCGCGAGCCTCGGGAGCTACCGGTATCACCCGTCGATCAAGGCAGAGATGGCCGTATGACCGAAAAGAGCAGGATCTCGTTCGTCCTCGCGTACGACCGTGACCGGGCGATCGGCAAGGACAACAAGCTGCCCTGGCGCGCGCCCGCGGACATGAGGCGATTCCGAGACCTGACTCGCGGCAAGCCCGTCGTCATGGGCAGGCGCACGTACGAGTCGATCGGCAAGCCCTTGCCGAAGCGCGTCAACATCGTGATGACGCGCGACGCCGATTTCCATCCCGATGGCGTGCTCGTCGCGCGCACTGCTGACGAGGCGGTCGCGCTGGCGGGCGACGTGCCCGAGATCGCGGTGATCGGCGGCTCGCAGGTGTTCTCGGAATTCCTTCCTCGCGCGGACGTCCTCTATCTGACGGAGATCGAGGGCCGGTTCCACGGCGACCGCTTCTTCCCGGCGCTCGACCTGACGGAGTGGCGCCAGACGGAGCACAGCGTCCACGAGCCCGAAGCGGACGACCCGCTGCGCTATCGCTACCTGACGCTGGAGCGCATCCGCTGAGCTCGGCCTGGGAGCCGTCCGCGCGGTATCTCGAGCGCAGCCGGCTGAAGCGATTCGCAGCGGCTCACGGGCTCACTGACTACGACGCGTTCCTGAAGTGGTCGATCGACGACATCGAGCGATTCTGGCGCGCGGTCGATGCCGATCTCGGGCTCGTGTGGTCGAAGCCGTACACCCGCGCCCTCGACACCTCCCGCGGCAAGGAATGGACGCGCTGGTGGATCGACGGACACATGAACTACGTCGCGACCGCCCTGCAGGGCGATCCCGCGCAGGTCGTCGTGGTCGCTGAAGGAGAGGAGGGGAACGTCGAGCGTCTGACGCGCGCCGAGCTGCGGCACCGCGTGAGCCGCTTCGCGTCCGGCCTCGAGTCGCTCGGAGTGGGCAAGGGCGATCGCGTCGCGATCTACATGCCGCTCACCGCGGATTGCGTCGTCGCCGTCCTCGCCGTCGGGCTGCTCGGCGCGGTCTACATGCCGATCTTCTCCGGCTACGGCGCCGGCGCGATCGCGGATCGCCTTCGCGACTGCGAGGCGAGCGTGCTCGTCTGTGCCGACGGCTTCCACCGGCGCGGGCAGGTCGTGCCCATGAAGGAGACGGCGGACGCCGCGGTGGCCGGCCTTCCTTCGATCGAGCATGTCGTCGTCTCGAAGCGCACGGGCACTGCCTACGCGCGTCAGGCGCGCGACGTGACCTGGGCCGAGGTGCTCGAGCGCGCCAGCGGCGATCGCGCGATGACAGAGACCGACGCGGAGGACCCGATGATGGTCATCTACACCTCGGGGACCACCGGCAGGCCGAAGGGCGCGGTCCACGCGCACGGCGGGTTCCCGGTGAAGGCCGCGCAGGATCTGGCGCACTGCTTCGATCTGCAGCGCGGCGACGTGATCCTCTGGGCGACCGATATCGGCTGGATGATGGGCCCCTGGCTCATCGCGGGCGGGCTCATGCTCGGCGCGACGATCGTGCTCTACGACGGGACGCCGGACTTTCCCGACGCGGGACGCCTCTGGTCGCTCGTCGACCGCCACCGCGTCACGCATCTGGGGATCTCGCCGACCGCGATCCGCGGGCTCATGCGCTCGGGCGAAGGGCCGGTCCGCGCACATGACCTCTCGTCGCTCCTCGTGCTCGGATCGACGGGCGAGCCGTGGAATCCGGATCCCTGGTGGTGGTACTTCCGCGAGGTCGGCGGATCGCGCTGCCCGATCATCAACTACTCCGGCGGCACCGAGATCTCCGGTGGCATCGTCGGCTGCACGACGTGGACGCCGATCCAGCCGGGCTCGTTCCGCGGGCCCGTCCCGGGGATGGATGCGGACGTGGTGGATGACGCGGGCCATTCGGTCCGCGGCGCCGTCGGCGAGCTCGTCGTGCGCGAGCCCTGGCCCGGGATGACGCGCGGGTTCTGGAAGGACCCCGAGCGCTATCTCGAAACGTACTGGCGGCGCCTCCCTGGCATCTGGGTGCACGGCGACTGGGCGCGCATCGATGAAGACGGCTTCTGGTACATCGAGGGCCGCAGCGACGACACGCTGAAGATCGCGGGAAAGCGTGTCGGTCCGGCAGAGGTCGAGTCCGCCGCGGTCGCGCATCCGGCCGTGTCTGAGGCTGCGGCCATCGGGATCCCGCACGAGCTGAAGGGCGAGGCCATCGTCGTGTTCGCGATCCTTCGCCCCGGCCACAGCGCGTCCGCGGCGCTCGCGCAGGCCGTCAGCGCCACGATCGTGGAGCAGCTCGGGAAGCCGCTCAAGCCGGAAACGATCCGCTTCGTCACGCAGCTGCCGAAAACGCGCAACGCGAAGATCATGCGGCGCGTCATCCGCGGTGCGTACCTGGGCAAGACCGACCTCGGCGACCTGTCGGCGCTCGAGGACCCGAACGCCGTGGAGGAGATCCGCCGGGCGCGCTCGGGATGAGCGGCAGCGGGCGCGGTCCGGTTGTTACGCAGTCCGACTTGAGATCGCTCGCACGAGCGCGACGATCAACGCCGCGACGAGGAACAGGAACACGATCGCCATGAGCGCCGCGATGTCGACGATCGGCGGACTCGTGGGCTCGGGGAAGATCCCCTGGAACGGCGCGACGAGGCGGTCCGTAACGCCGTGGAGACCGGCGACGAGCGGCTGGTCGGCGTTCGCGCCGAGGAGCTTCAGCAGGAAGCGGATCAGCAGGAGCACCTCGAGCACCGTGAAGAACAGCGTCACCACGCGCGTGACCGTCCACACGGGGCTCGCGGGCGCGGTGCTCACATTCGTCTGCGCCACAGGAGCGAGCGGCGGCTCCTCGCGATGTTCGATCCGCACGGTCGTATCTGGTCGGCGAACGGCCATGCCCTCCGCGCGAGCAGAGGACGTGCCAGCCCCGTTATTGCGTGCTTATTGTCTCGGGTTCTGCGTGAACGCGGGAGTCGGTGGCAAGCTCGGACGCGGTGTCGGCGTCGGTAGGGGCGTCCGCTGGGTCGGCTGCACGGTCGGGGTGAGGAGTGCGCGGAGGCCGACCCCGGCTCCGACGCTGCCCGTGACTCTTTCAACGATCTTCACGCGAACAGGCTACCCCTGAGACGGACGTCCGCTCCCCCTCATTGGCGGTACCCTTCGCGCCCGTGCCTGATTTTCCCTTCATTCACCGCCAGCGTGTGCGCTTCGGTGAGACCGACCTGCAAGGTGTCGTCTACTACGCGAACTACCTGCTGTTCGCCGAGATCGGCCGCGTGGCCTACCTCCGTGCCCTCGACATCGACTACCGGCGCGATCTGCTCGCGCGCGGAGTCGACTTCACGATCGGCGAGGCGAGCGTCCGTTACCGGGCGCCGCTCCACTTCGACGAGGAGTACGACATCCGTGTCCGCGTCGGCGAGATCAAGGGCTCCTCGTGGACGTTCGAGTACTCGATCGATCGCGCGGATGGCACCCAATGCGCCGATGTCTCCACGACCCAGGTGATGATCGACGCCGGCACGAAGCGCCCGATGCGGATGCCCGAGGAGCTCCGCGCGACCCTCACCGCAGCCAAGGGCTGATGGATCCGACACTGCCCGAGGAGCTCGTGCTTCTCCAGAGAACGGTGCGCCGCTTCGTCGAAGAGCGGCTTGAGCCTCTGTCGCGCTCGATCGAGGAGAGCGACGCGATCCCGCGCGGGGCGATCGATGCCATGGCAGGCGCGGGCCTGTTCGGTATCGGAGTCCCGGAGGAGCAGGGCGGCGCGGGGTTCGGCAAGCTGGGGTACTGCGTCGCGGTAGAGCAGCTCGCGCGCACGAATGCCTCGCTTTGGAACGTGATCGGCGGATCATCGGGTCTCTGCGGCACCGCGATCGCGATCGGCGCGTCTGACGAGCTCCGCTCGCGCTATCTGCCCGACCTTCTCGGCGCGAGGCGTCTCGGCGCGTACGCGCTCTCGGAGCCCGGCGCTGGCAGCGACGCGGGCAGCCTGCGGACGGCGGCGAAGCGCGACGGCGATGACTACGTCGTCGATGGCGCGAAGACCTTCATCACGAACGCACCGATCGCCGATCTGTTCATCGTGTTCGCCACCGTCGATGCGGCCCGAGGCGCGAAGGGGATCACGGCGTTCGTCGTCGATCGCGACACACCCGGCCTCACCGTCGGAAAGAACGACGAGAAGATGGGACTGCATGGCTCGACGACGGCGCAGCTCTTCTTCACGGCCTGTCGCGTGCCCTCGCGTCAGCGGATCGGCGCGGAGGGCACGGGCTTCACGCTCGCGCTGCGCACGCTGGATCTGGCTCGGGTCGGTCTCGCCGCGCACGCGGTCGGCGCGGCGCAGAAGCTGCTCGAGGCGAGCGTCGTCCACGCGAAGTCGCGCACCCAATTCGGCAGACCCATTGCGACGAACCAGGCCATCCAGTGGCTTCTCGCCGACGCGGAGATCGGCATCCATGGTGCGCGCCTGATGGTCTACGACGCCGCGTCGCGTGCCGATCGCGGCGAGCGGATCACGCAGCGCGCGGCGATCACGAAGCTCTACGCGACGGAGCTTCTGGGTCGCGTGGCGGACGCCGCGGTGCAGATCCATGGCGGGATCGGCTACATGCGCGAGCACTGGATCGAGCGTGCCTACCGCGACGCGCGTATCTACCGTATCTACGAGGGGACCAGCGAGATCCAGCGCCTGGTGATCGCCTCCGGATTGCTCGCTGACGCCTGAAATGGCCGCGCCATCCGCGCGCGCGCGCCCGGAACGGGTCGCACCCGAACGTGGATAACCCCCTGTTTTGCGTGGATAAGTGCCCCTCCCGAGGCTGTTTGATGCCAATGCTGTGGACAAGCCCACTGTGCTGAGAGCGTCCACTCCGGGCGGCCACCCCCTCATCAACCTCGCTTGGCTGGCCTCCATGGCCCTCGTTCTGGGGTCCTTTTTCGGAGGCCCGCCGGCCGGCTGGGGAGCCGCTCTGGCAGCCGCCGCGCTGGCCTTCTACCTCGTCCGGCACCGCGTCTTTCTGCGGACGGTGGCCGCGGCGGATCGCGCGCTGGACGTCGCCGACATCGACCGCGCCCGGTCGCTCGTCGCGCCTTTGCTCGCACGGTTTCCGGACGTCGCCCTCGTCCAGAAGGCGAGCGCGGCGGTCGCGTACTCCGGCGGCGACCCACTCTCGGCCGCGACGCTGTACGAGCGTGCGGCCCGAACGCTTGACAAGGATCCCGATGTGAGCGTTGGGCTCGTCGCCGCATATGCGGCGCTCAACAAGGCAAGCGATGCGCGACGCGCGGCCGCGCGAGACCCGCGATCGATCGACGTGCGGCTCGCGCTCGCGTGGGCCGAGCTCGTCGCGCTCGGCGGCGATCGCGAGCGAGGCGCGGCGCTCGCTCGCGAGATCTTCAGCGCGTTGGATGCGACGTCGGGTGCGGAGCGGCTCGCGATGGGGGAGGCGCTCGTCGCGATCGCCGCGGCGCGCGGCGGCGATCAGCGCGGCGCGCGCTCGGCGCTCGCGCAGGTCGAGAGGCAGCGCGAGCATCTGTCGATCTCTGATCGGGCGTTCATCGATTTCCTCGCGGGGGTCGCGCTGCGCGAGTGCGGTGCTCCGGAGGAGGCGCGGGCCTTGTTCGATCGCGGGGTGGCCACGGCACCGGGCACGATAGGTGGAGCGCTCTCACGGCGCGAGAGGACGCACCTGGTCAGCTGAGCTCGTCGTCCCCTTCGCCCCAGCCCTCGTCGGATTGAAGGTCGTCGGCAAAGGGCTCGGGGTCGAAGCCGAGGTCCTCGATGACCGCGACGAGGCTGTTGCGCTGCTCGGGTGGGGTGGTGCGGATCCACCCGCGCACCACGTCGTCGCTCTCGACCTCTTCCGCGCCGCGTTCCGACGCGAGCTGTTCTCCCTCGTCGTGTGCCGAGGCCCGTGCGAGATCGCGCATGACCTCGGGCACCATCGCGCAGAACGCGTCGAGCGTCTGCTCGGCCTCGCCGGACCAGTTCAAGACATCGCGTCCACGCCGGTCGTGAATCGGCCGATGATCAGCTTCTGGATCTGCGTCGTTCCTTCATACAGACGGTTCACCCGCGCGTCGCGCCAGTAGCGTTCGACGGGGAATTCGTCCGAGAAGCCGTAGCCACCGTGGATCTGGATCGCGTTGTCGGCGGCGCGCTGCGCGGCCTCGCTCGCGTACAGCTTCGCGAGGCTCGTCTCGCGCGTGCTCGGGCGTCCCTTGTTCTTGAGGTCGCCGGCGCGCCACACGAGGAGCCGCGCCGCCTCGGTCTCTACGACCATGTCCGCGATCATCTCCTGCACGAGCTGATGTCCCGCGATCGGTTTGCCGAACGACTGGCGCTGCGTCGAGTACGTCACGGCCGCGTCGATGCAGGCCTGTGCCACACCGACCGCTCCCGCGGCGACCGAGTAACGGCCCGAATCGAGCGCGCTCATGGCGATCTTGAAGCCCTCGCCGACCTCGCCCAGGACCGCGTCGGCGGGCACGCGGACGTCGTCGAGGATGAGCTCGCTCGAGTCCGACGAGCGCAGGCCGAGCTTCCCGTGCAGCCCCTGGCTGCCGTAGGGGCTCTCCTCGCGGTCGATGAGGAAGGCGGTGATCCCGCGATGCCCCTTGGCCGGGTCCGCCTGCGCGAAGACCAGCGCCATCCCGCTGACGCTGCCGTTCGAGATCCACATCTTGCGGCCGCGGAGGATCCAATCCCTGCCGTCGCGCTTCGCGCTCGTTCTGATCTTCGTCGCATCCGACCCCGCCTCGGGCTCCGTGAGGCCGAAGCAGCCGAGGGTCTCGCCCGAACACAGCTTCGGCAGGTAGCGCCTCTTCTGGGCCTCGGTCCCGAACTTGAGGATCGTGAGCTCGACGAGCGAGATCTGGACCGACAGCGTCGTGCGGACCGACGAATCCGCACGGCCGATCTCTTCGGTCACCAGCGCGTGACCGATGAAGTCGAGCCCGATGCCGCCGTACTCCTCGGGTACCGGTCCGCCGAGCAGACCGAGCGGCGCCATCTTCTTGAGGACATCCGCGGGGAAGGTCTCGTTCCTGTCGCGCTCGCGCGCGCCGGGTGCGATCTCGCGATCCGCGAAGTCGCGCGCGAGCTTGCGGACCTGTTCCTGGTCGCTGGTGAGGTCGAAATCCATATCGCTCGGAGTCTACGGATTCGCGCGGTACGGTCTGAGGATGCGCATGTAGCGCTGCTGCCCCTCGATGACCTCGAAGCCGTAACGCGCGTAGAGGCCGTGCGCGTCACGCGTCGCGAGCAGGAAACTGCGCAGAGCCTGGAGATCGGGGTGCGCCATGACCGCGTCCATCATCAGCTTCGAGACGCCGTTCCCCCGGTGCTCCGCGATCACGAACACGTCGCACAGCCACGCGAACGTCGCGCGATCCGTGACCACACGCAGGAACCCGACCTGCGCGCCGTCGCGGTACGCGCCGAAGCACAGCGAGTTCGCGATCGCGCGACGCACGACGTCCTCGGACACACCGGCCGCCCAGTACGACTCGTCGCGCAGCCAGCGCGCGATCAATGGAACATCGAGGTGGTCCGGTCTGTCACTTACGACATATCCGCCGGCATCCGACATCGCACATATTGTCTGTGAGATGGTCTGGATCGCGCTCGCGACCGTGTACGTGGTGTGGGGCTCGACCTACCTCGCGATCGCGTTCCAGGTGCGCTCGCTCCCGCCGCTGACGAGCGCCGGTGTCCGCTTCCTGGTCGCGGGCGCGATCGTCGTCGCCTGGCTCGTGGTGCGCGGGCGTCCGGACGCGCTGCGCGTGACACGCCGCGAGCTTCTCGGCGCGGCGGGGATCGGCTGCCTGCTGCTCGTTGGCGGCAACGCGCTCGTCGTGCTCGCGGAGCGCAGCGTCCCCAGCGGCCTCGCGGCGCTCATTGTCGCCTCGGTCCCTCTCTGGGTCGTGCTGTGGCGACGTGTCGCGGGCGAGCGCATACCGCGCCTGAGCGCCACCGGCGTCGCGGTCGGATTCAGCGGCGTGCTCCTGCTTGTGGTCCCGCGCGGCATCGCGGGCGGGACCGATCCGCTGGGGATCGTGTTCGCGGTGGCCGCGCCGTTCTGTTGGTCCGCCGGCTCGTTCCTCTCACGGCGCGTGTCGCTGCCGCGCGACCCGCTGGCGTCGACCGGTGTGCAAATGCTGTTCGCCGGCGTGCTGGCGGTGTGCATCGGCCTCGTGACCGATGGCCCGATCGTGCCGTCGTCCTTCACCGCGGAGTCGCTGCTGGCCCTTGGCTACCTGATCGTGTTCGGCTCGGTCGTCGCCTTCACGGCCTACACATGGCTGCTGCAGCACGCGCCGGTGTCACAGGTCGCGACCTACGCCTACGTGAATCCGGTCATCGCGCTGTTCCTCGGGGCGCTCGTGCTCGGCGAGCCGATCACGCCGCTCATCCTCGCCGGCGCCGCCATCATCGTCGTCGCCGTCGCCATCGTCGTGACCCAGGAGGGTCGCGCCAGGACGGCGCGAAACGCGGAGGAGCGCGCCTAGAAGGAATTCGCCTTAGAGGCGCTCGAAGATCGCGGCGACCCCCTGGCCGCCGCCGATGCACAGGGACGCCAGGCCGTAGCGCTTGTTCCTCTTGCGCAGCTCCGTGATGAGGGTGAGCGCCAGCCGCGCGCCGGAAGCGCCCAGCGGATGGCCGAGCGCGATCGCCCCGCCGTTGACGTTCGTGCGCTCGCGGTCGAGACCGAGCTCCTTCTCGACCGCGAGGTACTGCGTCGCGAAGGCCTCGTTGATCTCGACGAGATCCAGCTCCTCGACCTTCAGGCCCGCGCGACCCAATGCCTGGCGGCTCGCGGGCGCTGGCCCGATGCCCATGATGTCAGGGTCCACACCGCAGACACCGCCCGACACGATGCGCGCGAGCGGCGTGAGTCCGGCCTTCGCGGCGGCATCGGCCGAGGCGACGATCACCGCGGCCGCGCCGTCGTTGATGCCGCTCGCGTTCCCCGCGGTGACGGTGCCGTCCTTCTCGAAGCGCGCGACCAGCTTCGCGAGCGCCTCGCGCGTCGTGTCCGGCCGGATGTGCTCGTCCTTGTCGACGACCACGTCGCCCCTTCGCGTCTTCACCGTGACGGGCACGATCTCGTCCGAGAAGCGGCAGTCCGCGCGCGCCTTCGCGGCGAGCATGTGGCTGCGGTACGCGAATTCGTCCGCCTCGTCGCGCGTGACGCCGTACTTGCGCGCCAGGTTCTCCGCGGTGTTCGCCATGCCGAGGCCGTTGTACGAATCCACGAGCGCGACCCACAGGTAGTCCTCGAGCTTCTGCTCGCCGAGGGAAAGTCCCCAGCGCGCGCCGCGGATCTGGTGCGGGGCCATGCTCATCGCCTCGGCGCCGCCCGCGAGCACGAAGTCCGCCTGCCCGAGCTGGACCTCCTGCATGCCGAGCAGGATGGCCGTCAGGCCCGAGCCGCACAGCCGGTTCACGGTGAGGGCGGGGACCTCCTTGGGCACACCCGACTTCAGCCCGACGTGACGCGCGTGATAGACGGCGTCGCCGGAGGTCTGGAGCACGTTGCCGAAGATGACGTGGTCGATCTCGGCGGCCGGCACGCCCGAGCGCTCGAGCGCGCCCTTCGCCGCGACGACGCCGAGGTCGGTCGCGGAGAGATCGCGCAGCGCGCCGCCGTAGGTGCCGAACGCGGTTCGCGCGCCGCCGAGGATGACGACGTCCTTCATGTCTCCATTGTCCCACGCGGGTCTTAGGCCCAGCGGCCTCGCGACACCGCTTCGGCGACGCCCTTCGCGACATCGAGCGTGCGCCCGCTGCCGGCGTCGGCGCCCTTGATGTATCCACCGCGGAATCCCTCGCGCAGCGCCTTCTCGATCGCGGTGTACGACTCGCGCTCGCCGAGGTGATCGAGCATCAGACCGACCGCGCCCATCGTGCCGACCGGGCTCGCGACGCCCTGACCCGTGTACTTCGGGGCCGACCCGTGGATCGGCTCGAATACCGAGACCTTGCCGGGATGGATGTTCCCTGACGCGCCGGTACCGAGACCTCCGACGAGCGCGGCGCCGAGGTCCGTGAGGATGTCGCCGAAGAGGTTCGTGGTGAGCACGACGTCGAAGCGCTCGGGGTGCTGGACGAACCACATCGACGCGGCATCGACATACATGGCGTCGCGCTCGACGTCGGGGTACCCGGCGCCGATCTCGTCCAAGATGGTGCGCCAGAGGCCCTGCACCGGGATGGCGTTCGCCTTGTCCACGAGCGTCAGCTTCTTGCGCGGCCGGGCGCGTGCCCGTTCGAACGCGTAACGCGTGACGCGCTCGATGCCCGGTCGCGTGAACGACATCTCGACGCGCGCGACCTCGTCCTTCCCGGTGCCCGTGATCGCGCCCGCGTTCACGTAGACGTCCTCGGTGTTCTCGCGCACGACGAGGATGTCGATGTCCTCCGCCCTCTTGCCCTTGAGAGGGCAGAGCCGCTCGTCGTAGAGGACCAGCGGGCGGAGGTTCACGTAGAGGTCGAGGCCGATGCGGAGCCCGATGATGATGTCGCGCTCCATCATCCCGCGCGGCGCGTCGGGATGGCCGATGGCGCCGAGGAGCACGGCGTCGAACCGGCGAAGGCCCTCGATCATCTGGCGCGTGACGCGCTCCTGGTGCTCGATGTAACGGGCGCTGCTCCAGTTGACGACTTCCCGGGTGGTGCGGAAGCCGAATCGCGCCTCGGCGGCGTCGAGCACGAGCAGCGCGGCCTCGGTCACCTCGGGACCGATGCCGTCGCCGCCGATGACCCCCAGCCGGTACTTCCGCTCTGCGATGGGTCGATGCTACTGTTACAGGGTCATGCGCGGACTCATCCGCCTCGCAACGATCTCGAACCTCCCGATGTGTGCCGGGGGGCATTCGTCGCTGGGAGGCGCGTAGCGCACAGGTCACATGGCACAGCGGTCGCAGAGCCTCCCACAACAGGGAGGCTCTTCTGGTTTCTAGAGGAGGAACACGGTGGATAGCGCAAGCGTCGTCGCAGTGGCACTCGGATCCAGCGCGGCATCGCTCGGATCGCTCCGAGCGGCGGCGACGCGAGCGCTCCCGAACGGCTCCCGCCTGACCCGCAGTCGCGCGGGTGTCGTGGTCGCGCTCGTCCCCGCGATCGAGGGCGACATGCGCGAGATCGCGGAGTCCGCGCGTCAGCGCGTGGCCGACGCGCTCGGCGATCCGGAGACCGCCGCGGGCGCGGGCGGCCCGCGCGACACCGCCGTCGGCGCGCACGTCGCGATGCTGCAGGCGGAGCACGCGCTCGTCGTCGGTCGCGCCATGCGCGGCAGCGGTCGCACCACCGCGTTCCAGGACCTCGGCGCGTTCTGCTTCGTGCTCGGGCAGCCCACACGCGACATCCGCGACTTCAGCGAGCGCGTCCTCGGCCCGCTCACCGAGGACGACGATCTCGTGCGGACGCTCGAGGTCTACCTCCAGGCGCACGGCAGCCTGAACGAGGTCGCGCGCAAGCTTTCCCTGCACCGGAACACCGTCCGGCTGCGCCTGCGGCGCATCGCCAAGCTCACCGGTGCCGACCTGGCCGACGCGGATCAGCGCCTGGCCCTGCACCTGGCGCTGCTGGGCCGCCAGGCGCTGGAGCAGCTGGCCTCGTAATAGCGCTCAGAACGGGGGTTGACGCCAAAGGCTCCGGATGAGTATGGTCTGACCAGATGAACGGCCGGGGCCTCCTTCCGCTTCTTATCGTCGTCCTCCTTGAGGGGACGGGAAGGCGCCTGGGAGGGTAGCGGCCACACACACGCGACGCGGAACCAGCGAAAGAGCCTCCCAACCGGGAGGCTTTCGTAGTTCATAGGGGAGAACGCAGACATGGCGATGCCGGCACTTCGCGAAGCGACGGTGACACAGGCCACGACCGCGCGGGGCGCGGACCTGGTCCTGATCGCCCTGCAGCGTGCTGGCACCGACGTGGTGTTCGGGTATCCGGGCGGCGCGTGCCTCCCGATCTACGACGCGCTCCCTGACCACCCCTGGCTGAAGCACATCCTCGTGCGCCACGAGCAGGGCGCCGCGCACATGGCCGATGGCTACGCGCGCGTCGCGGGCCGTCCCGGCGTCGTCATGGTGACGAGCGGTCCCGGCGCGACGAACCTCGTGACCGGCCTCGCCTCCGCGTACATGGACTCGATCCCGATGATCGCGATCACCGGTCAGGTGTCGACCGCGCTCATGGGACGCGATGCGTTCCAGGAGACCGACGTCATCGGCATGGTCACGCCGGTCACGAAGCACGCGTTCCTGATCCAGCGCACCGAGGACATCCTTCCCGTGATCGCTCGCGCGTTCCAGGTCTCGATGGAAGGCCGTCCGGGGCCCGTGGTGGTCGACATCCCGAAGGACGTGCAGATCAGCGAGGGGTCCACGCGCGCGGGCGAGCCGCGCCTGCGTGGCGGCCACGCGATGCGTGACCTCGACGAGCGTGCCTTCGACGAGGCGGCCGAGCTGCTGGCCAAGGCGCGCAAGCCGATGATCATCGCCGGTCACGGCGTGCGGATCGGGCGCGCGCACGCGGGCCTGCGCGAGCTGGCGGAGCGCCTCGACGCGCCGGTCGCGATGACCCTGCTAGGCATCGGCGTGATCCCCGACGAGCATCCGCTCGCGGCCGGCATGATCGGCATGCACGGCTCGCCTCGCACCAACCGCGCGATCAACGCCGCGGACGTGATCCTCGGGATCGGCCTGCGCTTCGACGACCGCGTGACCGGCAAGCTGTCGGCCTTCGCGCCGAACGCGAAGATCATCCACATCGACATCGACGAGACGCAGATCGGCAAGAACGTGCCGACCGCGATCGGGATCGCCGCCGACTCCAAGTCCGCCATCGACGCGCTGCTCGCGCGCGTCCAGAAGAAGACCCACCCGGAGTGGCGCGCCGCCCTCGACGCGGACCGCGCCAAGCCGAAGCTCGCCCAGTTCGAGGACCGCATGGAGCTCGCCCCTCGGCCGGTCGTGCGCGCGATCCGCGAGATCGCGAGCCCCGACGCGTACTTCGTCGCGGACGTGGGTCAGCACCAGATGTGGGCCGCGCAGCACCTCGGCTTCACCGATCCGGACCGCTTCCTGACGTCCGGCGGCCTCGGCGCGATGGGCTACGCGCTGCCGGCCGCGCTCGGTGCGCAGGTCGGCGCGCCGGACAAGGAGGTCTGGGCGCTGGTCGGCGACGGCGGCGCGCAGATGACGATCCAGGAGATCGGCACCGCGGTCCAGGAGGACCTGCCGGTGAAGATGATCATCCTCAACAACGGCTACCTCGGCATGGTGCGGCAGTGGCAGCAGCTGTTCTTCAACGGCCGCATCTCGCAGACGCCGATCACCAGCCCCGACTACGTCAAGCTCGCCGACGCGTACGGCGCGCGCGGCTTCACCGTCGAGCGCAGAGGGGAGCTGCGCCCGGCGCTCGAAGCCGCGAAGCGCGCCACCGGGCCCGTCATCGTCGACGTGCGCATCGAGCGCGAGGCCAACGTGTGGCCGATCGTGCCGCCGGGCGGCGCGAACGCGGATCTCATCGAGGGGCCGAGCTCGTGACGGGACAACGCTTCCGCCTCGTCGTCGAGCGTGAGGTCGGCGCGCTGGAGCGCGTGCTCGGCGTCGCTCGCCGTCGCAACCTCGGCGTCGAGAGCCTGTCCGTCACGTCCACGGACCCGCAGACCTGGAACGTCCAGCTGCACGCGCGCGAGGTCGCGCCCGCCGAGGCGTCGCTCGCGCTGCGTCAGTTCTCCGCGCTCACGAACGTCCGGCTCGCGCGCATCGAGGAGGTTTGATCGTGGCCGCCACCGTCTACTACGACAAGGACGTCGATCCGAACGCACTGCGTGGCAAGACCATCGCCGTGATCGGCTATGGCAGCCAGGGTCACGCGCACGCGCAGAACCTGCGCGACAGCGGCCACCAGGTCGTCATCGGGCTCGCCGAGGGCAGCGGGAGCAGGGAGCGCGCGACGAAGGACGGCTTCGAGGTCCGCGCCGTCGCCGACGCGGCGCGCAACGCCGACGTCGTCGTCATCCTCGCACCCGACCCGACGCACCGGAAGATCTGGGAGCAGATCGCGCCGTCGATGGGCAAGGGTCGCACGCTGATCGTCGCGCACGCGTTCTCCGTCCACTTCGGCGAGGTCAAGGCGGGCCCCGATGTCGACGTCGTGCTCGTCGCGCCGAAGGCGCCGGGTCACCGGATGCGCGAGGTCTTCACCGAGGGCAAGGGCGTGCCCGCGCTGCTCGCCGTGCAGCAGGATCCGAGCGGCACGGCCTGGGCGACCGGTCTCGCGTACGCGCAGGCGATCGGCGCCACGCGCGCCGGCGTGATCCGCACGACGTTCGCGGAGGAGGTCGAGACGGACCTCTTCGGCGAGCAAACGGTGCTCTGCGGCGGCGTCTCCGAGCTCATCAAGGCCGGGTTCGACACGCTCGTCGAGGCCGGGTACCAGCCTGAGGTCGCGTACTTCGAGTGCATGAACGAGATGAAGCTGATCGTCGACCTCATGTACGAGGGCGGCCTCAGCTACATGCGCTATTCCGTCAGCGACACCGCCGAGTTCGGCGACTACACGTCCGGCCAGCGGATCATCGACTCGCGCGTCCGCGCCACGATGAAGCAGGTCCTCGCCGAGATCAAGGACGGCAGCTGGGCGAAGCGCTGGATCGAGGAGGCGCGTCGCGGCTCACCCGAGCTGTATCGCCGCCGCGAAGAGGAGCAGCAGGGCCAGATCGAGAAGGTCGGGCGCCAGCTGCGCGAGATGATGCCGTGGCTTCCGAAGCGCACGGTGCCGAAGGTGTCGAGCGCGCGGCCGCGTGAAGCCGTCACGGCCGCGAAATAGGGAGGGCGAGAATGTCGGTGAAAGAGCTCCTGCGTTCGAGACTGGCACGGCTGGGGATGCATTTCGACGACGAGATGCTCGGCCGCGCCGAGGCGATCGTGGACGCGCACTCCGAGCGGCCCGAGTCGCTGCACGACATCCAGCTGATGTCCATCGCGGTCGAGGCGTACCGCCGCCCCGAGTCGCCGGAGATCGTCTGAGCCGCAGGGTCCGCGTTTTCGACACGACGCTCCGGGACGGGGAGCAGGCGCCGGGCGCCTCGCTCGTCGGCGCCGACAAGCTGCGCATCGCGCACGCGCTCGCGGAGCTCGGCGTCGACATCATCGAGGCGGGCTTCGCCGCGGCGTCGGAGGGCGAGCACGAGGCGGTCTCCACGATCGCCCGCGAGGTCCGGGGCCCCGCGATCGCGACCCTGGCGCGCGCCGCGGATCGGGACATCGATGAGGCGGCCCGCGCGCTGTCCGCCGCGGAGCGCTCGGTCCTGCACGTGTTCATCGCGACGAGCGACGTCCACCTCGAGAAGAAGCTCAAGATCGATCGCGACGAATGTCTCTCGCGCGTGCACCGCGCGGTCAGCCGCGCCGTCGAGCGCGCCGCGCGCGTCGAGTTCTCCGCGGAGGATGCCACGCGCACGGATCCGGCGTTCCTGGCGCGGGTCTACGGCGTCGCGGCGAAGGCCGGCGCCACGAGCGTCAACATCCCGGATACGGTCGGGTACGTGCTGCCGAGCGAGTTCGCGGCGCTGATGCGCTCGATGCGCGCGGTCCTCCCCGCGCACGTCGCCATCTCGGTGCATTGCCACAACGACCTCGGCCTCGCCGTGGCGAACACGCTGTCGGCCGTCGAGGCGGGCGTCGACCAGGTCCATGTCACGGTCAACGGGCTCGGCGAGCGCGGCGGAAACGCGTCGCTCGAGGAGACGGTGATGGCGCTGCGCATGCGCCGCGACCATTACGACGCCGAGACGAGCGTCGTCAGCGAGGGCCTCGTCCCGATCAGCCGTCTCGTCTCGGAGCTCACCGGCATCCCGGTGCAGCCGAACAAGGCCATCGTCGGCGCGAACGCGTTCGCGCACGCCTCGGGCGTCCATCAGGACGGCGTGCTGAAGGACCCGCGGACCTACGAGATCATGACCCCGGAGTCGGTCGGCTGGGAGGCGCGGCGCATCGTCGTCGGGAAGCTGTCCGGCCGGCGCGGGCTCGCCGCGCGCCTCGTCGCCCTCGGGGTGCCCCTGGATGGGGACGCCCTGGAGCGCGCCTACGCGCTCGCGATGCGGCGCGGCGAAGAGGTCCACGCGCTCGACGATCACGACCTGGTCACCATCGCCGCCACCGCGCGGCGCACCGCTCCGCAGCCCGTCGCGTGACCGACGCGAGCGAGGACACGCGGGCCAATAGCCGCGTCCTCGTCGATGGACCGGATCGCGCGCCCGCGCGCGCGATGCTGCGCGGCGCGGGCTACAGCGCGGAGGATCTCAAGAGGCCGCTGATCGGTGTCGCGCACAGCTGGATCGAGGTCATGCCCTGCACCATGCACCTGCGCGAGATCGCGAAATGGGTGAAGGAGGGGATCCGCGAGGCGGGCGGCACGCCGGTCGAGTGCAACACGATCGCCGTCTCCGACGGCATCGCGATGGGCACCGAGGGCATGAAGTCGTCGCTCATCTCGCGTGAGATCGTCGCGGACTCCATCGAGCTCGTGGTCCGCGGTCATCTCCTGGACGGACTCGTCGCGATCAGCGGCTGCGACAAGACCATCCCCGGCTGCGTGATGGCGCTCGCACGGCTCGACGTCCCGGGGCTGATGCTCTACGGCGGCTCGATCATGCCGGGCCGCTTCGAGGGGAAGGACGTCACGATCGGCGACGTCTTCGAGGCCGTCGGCAGGCACGCCGCGGGCACCATGAGCGACGCGCGCCTCGAGGAGCTCGAGAGCGTGGCCTGCCCCGGCGCGGGCGCGTGCGGCGGCCAGTTCACCGCGAACACGATGGCGACCGCCTTCGAGGCGCTCGGCATCTCGCCCGCCGGCTCGAGCGGCGTGCCCGCGCTCGATCCGCGGCGCCGCGAGGTCGCGCGCGCGGCCGGCCGGCGCGTCATGACGCTGCTTCGCGAAGGCGTGAAGCCGCGCTCGATCATCACGCGTCCGGCGCTCGAGAACGCGATCGCCGCGGTGATGGCGACCGGTGGCTCGACGAACGCGGTGCTGCATCTGCTGGCCGTCGCGCGCGACGCGGGCGTGGACCTCACGCTCGCCGACTTCGACCGCATCAGCGCGCGCACCCCGCTGCTCGCGGACATGAAGCCGTGGGGCCGCTTCACCGCGCCCGACATGGATCACGCGGGCGGCATCATGCTCGTCCTGCGGCGTCTTCTTGACGCGGGGCTCCTCAACGCGGACGCGCCGACCGTGAGCGGCCGCACCATCGGCGAAGAGGCGCGCGACGCGAAGGAGACCAGGGGCCAGGAGGTCGTGAAGGCGCTGGCGACCCCGATCGCCGCGAGCGGCGGCATGGTCATCCTGGGCGGCTCCCTCGCGCCCGAGGGCTGCGTCATGAAGGTGGCGGGCCACCTCATGAGCGCGCGTACCTTCACCGCGCGCGTCTTCGAGTGCGAGGAGGACGCGTTCGCGGCGGTCGTGGGTGGGAAGATCAGAGAGGGAGACGTGCTCGTCATCCGCTACGAGGGGCCGAAGGGCGGACCCGGCATGCGCGAGATGCTCGGGGTCACGGGCGCGATCGTGGGCGCCGGTCTGGGGGAGAAGGTCGCGCTCATCACCGATGGGCGCTTCTCGGGCGCGACCCACGGTCACATGGTCGGCCACGTCGCGCCGGAGGCCGCGACCGGCGGGCCCATCGCGCTCGTGCGTGACGGCGACGCGATCGTCGTCGATCCCGTGAAGCGGCGGCTCGATCTCGACGTACCCGCCGGCGAGCTCGCGAGGCGCAGGGCGTCGTGGCGCGAGCCGGCGCCTCGCTATCGGACGGGCGCGCTCGCGAAGTACGCGAAGCTGGTGTCCAGCGCCGCTGACGGCGCGGTCACTTGACCGCCGCGAGCGCCGTTGGGTACAGTGAACGGGACGTGATGTACGGCCTCCCGATCCCGCCGGCCCCGATCAGCCCCATTCTCGGGGCTCGTATCGCTTTGGGGGGATAGCAGGCAGGTACACGCGACGCGCACAGCAGCCAGAAGGCCTCCCGGAACGGGAGGCCTCTTCATTTTCGGAGAGGAGGGCGAGATGGCGATGACGACACCGATGGTGAGCCGCGACCCGCAGAGCAACGATCGCGACCGTTTGAACGCCGTGCATGGCTCGTTCATCGACGAGACCATCGGCATCGTCGCCCGGCAGACGCGCGACACCGTCTCCTTCGCCGTCGGCGCGCCGGCGCACGAGGCGCTCGACCTCGTTGGGGCCGCCGACCTGGTCTCGACCGTCATCCATCGCGAAGGCGCGAGCGCCCTCGGCTACGCGATCACCGAGGGGGAGCCCGAGCTGCGCGACATCGTCGCGCACGATGCGCGCGCGCGCGGCCTCAACGTCAAGCACGAGGACGTGCTCGTGAGCGCCGGCGCCCTGCAGGCCGTCGATCTCGTGTGCCGCGTGTTCCTCAAGCCAGGCGACGTGGTCGTCGCCGAGTCGCCCGGATTCGCGAACGCGCTCTCCGCGTTCCGCAACCACGGCGCGCGCGTGCTCGAGGTCCCCGTGGACAGCGAGGGCCTCGACGTCGCCGCCGCGGCTCGCCTGCTCCGCGCCGGTGGCATCCGGCCGCGGATGTTCTTCGTGGTCCCGAACTTCCAGAACCCGACCGGCGAGACGCTATCGCACGCGCGTCGCGACGCGCTCGTCGCGCTGGCCGCGAGCCACGGCGCCATCGTCGTCGAGGACGATCCCTACGGCCTGCTGCGCTACCGCGGCAAGGAGATCCCCGCGATCGCCGCGCTTCATCCCCACAGCGGCGTCGTCAGCATCGGGACCTTCTCCAAGACGTTCCTCCCGGGCCTGCGCGTCGGCTGGGTCATCAGCGACCACGAGGTCATCAAGCGGATGGCCGCGGCGAAGCAGACGATGGACTCGAGCACCGGGACGCTCGGGCAGCGCGTCGTCGTCGAGTTCCATCGCCGCGGCGGCGTCGCGGCGCACGTCGACAAGCTGCGCGCGCTCTACGGCGCGAAGCAGGCACGCGGTCGCGCCGCGCTCCAACGCGTCTTCGGCGACGCGAAGGGGGTGTCGTGGAACGATCCCCAGGGGGGGTTCTACTTCTGGCTCAAGCTGCCGCAGGGCATGAGCGCACGCACGCTGCTCGGCCTCGCGCTCGAAGAGGGCGTTGCGTTCGTGCCGGGTGACGCGTTCGCGATCGAGCAGGATCACGGCTCGGCGCTGCGGTTCTCGATCAGCGCGCCGACGCTCGACCGGATCGACGAGGGCGTGACGCGTCTGCGTCGCGCGTACGACCGGCTCGCATGACCGTCACCACGAGGCGTCTCGATGCCGGCGCGGTCGCCGAGGCCGCGGAGCTCATCCGGCCGCATGTGTATCGGACGCCGACGGAGCGCTCGAGCGCGCTCAGCGAGCTGACCGGGCGCGAGGTCTTCCTCAAGCTCGAGAACCTCCAGCGCACCGGCGCGTTCAAGATCCGCGGGGCGCTCCACGCGATCCTCCGTCTCGATCCGAAGGTCCGCGCGAGCGGCGTGGCCACCGCATCCGCCGGCAACCACGGGCAGGGCGTGGCGTTCGCGGCCCAGCTCGTCGGCGTGCGCGCGACCGTCGTCGTGCCGCACGGCGTGCCACTGGCGAAGCTGGCCGCGATCCAGCGCACCGGCGCCGAGGCGGTGCTCGAGGGCGCGAACTACGACGAATCGCATGCCACCGCGCTGACGCTCGCGCGGGAGCGCGGCCTCACCTACGTCCATGCGTTCGACGACGACGACGTGATCGCGGGGCAGGGGACGCTCGCCCTCGAGATGCTGGACGACGTCGACGACCTCGACGTGCTCGTCGTCGCCATGGTCGGTGGCGGTCTCATCTCCGGTGTCGCGCTCGCGGCGAGCGGCCGCGAGAAGCGCCCGCGCATCGTCGGCGTGCAGGCATCCGGCGCGTCCGCGCTCGCCGAGTCGTTCAGGGCGGGGAAGATCGTCGAGCGTCCCGTGTCGACCATCGCCGACGGCATCGCGGTCCGCACGCCGGTCGAGCGCACGTTCGGTCTCGTGAAGCGGCTGGTCGACGACGTAGTGACCGTGAGCGACGAGGCGATCGCGCGCGCGATCGTCGTGCTGCTCGAGCGCCAGAAGCTGCTCGCCGAGGGCGCGGGCGCCGCGGCGCTCGCCGCGGTCCTCGAGAACGGCGCCATCAAGGGCAAGCGCGTCGGCGTCGTCATCAGCGGCGGCAACATCGATCCGAACCTGCTCGGCAAGGTCCTGCAGCAGGGTCTCGCCTCGGCGGGACGCTACCTCGCGCTGCGCACCTGGCTCGACGACCGACCCGGCGCGCTCCACGACCTCACCGGGCTGCTCGCCGCGGAGCGCATCAACATCGTGCACATCGGCATCCATCGGGTCGGTCCGTACGCCGCGCTCGGCCGCGTCGGACTCGACGTGATCGTCGAGACGCGCGATCGCGCGCACGCGGATTCCGTGCTCGCGCTGCTGCATGCGCGCGGCTTCCCGGCGGACGAGCTGCTCGACACCGTCCCGACGGCGTCGTAGCGAATGAAGCAAGGTCGCCGAGTTGGCGCATCATTCGAGGGCCGAGTTAGCGCATCATTCGAGGGCCGAGTTAGCGCATCATTCGAGGGCAATGGGAACCACGCTTTCTAATAAGGTCTGGGACCGGCACGTCGTGCGCTCCGCGCCCGGTGAGCCGGACCTCGTCTACGTGGACCTGCACCTCGTCCATGAGGTGACGAGCCCGCAGGCATTCGACGGACTGCGCCTCGCCGGCCGCCGCGTGCGCCGGCCCGACCTGACGCTCGCGACCATGGACCACAACGTCGCGACGAACGACATCGCTCCGGAGCCGATCTCCGCGATCCAGATCGACACGATGGGACGCAACGCGAAGGAGTTCGGCCTCGTGTGCTTCCCGACGGGCCACCCGGACCAGGGCATCGTCCACGTCATCGCGCCGCAGCTCGGCCTGACCGAGCCGGGGATGACGATCGTCTGCGGCGACAGCCACACCGCGACCCACGGCGCGTTCGGCTCGATCGCCTGGGGCATCGGCACCAGCGAGGTCGAGCACGTCCTGGCCACACAGACGATCTGGCAGACGCGCCCGGGCACGATGGCCGTCACGGTCGACGGCGACCTCCCGCGCGGCGTGTGGGCGAAGGACGTGATCCTCGGGATCATCTCGCGCATCGGCGTGAGCGGCGGCGTCGGCGCGATCATCGAGTACCGCGGCTCCACGATCCGCGCGCTCTCGATGGAAGGGCGCATGACGGTCTGCAACATGTCGATCGAGGCCGGCGCGCGCGCGGGCATGATCGCCCCGGACGACACGACCTTCGCGTACGTCGAGCAGCGCAAGCACGCACCGAAGGGCGCGGAGTGGCAGCGGGCCCTCGACGACTGGCGCTCGCTCGCGACGGACCCCGATGCGAAGTTCGACCGCGAGATCCGCATCGACGCGCGCGACCTGCGCCCGTACGTCTCGTGGGGGACGAATCCCGCGCAGACCGTGACGATCGACGACCGCGTGCCCGATCCGGCGGCGCTCGGCGAGGGCGCCGAGGCGGCCGCGCGGGCGCTGACCTACATGGACCTCAAGGCGGGCACGCCGATCCGCGATATCCCGGTGGACGCGGTCTTCCTCGGCTCGTGCACGAACTCGCGCATCGAGGATCTGCGCGTCGCGAGCGACGTCGTGCGCGGGAAGCACGTCCGCAAGGGAGTCCGCGCGATGGTCGTGCCCGGCTCGATGCTCGTGAAGCTCGAGGCGGAGCGCGAGGGCCTCGACCGTGTCTTCGCCGAGGCCGGGTTCGAATGGCGCTCGGCCGGCTGCTCGATGTGCCTCGGCATGAACCCCGATGTCCTGAGCCCCGGTGAGCGCTGCGCCTCGACGTCGAACCGCAATTTCGAGGGCCGGCAGGGCCCGGGCGGTCGTACCCATCTCGTGTCGCCGGCCGTCGCCGCGGCCACCGCGATCGCCGGGCACTTCGCGATCCCGGAGGACTTGTGAGGCAGACGACACGCATCACGGGTCGTGCCATGCCGGTCGACCGCGCCAACGTCGACACGGATCAGATCATCCCGGCGCACTGGCTCAAGAACGTCGGGCGCACCGGGTACGGCGCGGGTCTGTTCGAGGCCTGGCGCAAGGATCCGTCGTTTGTCATCAACGACCCGCGCTACAAGGGCGCGACGATCCTCGTCGCCGGCCCGAACTTCGGCAGCGGCTCGTCGCGCGAGCACGCCGTGTGGGCGCTCGACGAATACGGGTTCCGCGCGGTGATCTCGTCGAAGCTCGCCGACATCTTCAAGGGCAACTCGCTGAAGATGGGACTGGTGCCCGTCGAGCTCCCGGCGGAGGTCGTGACCAAGCTGTTGCGTGCGGTCGAGAAGGACCCCTCGCTCGAGATCACCATCGACGTCGAGCGCGCGACCGTCGAGGCGCCGGCGATCGGCGTGCGCGAGACGCTGCGGCTCGACGAATTCACGCGCACGCGCCTGCGCGAGGGGCTGGACGACATCGCGCTCACCCTTCGCTACAGCGACGACATCGCGCGATTCGAGGCGAAGCGGCCGGGGTGGCTTCCGCGGGTCAGCTGAGACCCTTCCGCCTCGCGATCACGGCGACCACGGCAGCGAGCGCGACCGAGTGGCGCGCCAAGGCGCGACGGGTCGAAGAGCTCGGCTACTCGACCCTCCTCATCACCGACCACCTGACCGCGCAGCTCGCGCCGCTTCCCGCCCTCGCCGCCGCCGCCGACGCGACGACGACGCTTCGGCTCGGCACATTCGTGCTCGCGAACGACTATCGCAATCCCGTGATGCTCGCGAAGGAGGCGGCGACGCTCGACGTGCTCTCAGGAGGCCGGCTCGAGCTCGGCATCGGCGCGGGCTGGGCGACGCGTGACTACGAGATGCTCGGGATCCCGTACGACCCGCCGGCAAAGCGCGTCGAGCGGCTGCGCGAGGCGATCGTCCTCATGAAGCGGCTCTGGACCGAGGATCGCGTCGAGCACAGCGGCCGCCACTACACCGTGCGTGCCGCGAACGTGCTGCCGAAGCCGGTGCAACGACCGCACCCGCCGCTGATGATCGGTGGCGGCGGACCCGTCATGCTGCGGCTCGCCGTGAAGCACGCCGACATCGTCGCCTTCGCGCCGCAGGTGAATCAGGACGGCAAGGGGCAGCTGACGCATCTCAGCGCCGGCGCTACGGATGAGAAGGTGCGCCTGGTGCGTGCCGCCGCGGGCGACCGCCTCGATCGGCTCGAACTCAATGCGATCGTGTTCGACGCCGGCGTCGCCGACGATCCGAGCTCGCTCCTCGCGCACGCGGCGACGCGCTTCAAGGGCGCCGTCGCCGGGGTCGTCGACAGCCCCTACTTCCTGTACGGCTCGCTCGGACAGCTGCGCACGCAGCTGCTCGCGCGCCGCGAGCGCTTCGGGATCAGCTATTACGCGATCCCCGAGAAGGTCATGGAGCCGTTCGCGCCGCTCGCGCGGGAGTTGAGCGCGCTCTAGCGCTTCAGGCCGCTTCCCTTTCAAGAAGTCGGAGAGCGTTCAGGCAGCCTCCGGGCCGAGCATCTGGCGCCATCGTCTGATATAGCTCGCGTCGCAGGTCGCACACTGCAGGCGACCTGAGCGGGGAGTCCGGAGCTCGTCTATACGGCCAGTCCGTTGCCGCTAGTCTCCGGCCCTCGCGCTTCGCCTTCGTGCGGTGATGCGGGACCCGTC
>JACQAT010000005.1 GCA_016194865.1 Chloroflexota bacterium
TCGCGCGAGTTCGGCAACGCTGCGTCCCTCTCGCAAGTGAGCCTCGACCAGGTACCGCGCCTTGTCCATTCGGAGACCCCCTCCACTCGGTGTCTCCTATGTCTTGACACAGTTGTCGCCGATGTGCTGGTATCCCACACCTCCTGGCTCACATGCGATCTATCGCGCGGCGGAGTTGCGACGGGCCACGACGAGCGTATCCACGCCCGTGACCGCCTGGCCGTGGACCTCCGACCGCTGCGGGATGCGGTCCGCGCGCTCCACGTCGAGCCTGGTCAGGTCCGCCGCGATCTCCTCGGGGGTGAACAGGATCTCGGGGCGCTTCGGCCCGGGCGCGTTCGGCGGGTTGGTGCGATCGTGCCCGACCACGAGGAGCGTCCCACCGGGCGCGAGTGCCGCTGCGGCGCGGGACAGGATCGTCCTCCGCTCGACCGGCGGCAGGTGGAGATAGAGGATGACCACGAGATCGAATGACACCGGCGTCGGCTCGTACGCCCGAAGGTCCGCGCTGACCCACTCCACCTCGACCTTCCGGGCCATGGCCTCCGAGGTCGCCTTGCGCAGGGCGACGTCCGAGAAGTCGACCGCCGTCACGCGCCAGCCGCGCTCCGCGAGCCAGATGGCGTCGGCACCTTCGCCGCAGGCGAGGTCGAGCGCGCGGCCGGGCCGCAGGTCTCGGGTGATTCCCACCAGAGAGGGGTTCGGCTCCGCCGACCACACGCGCTCCGCGGACGCGTAACGCTGGTCCCAGTCCGCGCTCTTCACTATCTTCTCCTTGCGGGATCGTAACGTCGCGAGGCTCCGTGTCGCCAGCCTCGTGAACGTGCGTGTCCTCGGCGTCAGTGGCGCTCGAAAGCGGAGACCACTTCTTCTCTGTCCACCAGACCAGCTGCTTGATCTTGTCGTCCTTTCCGCCGCTCAGCCCGATGGTCCTCGATCGATCAGCGCGGCGATCTTGCGTCGTAACTCCGTCGACGGAGGCGATCCCGGGGAGGCCGCCATGAGCGCGGCGCGGACCGCTAGAAGGGACCGGTACAGCGACGGACAGGTGGCGCACGTCGCGATGTGAGCGAATATGTCGGATCGCTCGATCGTGGTCAGCCCGCCGTCGAGCAGGTCGTTCGCGAGCGCGCGCGCTTCCGCGCAGGAGAGCTGCGTCATCTGCTGGCGCCGCCGAGCAGCGTCACCAGCGCCCGCCTGCCGCGCCGGAGGTGCGACTTCACGGTCGGGAGCGGCGCGTCGAGCACTTCCGCGATCTCTCGAAGCTTCCAACCCTGGGCGTCGTGCAGCATCACGACAGAGCGCTGCGCCGGGGTAAGGCTCGCGAGCGCGTCAGCAAGCTCCTCTCGATTCGCGATCGCCGCTTCGACGTCCGTCGCATCGACGGTGTACCGAGGATCGTCCCACAGCGCATCGAGGGCATCCTCCGCGACAGCATTGCGGCGACGTACACGCGACGCGATGACGTCGTTGCAGCGGTTCACCAGGATCCGATGGACCCACGTGCAGACATCAGCGTCACCACGGAACGAGGTGCGTCCCGCGATGGCCCGCTCCGCGACGTCCTGTACCACGTCCTCCACGTCCTGCTCGTTGCCGAGCATCGAGCGCGCGATCGCCACGAACCTCCCGAGCCGTTCGGTCAAGCAGGTGGTGAGCTCGTCGGTCACGGCTCGGGTGCCGAACTTCACGTCCTGGAACCTTGGACGGTCGGCACGCGATGAAGGACGCGGCCGCTCCCCATCGCGACTTACGTTAGGCCATCGTCCATGCATCCTTCTTGGGCCTTCGGCGGTCTAAGAGAGCAGGAAGGACGCCCGATCGGCGTCCTCGGATGGAGGCACTTCGCATGCGTGCATCGACACAGATCAACTGGTTCGCGGCGTCGGGGTTCGGACAGTTCATGGCCAGCACCACTGGTCGCGTGTTCCGGATCGTCGCCGGGCTCGTTCTCATCGCGATCGGTCCGCTGATCATCGGCGGTCCCATCGGCTACGCCGTGGCGGTGGTCGGACTGGTCCCGCTCCTCGCCGGCCTGACCGACACCTGCGTGATCAGCGTGATCTTCGGCGGCCCATTCAGTGGGGCCAAGATCAGGGCGTATCACCGCTAGGGTCGATCGCCACTGTTGCGCCATTTGAGCGTGGTAGAGGCTGAGTGCGGCCGCGTCTACGATCGCGAAGGAGTCGCGCTCCGCGGCCCGGAGAGGTCGCCAGCCTGATGTCGGTTCTCCGGGCTATCCCCTCGGGCGTCGGCGGGCGCGACGCGACGGCTCAGCTCGTCGTAGTGCTCGATCAGTAGGTCCAGCAAGCTTTCCTTCGAGTTTTCGGACCCTCCTCGGTTCAAATAGTGTCTCGGAGGGATCACCAAGCAATCGAGCGCTTATCTAGTTGTCCGTACCTGGTGAGTTTACTTACCTGTCCCGGACGGATGTCAGAGAACGCGCAAACGCTATTGGTAAGGAACGATGGCAACCAAGCGCCGCGCCCGCGGCTATCGCACCACCGAGCTTCATCGCGGTCGCGTACCTCATCGTCGGCAGGCTCGAGTTCGCCACCCACACGAGATAGCGAGGAGCCTCTCAGGACATCGTAGACATCACGCCGACTGCCGCTGGTAGTCGCGCGACGGATCGAGAACCAGCTCCCGCAGCAGCTCCCCGTCTTCGGTGACGATGCGCACGTCGCGGTCGGCGACGAACAGCACGATCGGCTTTGGACGATGGGCTCACGGCTGACGCCCTGGTCGCCGCCGCGGATGCGCGCATGTACGCGGACGAAGTCGAAGGGCAGGCGCATCGTCGGCGGCGCGAACGAGGCGCTCTAGCGGGTATCGTTCCTCTTCTACACGGAGGGGAACGATGGCGAGTGGCGGCAAATGCCCGGAGTGCGACGCGGATGTCACGGTCGGCGCCGATTCGGTCAAGGGCGAGATCGTCCTGTGCCCGGATTGCGGCGCCGAGCTGGAGGTCCGCGAGACCGCGCCCGTGACCCTCGCGCTCGCGCCGGAGGCGGAAGAAGACTGGGGTGAGTAGTCCTCGCGCCTCGCGGCGCTGCGGTCTGCTCCCATGCGTCACGCTCCCTGCCGGGAGCGTGACGCTTGAGTAGTAGCCCCACCGTCGGCGTGCTGCTGTCGCGGGTGCGCGTCGAGGAGAAGCTGCTGCTCGAGGAGCTCGAGAAGCGGCACGTCCCCACGAAGGTCCTGGACGATCGCGAGGTCGTGTTCCACCTCGAGACGAAGCCCGACCTCGCCGTCGACGTGGTCGCGGAGCGCTGCATCCAGCACAGCCGCGCGCTCTACGCGCTCGCGGTGCTGAATACCTGGGGCATCCCGACGGTCAACACCTTCGAGGTCGCCGACGTCTGCGGCAACAAGCTGATCACGACGCTGCGGCTCATCGCGAACGGCGTGCCGTCGCCGCGCACCCGCCTCGCGTTCACGCCGGAGTCCGCGATCGCCGCGATCGAGGAGCTCGGCTATCCGGCCGTGCTGAAGCCGCTGGTCGGCTCCTGGGGCCGCCTCATCTCGCGCGTGAACGACCGCGACGCGGCGGAGAGCGTCCTCGAGCACAAGGAGGTGCTCGGGACGTACATGCACTCCATCTATTACGTGCAGGAGTACGTGCCCAAGCCGCAGCGCGACATCCGGGCCTTCGTCGTGGGTGATGAGACGATCGCCGCGATCTACCGCACCTCCGAGCATTGGATCACCAATACCGCGCGCGGTGGGAAGGCCACGAACTGCCCGGTCACGCCGGAGCTCGGCGATCTCTGCGTCCGCGCGGCTCGAGCCGTCGGCGGCGGCGTCGTCGCGATCGATCTGCTCGAAGCGCCCGAGGGGCTCGTGGTGAACGAGGTCAACTACACGATGGAGTTCCGCAACTCCATCGACACGACCGGCGTGAACATCCCGGGCCGGATCGTCGACCACATCCTGAACGTGGCGAAGGCCGGTCCGAGCACCCCGAGCATCCCGTGAGCGGCGTGCGCGTCGGGATCTGCGGCGCCGCGGGCTACGCCGGTGGCGAGCTGCTGCGGAACCTCCTGTCGCATCCGCGGGTCGGCGAGATCGTCGCGGGCAGCATGACGCTCGCCGGCAAGCCGGTCACGGCCGCGCACCCGAATCTGCGCAAGCGGACCGACCTCGCGTTCGTGCCCTACGAGTCGGTGCGCGACTGCGACGTGCTGTTCCTCTCGCTCCCGAACGGCTCGCACCGCTTCGACGAGCTGGGGAGGACCTCGAAGATCGTGATCGATCTCTCGAGCGACCATCGCCTGCGCTCAGCGAAGGCGTACGCCGAGTGGTATGGCCTCGCGCATCCCGCACCAGAGCATCTGAAAGATTGGATCTACGGGATCCCGGAGCTGCATCGCGCCGAGATCGCGAAGGCGACGCGCGTGACCGGAGCGGGCTGCAACGCGACCGCCACGATCCTCGCGCTGCTGCCGCTCCATCGCGCCGGGCTTATCGACCTGGCTCGACCGGTCGTGGTGGAATGCAAGGTGGGCTCGAGCGAGGGTGGGCGCGAGGCGAGCGAGGACTCGCATCATCCCGAGCGCGTCGGCGTGGTGCGGTCCTTTCGCCCGGTGGGGCACCGCCACACCGCGGAGGTCGAGCAGGAGCTTCCCGGGGTCCGCGTGCAGCTCTCCGTCACGGCGGTCGAGCTGGTGCGCGGCGTGCTCGCCACGGCCCACGTCCCGGTGCGATCCGGCCTGGATGACAAGACACTGTGGCGCGCCTATCGCGAGTGCTACGCGGATGAGCCCTTCGTGCGGATCGTGAAGGACCGCAGCGGCATCTTCCGCTACCCCGAGCCGAAGCTCGTCGCCGGGAGCAACTTCGCCGACGTCGGCTTCGCGCTCGACCCACGCGGCGATCGTGTGGTCGCGCTCTGCGCCATCGACAACCTGATGAAGGGCGCCGCCGGCAATGGCGTGCAGGCGATGAACGTCGCCTGCGGCTTCGATGAGGACGCGGGCCTCACGTTCCCCGGATTGCACCCCTAGATGCCGCTCCGCGCGGTGATCAAGGCGGGCGGCTCGGCGGGGGTCGATCGCGACGCGGTCGCCGACCTCGTCGCCGATGTCGCGCGGACCGATGAGATCGTGCTGGTCCACGGCGCGTCGGCGGAGACCGACCGGCTGTCGGTCGCCCTCGGCCACCCGCCGCAGACCGTGCTCTCGCCCTCCGGCCATCAGAGCCGCCGCACGGACCGGCGGACACTCGAGATCTTCGCGATGGCGGCGCTCGGGGTGGAGAACTTCCTCTACGTCGAGAAGCTGCAGAGCCGCGGCATCGACGCGTACGGGCTCTCCGGGATCTCCGGCCGGCTGCTCGTCGGCACGCGCAAGGTCGTCCGCGCGGTCCTCGACGGCAAGACCGTGCTCCTGCGTGACGACCACACGGGGACGATCGACAGCGTGAACGTGCCACTGCTCGCGCAGCTCCTCGGCCCCGGCCGCGTGCCGGTCGTCGCGCCGCTCGCGCTCTCCGAGAAGAGCGAGGCGCTCAACGTGGACGGCGATCGGGTCGCGGCGCGCATCGCGGTCGCGATCGACGCCGACGCGCTGCTCATCCTGACGAACGTGCCCGGCCTCCTGAGGGACGTGAACGATCCCTCGAGCATCGTCGCCGAGACGACGGTGGCCGAAGCGGAGACGCTCGCGCACGGCCGCATGAAGAAGAAGATCCTCGCCGCGCGCGAAGCGATCGAGGGCGGCGTCGACGAGGTCGTCATCCGCAGCGCGCAGGGCGACCCCGCGATCCGCACCGTCATCCGCTCGTGAGCGCCATCGAGCGCGAGTCCGCGCACACCTCCGGCCTCTACCAGAAGCGCGACCTGGTGATCGTGCGCGGCAGGGACGCGACGCTCTGGGACGCGGATGGACGCGAGTACATCGACTGCGTCGGCGGGCAGGGCATCGCCAGCCTCGGCCACGGCAACACCGCGGTCGCCGACGCGATCGCCGCGCAGGCGCGCACGCTCGCGTCGGCGACCGAGCTCTTCTACAACGATCGCCGCGCCGAGCTCTACGACGCGCTCGCGCGCATCCTGCCACCCTCGCTCGATCGCTTCTTCCTGTGCAACAGCGGCACCGAGGCCGTCGAGGGCGCGCTGAAGTTCGCCAAGGCCGCGACCAAGCGGAGCGGCGTCGTGGAGACGATGCGCGGCTTCCACGGGAAGACGATGGGCTCGCTCGCCGCGACCTGGGGGCCCGAGTATCGCGAGCTCTTCGGGCCGTTCGTGCCGGGGTACTCGCACGTGCCCTTCAACAAGCCGGAGGCGCTCGACGCGGCGATCACGACCGACACGGCCGCGTTCATCGTCGAGCTCGTCCAGGGCGAGGGCGGCGTCCGGCCGGCCACGCAGGAGTTCATCGCCGAGTCCGCGCGGCTCTGCCGCGAGCGCGGCGCGCTGCTCGTGATCGACGAGGTGCAGACCGGCTTCGCGCGGACCGGCACGATGTTCGCGCTCGAGCAGTACGGAGTGGCGCCGGACATCCTCTGCCTGGCGAAGGCGATCGCCGGCGGGATGCCCATGGGCGCGATCGCGTTCTCGCGCGCCGTCGGCGAGCTGCCGAAGCGCTCGCACTCGACGACCTTCGGCGGCAATCCCCTCGCGTGCGCCGCCGCCGTCGCGTCGATCGCCGAGATGGTGCGCCTCGATCTCCCGGCGAAGGCGCGCGAGCGCGGCGCGCAGCTGATGGCCGGGCTCTCGTCGATCAGCTCGCCGAAGGTGCGCGAGGTTCGCGGCCTCGGTCTCCTCGTCGGGATCGAGCTCAAGGAGCAGGCCGGCCCGACGATGAAGGCCTTGCAGGATGCGGGGGTGCTCGTGCTCGGCGCCGGTCCGACGGTCGTGCGCTATCTGCCTCCGCTGGTGATCAGCGCGCAGCAGATCGACCGCGTCGTCGAGGCCACCCGTAAGGCGCTCTCGTGACGCACGACGACGTCGCGCTGGTACGCGGCCTCGTCGAGATCCCGAGCCTCTCGCGGCACGAGGGCGAGGCGGTCGAGTGGCTCGTGGGCCGGATGCGCGAGCGCGGCTTCCGCGCCACGGTCGACGATGCCGGCAACGCCGTCGGCGAGATCGGCGACGGGCCGCGGCACGTCGTCCTGCTCGGCCACATCGACACCGTGCCGGGCGAGATCCCCGTCGCGATCGAGGATGACGAGCTCGTCGGCCGTGGGGCGGTGGACGCGAAGGGCCCGCTCGCCGCGTTCGTCGCCGCGGCGACCGAGCGCGTGCCCGGCCTGCGCGTCACCGTCGTCGGCGCGGTCGAGGAGGAGTCGCCCACGAGCGCCGGCGCGCGTCACCGCGCGACGCTTCCCTCACCGGACTGGTGTGTCATCGGGGAGCCATCCGGGTGGGACGGCATCACGATCGCCTACAAGGGCCGGCTGGTGCTCCGCGTGGCGCTCGAGCGGAGCGCCCGCCACGGGGCCGCGCCCGGTCCCACCTGCAGCGAGGAGGCGCTCCTCGTATGGGAGCGCATCCGCGGCGCGGCGTTCGCGCTGACGGAGAGCAAGGACGGATTCGAGCGCCTCGACACGCGTCTGGAGGGGATGACGAGCGGCGGCGACGGGCTGCGCGAGCGCGCCGAGCTGCGCGTCGGCTTCCGCGTGCCGCCCGGCCTCGCCATCGCGACGCTGGAGGATCTCGCGCGCGCCGCGGTCGCCGAGCATGTGGGGAGCCGGGCCACGGTCGAGCGCGTCGCGGCGGAAGAGCCGGCGCGCACGAGCCGCGCGACGCCGCTGGCGGGCGCGTTCGCGAAGGCCATCACGAGCGCGGGCGCGACCCCACGCTTCACGCAGAAGAGCGGGACGAGCGACATGAACATCCTCGCGCCGGCCTGGGGCTGTCCGATGGTCGCCTACGGGCCCGGCGACTCGGCATACGACCACACGCCCGTGGAGCGTCTCGCATTGGCCGATTACGCGCGCAGCATCGTGGTGCTGAAAGACGTGCTGCGGAGGGCCTCGGCGGTACCATGACGCCGCCCTGAGGGGCGGGGAGGGCCGATGCTCGCGAGGCGGCAGCAGCGTCAGCGCGTCGTGATCGCGGGGATGACCCTGGTGGCGATCGTGCTGGCCGCGCTCGCCATTTCCGCCGACATCCTCGGGCCCAGCCTGCAGAATGCCGTCTACGACTTCACCATCACCAGCTTCCCGGCGAAGGTGAAGAACCAGGTCACCATCGTCGCCATCGACGACAAGACGATCGATGCCTACAAGCAATATCCGCTGCCACGGAACGTCTACGCCGACCTCCTGAGCGCGCTGCGCACGCCCGGGCGAACGCCCACCGTCGTCGCCTTCGACGTGGGCTTCTACGAGCCGTCCGGCAACAACGCGGCCGACGCGGCGCTCGCCGCCGCGATCAAGGCCTCGGGGAACGTCGTCCTCGCGATGCAGGGCCCCGCCGGCGCCGGCACGCGGACCGAGGGCGCGATGCGCTTCTCGGCGCTGCAGCTGCCGATCTCCGCCTTCCGTGACGGTGCCGCGGCGCTCGGCGCGGTCAACGTGAACGCCGACGAGGACGGCCGCGTCCGCGACGCGCAGATGATCATCCAGGGACCGCAGGGCGAGCGCTACTACGCGCTGCCGCTCGTGGCGGTCGCACGTCACCTCGCGTCGCTCAAGCAGTCCACCGGCGACGAGCACGGCATCCGTGTCGAGGCCGGCCGCATGATCCTGCCGGGCCGGCCACCGCAGGTCGCCGACCGCGTCATGCCGCTCGACCGCGGCGGCGGGATGCCCGTCTACTACGCGGCGCCGCCCGCGACGCCGCTGCGTGACCAGAAGGGTTTCTGCGCTGTTCCGGGGGAGTACTGCGTCGTGTCGATGACCGATGTGATCAGCGGGGCTGTGCCGGCGGCGCTCCTCTCGAACCGCCTCGTCTTCGTCGGAGCGCATTCCGTTTCGGCGGTGCCTGACGACTACCCGGTGCCGAACAGCGCCGGCAGCAAGATGTACGGGGTCGAGATCTGGGCCAACACCGCACAGTCCATCCTGACCGACCGCTTCCCGGTGCGCCATCAGGGATTCCTCACCACGCTGCTCGGCGCGGCCGTGCTGACGCTCGCCGGCATCCTGCTGGTGACCCGCTTCCGGCTCCTCGGATTCTTCATCGGCCTCGGGCTCCTCGCCGTGTACGCGGTGCTTTCGATCGCCGTCTTCGCGGCGCAGACGTCCGGCGACCTCGGGACCGGGCCGGTCGAGGTGCCCTCCATCGGGTATGTCGTGCCGGCGGTCTTCTGGTGGGTCATCGCGCTCGGCTACGTCCTCGTCGAGGAGCAGGTGACGCTCCAGCGCACCCAATCGACCTTCGGCCGCTTCGTCACGCCCGCGATCGCGCGCACGATCATGGAGCGAGAGGAAGCGGGCAGCCTCGCCCTCGGTGGCGAGGCGAAGCAGGTGACGGTGCTGTTCGGCGACATCCGTGGCTTCACCACGATGTCCGAGGGCATGTCGCCGGGACAGCTGCTCGATACGCTGAACCGCTATTTCGATGGGATGGTCGACGTGGTCAACAAGTACAACGGGACCGTGAACAAGTACAACGGCGACAACATCATGGTCCTGTGGGGCGCGCCGCTCGAGGTGCCGGATCACGCGCGAAACGCCGTGGAGTGCGCGCTCGAGATCCAGCGCTTCATCGTGACCGAACGCGCGAAGGGTGGCCCCGACGTCTCCTTCGGCTTCGGCATCAATACCGGGCCGGTGGTGGCGGGCTTCCTCGGCGCCAAGGGCCGCATGGAGTACACGGTCATCGGCGATACCGCGAACGTCGCCTCACGACTCACCTCGGCGGACATCGCGCGCCGCGACCAGGTCGCGGTCAGTGCCGCGACGCTTGCCGAGCTCGGCGACGACGTCACGACGGTGGACCTCGGAGAGATCGCCGTCAAGGGCCGCGCCGGCGCGGTGCGCTGCTATCAGGTGGATCGCCTCGGCGCGCTCGCGAGCCCGAATCCCGCGCCGCCGCCGGAGCGTCCCATCGGCGCCGCGGTCGTGGCAGGATTCCACTGATGGCGATCGACGACAAGGTCGCGTTCGTCATGGTGAAGCTCGGTCACCTCTCGTTCGAGAAGGATCGCGACCAGTACCTGCGCTCGCTGATCGAGCTCTGCGGGCAGGCCGTGGACGCCGAGCGGGTGACCGTCTACGTCGTCGATCATCCGAAGGGGGAGCTGTGGTCACGGGTCGCGCAGCGCCACCCGCAGGAGATCCGCCTGCCGCTCGGGCAGGGCATCGCCGGACTCGTCGGCAAGTCCGGCGAGACCATCAACGTGCCGGACGCATACGCGGACCCGCGGTTCGACCGTGAGACCGACAAACACAGCGGCTTCCGGACGCTGAACACGCTCGTGGTCCCGGTGTGGTCGACCGACGGCAAGCGCGTCGTCGGCGTGATCCAGGTGCTGAACAAGCGCGACGGCTCGTTCGAGCGGGGCGACCAGATGCTGCTCGAGCGCATCGCCGGCAACGTCGCGCCCGTCCTCGAGCAGCTGACCGCCGCGACCGCATGAGCGAAAGGCTCGAGCGCCGGATCCGCAAGGACGACCCGGCCAAGCTCGAGGTCATCCTCGACGTCACGCGCCGGCTCATGTCGGTCACCGACCTCGACGCGCTGCTCGAGCTCATCGCGCAGGCGACGACGCAGGTCCTCAAGGCGGATCGCGCGACGATCTTCCTCGTCGACGCGGATCGCGGCGAGCTCTGGTCGAAGGTCGCGCTGGGCGGGGTGCAGGAGATCCGCTTCCCGGTCGGCGCGGGGATCTCGGGTGAGGTCGCGCGCACCGGAACGATCATCAACATCCCGGACGCCTATGCCGATCCGCGCTTCCTGCGCCGCTTCGACCAGGTGACGGGCTACCGGACGCGCAACCTGCTCACGTTCCCGATGACCGGCGCCCAGGGCACCGTCATCGGCGTGTTCCAGGTCCTCAACAAGGCGGAGGGCCCGTTCACGAAGGAGGACGAGGAGACCCTCTCCTCGCTCGCGTCCTCGGCCGCCGTCGCGGTCGAGAACGCCCAGCTCCTCGCGGCCCAGCGCAAGCTCTGGCTGTCGCTCGTCGAGACGCTCGCGGTGACCATCGACGCGCGCGACCAGCAGACCGCCGGTCACAGCCGCCGCGTCACGCGCTACGCGGAGATCATCGGCCGCGCGATGGGGTGGCAGGGTCCCCAGATCGAGCGCCTGCGGACCGCCGCGCTGCTGCACGACTACGGCAAGATCGCGGTCCGCGACGGCGTGCTCCAGAAGCCGGGCAAGCTCGATGACAAGGAGTTCGCCTACATGAAGGCGCACGCGGAGAAGACCGGCGAGTTCCTCGGCTACCTCGAGTTCCCGAGCGACATGCGCGAGGTGCCGCTCATCGCCGCGCAGCACCACGAGCGCATGGACGGCAAGGGTTACCCGAGCGGCCTGCCCGCGAGCCAGATCCTTCCCGGCGCGCGCATCGTCGCGGCGGCCGACATCTTCGACGCGCTCACCGCGCGCCGGTACTACAAGCCGCCCTATCCGGTCGCGAAGACGCTGGAGATCATGGACGGCATGGCCGGCGATCACCTCGATCCGCTCGTGGTCGCCGCGGTCCACCGCGCGCTGCCGGAGCTCGAGGCCGCGGTCGAGGAGCTGAAGTCGACGTGGCCGGAGGCGGTGGACGCCGAGGCCGAGCTGTCCGAGCGCGATCAGCCCGCGGGGAGCCGATGAAGATCCGCTTCTGGGGCACCCGTGGCTCCATCCCGACACCGGGCGAGCGCACCGTCCGCTACGGCGGCAACACCGCGTGTGTCGAGGTGCGCGACAACGCCGGCGCGCTGCTCATCCTCGACGCGGGCACCGGGCTGCGCGAGCTGGGCCTCTCGCTCAACGGCGATGAGCTGAAGCGCATCGATCTGCTGCTCTCGCACCTCCACTGGGACCACATCCAGGGCATCCCGTTCTTCAAGCCCGCGTACGACCGGAAGACGGAGTTCCACATCCACGGCCCGAAGCAGCGGCGTGCCGTGCGCGACATGATCGGCGTCGGCATGGACGATCCGTTCTTCCCGGTGGACCTGGACGGGCTCCCCGCGAAGCTCGAGATCCACGACCTCGACGCCAACATCTCGATCCAGATCGGCTCGTACACCGTGCGCACGGCGCCGGTGTTCCATCCGGCACCCACGCTCGCGTATCGCGTGGAGGCCGACGGGAGATCGCTCGTCTACGCGACCGACACGGAGGATCCGTTCTCCGGCCGGGACAATCCGATCGTGACGCTCGCGAGCGGCGCGGACACGCTGGTCCACGACGCGCAGTACACCATCGCTGACTACAAGAGGACCTGGGGCCATTCGACGATCGACGCGGCCATCGAGGTCGCGGCGAAGGCCGGCGTGAAGCGACTCGTGCTCTACCACCATGATCCCGATCGGGCGGACGCGCAGCTCGACGCCATCGGGCGCGAGTCGAGCGCGCGCGCGACCTTCGTCAAGCCGGGCCTCGAGGTCGTCGTCGCGCGAGAGGGCCTCGAGCTCACGATCTAGCGAAGGGGAGCAGCCAGATGGACGTCAACGCGGTGCTCAGCGGTGCGCGCGACGCCATGAGCGTGAAGCGCGTGTTCGGCGAGGCCTACGAGAAGGACGGCGTGACGGTGATCCCCGTGGCGAAAGTGAGCGGCGGGGGAGGTGGCGGCGGCGGGCCTGCGGACACCGGTGGCGGCGCGGGCTTCGGCCTGTCGGCACGGCCGGTGGGCGTCTACGTCATCAGGGACGGCGAGGTGACCTGGAAGCCCGCGCTCGACGAGACGCGCGTGGCGCTCATGGGCATGCTCGTGCCGATCATCGCCCTGCTGACGCTGCGTTCGGTCGCGAAGGCGATCTTCCGGAAGCGCCGCTGATGCCCGCCAGAGCGGCTGCGCCTGGTAAGAAGACGACGACCGCGAAGAAGAGGACCGTCGCGAAGACCACGCGCAAGAAGCGTGGTCCGGCGGATGCGCGCGGGCCCGAGCCGAAGGAATCGCCGCTCGCGCTCGACGACGCGTCGATCGCGGATCTCGTGCGTCAGGTGGAGAAGGCGGGCGGCGCGCCGATCGGAGCCCTGCGCGATCCGTACGCGAACCGGCCGCTGCTGCTCGCGAGCCTGCCGCTGCGGGCCATCGAGGCGACCTCGTTCCAGCGCGATCTCTCGCGTACGCACGCGGACAAGCTCGGCATCGCGATCGGCTCGGCCGGGATCTTCCTCGACCCGGTCATCGCCGTCGCGACGTCGGAGGGCTTCCGCTCGCCGAACGGGCGGCACCGCCTCGCCGCGGCGAAGCAGCTCGGCCTGCGGACGGTGACGGCGCTGCTCGTGCCCGACGAGGCGGTCATGTACCGCATCCTCCCGCTCAACACCGAGAAGGCGCACAACCTGCGCGACCGCAGCCTCGAGGTCATCCGCATGGCACGCCAGATCGCGAAGGATCGGCCGCGCACGAAGGAGAAGGACGAGGCGACGACCTTCGAGTCGGCGATGCTCCTCACGCTCGGCTGCGCGTACGAGAAGCGCTCGCGCTTCGCGGGCTCCGGCTACCAATCCATGCTGCGCCGCGTGGACCTGTTCCTCGACGCGACCGTTCCGGCGGCGCTGCGCCAGCGCGAGCAATGGGCGCAGCGGCTCATGGACATCGACGACCGCGTCGCCGCGCACGTGAAGGTGTTGCAGGAGCGCGGCTTCAAGAGCCCGTATCTGCGCACGCTCATCGTCGCCCGCATCAACCCTGTTCGTTGGGTCCCACAGAAGCGGGGCGCCCCGCCTCCGATGACGATGGCCGAGGCGCTGACGCGCATGACCGCCTCGGTGCGCAGGTTCGATCCGGGATCGGTGAAGCAGCAGGACCTCGCGCTGGTGGCGGCGATCTCGAGCGACGAGTAGGGCGCTACCTCGGTGGGCGAGGAGGGATTCGAACCCTCACGCTCTTTCGAGCACCAGACTCTAATTCTGGAATGTCTGCCATTTCATCACTCGCCCGCGGGGACTAGCGTACCCGGGCTTCGATCCCCGATAGCCGCTCGATCGCCTTGATGAGCGCGAGATTGCCCTCGCCGCCGCCGCCGTCCTTCTGGAGCGCGGTGTAAAGGGCGTGCGCCAACGACGTCCCCGGGAGGGGCACGTGGTCCGCGTACGCGGCGTCGAGCACGAGGCGCAGGTCCTTCTGCTGCAGGTCGATCATGAAGCCGGGCTTGAAGTCGCCGGCCAGCATCTTCGGCGCGTAGTTCTGCATCGCCCACGACGAGCCGGCGCCGCCCGCGATGACCTGGCGCGTCTTCTCGAGGTCGATCCCCTGCGCGGCCGCGAACACGAGCGCCTCGGAGACGCCGAGGTTGTTGATGGCGACCGCGATCTGGTTCGCGAGCTTGCAGGCCTGGCCCGCGCCGTGATCGCCGATGTGCACGATCGTCTTGCCCAGCGTCTGGAGCAGCGGCATCGCGCGCGCGACATCGTCCGCCTCGCCGCCGATCATGATCGCGAGGCGCGCCTCGATCGCGCCGATCTCGCCGCCGGAGACGGGCGCGTCCAGCGTGCGGAAGCCCTTCTCCCGCGCGCGGTCGGCGAACGCGCGCGTCGCGAGCGGCGAGATGGTGCTCATGTCGATCGCGAGGAGCCCCGTTCGCGCGCCCTCCGCGATCCCGTTCGGTCCGAAGGTGACCGCCTCGACGTCGGGCGAGCTCGTCACCATCGTGACCACGATGTCGCTGCGCTCGGCGACCTCCTTCGGGGTCGCGACGACGGTCGCCCCCTCGGCCTTCAGTGGCTCCGCGCGCGCGAGCGTGCGATTCGTCGCGGTGACGGCGAAGCCGGCCTTGAGCGCGTTGCGCGCCATCGGCAATCCCATGATCCCGAGCCCGACGAATCCGACGCGGGCGCGCTCAGGCATCGGGGTCGATGTCCTCGCCGACGTCATCCGCGCGCAGGAAGACCGAACGAGTGCCGCCGTCCGACTGCACGAGGTAGGTGAGCTCATCGCTCTCGTCGACGTTGACCGACGCGAGGAGCTTGTCGTCGGTGATGTGCACGAACCCGCTCGATCGCTGGAGCTCGTTCGCGATCGCCTCGGAGAGAGAATCCTCCTCATAGGCGTCCTTGATCAGCGCGCGGGCCTTCTTGACGAGGGCGAAGAACTCGAGAGGCTCCAGCTGGTCCTCGTGCATCAACAGCACGGCGCTGCCCACATCCTCGTCGCCGTCGTGGATCTCATAAAAGAACATCGGGGTGGCTGAAAGCCTAAACTAGGCGTCTCCCATATGAACGAGACACCTTCGACGACCGCGCCCGCCACGCCCGCGTCGTTCCGCTACACCCTGGCACGTGAGCCCGGGTCGCGCGTGAAGCTCGTCGTGGACGTGGATGCCGATCGCGTCAAGGCCGCGGCAGACCGCGTGTTCGGCCGTCGCGTGCGGCAGGCCAACATCCCCGGCTTCCGGCCGGGCAAGGCCCCGAGGGCGATCTACGAACGGACCTACGGCAGCGAGCATCTGTGGCACGAGGCGGCCGAGGACGTCATCGACGAGACCTACCGCGAGATCGTCCAGCGCGAGGACCTGCATCCGCTCGACCAGCCCGAGGTGGAGCTCGGCGAGCACGGCGAGGGCAAGCCGGTCGCCTACACCGCGACGATGCCGGTGAAGCCCGAGGTCGAATTCGGCGACTACGCGGCACACGGCCAGACGGTGCAGCCGACCGCGGTCACGGATGAGGACGTCGAGCGGACCATCGCGGGCATGCGCGACCACCACGCCGAGCTGAAGCCTGTCGAGCGCGCGGCGCAGAAGGACGACGTGGTCACGGTCGACATCGACGCGGTGCTCGATGGCAAGGCGATGCCGCCGCTCGGGCGCGGCGCGCACCTCGAGCTCGGGCGCGAGTACGCGATCCCCGGGCTCAGCGAGGGCCTGATCGGCGCGAGCGCGGGCGAGACGAAGACGCTCGAGCTCACCTTCCCCGAGACCGCGGATGACGACGTGAAGGGGAAGACCGGCACCTTCACCGTGAAGGTCGCGCAGGTCTCCGAGAAGCTGCTGCCCGCGCTCGACGACGAGTTCGCGAAGACCGTCGGCACCACCGACATGGGCACGCTGCGGAACGCGGTCCGCAACGAGCTCGCGCACAGCGCGTTCCACCAGGCCCGCGACGAGGCCGCCGAGAAGCTCATGGACCACCTGCTCGCGAGCTCGACCGTCGAGGTGCCCGAGATCCTGGTCCATGACGAGCTCGACCACCTGATGGCCGATCTCAAGTCGCGCCTCGCGGAGCAGGGCCTCACGCTCGAGCAATTCCTGCTTCAGGCGCGCAAGACCGAGGACGAGATCCGCGCCGACTGGCGCGAGGCGGCCGAGCGGCGCGCGAAGTCCCTGCTCGTGCTCGACGCGCTCTCGACGAAGGAGAACGTGACCATCTCCGGGACGGAGCTCGCGCAGGAACTGGCACTCATGCCGCTCGCGCAGCAGGACCCGCAGGCGCTGCGCGACCCGGCGGTCCTCGCCTCGCTCGCGCGCTCGATGCGCAATCGCAAGCTCGTCGATAAGCTCATCGGCCTCGAGGGTCCGGACGCGGAGCGCGAGGCGATCAAGGCCGCGGGCGGCACCGGCGAGACGGGCCACGAGCCCGCGGACGCGGCCCCATCGCTCGTCGTTCCCGACGCGGTCACGGAGCCCACGGGCAGGCTCATCGTCCCCGACGCGAAGGAGACCAGCGACGCGACGCCGGAAGGCCGCGAAGCGATCCGGGGCCTGCTGAAGGGCTAGCCCGAGCGGCTCACGTCGCGTACTGCTTGAACCACTCGATCGTCGCCTGCCACGCCTTCTGCGCCTGATCGGCGACGTAGCGCTCACCGGTGTCGTTGTGGAACGCGTGGTTCACGCCGGGGTACACCGTCGTCTTGTACGGGCGCCCGGTCTTCTTGAGCTGCTCCTCGATCTGCGGCGCGGTGCTCGTGATGCGCGTGTCCAGCTCGGCGTAGACCGCCGAGACCGCGGCCTTCGTCGTCGCGAGCCCGGCGATGTTCGCCGGCGCGGGTCCGTAGAACGGCGCCGCCGCCTTCACGTCGCCTCCCGCCACCAGAAGGTTCCACACCGTGCCGCCACCGAAGCAGAAGCCGGTGACCGCGAGCGCGTCCGCCTTGACGTTGGCGTGCGCCTTGAGGAACTCGAGCGCGGCTTTGAGGTCGGCGGTCATCGCGTCGGGTGTCGTCTTGGCGAGCTCGGCCGAGTACGTCCCGCCGAGCTTCTCGGCGCCGCCCTGGCGCGACAGCAGGTCGATCGAGAGGCCGGTGAACCCCGCGGTCGCGACGCGGCGGACGACATCCTGGATGTGGGGCGTCAGCCCGACGTTCTCGTGCACGACGAGCACCGCGGGGTACGTGCCCTCGGCCTTCGGCCGCGCCAGGTAGCCGATCAACACGGCGCCGTCGGCGCCCTTGATCGACCCGGGAGAGACGGGACCGGCGGTGATCCGCGGGTCGTCGGCCTTGACGGTGACGCCGTCGGGGCCGCTGCGCGCGGCCGGCGGGAGCGCATAGGGGCTGGCGGCGGCCGTCGCCACGGCGGTCGGGCTGGCGACGCGGTTCGAGGCGGCGGCGGTCGCGGACGGCGCCGTCGTCGCGGCGGGGCTGCAGCCGAGCGTCGGCAGGACCGCCAGCGTCACGGCGAGGCTCCCGGTGATCCAGGTGACCTTCCGGAGCATTTGACGACGTGAGATCAGACCGTCGTTGAAGTCCTCGATGTGCTCCTGGATGACGTACAGCTGGAGCGGGGTCCAGTCCGGGTGCGCCGGGTCGATGTTCTGGTCGCCCCTGTGACCGCCCACGTGTCCACCTCCCACGCCTGCGCCGGGTCTCTCTGTACTACGCCTCGACGGGCACGGCGGATGCGATCTTGGCCGCCAGCTCTCGGAGCGTCGCGGCGCCGGTGGAATCGGGGCCGGCCAGGACCAGGGGCTTGCCCTGGTCGGCGGCGTCATCGAAGAGCGGTGTGCACGGGATCACCAGGTCCGGCTTGCGACCGAAGAATTGCTCGATCTGCTCGTAGTCGAGGCCTCGGGTCCCGGTGCGGTTCAGCACGAGCAGCGTCCGCTCGCGCGGGTACTGCAGCTTCGTCAGCACGAAGATGACGTCGAGCGCCGCCTTGAGGGAAGGCAGGTTCGCGTTCGTGACGACGACGACGCCATCGGACGCGTCGAGGGCGGCGAGGGTGATCTGGGAGAAGGTCGCCGCGCTGTCGACGATCACATAGTCGGCTCTCGCCTTGAGCCGGTCGATCGCCTGCTGGACATTCGTGATCGAGACGAGCTCGGCCGCCTCCGGCCGATCGGAGGCGCTCACGAGCGTCACTCCGCTCGCGTGCTCCTGAACGAAGTTCGAGAAATACGCGTCATCCTGGTCGGCGAGAACGTTATCGCCGATGTCCGCGAGCGTCCGCTCGGGCTTCAGGTCGAGCAGCATCGCGGCGTTCGGGAATTCGAGGTTCAGGTCGAAGACCGCCGTCCGGTAGGAGCTCGAGGTACCGAGCGCGACCGCGGTGTTGACCGCGAGCGTCGTCGCTCCGGTGCCGCCCTTTCCGTGGAGGAACAGAACGACTTTGCCCTGTCGCGCGACCGCGCCGGCCGCGGCGGGCGCCGCCGCCGAGCGGCGCAGCAGCGTCTCGACCTTGGCCGCGAGCACCGCCATCTCGACCGGCTTCGGCACGTAGTCGTCGACGCCGACCTGATAGCCGGAGAGGATGTCCTCGGCCTGCTTGCGGGCGGAGAGCATGACGATCGGGATGCGCGAGGTCTTGTGGTTCTCGCGCAGCCGGCGCGTCAGCTCGAGGCCGTTCATGTACGGCATGTTCACGTCGGTGATGACCAGGTGGGGGAGCTCCTGCCGTACCAGCTTCAGCGCCTCCATGCCATCGGGCGCGACGAGCACGTTGTAGCCGCGGCGCTGCAGGAACGTCGAGACGAGCTTGCGGATCTGCTCCTCGTCGTCGGCGAAGAGGATCTTCTCGCCTGCCATCGGTCGGCCTAGCCCGTCTTCGTCGTGAACTCGTCGACACGCGCGCGGAGATCCGCCATGGTGAACGGCTTTGCCAGCACTCCCGCCGCGCCGTGCCGGGAGGCCTCCTCGACCTGCGCGCGCTGCACGCTCGCGGTCATGAACACGATCGGGATGTGCGAGATGGTCGGATCGGCCTTCACGGCGTCACCGAGCTGGTAGCCGTCCATTCCCGGCATCGACACGTCCGAGAAGATCACGTCCGGGTGCTCCTTGCGGATGAGCCGCAGGCCGGATGCGCCGTCGGGAGCGAGGTGGATCTCGTGCGCGAGGGAGCGCAGAGCGGCACGGATCAGCTTCTGGATCATGACGTCGTCCTCGCAGAACACGAGCTTGCTCACGGACTAAGCGTAAGCGTCACACGGCCTGCGTGAGCGCCGCAAGGGGGACCTTGAAATGGAACACCGAGCCCTTGCCGACCTCGCTCTCGACCCACGCCCGCCCGCCGTGCATCTCCACGATCTGACGCACGATCGGCAGCCCGAGCCCGGTCCCCTGGATGTGACGCGTCGCGGTCGATTCGATGCGCGAGTAGCGCTCGAACACCTTCTCGAGCGCCTCTGCCGGGATCCCGAGGCCGTGGTCCGTGACCGTCACCTCGACCGAGCCGGCGTCGGCGTGACTGGCGATGCGGATATCACCGCCCTTGGGCGAATACTTGACCGCGTTGCTCAGCAGGTTGGTGACGACCTGCGTGAGCTTGTCGAGGTCACCTGAGAAGACCGGGAGCCGGTCGTCGAGATCGAGCTCGATCGGGTGGCGCGGTGAATTGGGCCGGACGCGACCGGCGACCTCGCGGATGATCGCGTTGATGTCGACCTCTCCGCGATGCAGGAGCATGCGCCCCGATTCCATCCGGTCGAGGTCGAGCATGTCCGTGATCATCCGGTTGAGGCGCAGCGCATCCTTGTTGATATCGGACGCGAACTCCTTGATCTCGGCGGGCGTGAGGTCCTCGTCGCGCATCATTTCGCTGAATCCCTGGATCCCCGTGAGCGGCGTGCGGAACTCGTGGCTCACGATCGAGATGAAGTCGCTCTTCGCCATGGAGAGCTGCTCGAGCTCACCGACCGCGGCGCGCTGTTGCTCGAACGCCTCGGCCGCGGTGAGGGCGCTCACGGCCTGGTCGGCGAACAGCGTGAGCAGGTGGCCGTCCTCCTCCGTGTAGCGGCCGACGGCATCGAAGGAGCGCACCACGATCGCGCCGATCGGCTCCCCGCTGCGGACCAGCGGGACCGCGATGGCGGCGCGGAGCCCGGCGGCGATCGACTCCTTCGTCGCGCCGGGCCAGGTCTGGTAGTCGTTCACGATCACCGGCGCGATCCGCTCGAACGCCGATCCCGCGGCGCCCTGGCCCACGCGAAGGATCCGCGTCGCGTCCTTCTCCTTCATGTTGAAGTCGCGCACGTTCCTCAGGACCTTCGCCTCGGGGACCCAGATGAAGAGGCTCGCGCTGCCCTGACCGAGCAGCTTCACGGCGTTCTTCAGGATCTCGTCGAGGATCACCCGTGGATCGGTCTGTCCCGCCAGCACGGCGGAGGCATGGTGGAGCAACAGCATCCGCTCGCTCTCGCGCTGGCGGGCCTGGAACAGCCGCGCGGTCTCCATCGCCGCGCGCAGCTCGTGCCCGACGGCCTCCAGGAGGTGCACCTCGTCGCCCGTCCAGGTGCGCGGGCGTCCCACCTGCGTCGCGACGAGCGCACCGACCAGCTGGCCCGCGACCGCGATCGGCACCGCGATGCTCGCGCGTGCCTCGCCGCCGCCGCGCTGGCGCTCCTCCGGCGACGCCTGGCGATCGGCCCTCTCCAGCTCCCAGTCGTGCACGACGATCGTGCGGTTCTCGGCCGCCGCCTGGCGGGCGATGCGTCCGCGCTGCGAGCCGATCGGGAAGCGCGTCACCCCCGGGGCGGCCCAGCAGTAGGCGACGCGCAGGTCATCGCTCGTCGCGCCGGTCGCGACGACGACACGCGAGACGTTCAACGCGAGGCCGACCTCTTCGCCCGTCCGTCGAAGCACCTCGTTGGCGTCGAGGCTCGCGCGCACCGTCTTCGCGACCTTGTTGACGACCGCCTCGCGGTCGGCGCGCGCCTCGGCCTCGGCGATCGAGCGTGCGTTCTCGAGCGCGCCGGAGATCGTGTGCGCGAGGAGCGCGACGAGATCGAGGTGGCTCGGCGCGAGCATGTTCGCCTCGGGGTGGCGCAGCATGAGCACTCCCACGAGGCGCGTGTTCGACACGAGAGGCAGGAGCGCGAACGTGCGTACCGAGACGAGCGGCGGGAAGCGCGCCACGAGCGCGCGCCAGGCGCGATCGTCATCGTCCGTCTGCGTCAGGACCAGCGGTAGACGCTCCGTGATCACCTGCCCGCGGATCTCGATGGGTAGCGTCTCGAGCGGGTAGCGGTCCGTCGGCAGCTCACCGGAAGCGGGCCCGTCCTCCATGGGGATGCAGAACGCGCCCGCGTCGTCGTCGAGCTCGAGGAACCCCACCGTCATGCCCTTCGGCAGGGCCTCGCGGATCGCGCCGAGCGACGAGCGGATGATCTCCTGCCGCGAGTGCTTCCCGGACAGCTGGCTCGCGAGACCCGACACGAGCGCGAGCTCGGCAGCGCGTCGCTCCTCGATCCCCAGAGCGGCCGTCACGGCCGTGGCGATCCGATAGGCGATCAGCGCCGCGATGAGGCTGAATGCCAGGTACAGCAGGAAGCTGATGAGGTGACGGTCCGCCGTGCTCAGAACGAACTGGAGCGGGTCTCCGGGCACGTTGATGAGGCGCGCCACGACGAGCTCGGCCGTGAACAGGAGCGAGATGACGACGTACACGACGATCGCGTAGGCCACCGACGCCGCCATGTAGATCGCCAGGGTGCGCGGAAGCCGTCTCACTCGACGATTATGTTGCCGTGGAAGAGGAAAGCGAGATGGCGGTCATCTGGGCGGAGCATTGGGCCGAGACGCTCGCGCGGGTGGACGTCATCCGGAAGCTCGCCCTTGCTGTGGCCGCCGGGTCCATGGCGGACGACACGCTGTCCCCGCAGCGGGCCCAGGCCCGCTTCGAGGCCCACGCGCTGGCGGGCTCGTGCGCCATCTTCGGACGCCACGAGGGGTCGCGGATCGCGCTCGAGATCGAGGCGCGTCTCGACGAGCCCGGCCCTCTGTCGGGTGAGGACGGTGAGCGGCTCGTGACCCTGGTCGATGCGCTTCGTCACGCCCTTGACACGGAGAGCTGAGCCCGACAATGGGTACACTTTCAGTGCGATCCGCGGAGGTGTCGATGATGCAGGCGAATCTCGTCCCGATGGTGGTGGAGCAGTCCGGCCGCGGAGAGCGCGCGTACGACATCTTCTCGCGGCTCCTCAAGGACCGGATCATCTTCGTCACCGATCAGATCGAGGACGGGATGGCGAACCTGGTCATCGCCCAGCTGCTCTTCCTCGAGTCGGAGGACCCGGAGCGCGACATCTACCTGTACATCAACTCGCCCGGAGGCGTCGTCACCGCCGGCCTCGCGATCTACGACACGATGCAGTACCTCAAGGCTCCCGTGAACACGGTCTGCATCGGCCAGGCGGCCTCGATGGCCGCGGTGCTCCTGATGGCCGGCTCCAAGGGCAAGCGCTACGCGCTCCCGAACGCGCGGATCATGATCCACCAGGGCTCCGGTGGATTCCGCGGCAACACCCCGGACGTGATCATCCAGGTGAAGGAGCTCGAGACGCTCGTCGACAAGCTCACGAAGATCATGGCGCACCACACCGGTCAGCCGCAGGAGACCATCCGCGCCGACTCCGATCGCGACCGTTTCATGTCCGCCGAAGAGGCGAAGAAGTACGGCATCATCGACGACGTGTACGTCGGCAAGGAATCGCTCATCTCGATCGCCAAGGCGGAAGGCGAGCTGCGCCCGGTGAAGGACAAGGAAAAAGACAAAGAGCCGGTCCAGGTCCGTTGATTTGACGACGACCGCAAAGGGCGGGAAGCCCTATCGCTGCTCCTTCTGCGGCAAGAGCCAGGACCAGGTCCGCAAGCTCATCGCGGGGCAGGGCGTCTACATCTGCGACGAGTGCATCACGCTCTGTCGCGAGATCGTCGACGAGGAATTCATGGAGGCGCCCAAGACCCGCGCCGCGGGTCAGAAGGTGCCGAGCCCGCGACGCATCAACGACATCCTCGACCAGTACGTGATCGGGCAGGATCGCGCGAAGCGCGTGCTCTCGGTCGCCGTCTACAACCATTACAAGCGGGTCGGCGCCGGTCACCGTGTCGACGACGTCGAGCTCGGCAAGTCGAACGTCCTGCTCATCGGACCAACGGGCTGCGGGAAGACGCTCCTCGCGCAGACCCTCGCGCGCATCCTCGATGTGCCGTTCTCCATCGCCGACGCGACCAGCCTCACCGAGGCCGGCTACGTCGGGGAGGACGTCGAGAACATCCTGCTCCGCCTCATCCAGGCGGCGGACTTCGACCTCAACCGCGCGCAGCGCGGGATCATCTACATCGACGAGATCGACAAGATCGCGCGCAAGGGCGACAACCCCTCGATCACGCGCGACGTCTCCGGCGAGGGTGTCCAGCAGGCGCTGCTGAAGATCCTCGAGGGCACGGTCGCGAACGTCCCGCCGCAGGGTGGACGAAAGCATCCCCACCAGGACTTCATCCAGATCGACACGACGAACATCCTGTTCATCCTGGGCGGCGCGTTCGAGGGTCTCGAGAAGATCGTCGAAGCGCGCGTCGGCCGCAAGACGATGGGCTTCGGCGCGACGCTCGCGCAGAACACCAAGGAGACGACGGCGATCCTCGAGCAGGTGATGCCGGACGATCTGCTGAAGTACGGCCTCATTCCCGAGTTCGTCGGCCGCATGCCGGTCATGGTCCCGCTGCAGGCGCTCGACGAGGAGGATCTCCTGCGCATCCTCACCGAGCCGAAGAACGCGATCGTCAAGCAGTACCAGAAGTTCCTTTCCATCGACAAGGTCGAGCTCCAGTTCACGGACGAAGGACTGCAGGCCGCCGCGCGCGGCGCCGCGAAGCGCAAGACCGGAGCGCGCGGGCTGCGCACGATCATCGAGGAGGTCCTCCTCGACGTCATGTACGAGATCCCATCCCGGACCGACGTGCGTCGCGTCGTCGTGACGCCGGAGGCGATCGAGGGCAAGGTCAAGCCGCTCCTGTTGTCCAAGACCGAATCACTGACGCTCGAGGGCGAGGCCGCCAGCAGCGCCTAGCGACGGCCCGGCCCGCCCGCCTATCCTGCTCGGACGAGCGGGGGAGGTGGACATGCGAAGCCTGATCGCGATCCTGTCCGCGTGCGCGATCCTCGTCATTTCCTGTGGCGGTGCGAGCACCAGCGGCGCGTCGCCCGCCGCGAGCGCCGCCGCGTCGGCCGCGGTCGCCGCGAACAGCGGCCCGTGTGGAGCCAAAGGCTCGGGGTCGCTCACGATCCTCGGCACACCGCAGGAGGAGTACATCCAGGGCATCGCCAAGGCCTTCGAGGCCGAGTGCGGCATCAAGACGAGCTACGTCCGCCTCTCGAGCGGCGAAGCCGTGGCGAAGCTCACTGCCGACAAGGCGAACCCGCAGTTCTCGGTCTGGTGGGGTGGACCCGCGGATGGCTACATCGCCGCGAACAACACGGGTCTCATCGAGGCCTACAAGCCCAAGCTCTTCGACAAGATCCCGGCGCAATACCGCGACGCCAATGGCGTGTGGACCGGCATCTACGTCGGCGCGCTCGGCCTTGCGGTGAATACGAAGATCCTCGCGGCGAAGAATCTCCCGGAGCCCGCGTCCTGGGCGGATCTCGCGAAGCCGATCTACAAGGGTCAGATCTCGATGGCGCACCCCGCCTCGAGCGGCACGGCCTACACGATGGTCGCGACGCAGGCGTTCCTCAACAACAGGGACATCGAGAAGACCTTTGCCTATCTGAAGCAGTTCCACTCGAACGTGCTCCAGTACCAGAAGACCGGCGCGGCACCGGCCCGGCTCGCCGGCCAGGGCGAGGTCGCGATCGGCGTTGTGTTCTCGCATGACACCGTCGCGGCGATCGACGAGGGCTTCAAGGACCTCAAGGTCGTCTTCCCGTCGGAGGGAACCGGCTACGAGATCGGCGGCGAGGCGCTCGTGAAGAACGCCCCGGATCCCGTCGCAGGCAAGACGTTCCTCGACTGGGCGCTCGGGGTCAGGGCGCAGGAGCTCGCCGCGACGTTCAAGGCCTACCAGATCCCTACCAACCCGGACGCGAAGGTGTCGGATAAGTCCGTGAAGCTCTCGTCCGTGAAGACCGTGACCTACGACTTCCAGTGGGCCGGCGACAACAAGAAGGCCATCGTCGACCGCTTCTCCAACGAGGTGGCTCCAGCTCCGAAATGATCGCGATCCGGCGCGATCCCGCCGCCGCGCTCCTCGCGGTCGTCGCGGCGGCGGGCATTGCGCTCGCACTCCTCTATCCCCTCGGGGCGGTCATGCGCGAAGCGGTCTTCGACGACCGAGGCGTCACCGACATCGCTCCCATCACGAGGATCTTCTCGTTCCCGGTCCCGCGCCAGATCATCCTCAACACGCTCCTCATGGGGTCGTTGGCCGGTGCCCTCGGGACGGTACTCGGGTTCTGCTTCGCGCTCGCGACGACGCGGGCAGCACGAGGTCCGGTGCGGACGCTTCTCCACTACAGCGCGCTGCTTCCGCTGGTCGCCCCGCCGTTCGCGCTCGCGCTCTCCACGATCTTCCTGTTCGGCAGGCAGGGACTGGTGACTCGCGGCCTGTTCGGCCTCGAGGCCGACCCCTACGGTCTGTCGGGCCTGCTCTTCGTCCAGACGATCACGTTCTTCCCGGTCGCGTACCTGATCTTCGACGCCCTGATGCGCCACCTGGATCCCGCGCTCGAGGAAGCGGCACTGAATCTCGGCGCGTCGCGCGGCCGGATCATGCGGACCGTCGTCATCCCGCTGCTGCGACCGGGATTCGCGGCTTCGTTCCTGATCATCTTCGTCGAGTCGCTCGCCGATCTCGCGAACCCGCTCCTCATTGGCGGCGATTTCAACGTGCTCGCTTCGAGCGCCTACCTCGCGATCATCGGCGAGTTCGACACGCGCAAGGCCGTCGCCTTCTCGGTCGTGCTGATGTTGCCCTCGCTGATCGCCTACTTCGCCCAACGGATCTGGGTGGGCGAGAGCTCCGTCGTGACCGTCACCGGAAAGCCTTCCACCGGTCGCGCGCGCACCCTCGAGGCGCGGTTCCGGCTCGCGTTGCTCGCGCTGACGCTCGCCGTCGCGGGACTCGTGCTGCTCCTCTACCTCGCGGTGGTCGCCGGCGCGTTCACCAAGCTGCTCGGGATCGACAACACCGTCACGCTCGACAACTTTCGCAACGTCCTCGGCGGCATCGGGACGCGCGCGATGACCGACACGACCTTCCTCTCCGCCATCGCGGCGCCCATCGCCGCCCTCTCGGGCCTCCTCGTCGCGTATCTCGTGGTCCGCACCCGCGTTCCCGGCCGTATCGCTTTCGATTACCTCCTGATGCTCGGTGCCGCCGCGCCAGGCATCGTGCTCGGTCTAGGGATCCTGCTCGCCTTCAACCATCCTCCGCTGCTGTTCACGGGGAGCGCTGCGATCTTCGTCATCGCCTTCGTGCTCCGTACGGCGCCGGTATCGCTGCGCAGCTGCGTGGCCGCGCTGCTGCAGATCGACCCCAGCCTCGAGCAGGCGTCGGCCAACCTCGGCGCGGGGGCTGCCACCACCTTCCGCCGCATCACCCTTCCGCTCGTGCGTCGCGCGCTGCTGTCCGGGGCGATCTTCTCGTTCACTCGCAACATGACCACGCTCTCGACGATCGCCCTGCTGGTCACGCCGAACTGGCGGATCATGACGGCGCAGATCCTCAACGAGATCGATGCGCAGCGGCTGGGCAACGGCGCCGCCTATTCGTGCATCCTCATCGCCATCGTGCTCGTCACCATCGTCGTCCTCGAGCGGCTCTTCGGCCGCGCCGCGGTCGAGGTGGGCGCGTGACCGGGTTCCTCGCGCTCCGCGGTCTGGAGAAGCGCTTTCCCAACGGCACATTCGCGGTCGCCGGCGTCGACCTTGACGTCGCCGAAGGAGAGCTCGTAGCGCTGCTCGGGCCGAGCGGCTGCGGGAAGACGACGACGCTCCGCTGCATCGCGGGCTTCGAGGATCCGACCGCGGGCACGATCGAGCTCGCCGGCCGGCGCATCGACACGCTGCCACCGAATCGGCGAGCGGCGACGATGGTGTTCCAGGGCTATGCGCTCTTCCCGCATCTCTCCGTGTGGGAGAACGTCGCATACGGCCTCCGCGTGCGCCGAGTCGATGCGGGCTCGTTGCGCGACCGGGTCGCTGCCGCACTCGCGTTGGTCGGGCTCGCGGGACTCGGCGATCGCCGTCCGGAGCAGCTCTCTGGCGGACAGCAGCAGCGCGTCGCGCTGGCGCGGGCGCTCGTGCTCGAGCCACGGCTCCTGCTGTTCGACGAACCGCTTTCCAACCTCGACGCGAAGCTCCGCGAGCAGATGCGGCTCGAGATCCGCGCCCTGCAGCAGCGCGCCGGCATCACCAGCGTCTACGTCACCCACGATCAGGCGGAGGCGATGACGCTCTCCGACCGCATCGCGGTGATGAGCGAGGGGCGCATCGTGCAGCTCGGCACGCCGCGGCAGATCTACGACGAGCCCGCGACGCGCTTCGTCGCCGACTTCATCGGTCACGCGAACTTCGTGAGCGGGATCGTGCGCGGCATTCTTGGGCCGGGATCACTTGATGTCGAAGTGCTTGGTCGCGTGCGCCTGGTGTCCGCGGCGGCGGCGACGTATCGCGAAGGTGACGCGGTCGTGGTCCTGATCCGGCCGGAGGAGGTGCGCCTCGTCACAGATGACCGCGACGCGGTACCCGCGACCGTGCTGCGCGTCGGGTTCCTCGGGAGCAGCGCGATCTATCAGCTTCAGCTCGCCGGCGACGAGGTGCTCGCGACGGTGCCCATGGAGCGTGGAGTCTCCCTCCACTCACAGGGCTCGCGGGTCGGCGTGCTCGTGAGCGACGCCGCGCTCCGCGCTTTCGCCGGCTGAACACGTTCGGCATGCGGTGTGCTGCGATCGAACGGATGAAGATCCTGGTCCTCGAGGACGAGCCCGACCTCCTCGACCTGTACGAGCAGAGCCTCTCGCTCGCCGGTCATGAGGTCCTTCGCGCACGACACGGCCTCGAGGGGATCGCGCTGCTCGACCAGCGGCCCGAGCTCATCCTTGTCGACCTGATGATGCCGGTGATGGACGGCTACCAGTTCATCAGGCACCTGCGCAGATCCCCACAGAAGGACACGCCGGCCATCGTCCTCTCCGCGGTCGCCACGGGCGCGTGGAGCAAGCATGTCGGCGCGAACGGGTACATCCCCAAGCCATTCGACTACGACGCGCTGATCGCGACGATCGACCGCTTCCGCGCTGCCTAGCGGCGTCGGCCCCTACGACGTAGCCGCAGGCGAAGACGCAGGACGGTCACGGCACCGCGTTTGCGGTGCCGTGACCACCTACCATCGCGCTCGTGCCTCGCCTGTACTTCGCGAGCCCCCGCGACCTCCCGCTCGCGCGGGCGATCCCCGGGGTCACGCGCCACGTCCTGCAGACGGAGCGGACGACCGTCGCGATCACCGACTACGAGCCGAAGACCGTCATCGAGACGCACAAGCACGACGCCGAGCAGACCGGCGTCGTCGTCAAGGGCAGCGTGGTGTTCGTGATCGCCGGAGAGCAGCGGATCCTCACGCCCGGGGACACCTATCGGGTGCCATCCGGCGCGTCGCACGGCGCGCGCATCCTCGAAGCGGCCGCTCGCGTGATCGAGGTCTGGTCGCCTCCGCGCGAGGACCTGCCGAAGGCGACATAATCCGAGCGTCCGTGCTGGTGATGTATTCCCTCGCCACGTGCCCCGTCTGCGTGAACGCGCGCCGCGAGCTCGCGGAGGCGGGGACCGCGTACGAGGATCGCGTGCTCGACGGCCGACCGGACCATCAAGCCGAGGTGCTGCGGCTCACCGGCCAGCGCACGGTACCGGTGTTCGTGCGGGACGGCAGGGTGACGATCGGGCTGCACGGCGAGAAGGGGTGAAGCTTCTGAGGTTCGCGCCGTGAGCGAGAAGAGCATCGTCCAGCTGTTCGATCTGTCGGACAAGGTCGCGATCGTGACGGGTGCGGGCGCGGGCATCGGACTCGGCATCGCGCGTCGCCTCGCGGAGGCGGGCGCCGCGGTCGTGATCAACGACGTTGACCTCGCGCGCGCGAAGTCCTCATGCGCCCGCCTGCGCGGTCGCGGCTACTCGGCGCTCGAGCCGATCGCCGCCGACGTCGCGTCCGCGCACGGTGCGACGTCCCTCGTGGATGGCGCCGTCGCGCGCTTCGGCCGCGTCGACATCCTGGTGAACAACGCGGGCATCTACCCGACCTCGCCGTTCCTCGACACGAGCGTGGAGCTCTGGGACAGCGTCCTCGACACGAATCTGCGCGGGCCGTTCCTGTGCGCGCAGGCGGTCGCCAGGCAATTCGAGAAGCAGGGCCGCGGCGACGCGATCCTGAACATCACGAGCGTCGTCGGTCTCGTCGGCGCTGGTCCGTCCGCGGCCGCCTACAGCGCCTCGAAGGGCGGTCTCGTCGCCCTGACGAAGACGCTGGCCCGCGCGGTCGGCGCGTACGGCGCGCGGGCGAACGCGATCGCGCCGGCCGGCATCGAGACGGAGGGGACGAGCGGGATGTGGGACGTCGGCTTCGCGGAGCGCCGTCCGGTGCGGCGCTTCGGCACCCCGGACGACGTCGCCCTGACGGCGCTGTTCCTCGTGGCCCCCGCCTCCGACTACATCACCGGTGAGGTGGTGGTCGTCGACGGCGGCTACCTGTTGATGCAGGCCTGACACTCGCTACGGAGGGCGTCGCGTACCGTTAGGCCGGGATGAGCGGCTCCCGCTCCGAGACGAGCCTCCTGCGCGACCCGATGCTGCTCGCGCGGATCGTGGGCGCCCTCGGCGGCGTCCTCTGGGTCGCGCTCGTCTGGCAGGTCGTCCTCCCGCTCGCCGCCCTCGGTCTCCTGCTACTGGTCGCCAGCTCCGTCTTCTGGGCGTCGTGGCGCGTCCGCCAGGGCCGCGATGCCGGCTTCCGTGGGATGCCGCTCCCCGTGGTCGCGGCGGACATGGCCGCCGCCGCGGTGTGGATGGCTGCCACCGCCAACGACCCCAACGGCTCGATCTCGTTCGGGCTCGTGCTCGCCGCCGGCACGGAAGCGATCTTCCGTCTCGGTCGCAGGGGCCTGCCACTCATCGCGATCACCTACGCGCTCGGCCGCATCGGGTCGGAGGTCGTGCGCGCCGCGTACGAGATGCCGTTCGACCTGGGCCGCGACCTGCGCGAAGCGTTCGTCGTCGCGCTCATCCTCATCATCGTCGGCGTCGTCGCGTCAACGTTCCGCAACGAGGAGCGGCGCTCGCTCCGCGCCCTCGAGCGCGCGCAGAGCCTCGAGCGCGTGGCGGCCGAGATCGGCACGCAGGTCGACCCCGAAGCCGTGCTGCTGTCGATCCCGCGCACGGTGCGCGGTGTGGTCGACGTCGATCATGCCGCGCTCATCGTCCACCGTGGGCACGAGTACGAGATCGTCGCGGGCGCGGGGACGGCCGAGGCGGTGGTCGGCGTGCGCGCGGGCGGCGATCAGGGCATCGTCGGCGACGTCGTACGCGAGCGTCGCAGCGTGCTGCTCGCCGACTATCAGGCGCATCCGACGGCCGTCCGCAGGGTGAAGGGCGTCGGTCTGCGCGCCGTCCTCGCGGTACCCATCTTCGTACAGCGCGAGATCGCCGCGGTCCTGATGGTCGGCCGGCTCGCGGCAGACCGACCGTTCGATGACGAGGACCGCGTCGCGCTCGAGGGTTTCGCATCGCACGCCGCCATCGCGCTCACGAACGCCCGCGCGATCTACCAGGCCCGCCGCCTCGAGGTGGTGGGCCGAATGGTCGCGAGCGAGGGCAGCCCCGAAGAGGTCGTCGTCCGCCTCGCCGAGCACGCGGCGAGCGCCTTCAATGCCGAGTTCGTTCAGATCTCGGAGGTGCGCGGCGACCGCATCCGCGTGCTCGCCGCCATCGGCGCGGCGGCGCCGCTGGCCGATTCGCCGGAGCGGCCGATCGGCGTGCTGGCCCAACGGACCGTCTCCGCGCGCTCCCTCGTGGTCACCGACGACTACCTCACCGAGTACGGTGCCGGCATGACCGGGCTGCCGAAGCAGATCGGGCTGCACGCGGCCATGTCGGCTCCGGCGCTGATCGACGGCCGGGTCGCGGCGGTGTTCATCGTGGGAACGACCGATCCGGACCGCGCGTTCGATCTCATCGATCGTCAGGGGATGATCGCGTTCGGCGAGTCGACGGGCGCCGCCCTGCGCGCCGCGGCGCAGCGGCGCGAGCGAGAGCGCCGCATCCAGCGGCTGACGGCGCTGAACGGGCTCGCGGGCGAGCTGTCGCTGGTGCGCGACCCGCTCCGCATCGCGCGACTGGCCTGGGAGACCGCCGGCCAGCTGGTGCCCCGCGACGCCTTCTACGTCGCGCGCTACGACGACCGCACAAAGGATTTCCATTTCATCCTCCAGGAGGACAGCGGCAACGTCGAGGTGGAGGATCGTGCCGGCGATTCCTGGTCGGACGAGCTGCGCGTTCCGCTCGGGACCGGCCCGACGAGCCAGGTCGTGCTGACCGGCGAGCCCTACGTGACGCGCCGGCAGGACGATCCGGTCCAGCACGGCGCGCGCCGGTATGGATCGCCGCGGAAGAGCGCGTCGGCGATGCACGTGCCCCTGCGCATCGCCGGCCGGACCGTGGGCGTGCTGTCGTCGCAGTCGTACACGCCGAACGCGTTCGACGACGAGGACGTCGCCGTGCTGCAGTCCCTCGCCAACCTCGTGGCCGCCGCGTTCGAGACGTCGGAGCATCTCGCGCGCATGCGCGAGCTGTACCTCGCGTCCGTGAAGGCGCTCGCGGCCGCGGTCGACGCGCGCGATCCGTACACACGGAGCCACTCGGCCCGGGTCGCGGCCCTCTCGCGGATCATCGCGGAGGAGATGCAGCTGCCGTCGGACGAGATCCGGCGCGTCCAGCTCGGCGCGCTGCTGCACGACATCGGCAAGATCGGCATCCCCGACGCGATCCTCAACAAGCCCGCGGCGCTGACCGACGAGGAGTGGGTGATCATGAAGACCCATTCCTCGCTCGGCGCGTCGATCCTCGCCGCGGTCGAGCCGCTGCGCGATCTCGTCCCCATCGTGAAGTGTCATCACGAGCGGAACGACGGCGGCGGCTACCCGGACGGTCTCCGGGGTGAGCAGGTGCCGCTCTCGGCGTACATCGTGTCGGCTGCCGATGCCTTCGAGGTCATCGTCTCCCGCCGCGCGTACAAGGCCGCGCAGACGATCGAGTACGCGGTGTCGGAGCTGTTGCGCTGCCGTGGCACGCAGTTCAGCCCCGTCGTCGTCGACGCGTTCCTCCGCGTCATCGAGCGCGACCGGGTCGAGGGCACGGTCAGGCTCGCCCGCGTCGGCTCGATCGAGCACGAGGACATCGAGGATGTGCCCGGTCCCGGCGAGGTCCTCGAGCGCTACGCCGCGCGCTCGCAGACGCGCACGCGGCAGCTGGCCATCCTGCAGCGGCTCGCGAGCGAGATCAGCGCGGTGCTCGACCTCGACGAGCTCGGCGGGCGCCTGCTCAAGATCGTCTGCGAGGCGAACGGCTACGAGAACGGCTTCCTCACGACGCTCGCCGAGAACGGCGAGCACCTCGTCGTGGTCGCGGCGAACGGACCATCCATCGACTACGTCGGGCAGACGCTCGCGCGCGGCCAGGGGATCAGCTGGTGGGTGCTCGAGCACGGCGAGCTCCAGAACGTGCCCGACGTCCACGCCGACACGCGGTTCGTGGGACCGCCCGACATCCGCTCGAGCCTGATCGTGCCCCTCCGCATGGGCGATGAGCGCGTCGGGGTGCTCGGCATCGAGAGCACCCGCAGGGATGCATTCACGCGGGACGACGAGGATCTCCTCACCGCGGTCTCGCACCAGATCGCGGCGTCGATCAGGGTCGCGCGGCTGCATCGCGCCGCGCAGACGGCGGCCACCACTGATGCGCTGACGGGCCTACCGAATCGCCGCGTCTTCCTCGACAAGCTCAGCGTCGGCGTCGCGCGCAGCGCCGACGGGATCGCTCTCTCAGTGGCCGTCGTCGACGTGAACCTGCTGAAGGCGGTCAATGACCATTGGGGGCATGCTGCCGGCGACAAGGCATTGGAGCTGATCGGGGAGGTGCTCGCCTCCGGCGTGCGCGGAGACGATACGGTCACGCGTATCGGCGGGGATGAGTTCGGGATCGTGTTCCCGGGGGCGCCGCTGCTCGCGGCCGAGCGGATCATGCGTCGGCTCGCTGAGCAGATCGCCTCGAGCGAGCTGGCCGACGGCAAGCCGCTGCCGACCATCGCCTGGGGGATCGCGAGCGCGCCGGGCGAGCACCTGACCGCCGACGCGATATTCGATGCCGCGGACAGGGCGATGTATCGGCAGAAGGAGCAGATGCGCCGGCGCTCCGCCGGATAGCGCCGGGTACACTTCGTCCCTACCGGCACCACGACGCCGCTCGTCCTTGGACGAGGCGGCGTTTTGATTTCACGCGGAAAGGGAGGTCGCGCACATGACGAAGCAGCTGCCGCCACCCGCCTCAGCGCTCGGGCATGCCGAGAAGAACTTCAAGCCATCAGTCGTCGAGCGCGATCTCTACGCCTGGTGGGAGGAGAGCGGCTTCTTCACGCCTGCCCCCGACGCGCAAGTGGGGGGTCCTCGGGGGACGACCACCGGGGGGCTTCGCCCCCCGAGCACCCCCCGCAAGAACGCGTTTGTGATGATGCTGCCGCTGCCCAACGTGACCGGCGACCTGCACCTCGGGCACGCGCTCGGCTTCGGCGGGTACGAGGACCTCATGGCGCGCTGGCACCGGATGCGCGGCGAGCCGACGCTCTACATGCCCGGCAACGACCACGCCGGGATCATCGCGCAGATCGTCGTCGAGAAGGAGCTCGCGAAGCAGGGCATCGGGAAGCAGGGGCTGACGCGCGAGCAGTTCCTCGCGGAGATGTGGAAATGGATGGACCACTACCGCCCGCGCAACAACGCGCAGCTGCGGATGCTGGGCTGCTCGCTGGACTGGTCGCGCGAGAACTTCACCATGGCGCCCGACAAGCAGCGCGCGGTCCGCGTGCACTTCATCCGGCTGTACAGGAAGGGCCATCTCTACCGCGCCGACCGGATCGTGCACTGGTGCCTGACCTGCCGGACCACCTACTCCGACCTCGAGGTGCGGCACGTGGAGCGCACCGATCCGCTCTATTACGTCCGCTACCCCTGGGCCGACGGCGGGAAGGGGCTCCCCGACGTCGTGATCGCGACGACCCGGCCCGAGACGATCCTCGCGGACGTCGCGGTCGCGGTGCACCCGGACGACCCGCGCTGGAAGGACGCGATCGGGCATGACGTGCTCGTGCCCATCGCGGAGCGCAGGGTCAAGGTCATCGCCGACGAGGCGGTCGACCCCGCGTTCGGCACGGGCGCGCTCAAGATCACGCCCGGCCACGACCAGACGGACTTCGAGATCGGCCAGCGGCACGGGCTGCCGGTCCTGATGGTCATCGACACCAAGGGCCGCATGATGCCGAGCGCCGCCGTGCTCGCGGGACGCGACCGCAACAGCGGGCGCGTCGAGATGGTCGAGCGCCTGAAGAAGGCCGGGCTCCTGATGAAGGAGGAGCCACTGACGCACGCCGTCGGCGTGCACGACCGCTGCGACACGGTCGACGAGCCGCTGGTGATGAAGCAGTGGTGGATGCGCATGGCGCCGCTCGCCGCGCCCGCCATCGCGGCGGTGCGCGACGGTCGCATCCGCATCGTCCCGCCGAAGTTCGAGAAGGTCTACTTCAACTGGATGGAGAACATCCGCGATTGGTCCATCTCGCGCCAGATCTGGTGGGGCCATTCGATCCCGGCGTGGTTCTGCCGGGACTGCGACGAGGTCGTCGTGCCCGATGAGGACGCGCCCGACCCCACGCGCTGCCCGCGCTGCGGGTCGACCGACCTCACGCAGGATCCCGACGTGCTCGACACCTGGTTCTCGAGCGCGCTGTGGCCGTTCTCGACGCTCGGCTGGCCGGATCGCACCAGGGATCTCGCGCGGTACTACCCCGGCGGCGTGCTCGAGACGGGCTACGACATCCTGTTCTTCTGGGTCGCGCGGATGATCATGATGGGCATCGAGCACATGGGCGACGTCCCGTTCCACACCGTGTACCTGCACGGCCTCGTGCGGACGGGGACGGAGAAGATGAGCAAGTCGAAGGGCAACGTGACGAGCCCCGTCGGCATCATCGAGGAGCACGGCGCGGACGCGCTCCGCTTCGCGCTCGTGAACGGCGTGTCCGCCGGCGCCGACAGCCAGTTCTCCGACGCCAAGCTCCAGAACGCGCGGAACTTCGGGAACAAGCTGTGGAACATCGGGCGCTTCATCCTGCGGCAGCTCGAGACGCATCCCAACGCGCTTCGCGGCTGGAGCATCGACCAGCGGCCTGAAGTCCACTCAGAGACCGAGCGCTGGGTGCTTTCGAGAACGGAAGCGACCGTGGCCGAGGCGACGCGCCTCATCGACCAGTACCTCTTCGGCGAGTACGTCGGCCTCATGCAGCAGTTCGTGTGGGGGGAGCTGGCCGACGTGTACGTGGAGCTCGCGAAGGCGGGCCTGCGGGATGACGCCCGACGGACAGAGGTCGCCCGGACGCTCGCGTACGCGCTCGACCGCGTGCTGCGGCTGCTGCACCCGGTCATGCCGTTCATCACCGACACGCTGGCGCTCCAGCTCTGGCGCATGGGCACGAAGGCGGATCCCGCGCCGTCGCTGGTGATCGCGCGCTGGCCCGAGGCGGGCGCGCGCGACATCGATCTGGAGGATCGCTTCGCGCTCTTGAATGACGTGGTGAGGGCCGTCAGGAATCTCCGCCAGGAAGCGGGTGTCGATCCGGGCGCGCGCGCCACCGTTTCGTTGGGTGGCGACACGAAGGCCATCGCGTGGGCGGCCGCGAACATCGCCTCGCTCACGAACGCCGACGTGACGTTCGGATCCGGCGAGGGCAGCGCCGCGGTGGTGCGAACGGTCGAGGTCCGCGTCGCGGTGCCTCGCGACGCGGCCGGCGAGCGCGCGCGGATCGAGAGGGAGCTCGCCGACGGGCGCACGGCGCTCGCGCGGTCCAAGGAGCTCCTTGGCGGCCCGGCGTTCGCCGGGAAGGCACCGCCCGCCGTCGTTGACCGCGAGCGCGCGCGTCTGGCGGAGCGCGAGGAGCGGGTGCGCCTGCTCGAAGCGGAGCTGCGGCGACTCGGCTGACCCGCACGCGGCGCTTTTGCGATCGCGAGCTATACCGAAGCACCACGCCGCCGATACCGCTCTACCACCGACACGGCGGCGTCGATCGTTAGGTTGGCTCATGTGAGAACGAGATCACGCTTCGCGCTGGTCGCTCACGACGGTCGCAAGGACGACCTGCTCCAGTGGGCGCGCTGGAACCACGAGCTGCTCTCGCGGGTGCAGCTCTTCGCGACCAAGCGGACAGGCGAGCTCGTCAGCGAGGCGACCGGCCTCCGCGTCAGCCTCCTCCAGAGCGGCGAGATGGGCGGGGACGCTCAGATCAGCGCGATGATCGTCAAGGGCGAGCTCGACGTGCTCGTGTTCTTCTGGGATCCGCTCGCGATCCAGCCGCACGCGGCGGACGTGCGCAGCCTGATCCGGCTGGCCGTGCTGCACGACGTGGCGCTCGCGTGCAACCGGCGAAGCGCCGATCTGCTCGTCACCTCGCCGCTGCTGCTCGACACCCACCCCCTCGGGGCCATCGCCTAACCCGTGGCGTACAGCTCGTCGCCGAGCTTGCGATTCTCCTCGGGGTCGATGGGGACCGCGACGATCGAGGGCCCCTCATCGGCTAGCGCCCGCCTAAGCGTGGGTCCGAGGTCCGCGGCGCTCACCACTGCGTGGCCGGCGAGGCCGAAGGCCCGCGCGAGCTGGACCAGATCGGGATTCCCGAACGCGATGCCGCCGCTCCGTCCGAAGCGGCGTTCCTGATTGGCCTCGATGACGCCGTAGCGGCCGTCCACGAGCACGACGCAGACGAACGACGTCCCCAGGCGCTTCGCGGTCTCCAGCTCCTGCACGTTCATCAGGAACCCGCCGTCGCCGCAGAACGCGACGACCTTTCGCTCGGGGTACACGAGCTTCGCCGCGATCGCGCCCGGGAGCGCGATGCCCATCGGCGCGTAGCCGTTCGCGATGATCACGGTGTTCGGCTGGTGGGCCGGGAACAGCCGCGAGAGCCAGACCTTGTGCGCGCCGACGTCCGAGATGACGATGCCCTCGTCGGGCATGGCGGCGCGCAGCTCCGCGACGACGCGCCGTGGCCAGAGCGGGAACGCGTCGTCGCCGGGCACGCGCAGGTCGCGCGGCCGCGGTGAGATGGCGGCTCGCGGCTTGACCAGTGGCAGCAGCGCGTCGAGCGAATCCGCGATCTCCCCAACGACCTCGACGGCACTGAGGTAGCTCGCGTCGACCTCCGCCGGCGTGCTGTCGACGTGGACGACGCGCTTGCTGCCCTTCGGGTTCCAGAGCGAGGGCGCCCACTCGACGAGGTCGTAGCCGATCGCGACGACGAGGTCCGCCTGCTCGAGCTCCTCGAGGCTCGCCAGGTCCGCGCCCTTGCGCTGCAGGCCGACGGCGGGCAGCGCGTTCGGGTCGCGATCGTCGAGCGCGCCCTTCGCCATGAACGTGTGCGTCGTGGGAAGGCGGATCGCCGTGATGAACCGTCGCAGCGCGGCGACCGCGCTGTGTCCCGCGGCGTCGCGGCGAACGACGCCGTTGCCGACGAGCGCGATCGGGTGCGTCGCCTCGTTGATCGCGTCCGCCGCGCTCTTGACCGCGTCGTCGCGCGCGGCGCCGTACTTCGTGCGACGCACCTCGATGGGCCGCGCGCGCACCTCGCGCTCGGCGACGTCCTCGGGCAGCTCGACGTGCGTCGCGCCTGGCTTCTCGAGCCGAGCGAGACGGAACGCCTTGCGCATGATCTCGGGCGTCGTCTCGGGGAGCTCGATGCGCGCGTTCCACTTCACGACCGGCGCGAACATCGCGAGCACGTCGACGTACTGGTGGGACTCCTTGTGGATCCGCTCGAGGCCGGCCTGCCCGGTGATCGCGACGAGCGGCGCGCGATCGAGCGTCGCGTCCGCGACGCCCGTCAATAGATTGGTCGCCCCCGGACCGAGCGTGGCCAGGCACACACCGGGATAGCTCGAGAGGCGCCCGTAGACGTCGGCCATGAACGCGGCGCCCTGCTCGTGGCGCACGACGACCGACTGGATCTGCGCGCTGTCCTCGAGGGCGAGCCCCAGCGCGAGCGTCTCCTCGCCGGGCAGGCCGAAGACATGATGGACGCCCTCATTCTCCAGGCAGCGGACGACGAGCTCGGCGACGTTCACGTCGCTATTCGGCGGCCGCCACCTTGACGGGCTCCTTCGCCGGTCCGACCCACACGGTCTGGATGTTCACGAACTCCTTGATGCCGTAGCTCGAGAGCTCGCGCCCGTACCCGCTGTTCTTCACTCCACCGAAGGGCAGCCTCGGATCGGATGCCACCATCCCGTTGATGAAGACCGATCCCGACTCGATCCGGTGCGTCAGCTCCTTCGCGAGCTTCATGTCACGCGTCCACAGCGCGGAGCCGAGGCCGTACGGCGAGCTGTTCGCGATGCGGACCGCCTCGTCCGCGTCCTTCACGACGCGGAGCGCCGCGACCGGGCCGAACGTCTCCTCCTTGAGGACCGGCATCTCGTCCGTCACGTCCGCGAGCAGCGTCGGCTCGTAGAACCAGCCCTTTCCGGGGCGTCGCTTGCCACCGACGACGACCCTCGCGCCCATCTTCACCGAGGCCGTGACCTGTCGCTCCAGCGTCGCGCGCAGGTCCTCACGCGCGAGCGGCCCGACCTGGGTCTTCGGGTCGAGCGGATCGCCGACGCGCAGCGCCTTGATGCCTTCCGCGAACAGCCGCTCGAACTCCTTCGCGACGCCGCCTGTCACGAGGAAGCGCTTCGCCGCGATGCACGACTGCCCCGCGTTCTGATTGCGTGCGCGCGTCGCGGTCTGCGCGGCGGCGGCGATGTCGGCGTCGTCGAGGACGATGAACGGGTCCGATCCGCCGAGCTCGAGCACCGCCTTCTTGAGGTTGCGGCCGGCGAGCTCCGCGATGCGCGCGCCGGTGTCCGAGCTTCCGGTCAGCGTGACCGCGCGGATCCGGTCGTCGGCGATGAGCGGCTCGACCTGGGCGCCGCTCAGCAGCAGCGTGCGGAGCAGGCCCGTCGGGAAGCCGGCATCGCGCACGACCTCCTCGGCGGCGATCGCGCACTGCGGCACGTTGGAGGCGTGCTTGAGCACCGCCGCGTTGCCCGCCATGAAGGCCGGCGCGGCGAAGCGGAAGACCTGCCAGAAGGGGAAGTTCCAGGGCATGATGGCGAGGATCACGCCGAGCGGCCCGAACCGGACCAGGCTCTCGGACGCGTTCGTCTTCACGTGCTCGGTCTCGAGATACGCACCTGCCCGCTCGGCAAAATGCTCGGCGCCGAAGGCGCACTTCTCGATCTCGGCGATCGCCTCGCTGATCGGCTTGCCCATCTCGAGCGTCGCGAGGCGCGCGTAGCGTTCCTTGCGCTCGCGCAGCAGGGTCGCGAGCGCGCGCATCGGTTTCGCGCGCGCCTCGATCGGCACGTCGCGCCAGGCCTCGAACGCGCTCTGGGCCTCGTGGAGCGCGGCCTCGACCTGGGCGGGCGTATGGGTCTCGTAGCGCTTGAGGGTCTCTTCGGTTGCTGGGTTGACTGATTCGATCATGTGACCTCTTTTTCGCGCTCGGCGCTTCGGCGCTGCCTCAGCGCCTCGACTGCCTGCTCAGGGCTGGTGGTCCTCGCTCGTCGGGCTCAGCCCTCCTCGCTCAGGGATTGTCTTTCAAGATGGCGTTCGCGCGCGCGCCGGCGTCCTTGAGGGCACGATCGAGGTCGGGGATGGGGCGAGTGGCGACGCTGACGAGCAGCTCCTCGATCACCGCGCGGATGTCGAGCGACCCGCGGACGTTGGGCTCCGGCACGCTCGCGCTCGCGAGGTCGAACGCCTGCTTGCCCTGGGTGTCGGTGCCCCAGACCCTCTTCAGCGCGTCTGTGGTCGACGCGCTCTTCCGCAGCGGCAAACCCGCGGTCGCGGCCGACCACTCGGCGGTCTGCTCCTTGTCGCTGAACCAGCGGACGAACAGCCAGGCCGCGAGCTGCTTCTCGGGCGTGCTCCGGTAGACGACGACGCTCGGCCCGTACGCGATCGTGCGGCCGCGTGTCGCGTCGCTCTGCGGCACGCTCTGCAGGCTCCAGGGGACGGGCGTGCGCATCGCCGCGGTCAGGAACGGGCGGAAGCTCGATGACTCGTGGACGAACGCGACCCTGCCGGCGGCGAAGTCCGTCTCGTAGTCGAAGCCCTTCGGCACGTACGCGACCTGCTCGCCCAGGAGCTTCTGGAAGAGCTGGAGCGAGTCGAGGCCCTCGCGGCCATCCCACGCGACGGTCCTGCCGTCGTCGCTCAGCAGCTTGCCGCCGCGCGACACGACCCACGACTCGAACGTCGACGCGCCGAGCGTGACCGCCCAGCCGGAGCGCGCGGCCCTCCCATCCGGGCCGCGCTTGGTGGCCGCGCGCGCGACGTCCTCGAACTCGGACCACGTCCGCGGGGCGGTGCGGTTGATCTCGCGCAGCAGCGCGTCGTTCTGGTACATCGCCGCGATCGCGCGCTGGAACGGGAAGCTGAGCAGCTGCCCGCCGAACTGCACGTAGCGCTCGCCGTCGAGGAAGCTCTTGAAGAGATCGTCCTGGCTTGCCCTGTCGAGGCCGTTCTTGCGGCTGGCGACGTAGGGATCCAGCGGGACGACGAGCCCGGTCTTCTGCATGTCAGAGACGAAGGCCGCGTACGCGGTGCTGAGCTCGGGGAGCGTCCCCGCCTGCACCGCCGCGAGCGTCTTCTGCTGCGCCTGCGCATAGCTGCCCTGATAGATGGGGTGAACGGTGATCTTCTCGGGATTCGAGGTGTTGAACTTCGCGATCAGCGCCTGCAGGGCATTCTCATTGGCGCCCGTGAGCGAATGCCAGAACGTGATCTCGACCGGGCCGCTCAGCGTGATGTCGGCGATGGTCGTGGCCTGCGGCGCGGGTGGCGCGGTCTGCTGCTGCTGCTGCTCGGTGCAGGCCGACGCGAGGAGGACGATCGTGAGGAGGATGCGTCGCACGCCTTGATTGTGCGTCCAACGGCGCGCGGAACGCGAAGGGCCGCTCCACAAGGAGCGGCCCTTCTCAACACCTGCGAGGGATACGCCGAGCTATTGGTTGTCCTTCAGGATCCGGTTCGCCTTGTCGCCCGCGACCTTGATGGCGTCCTCGGGGGTCGCCTTCTGCGTCGTGATCTTGGTCATCATCTCGAGGATCACGTCGCGGATGTCCTGCTGGCCACGGACGTTCGGCTCCGGCGCCGACACGCCGATCATGTCGAAGGCCTGCTTGCTCTGGGGATTCTTCGCCCAGAAGTCCTTCACGACCTGCTTGTCCGCCGCGGTCTTGCGGACCGGCATGTAGTACGAGGTCGTCGCCCACGACGCGGTCTGATCCGTCTCGCTGAACCACTTCACGAAGAGCCACGACGCGAGCTGCTTCTCGGGGGTCGTCTTGAGGACCGCGACATTCGCGCCGAACTGCACCGTCTTCGCCTTGGCCGGATCGGCCTGCGGGAAGTTGACGACGCTCCAATTGATCGGCGTCTTGAACGCCGCCTTCACGAACGGGAGCGAGGAGGTGCTCGACATGTAGTACCCGACCCGGCTCGCCGCGAAGTCATCCTGTCCGGTGAACCCGGGTGGTACGTACGCGGAGCCGTCCTTGACCAGGCGGTCGACCATCTTGAGGGTGTCGAGCCCCTCCTTGCCGTTCCAGGCGACGGTCTTGTTGTCATCCGCCATCAGCTTGCCGCCGCGCGAGTACACCATCGCGTCGAAGTACGACGCGTCGGTCGGCACCGCCCAGCCGTAGCGGGTGACCTTGCCGTCGGGTCCCTTCTTCGCGAGAGCCTTCACGTTCGCCTCGAAGTCCTCCCACGTCTTTGCCGGCTGCTTGCCGATCTCTTTCAGGAGGTCGTCGTTCTGGTAGGTCACCGCGAGCGACTTGGTGAACGGCCATGAGAGGAGCTGGTTGTTGAACTGCTTGAAGCGGTTCGTGTCGTAGTAGCCCTGGTAGATGTCGTCCTGGCCGGCCTTGTCGAGGCCGTACTTCTTGCTCTGGACGTAGGGGTCGAGGTTCAGCACGACGTCGGCCTTCATGTAATCGGCGACGTTGCTCTCGTAGGCGTGGATCAGGTCGGGAAGGGCGCCGGCCTGGATCGCGCCGAGGGCCTTCTGTCCGAGCTGGGTGTAGTTGCCCTGGACGAGGCCCGTGACGGTGATGCCCCTCTCCTTGCCGACGGTGTCGTTGAACTGCTTGATCGCGTTCTCGAGCGCCGACTTCTGCGGGTCACCCGTCAGCGCGTGCCACAGGGTGATCGACACCGGCGCCTTGAGCTCGACGCTGTCGATCGCGTTCGCCTCGGCCGTGGTGCCGCCGCCGCTCGGGCTACCGCCGCCGCATGCCGCGGCGACAAACAGGATGCTCGAGAAGATCGCCGCTTTCAGTCGCATCTGTCCCTCCCTGTGCTTCGCGCTGCGCCTACCAGTTCGTACGTGCGAGCCTCATCCCCGGATACCTGTACGCGCCACCCCCTGGATCAGCTGCCGCTGCGCCACGAGATACAGCAGCACGATCGGCGCGACCACGAAGGTCGCCGCCGCCAGGAGCAGATGGTAGATGGAGTTGCCCTCCGAACGGAAGGAGTTCAGGCCCACCTGGATCGGCCGTACCTCGGGGCGGTTCGTCATGATCAACGGCCAGAGGAACGAGTTCCACGAGCCGAGGAACGTGATCAGTGCGACGGTCACGAGGGCCGGCACCGAGAGCGGGAGCACCACACTCCAGAGGAAGCGCAGGTGGCCGGCCCCGTCGATGCGCGCCGCGTCGGCGAGCTCGCTCGGGATCGACAGGAAGAACTGGCGCAGCAGGAAGATCGAGAAGGCGGTGGCGAGGAACGGGATGATCTGCACGGCGAGCGTGTCGACCAATCCGAGGTAGCGACGGCTCATGAGCAGGTAGTTCGGGATGAGGGTGGCCTCGCTCGGGATCATCAGCGTGGCGAGGAGCAGGGTGAAGATGACCGCCTTGCCCCTGAACTGCATCCGGGCGAACGCGTAGGCCGCGAGCACGGCTGTCACGATCTCGCCGAGCGTGACCGTGACGGCGATGATGATCGTGTTCAGGAAGAACGTGCCCCAGGGCTCTTTGCTCCAGGCCTCCGCGTAATTCTCCGGGTGGAGCGTCGTCGGGAAGAAGGTCGGCGGCGTCTCGATCGCCTCGAAGAATTCCTTGAGGCCGGTCGTCACCATGTAATAGAAGGGGTAGGCGACCAGCAGGCCCGTGAGCGCGAGGACGACATGCCGCACCGGGAAGCGGAAGCGCATCGGGCGCGTCGCCCTGACCGACCCGCTCACGAATAGTGCACACGCCGGCCGAGCACACGGAACTGGATGAGCGTGAACAGCAGGATGATGAGCGTCAGCAGGAACGCCATCGCCGAACCGAGGCCGAGCTGCGTCTGCTGGAAGAACGTGCGGAAGATGAGCATCGTCGTCGTCCGCGTCGTGTCAAGCGGACCGCCGTTGGTCATGACGTAGATGGATTCGAAGGCACGCAAGGTACCGATCATGGCGATCGTGAAGACGAAGAAGGTCGTGGGAGAGAGGAGCGGAAGTGTGATCTTGGTGAAGATCTGCCGCTCGCTCGCGCCGTCGAGGCGCGCCGCCTCGTAGTACTCCGGCGAGATGTTCCCGAGCCCCGCCATGAAGATGACGACCTGGAAGCCGAAGAAGTGCCAGATATTGAAGATCGCGACGCCGATGAGCGCCAGGCTCGGGCCCCACGCCCAATCGGGCAGCGTCACCCCGGCGGCCGAGAATATCAGCTCGAACAGCCCGTGCGGCTCGTTGAACCAGTGCTGCGGACCGATCCCGACCAGTCCAAGGACCTCGTTCACGATGCCGAAGTTCGGGTGGAAGATGTAGCTGAAGATCGTGGCCGCCGCGACCAGTGAGGTCACGTAGGGCAGATAGAAGAGCGTGCGGTAAAAGCTGCGGCCGCGGATCGGCTTGAACAGCAGGACGGCGACCGTCAGCGCCGCGGCCATCGTGAGCGGGACCGTCAGCAACGCGAAGGTGAACGTCGTGGAGAGCGACCGCCAGAACTGCTCCGCGCGAGTGGGATTGGCGAAGAGGATGTCTGCGTAGTTATCGAGGCCACGGAACGCGCCCTGGACCACATCCCAGCGGAAGAGCGAGATATAGAGGGCGAAGAAGGTAGGGAAGATCTTGAACAGGCCGATGAGGCCGAGCGCCGGGAGCAGGAACAGATACGCCTGCAGATGCTCGATCAGGATGCGGCGTCGGCGGACCGGGGACATCGCCGGAGCGACCGAAACGACTCCCGCTGCCACCTGCTGCGATGATACGTCCGTGCCCATCTACGACTATCGCTGCGACCATTGCGGCCACGTGTTCTCGCAGGTGCAATCGTTCCACGACGAGGCGCTCGAGAAATGCCCGAGCTGCGGAAAGAAGCCGCGCCGGCTCATCTCGACGCCGGCGATCATGTTCAAGGGCTCCGGCTGGTACTCGACGGACACGCGCAAGAAGGGCCCGTCGGAAGGCTCAGACGCGCCGGCCGCCCCGGCCGGTGACGCCAAAGCACCGGCGAAGGAAGGTGCGGGCGCGACGACGTCGGACGCAAAAACCTCGAATCGCGAGTCGTCAAATGGTGGATCGTCTGGAAAGAGCGAGAAGCCCGCCGGCGGAAAAACTTCTTCGAAAGACGGGTCGACATCGTCAAAAGGCTCGTCGTCCTCGAAAGAGAGCTGATCCTGCGGAGCGCGATCGCCTCCGCCATGCGCCGGCCGCGCGACATCGGCACCATCCTGTCGGTGACGTCCATCCACGGCGCCCTGGATACGGCGCTGGCCGAGGTGCTCGGCCGCGAGGGAAAGCGGGAGCTACGCCTCATCCCACGCCGGCCGTCGACGCCGCGGATCACGCGCCGCGCGGCCTTGGTATCGGCCGTGCTGTGGGAGGTCGCGAAGATCGCGTTCGCCTTCTTCACGAAGACGTTGGACTTCTTCCAGGCGTACGGCGCGCTCGCGCTCGCCGCGGGCCTGCTCACCTGGATCTATCTGACGGCGATCATCATCCTGATCGGCGCGGAGGTCATGAAGACGCAGAGAACATCGCGAGCGGTGGCCTGATGGACAGGCTCGAGCAGGCGGCGAGCAGGCTCCTCGAGGGCTGGAGCGCTCGTCTGTTCCGCGCGAAGCTCCAACCCGTCCAGCTCGCGAAGCGGGTCATCCGCGCGATGGAGTCGCACCAGACGATCTCGCTGGCGAAGACATTCGTGCCGAACTCGTACGTCATCTCCCTGTCGCCTTCGGACTTCGCGCAGTTCGAGCCGTACCGTCGCAGCCTCGAGCGCGATCTCGGCGAGGCGGTGCTCGGCGCCGCGCGCGATCGTGGCTTCACGCTGCTCGCGTACCCGAGCGTGGAGCTCGAGCGAGAGGACGACCTGGCGCCGGGCGACGTGCGCGTCGCCTGCGCCCTCGTCGACGCGACAGGGGAGGAGGTCGATCCCGCGAAGCAGGCCGCGAGGAAGACCGAGACCGGCCACACGATGGTCCTCGACCGCGACACGCTGCTGCGCGACCGCCCTCGCGCGCCCAGGGCCGCCCTCGAGCTCGTCGCCGAGCGCCGGCGCCTCGATCTCGGCGTCGACCCGCTGTCGATCGGCCGCGATCCGCAGAACGACGTCGTGATCCACGACCGGCGCGTCTCGCGCAAGCACGCCGAGATACGCCTGCGCCTCGGGCGCTTCACGCTCTACGACCTGCAGAGCACCAACGGCACGCTGGTCAACGGACGGCGCGTCGCCGAGGTCGTGCTGGCCGACGGCGACAGGATCGCGATCGGGGGCAGCGAGCTCGTCCTCCATCAGGACGGGTAGATAGGTAGAGAGATGGAAGTGACCTTCGCCGTCCTGCTGTGGGGCGTGCGCATCGCCTTCCTGGTGCTGCTCTACCTGTTCCTCATCCGCGCGTTCGCCGCGCTGTGGCGCGCGATGCGCGTCGAGGAGGCGGTCGCCGCGAAGCCCACGGGTCTCGCGTTCCTCGTCGTGCAGAAGAGCCACAGCGGCGGGCCACGCAGCGGCGCGCGTCTGCCGCTGCGGGCGCTGACGTCCATCGGGCGCGACGCGGGCAACGACGTCGTGGTGAACGACGACGCGGCGTCGTCGAAGCATGCGCTCGTCAGCTTCCGCGATGGCGAGTGGTGGGTCGAGGACGCCGGCAGCACCAACGGCACGGTCGTGAACGGGACGCGCATCACGGCGGCCGAGCGGCTGCACTACGGCGACGAGATCCTCATCGGGCGTGTCGCGATGCGGTTGGAGCAGTGAGCGCGCGGGCTACGCCCGCGCGGGCGAACACCATCAGCCTTGAGCAGGCATCGAGCCCCGGAGGCGAATGCCGACGGGGCGAGATGCGAGGACTGGAGCAGTGACGCGCCAGTGATCCGCATGCAGCCGCTCCGCCGGTTCGGGGAGCTGCGCCTGCTGGTGCTCGTGGCGCTGCTGCTCGTCACGGGTTTCGTCGCCGTCGTGGCGACGGAGCTCGCGAGCTTCGCGCCGGTGCAGCCGGTGGTCCCGCTGCTGTTCATCGCGCTCGCCGTCGCGCTGCACCTGTTCCTCGTCACGATCGGCTTCCGCGGCGACCAGCTCCTGCTGCCGCTCATGCTCGCGCTCACCGCGATCGGTCTGATCGAAGTGGAGCGGCTCGCGTCGAACCTGCTCCTGCAGCAGCTGAGCTGGTGCGTCGTGGCGGCCGGCGTGTTCGTCGTCGCGATCCTCGTGCCACGCGATCTCAGCGTGCTCGCCCGCTACAAGTACACGTGGGCGCTGCTGGGCATCGCGCTCCTGCTCTCGCCGCTCCTTCCGGGGCTTGGCCGTGAGATCAACGGCGCGCGCATCTGGATCGGCGTCGGCTTCGCGCAGTTCCAGCCCTCCGAGGCCGTGAAGGTCCTGCTCGTCATCTTCTTCGCTTCCTATCTCGACGAGTACCGCGAGGTGCTGACGATGAAGCGGCTCGGCCCGCTTCCGCTTCCGCCGGTGCCCTACCTGCTGCCGATCATCCTCATGTGGGGCATGGCGATGGTCGTCATGGTGTTCGAGAAGGACCTCGGCGCGACGCTGATCTTCTTCGGCATCTTCCTCGCGATGCTCTACCTCGCGACCGGACAGACCTCGTACACGCTGCTCGGCGCGTTGCTGCTGTTCGGCGGCGCGTACCTCGCGTACCGCTCGTTCGGGCATGTCGCGGTGCGCGTCGATACCTGGCTCGAGCCCTTCGCGGGTGACACGCGCTTCTCGAGCGGCTACCAGCTGGTGCAGGGGCTGTTCGCGCTGGGCAACGCCGGGCTGCTCGGCGCCGGGCTCGGTGGCGGCCTCCCGGAGCGCATCCCTGTCGTCTGGAGCGACTTCGTATTCGACGCGTTCACCGAGGAGACCGGCTTCCTCGGCGGCGCGGCGCTCCTCGCGCTCTATCTCGTGCTCGTCTTCCGCGGGATGATCATCGCGCTGCGCGCGCCGACGACGTTCCTGCAGCTGCTCGCCGGCGGCCTGTCGTTCATCATCGCGTTCCAGACGCTCGTCATCGTGGGCGGTAACGCGCGCCTGATCCCGCTCACCGGCGTGACGCTGCCGTTCATCGCGTATGGCGGCAGCTCGCTCGTCGCGAACTTCCTCATCGTCGCCCTTCTCCTCCGCGTGAGCGACGTGACCGCGCGCGTGCGGGGCCCGGCATGACGCCGGTCGCCCAGAATCTGCGCGCTCTCACGCTCTCGCTCGCGCTCGCGTTCCTCGTCGCGTCGCTCGGCGTCGGGTACTGGACGCTCGTCGCGTCCGAAGAGCTCTCGCACGATCCGTTCAATCCGCGCCTCGTCGCGGCGACGCGCGATCGGCCGCGCGGCAACATCGTCGACGCAAAGGGTCGCGTGCTCGCATCGAGCCAGCCGAGCCCGCAGGGGAGCGCCCAGCGCTTCAGGCGCGTGTACGCCGATCGATCGCTCGCGCAGGTCGTGGGCTACGCCTCCTTCACGTTCGGCGTGTCGGGCGCCGAGGGAGCCTATGGCGAGACGCTCGTGGGCCAGGATCCCGGCGATCCGGTCGGGCAGTGGCGCGCGCGCTATCTCGGCGAGCACGCCCCGCCGGCCACCGTCGTGCTCGGCATCGACCCCGCCGTGCAGCAGGCCGCCGCCACGGCGCTCGGCGCGAGGCGCGGCGCGATCGTCGCGCTCGATCCACGGACCGGAGCCATCCTCGCGTCGGTCAGCATGCCCAACTTCGACTCGGGCCTCGTGTCCGATCCGAGGACGGAGGAGCTGTCGTGGCAGCAGCTCAACGGGAACAAGGAGCGTCCGCTCATCAACCGCGTCACGCAGGGTCTCTATCCGCCCGGCTCGGTCTTCAAGATCATCACCGGCGCCGCGGCGCTGGAGAGCGGGTTCGATCCGAACGCGAAGGTCCGCGTCGACGACCCGTGGCGCGCCGATCCCTCGTGGGGCGCCTACGCGGTGCGCTCGGCGGCGAAGGCGCACGGCGACTTCGACATGGCGCGCGCGTACCAGCAATCCGAGAACATCTACTTCGCGAAGGTCGGGCTGCAGATCGGCGGCGCGAAGATCGCCGAGTACGCGCAGCGGTTCGGCATCGGCAGCACGCCGAAGGTCGACCTGCCGGCCGCTGCGGGACAGGTCTCGAACAGCCGAGCGCTCGATCGGCCGACGCTGATCGCGGACACGTCGTTCGGCCAGGGCGAGCTGCTCGTGTCGCCGTTGCAGATGTGTCTCCTCGCGGCCGCGATCGGCCGGAGCGGGGTCATGCCGACGCCGCACTACGCCGTCGAGGTGCGTGACGCGCAGGGGCACGTGGTGCGTTCCATCACACCGGGGCCATCGGGTCAGGTCGTGCGACCTGACACGGCGCAGAAGCTGACGCAGCTGCTCGTCGGAGCGGTCGAGGCGCCGGGCGCGTTCGCCTTCGGCGCGAAGATCCCCGGCGTCAGCGTCGCCGGAAAGACCGGTACCGCGGAGAATCCGGCCGGCTCGCCGCACGGCTGGTTCATCGGCTTCGCGCCCGCGAACGACCCGACGGTCGCGGTCGCCGTGCTCATCGAGAACGCGACCGAGGGCGGCGTCGACGCGGCCCCGCTCGGCGCGGCTGTGATGCGGGCGGCACTTGGAAAATAGCGCGCCGAGGGAGGGCTCCGCCCGACCGAGGATGGGCCCCCGGTAGCGCGGGGGCAGGGGCCCCCGGCGCGCAGCGCGCCGAAGGCAGCGCAGCGGACGGGGATCAAATGAACCAAGTGGGGGATTTTCGCGTTCTTTAAGCACATACCCGCCACGCCGGGCGGGTCTGGCCGGTAGGCTATCGGTGGTGGGACAACGCGAAGCGTGCCGACTCGGATCATTGGGGGGACATTCGTGACGGACCTGAGCCAGCGCGCGAAGGCGGTCGTCGACAACGTCGAGCGCGTCATCTTCGGCAAGCACCACGAGGTCGAGCTCGCCCTCGTCGCGCTGCTCTGCCGCGGCCACATCCTCGTCGAGGACGTGCCGGGCACGGGCAAGACCGTCCTCTCGAAGGCCCTCGCTCGCTCGCTCGGCTGCACGTTCCGGCGTATCCAGTTCACGCCGGACCTGCTGCCCTCGGACGTGACGGGCGTGTCCATCTATAACCAGCGCACCCAGGAGTTCCAGTTCCGGGCCGGCCCGGTCATGAGCCAGATCGTGCTCGCGGACGAGATCAATCGCGCGACGCCGAAGACGCAGTCCGCGCTCCTCGAGGCGATGGACGAGCAGCAGGTCACCGTCGACGGCACGACCTATCCGCTGCCCGACCCGTTCCTCGTCCTCGCGACGCAGAACCCGATCGAGTACGAGGGCACGTTCCCGCTTCCCGAGGCGCAGCTCGACCGCTTCTTCCTCCGCCTCCAGCTCGGCTATCCGAAGGAGCGCGAGGAGGTCGCGATCCTCGACGCGCAGCGCGTGCAGCACCCGCTCGAGACGATCTCGCAGGTGCTCAGCGCGGACGAGCTCCTCGACGCGCAGCTCCGCGTGAAGGACATCCACCTCGCCGAGCCCGTGAAGACGTACGTCGTCAGCGTCGTCACCGCGACGCGGTCACATCCCGACGTGTACCTCGGCGCATCGCCACGCGGCTCGCTCGCGCTCGCCCGCGCCGCGCAGGCGTACGCGGCGATCAACGGACGTGACTACGTCGTGCCCGACGACGTGAAGGCGCTCGCGGGTCCCGCGCTCGCGCATCGCCTCATCCTCCAGCCGCAGGCGCGGCTCAAGGATCTCGCCGCGACCACCGTCGTCGCCGAGGTGCTCGCCAGCGTTCCCGTGGAGCACGTCACCACCGCAGCAGCGCGCACCTAGGGCCATGCGCCCCTGGCACTTCGCGGTGCTGTGGCTCGCGCTCCTCGTCACCGCGATCGCGAGCGGGGTGGACCTCCTGTCGTACCTCTCGTACCTGCTGCTCTTCGTCGGCGTGACGATGTGGGTGATCTCGCGGATGACGCTCGAGGGGCTCTCCGTGAAGCGCGCGCTCGGACAGGCGTACGCGCATCTTGGCGACACCATCGAGCTCACCTACGAGCTTCGCAACGATCACCGCTTCGGCAAGCTGTGGCTCGAGATCTTCGAAGAGTCGAACTGGCCCGAACCGCTTCCCGGCCGCGTGCTCTCGATCGCCGGCGGCGGCAAGACGCGTCGCTGGAAGGTCCTGGTGAAGGCCGCGCGCCGCGGGCGGTTCCACCTCGGTCCGATCGTGCTGCGCAGCGGCGACCCGTTCGGCCTCTTCCAGACCGAGCTGCGCGTGCCGTCGAACGCGCTGGTGCTCGTGTACCCGCGCGTGGCGCAGCTCCCGTTCTGGCAGCTGCCGGGTTCGTTCCTCGAGGGCAACGTCCTCACCGGGCAGCGCTCGCTCCAATCGACCTCGATGGTCATGGGCATCCGTCAATACCAGCCCGGTGACGCGGTGAACCGCATCCACTGGCCGTCGTCGGTCCGCCACCGCACGCTCCAGGTGAAGGAGTTCGAGCTCGACAAGACCGCCGACCTGTGGATCTACCTCGACCTCGAGCGCTACTGGCACCGCGGCCAGGGCGAGGAATCGACCGAGGAGCGCGCGGTGACCGTCGCCGCGAGCATCGTGCAGAAGGCGCTGCGCCAGCATCGCAACGTGGGTCTCGTCACCACCGGGACCCACGTCGAGGTGTTCCATCCGGACCGCGGCACCAAGCAGTTCGGCAAGCTGATGCAGTTCCTCGCCGAGGTGTCCGTCGCCGGATCGCGCGGGCTCGCCGAGACGATGATCGAGACGCTCCCGCGCCTGCGGCGCGGCGCATCGTGCGTGCTCATCACCCCGTCGCTCGACCGCGCGTGGGTGCGCCCCGCCGGCACGTTCCGTGAATCGTCGATCGCGACGCAGGCCGTCATCGTCGCGCCGCCGGTCGAGACCGACGAGCGCGATCGCGCCAGGCGCCACGCGCTCTTCGGGGAGCTCGCCGTCGCCGGCGTGAAGGCCGCCTACCTCTCGCCCGGCTCCGCGGTCGAGGACCTGTTCCACGAAACGGTCGGGCAGACCGCGTAGATGATCGCGACGGCGCTGCGCGCGCTGTTCCCGCCCATCGCGTGGTCGCGGCTGCGCTTCCGAGGCGGGCTCGTCGCGCTGCCGATCTTCGTCGTGATGCAGCTCGTCTACCCCGCGTCGCTCGAGCAGGCCGAGTGGGTCGAGGCGACCTCCCAGTTCGCCGGTCTGGCGCTCTTCGCGCTCGCGCTCGGCACGGTCATCGGCAACGGCCGGCTGTCCGCGCGGCGCGCCAGCCTCGTCGGCGTGGTCAGCGGGGCCCTCGCGGTGTTCCTCTTCACCCTCGGCGTGAGCGACGCGGGTCCGCTGCACGCCCGCGCCGCCGCCCTCGGCATCAGGGTGAACAACTACCTCACGCAGGTCCTCGCGGGCGAGGCCGCGAGCGATCCGACGGTCTTCATCCTGTTCCTCGGCGCGTCGGTGTGGGCCTCGACGTTCGTCGGGTCGTTCGCGCTCGCGCGCTCGAAGCGCCTGTGGGACGCGATCCTGCTCTCGGGGTTCTGCCTCGTGGTGAACACGTCCCTGGCGCTCACGTCGCTGCTGCAGGACCTCGTGGTCTTCACGGTCTGCGTGCTGCTGCTGCTCGTGCGCCTCCACATGGTCACGCTGCAGGAGCGCTGGGCGCGGCAGAACATCGTGCCGACCGGCGAGATGGACTGGCGGCTGCTGCGCGGCGGCCTCACCTGGACCCTGGTCCTCGTGATCATGGCGGTCGCGACACCGCGCGTCGGCGCGGCCGAGCTCGTGAACAACGCGTTCGGCTCGTTCGAGGGCCCCTACCACCGCGTCGAGGCCGAGTGGCAGCGCTTCTTTGCCGGCGTCTCCGGACCGAGCCGCCTGCGCGGCGTGTCGTTCTCGGACTCGATCCGGCTCGGCCAGGCGCCGAACCTCGGCGACCGCGTCGTGCTCAACGTCGACGCCCCGGCGGGCCACTTCTGGCGCGCCGTCACCTACGACTTCTACACCGGTCAGGGCTGGCGCACGACCGAGCAGGACAAGGCCGACAGGATCGACCCGAGGTACAGCGGCCGCGAGAAGATCGACGTCACCTTCGACGTCGTCGTCCCGCACGCGAACATCCTGTTCGCGCCGAACGAGCCGACGAAGGTGAACATCCCGTTCCAGTTCCAGACGGGCGAGGATCGCAACTACTCGACCTCGCTCCACGCCGTGAACCGCGCGCAGGCCGAGGGCCCGTACACCGTGACGGCGCTCGTCTCGACCGCGGACAAGGTGACGCTGCGCAAGGCCACGACCGCGTATCCGGCGTACATCAAGACGAAGTACCTCCAGCTGCCCACCAGCCTGCCGCAGCGCGTGAAGGACAAGGCGCACACGATCGCCGACGGCAAGGCGACGCCGTACGACAAGGCCGAGGCGCTCGAGACCTACCTGCGCCAGAACTACAAGTACTCGACCGTCGTCCGCGCGCCGCCCGCGGGCCGCGACCCGGTCGACTACTTCCTCTTCGACCTCAAGGAGGACTTCTGCGAGTACTTCGCGTCGTCCATGACCGTGATGCTGCGCGAGCTCGGCATCCCGGCGCGCATGGTCGAGGGCTTCTCGACGGGCACGTTCGATCCGGAGCAGGGCCGCTACATCGTGCGCGAGCTCAACGCGCACGCGTGGGTCGAGGCCTACTTCCCGCAGTACGGCTGGATCGAGTTCGAGCCCACGCCGTCGGAGACGGTGTTCCCGCGCGTCGAGGACGTCACGTTGATCAACGACGGGAGCGCCGTGGTCGGTGAGAACGGTGCGGTCCGCGACGCCAACGACCCGGACGCGCTCGGGCGCGACGAGAAAGAGGGCGCGGGCCCGGACGGCAGCGACAGCAGCTTCGCCGGCGGCGTGCTGAACGTGGTGCGGGAGATCGACCCGCGCCCGGCCATCGCCGCGGTGCTGCTGCTCCTGCTCGGCCTGCTCGCGGCGTACGCGCGCTTCGAGCTGCGCTTCCGGGATCTCGCGCCGATCGACCGGGCATGGGCGAAGACGCGGCTGCTCGGCTCCTACCTCGGCCATGCCCCGGCCGCGTCGCAGACCACCTACGAGTACGCCGACTCTCTCGGTCGCGCCGTGCCGGATGCGCACGGCCCGCTGCGCGACATCGCGCACGCGCGGGTCGTGGACCGCTACTCGAGGTCGGGCGTGACCGACGTCGAGCTCGACGCCGTGGAGAACGCCTGGGGCCGCGTCGCCCGGGCGCTCATCGCGCTCGTGCCGCAGCGGATCGTGCGGGCCATCGCGCGCTTCGTCCACTGAGCGGGCCCGACCACCCGAACATCGAGCGCGTCCGCGCTCACGCGAGCGCCTGCGGCGTCGAGCTCCCGGTCAAGCGCTTCAGCGGGACGACGCGGACCGCCGAGGACGCCGCGCGCGAGATCGGCTGCGGCGTCGCGGAGATCGTGAAGTCGCTCGTGTTCGTCGCCGACGGGTCGCCGGTCGTCGTGTGCTGCTCGGGCGCCCAGCGCGTCGACGAGCAGCGTCTCGCTGCAGCGCTCGGCGCGTCGCGCGTGCGGCGCTCGACCGCCGACGAGGCGAAGGACGCGACCGGCTTCCCGATCGGCGGCATCCCACCATTCGCCCACGCGACGCCGTGCCGCGTGCTCGTCGATCGTGGGCTGCTGGCGTACGAGACCGTGTGGGCCGCCGCCGGCCTGCATGACGCCGTGTTCCCGATCGCGCCGGCCGAGCTCGTGCGGCTGGCCGGCGCGACGCTCGCCGACGTCGCGGTCTGATGCGCGTCTTCGTCACCGGCGCGGCCGGCTTCGTCATGGGCGCCGTCGCGCGCGAGCTGCGCGCGCGTGGCGACGCGGTGGTCGCGCTGGTCCGCGATCCGGATAGGGCGGTCCGGCTGCGCGAGCTGGGCTGCGAGCTGGTGGTCGGCGACCTCGCCGCTCAGGCCGCGCTCGAGCGTGGCCTGAGCGGCGCGGCCGCGGCGATCCACGGCGCGGCGATCTACGAGGTCGGCATCTCGCGAGCGCGCCGATCAGCGTTGTTCGAGTCGAACGTGCGCGGCACCGAGCGCGTGCTGAGCGCCGCGCTCGCCGCGCGCGTCCCGAAGGTCGTGTACGTCTCGAGCGTCGTCGTGTTGGGCGACACGCACGGCAAGATCGTCGACGAGGCATATCGGCGCGATCCCGGCTACACGTCGTACTACGACGAGACCAAGCATCGCGCGCACGAGATCGCGCTGCGCTTCATCGAGCGCGGCCTGCCCTGCGTGATCGTCCAGCCCGGCCAGGTCTACGGCCCGGGCGATCACTCCGGCATCGGCGGCGTGCTCCACGACGCGAGCCGCGGCCGGCTGCCGGCGATCGTCTTCGCGGATCTCGGCCTGGACTTCGTCCACGTCGACGACGTCGCGGACGGCATCCTGCTCGCGCTCGATCGCGGTCGTGTCGGGGAGTCATTCGTGCTCGGCGGCGAGAACGCGACCGTGCGTGACGCGCTGCGGACCCTCGCGCGCGTGACCGGCCATCGCGCGCCGCGGATCGAGATACCGGCCGCGCCGCTCCGCGCCCTCGCCCCGTTCAGCTCGCGCCTGCGCGAGATCCTCTCATCCGCCGATGGCGTGACGTTCTGGGCGAGAGATGACAAGGCGAGACAGGAGCTCGGCTACGCGCCGCGCGATCTCGAGACAGGACTGCGCCAGACGTATCACTAGGGGCGGCGCCGGATCGGTATACACGCGGTCGCACGCTAGTGGCGGGGTGACGTCGGTCCTTCCCGGAGGAGGTCTACGACCGCGTCCGACATCTGTTGGCCCGCGAGATCCTCGTAGTGGGAGAACGCGGGCGACGGATTGACCTCGAAGCAGTAAGGGGCGCCGTCGGCCCGGAACTTCAGGTCGAGCCCCGCGATCATCAGGCCGAGCTCAGCCGCCAGATGTCGACAGGCGTCCGCAACAGTGCTGTCAAGCTCATGTGGCGCGTAGCGCACGTGCGAACCGTAGCGCTGCGCATATCGATAGTCGATCGTATCGGTCTCGATCGCGGTCGCGAAGACGTCGCGACCGATGACGTGGACGCGCACATTCAACCCCTCGACGAATTCTTGGAACTGCACCGGCGACCATCGAACTCGGCTCAGATCCGCGTCTCTCGTCAGTTCGGTCACGATCGAGCGCACCGAGCTGATCGACTTGAACACCACCCGTGCGTGCTCACGAGCGAAGGCACGCACGCGGTCGGGGTCATTCGTTATCAGCGTGTCCGGCACGAGAAATCCCGCACGCGCGATCACCTGCAGCTGCCCAGGTTTCGAGTAGTTGGTTGCCATGAGCGAAGGTCGGTTCACGACCAGAGCACCGGTGACTTCGAGCCAATCGGTGATCCGATCCACGAACCGTTGCGCGGCATGGTCCGTTGGTACCGGACGCTCGAGCCGCGCGTACGCGGCAGAGCGCTCCCCCAGCGGGAACGCAGCACCATCCAGCACCAGACACGCGTGGTCTGGTCCGTCGCCCTCCAGCCAGGCCCGGTCCGCAGGCTCATCCTGATCCGCGAAGACGAAGGGAACAGATGCATCCTTGAGTGCCCGCGCGGTAGCCCGTACAGGGCCATCGCGGCCGCTGCCGAAGAGGAATATCACGATGCCGTTCGGGCGAGCTCGCGAAGGCGGGCCAGGAGCGCGTCTCCGCCAAGACGAAGGTCGGCGTCCAGCGACGCATCGGTGAATGTCCATCCCTCGGTACCGGCCACGAGTCGGATCTCGACGAGTTCGGTCTGCGTACGTTGGCAGAGCGCCCGCGCAGCGTCTCGAAGCTCGGCGGGCAACTCGACTCCCACGGACTCGCCGTAGAGCAGCAGCGCGTACATCGTGGGCCGTTCCTCGGTGACCTCGATCCCGGCGTCCCATGGGTCGCGCGTCTCGAAGCCTGCACGCCGCGCGAGCGTTCGCCACTGCGCCGGCGAGCGATACGGGCCGCGCGGCCCGGAGCCGACAGGTCGGTTGAGCACGGGCCCTGGCAGGCAGTTCATCCAGCTCGCGAAGAGCGCGAGCGATTCCTCGTACGCATACTCGCGGTCGTCCTCAGTCGCAAGCGGCTGTGAGGGTGGGTGGTGGCGGTTCAGCACCAGACCGACGGTCTGCTCGGTGAGGTTCCGCCCGTCGGCGAGCTCGATGGTGAACGCATTCCGTTCGCCCGCGACCGTGTGCTCGATACGCAGAGCGCTTGCGAGCTCCCCTGAGCCCACGAGGTCGATGTCCGTGCCCATGGCTCGAAGCCGAAGATAGGCCCACAGAGCGCTCTCGTCTCGACTGTCGCAGATCACCAGAGCGCGGCGCATCCCAGAACCGCGACGCTTGCTACTACGCGCTCGTGTCCCGCGCGTCCTTCCGCAGCCGGGCCGACTCATCGCGATCCCGCAGCTCGGCCGCCACCGCGAGCAATGCGGCGCTGCTCGGATCCGCAGGCGTAGGTCCGACCCGCGGCCGCAACGTCGCGTCTATGAAGTGACGCAATTCGCCGCGCGCACTCGGCGTGTCGCCATCCTTGCCCTTGTCGCTGCTGTCCTTCGTGCTGTCCTTCGTCTTATGCGGGCCCTCGGTCGGGTCCTTGTCGGCGGAGTCCTTGTCGTCCTTGCTCGCCTTCGTGCGAAGCGCGCCTTGTTCACGCGGTCCTTTTTCGTCTGGCTTATCGCCAGGCTTGTCACGGGACTTGTCGTCAGGTTTATCCCAACTGTCGAGCTTGTCGCCCGGTTTCTCTTTGTCCTTGTCAGTCTTATCCCCGGGCTTCTCGAATGGCTTCTCCGGCCTCGCGCTCGCGAACGGGAGCTCCGCCGCCTCACGCTCCTTGGGCTTGTCTCCGTCCTTCGTCTTGTGCGGACCCTCGCTCGGGTCCTTTGGGCCTGGATCCGTGATCGGCCGTGGAGGCTGTTCTCGCGCTTTCTCCGATACCTTGTCTCCGTCCTTCGTCTTGGGCGGACTTTCCCGCGGATCCTTGGGTGGATCCTCACGGCCCTTCTCGTGCGGCACCTTGGCAAACCGAGCCTGGCTGGCCATCTCTGATCCTTTCCCGGCGCTGGCGCGCCCGAAACCCACGCGCAAAGGGGTGGGCTTGACCGCTACGTCGTGAGCACCGAGGACAATAGGACCAGCGTCAAGTTCAACGTAGCGAGAGCTACGGTCGCTCCTCCTCGTCGTCGCCGTCGTCGTCGGACTCGAACTCGTCGGAGTAGAAGCCGAGCTCCTCGCCCTTGAACACCGTGACCAGGAAGTCCTCGCGCTCGGGGTCGTGCGTCTGCACGAGCTCCTCGTCGAGCTGGTCGATCAGCTGCTGGAGCTCGTCGTCCTGGAGGTCCACCTCGAGGAGCAGCGTCGCATTGACCTCGAAGCGGCCGTAATGCAGGTCCACGCGGCCGATGCGGCGCGCGCCGCCGTAGATGGCGAACACCTCGCTCGCCTCGGTGCGGACCGCGCGCTCGAACCTCGCTGCTTCCATGAGGGCTGGACTCTACACGCCCGCTAGACGCCGAGACGCGCGGTGCGGACCTCGACGATGTCGGCGTAGTGGCCGATGCGCTCGCGCACGGCGTCGGGGACGGGGTCGTCGAGCGTCAGGATCATGAGCGCCTCGCCGCGCGGATTGCGCCGTCCGACCTGCATGGACGAGATGTTCACGTCGTTCTCGCCCAGGACGGTCCCGACGCGGCCGACGAGGCCGGGCTTGTCGGTGTGCTTCGTGAGCAGCAGGTGCCCCTCGATGGGCACGTCGACCCAGAAGCCGTCGATGCGGACGATGCGCGGCTCGCCCTGCACGAGCGATCCCGCGACCTCGGTCCCGCCGACGCGCAGCGTGAGCAGGCTCGTGTAGCGCGCGGGCTCGAGCTCCTGGCGCTCGGCGATCGCGAGCCCGCGATCCTTCGCGAGCGCGAGCGCGTTCACGAGATTCACGCGCTGCTCCGAGAACTGCTCGAGCAGGCCCTTCACGCCAGCGGCGCGCAGCGGCTCCGGGTCGAGCTCGAGCAGCGTCCCCTGATAGACGAGCTCGAGGCTGCTCGGGCGGCCCTCGAGGAGCTGCGCGGCGAGCGAGCCGAGCCCCTCGGCAAGACGCAGCCACGCGGTGCCGCCCGCCTCTTCGCTCGGCGGGCGCGGCGCGTTCACCGCGTCGCGCGCGGGCCGGCCCTGCAGCACGTCGATGATCTGGCGCGCCACGTCGACGGAGACGTTCGTCTGCGCCTCGACGGTCGAGCCCGCGATGTGCGGCGTGAGGATCGTGCGCGGCGCGGAGCGGAGGGGAGAGTCGGCCGGCAGCGGCTCGGTCGCGAAGACGTCGAGCGCGGCGCCTGCGAGCTCGTTCTTCTCGAGCGCGCTCGCCAGCGCCGCGGGGTCGACGACCTCGCCGCGCGAGCAGTTCACGAGGATCGCGGTCGGCTTCATCAGCGCGAGCGTCGTCGCGTTGATCATGCCGCGCGTCTTCTCGGTGAGCGGCGTGTGCAGCGAGATGACGTCGGCGTCGCGCAGCAGCTCGTCGAGCTCGACCAGGCGCGCGCCGAGCGCGCGCGCGCCGGCCTCGGTCGCGTACGGGTCGTGGGCGATCACGTGCATCTCGAACGCGGCCGCGCGGCGCGCGACGAGCCCGCCCACGCGCCCGATGCCGATGAGCCCGAGCGTCTTCCCGCGCAGCTCGCGTCCCATGAACGCGCTTCGCGTCCACTTCCCGGCCCGCACGCTCTGGTCGGCGTCGACCACCTTGCGCAGCAGCGCGAGCGACAGCGTGAGCGCGTGCTCCGCGGCGGCCCAGACGTTGCCGAACGGGGCGTTCACGACGTACACGCCACGCGCCGTGGCGGCCGGCACGTCGATGTTGTCGACGCCGACGCCGGCGCGACCGACCACCATGAGCTTCTTCGCCGCGTCCAGGACCTTCGCGGTGACCTTCGTCTCGCTGCGCACGACGAGACCGTCGCTGTCGGCGACCTGCTTCAGGAGGTCGGCCTCGCTCAGTCCCGTCGCGACGCGCACCTCGCAGTGCTCCCGCAGGAGGTCGATGCCCTCCTGCGCGACCGGGTCCGCGACGAGGACGACGGGTCTGTTGCTAACGGCGGCTGCCGACCGGCGTCTTCGCCGGCGGCTGCGTTGCCTCCGCGTACGCGCGCAGCGCGGCGGTGATGGCGACGCCGGCCTCGACGGGCTGGTTCAGGTCCTTGAGCGTCAGCTCCAGCGCCGAGAGGAAGCCCAGCATGTCCTGCAGGGTCACGAAGCCCATGTGGCCGACGCGCGCGATCTGGCCCTCGAGCTTGCCCTGCCCGCCGGCGATGACCGTGTCGTAGTCGTCGCGCAGGACGCGCATGAAGTTGCGCGAGTCCACGCGCGCGGGCATGCGGAAGGAGGTGCACGTGGGGGAGGCGTGCGCCTCGTCGGCGAAGAGCCCCAGGCCCGCGGCCTGGATCCCGCGACGCGTCGCGAGGGCGAGGTCGCGGTGGCGCTTGATGATCGACTCCAGGCCCTCCTCGGCCATCAGCCGCAGCGCCTCCTGCAGCGCGATGACCACGGTGTTCGCCGGCGTCGCCGGGGTCGAGCCGTGATCGAGCGCGTCCTTGTACGTCTGCAGGTTGAAGTAGAGCTTCGGCAGGTTCGAGCGATCGAATGCCTTCCAGGCCTTCTCGCTCATCGCGACCATCGACAGCCCTGGAGGCGCGCCCCAGGCCTTCTGGCTCGCGGTGACGCAGACGTCGATGCCCCACTCGTCGATCTCGAGCTCGACCGCGCCCGCGCCGGACACGCTGTCCACGATGAGCAGCCGCCCGGACTCGCGCACGACGGCGCTGATCTCCTTCAATGGGTTGAGCACGCCGGTCGAGGTCTCGTTGTGCGTGACGAGGACGGCCTTCGCGCCGTCACGCGCCTTCTCCTTCGCCAGCTCGTCGCGCACGAGGTCTGGCTCGACCGCGCGGCCCCACGGCACGTCGACGCGCCGCGCGTCCACGCCGTAGGCCCTGCAGATCTGGAAGAAGCGGTCGCCGAAGGCGCCGTTCACGAAGACGAGCACCTTGTCGCCGCTCGACAGGGTGTTCGCGACCGCGGCCTCCATGCCACCGGATCCGGAAGCGGTCAGCAGCAGCACGTCGCCCTTCGTGCGCAGGAAGTCCTGCAGCGCGCGGGTGATCGCGGCCATCAGCGCGGCGAACTCGGGGCCGCGGTGGTTGATCATCGGCCGCGCGGACGCGGCGAGCACCGCCTGGGGCACGAAGGTGGGGCCGGGGATGCGCAGGTTCTGAGGGCGGTACATGGGAGGAGGGCTCCTTCCGTTTCGCTCGTGCCTATGATGCCAGCGCCGGCCGCGTCAGACAACGCCGAAGAGAGGAAATGTTGAACTGAAGTTCGCTGCTTCCATCCTCAACGCAGATTTCGGACGCCTCGCCGACGCCGTCCAGGCGGCCCAGGCGGCGGGCGCGGATTGGATCCACGTCGACGTGATGGACGGCCATTACGTGCCGAATCTCACATTCGGGCCGAAGATGGTCGAGGACCTCCATCGCGCGACGACCCTGCCGCTCGACGTGCATCTGATGATCGAGCGTCCCGAGATCTGGGTCGATCGCTTCGTCGACGCCGGCGCGTCGTACGTCACTGTGCACATCGAATCGACGGCGGATGCAGGGGGCGCGCTCGCGCGCATCCGCGAGCGTGGCGTGCGGCCCGGGATCACGCTCGTCCCCGAAACCCCGCTCGCGCGCATCCTTCCGTACCTCTTGAGCGTCGACCTCGTCCTCGTCATGAGCGTGAAGCCGGGATTCGGCGGTCAGCCGTTCATCGAGAGCTCCATCGACAAGATCCGCGCGCTGCGCGCGGAGCTCGATACGCGTGGTCTATCGCGCGTCGAGCTGGAGGTGGACGGCGGCATCAAGGCCGAGAACGCGAGGCGCGTCGCCGATGCGGGCGCCACCGTGCTCGTCGCGGGCTCCGCGATCTTCCTCGATCCGGCCGGCCCCCACGTGGCGCTCGCGAAGCTGAAGCGCGCGGCCTCGGGCTAGTCCTCGTCCCCGAGCCCGAGCTCGTGTAAGCGTTCGTCCGAGATGCCGAAGTGATGCGCGATCTCGTGCACGACCGTGTCGCGGACGATGCGCGCCTGGATGTGCGGCGACGCGCTGATGGACTCGATCGGCCTGCGGAAGATCGTGATGCGGTCTGGCAGATAGGGCTCGTCCAGGCCGCGCTGCGTCAGTGGGACACCTTCGTACAGTCCGAGCAGCGTTCCGCCATCGGGCAGGCGCGCCGCATCTGGCTCGTCCTCGACGATGATCTCGACATTGCGCATCCGTTCGCGGAACCGGGGCGGGAGATCGGCCAGGGCACGTCTGACGAGGCGTGCGAAACGGGCGCGCCGCAGGTCCGACATGCGGTCACTCTAGTCAACCTCTTGACCCTCGCCGCAGATGACGCGGAGCCGTCGCAGCGCGCGCGCACGCATGCGGCACACGCCGGACTCCGAGAGGCCGACGCGCGCGCCGATCTCCTTCAGCGTGTAGCCGCGTCCGAACGACAGCACGATCACCCGGCGCTCGAGCGCGGGCAGGCGGCGGACACAGGCGCGGACCCCCGCCCAGCGCGCGTCCTGCGTCGAGCGGCACACGGCAGCGGAGCGCTGCGGCGGCTCCAGTCCGTGCTCGAGGCAGCGATCGAGCGAGACCTCGAGGTACGGAGGCGCGAGCTCGCTGTCGGCCGCGCGTGCCGCCTTGTACTCGCGCCGCGCGGTGCGCGTGAGCGGATCGCGGGCGCGCAGCGCGTCGAGCACCTGGCCGCGCACGCGACGCGCGGCGTATGCCCCGAACGGCGCGCCCGCCGTGGACCGGTAGCGCCGCGCCGCCTGGACCAGACCGAGGACGCCCCAGGCGATCAGGTCTTCGCGCTCCGCGCCGCGACAGCGTGGGTCGAGCGAGCGCGCCGCGACGGATCTCGCGTAGCCGAGGTGCGCGATGATGCGGTCGTCGATCGCCCCGTTCGGCTCCACATCCACTCCCCTTGGCGCTCGCCGCGAACGTACGAGACGCGCCCATAGGTGTCAATAGCGAATTGACATGTTATCCACAGAAATGATGGCGCTCACGCTCTTCGACCGCTACGCATACCCCGACTGGCTGCGACGGCACAGCCTGGCGGTCGGCCGGATCGCCATGGCGCTCGCGGCGGCGCACCGCCGCGCCGGCCACGACCTCGACCCCGACGCGGTCGGCCTCGCCGGGTACCTGCATGACATCGGCAAGAGCCCGCTCCTCGACGGCGACGGCCGGGATCACAACCAGATCTCGGCGCTTGTGGTGAGCGCGCATGGCCACGCCGACCTTGCGGAGCTCGTGCGCCGGCACCCGGTCTACGCCTCGATGGACCCGGGGCTCGCCCCGCGGACCCTGGCGGAGCGCATCGTGCACTACGCGGATCGGCGTGGTCTGTTCGAGGTCGTCACACTCGAGGAGCGGATGGGAGAGCAGCAGGCGCGCGCCCCACAGTTCGTGCATCTGCGCGACGCGCAGCTGCGCGCGGTGCGCGAGATCGAGCGCAGCGTGTTCGACGGCCTGCCGTTCGGACCCGATCAGCTGGCTGAGCAGGTGACGTGAACGCGAACAAGGACCGCCTGGCGCGGCGGATCGCGGAGCTGAGCGCCATCGGCGGGCACGGCGACGCGGTGACGCGGCTCGGCCTCACGCTCGCGGAAGCGCAGGCGCAGGAGCTCGTCGCGTCATGGCTGCGCGCGCGCGGCGCGGCGATCCGCACCGACGAGGCGCGGAACGTCTACGGGCGATTCGGTGGTCCCGGCCCCGCGGTGCTCGTGGGCTCGCATCTCGACTCCGTTCCCGAAGGCGGCCGGTATGACGGCGCGCTCGGCGTCCTCTGCGCGGTCGAAGCGGTCGACACCATCCTCGACGCGGGTCGCACCCTTCGGCGGCCGCTCGAGGTGGTCGGCTGGTGCGATGAGGAGGGCGCGCGGTTCGGCATCGGGCTCTTCGGCTCGACGGCCGCGTTCGGAAGGCTCCCGGCGAAGGCCGCGGAGCGACGCGACCGCGACGGCATCTCGATCGCCGACGCGCTGCGCGCGCTCGGTGCGTCCGGCGATCCCGAGCGGGCCCGCTACACCGATCCGTTGTCGGCGTATCTCGAGCTGCACATCGAGCAGGGGCCGCGGCTCGAGACGCGCGGCATCCCGCTGGGCGTCGTCAGCGACATCGTCGGCATCTTCCATGGCCTCGTCCGCGTCACCGGACGTGCCGACCACGCGGGCGCGACCGTCATGGGCGCGCGCAAGGACGCGCTCGCGGGCGCGGCGGAGATGGCGCTCGGGCTCGAGCGCATCGCGTCCGCCATGATCGACGCCGTCGGCACGGTCGGCGAGATCGCCGTGCGTCCCGGCGCGAAGAACGTCGTACCCGGCCAGTGCACCTTCTCGATCGACGTGCGCGCGCCGGACCAGGAGCGGGTCGACGCGGTGCTCCGCGCGTTCCGTGTCGAGGCGCGCCGCATCTGCGACGCGCGCGGGCTCACGTTCCTCGTCGACCAGCTCGCGTCCGTGCCACCGGTCCCGATGGACGCGAAGCTCACCGACCTGTTCCTGCGCAGCGCCAAGGCGGTGGGCGTCGACGCGCCGCTCCTCGTATCCGGCGCCGGCCACGACACGTCGAACCCCGCGCTCGGCGGCGTGCCCTCCGGCATGCTCTTCGTCCGCTCGACCGGTGGCTCGCACACGCCGACCGAGCACGCGAGCGTCGAGGACGCGACGCTCGGCGCCACCGTGCTCGCCATCGCGCTGGCGGAGCTGTGTGGGTGAGCGGCGACAGCTGCGTCTGCTCCGGAATGGCCTCGACCGAGAACTCGATCTTCACGTGATCGCCGGCCACGGTCACGTTGGTGTGCGCGGGGTCGACCTGCGAACTACCCCGACGCCGGGGCCCGGAATACGGACACGAGCCGCATAAACCTGTCCGCGTCCGTCGTGTCGCGCGAGGAGTCGGGTCCTCTTCCTTTCAAGGAAGAGGTCATGGGTTCGAATCCCCTCGGGTCTACGAATTTCATCGAGCCGCGCGCTCGACGGTCTCTACGCGCAGAGCTTCGGGAACTTCTTCACCACGAGCGTGTCGAAATCCTTGCCCGCTTCCGTAGTCGCATCGTGATCGTGCCATTCGGGGCCGGTTGGATCGACGGTAGCTGTTGAATCCGCGGCCTTCGGCTTTATCTGCACCGTCAGCTTCACAGTCCACTCGAAGTAGCCGAGGATCTTGAACGGCTTGCAACAGATGAACCAGGTCCGATAGTTGGTCTCGCGCTTGAACTCCCCAGGTGGGAACTTCTTGTCCTTGGGATAGACCCAGCCGGGGGCGTCGAGGGTCATCGGCTCGCCGGGGATCGTGCCGATCGATGAGGGGTCGTCAGCTGACTTCGGCCCATCGAGCTCCCAGGCTGGAGCCTTTCCGGGCTTTGGCTGCGTGACTACGGGCGTACCTCCGTCAGGGGTGACCTGTTCGAGCACTACGCGCTTGAGCTGGACTCGCTTGGAACTGGTGCAACCGCCGGGTGCCTCCGCCAGTTGAAAGACCTTCCAATAGCCAAAGTGCACTCCGCCCGGGGTCTTCGTTCCCGAGCCATCGCCCTTCGAGTCGCTCGCCCGGACCTTTCCGCCGCCAGCGACATCGGCTTTGACCACCTTATCGATCGTCACGGTCGGTCCGTCAGGAAGGAACTTGACCTTGAACGTGTCGCCGTCTTTGTCGATGTCCGTGTCGGCACCGCCCACAGGCATCTTCTTCTTGGGCCACTCGCCCGGCTTCGGCGTCTCCTCCTGCAGCAGCGGTCCGTCTTGCAGCAGGACGCCTGGGCGCGGTCTGCGTCCGAGCTCGCGGAGCAGCCGAGTGCGACGGGCCCGTTCTGCGCGCGTAGCGCTCTGCCCTCTGCGCTTGAGCTCTTGGAGGCTGCGAGGTGCGGCCTCCGCTGCTTCATTCACCGCAGCCAGCGCGCGCTCGAGTTGGCTGGTCCACTGGACGAAAAATGCGTCCGCATGCGGTCCCCACACAGTTCGGACCTGATTCGCATGGAACCGCCCAAGAGCGGTCCATTCGGCGCGGGTTCGCGCCTGGCGTTGCGCGCTCGCCGCCGCATCGAGGATCTGGAACGCGGTACCTGCCATCTCGGCCTCGAAGGTCTCGAGCTTGCCCGTGAACCAATCCGCGAGCTGGGGCTCGTCCGAGAAGAATCTCGGCAGCGTGAGCAACGACTCGCGCCACGCTCGTAACTCGAGCTGCAGAGGTATGCGAACGACTGAGCGAATGGGCCGTCCGCTCGGACGCGCCTGCGGTCGCGGCCGGGTCGTCAAGGCGCTACCAGCACAGGCAGTTGGCCCAGCGGTGCACCTGATGGCAAGTGCCATCGCAGTTCGCGTTCACGCACTGGGATCTGACCGGAAGCGCGGTGCACCAACCACCGTCTTCGCATGTACAGCTCAGCAGCGTGTTTCCCTGCCATTTCTGCCGACAGCGATCGAGGCACCACATGTTCTGGCACTTCCAGACAACGACATCGACGCACCCGCCGAGCGGCGTCGGGCTCAGGATGTGGATCGGCCGCCGTTCCAATCGATCGCGCCCGACCATCCGCCCGATCGTCAGGAGATCCTGGCCTCTTGTGCGTAAGCGGCGAAAGCGCAGTTCGTCCACCCGGATCTGGTCGCTCGTGCCGGGAACACCGAAGCGGAGCCCGTCGAACGATGTCACTTGGCGCCAACCGCGTTCGCGCTTCTCCGGCATGCGCATGGAGACCTTTTTCCAGCGGCGCGATCCCCACACGACATCGCCCTCAAGCTCTCCTAGAAAGCCGAAGCCGTTCTCGTCCGCGAACAGTGATAACGCCTTCGGCCGGACCAGTACGAGCGTGCGTCCGACCTCGAGAAAGACTCCGGCACCGATGAAGTCCCGCGGGCGGCGCACTTCGCGGCCAACGTATCGAGCCTTCTGATCGCGAAAGGCCACAACGCTCGGACGAAACTCGACTCGGGGTCTTTCGGCCACGCCGGCCACTTCATTCTCCAGATGCGTCGGCACCGGGCGCACTCGACCGCGCCGTGCAGGCGTCATCGACATTACTCGGGCAGTCAAGTGTGACTAGACCGCTCTCTGCTGACGCCGCTTTCACGTGCGTCCCCGGACGATTCTCCGCTGTTGCTCGCCAGTTGACGTAAAGTGGCGGAGATGTCGGTCACCGCGGGGAGCTACCGCATCGGCGAGATCGCCGCGCGTCTCGGCCTGACGGAGCGGACCATCCGCTATTACGAGGAGGTCGGCCTCCTCGAAAGCGTGAAGCGCCTCGAGGGCGGCACGCGGGTTTACACCGAGGACGACGTCCGGCGGCTCCGTTTCATCCAGAAGCTCAAGACGCTCGGCCTGTCGCTCCAGGAGATGCTCGAGCTCGAACGGCTCTACGCGGCGCAGAACTCCAACCGGAACGTGCTGCCGCGGCTCGTGGAGCTGCTCGACGCGCATCTCGGTCAGATCGACGAGCGCGTCGGCGAGCTGCAGGCGCTGCGCGATGAGATCCGCTCCTATCGCGAGCACGTGACGCAGCTGTTGCTGGAGGAAAGATGACGGACGTTGTCATCCTCGGCGCCTCGCGGACGCCGATCGGCGCGTTCCTCGGCGGGCTCGCGCCGCTCAGCGCGCCGCAGCTCGGCGCGATCGCGATCCGCTGCGCGCTCGAGCGCGCGCACGTGCGCGCGGACCAGGTCGACGAGGTCTTCATGGGCAACGTGGTGCAGGCGGGTGTCGGCCAGGCGCCCGCGCGGCAGGCGGCGCTCGGTGCGGGGCTGCCCGTGTCCGTGCCCTGCACGACGGTGAACAAGGTGTGCGGCTCCGGGCTGAAGTCCGTGATGCTCGCGAGCTCGCAGATCAAGGCGGGCGAGGCCGCGTGCGTGGTCGCGGGCGGCATGGAAAGCATGTCGAACGCGCCCTACCTGCTGAAGGGCGCCCGTCAGGGGCTCCCGCTGGGCCAGCACTCGATCAAGGACGCGAACCTGATCGACGGGCTCGTCGATGCGTACGGCGGCGGCCACATGGGCCTCGGCGGCGAGAAGGCCGCGGAATGCTGCTCGCTCACGCGCGAGGATCAGGACTTGTTCGCTGTCGCGTCATATGAGAAGGCGCTGCGCGCGCAGGCGAGCGGCGCGTTCGCCGCGGAGCTCGTGCCGGTCGAGGTCCCCGGACGAAAGGGCGCGGTCACGGTGATCGACCGCGACGAGACGCCGCGCGAGACGACGCTCGACGCGCTCGCGAACCTCCGGCCGGCGTTCAAGGAGGGCGGCACGGTCACCGCGGGCAACGCGTCGAAGCTCAACGACGGCGCCGCCGCGCTGGTGGTCGCCTCCGCCGAGCGCGCGACGCAGCTCGGCGCGGCGCCGCTCGCGCGGCTGGTCGCGCAGGGGCAGTTCGCGCGCGAGCCGGAGCTGTTCCTGCTCGCGCCGTCGGGCGCGATCGCGAAGGTCCTTGAGAAGGCCGGCTGGACCGTCGGCGACGTCGACCTGTTCGAGGTGAACGAGGCGTTCTCCGGTATCGAGGGCGTCCGTCGGGAGCTCGGCATCCCCGAGGACCGCTTCAACGTGAACGGCGGCGCCGTCGCTCTTGGTCACCCCATCGGCGCGTCCGGCGCCCGTTTGCTCGTGACGCTGCTCTACGCGCTGCGCGCGCGCGGCAAGCGGCGCGGCGTGACCTCGCTCTGCCTCGGCGGCGGCGAGGCGGTCGCGCTCGCGATCGAGGCCGCGTGAGCGGCGAGCTCGGCGTCGTCGGCGCGGGCACGATGGGGGCGGGCATCGCGCAGGTCTGCGCGACGGCGGGCCTCCAGGTGCTGCTCGTCGACGTGGGGCTCGAGCAGCTGCGGCGCGGCCAGGCCGCGATCGGCGCGTCGCTGGCGAAGCTCGAGGAGAAGAAGAGGCTTCCGCGGCCGGCGTCCGAGATCGCGGGTCGCATCCGCACCTCCGTCGACATCGCGGATCTCTCTCGCGTCGAGCTCGTGATCGAGGCGGCCTTCGAGGACCAGGCCGTGAAGGCCGAGCTCTTCCGCAGGCTCGATCTGGCCTGCGCGCCGGCGACGATCCTCGCCTCGAACACGTCGTCGATCCCGATCACCAGGCTGGGCGGCGCGACGAAGCGACCCGACAAGGTCGTCGGGATGCACTTCATGAATCCGGTCCCCCTCATGACGCTCGTCGAGGTCGTGCGCGGCCTGCGGACCGCGGACGAGACGGTGGCGGCGGTGAAGGACCTGGCCGCGAAGCTGGGGAAGACGGCCGTGGAGTCGAAGGATGTGCCCGGGTTCATCGCGAATCGCGTGCTGATGCCGATGATCAACGAAGCGGTCTTCGCGCTCTCCGAGGGTGTCGGCACCGCGAATGACATTGACACCGTGATGCGGCTCGGGATGAACCACCCGTTGGGGCCGCTCGCGCTCGCCGACCTCATCGGGCTCGACGTCTGCCTCGCCATCCTCGAGGTCATGCAGCGCGATCTCGGCGACCCGAAGTACCGGCCCGCCCCGCTGCTGCGCTCGTACGTGCAGGCCGGCTGGCTCGGCAGGAAGACCGGTCGCGGATTCCACAGCTATGCGTGACGCCCGATGACCGCCACGACGGCCGGAACGACCGAGGTCGGCGGCTTCGAGCTGGAGCTCAGCGAGGAGCAGGCGCTCGTCCAGAGGACGGCGCGCGAGTTCGCGACGACGAGGGTGCTCCCGCTCGCCGCGGCGATCGATCGCGACGCGGCGATCCCGAAGGAGCTGCTGCGCGAGCTCGCCTCTCTCGGCTTCATGGGCGTGTGCGCGCCGCAGGAGTGGGGTGGCAGCGGGCTCGACGCCGTTTCACTCGTGCTCGCGCTCGAGGAGATCTTTCGCGCCTGCGCGTCGACGGGCGTCGTGATGACCGTGAACAACTCGCTCGTCTGCGATCCGCTGCTGCGCTACGGCAGCGACGCGCAGAAGGAGCGCTTCCTGAAACCGCTCGCGAAGGGCGAGCTGCTCGGCTGCTTCGCGCTCTCGGAGCCGGCGGCCGGAAGCGACGCGGCAGCGATGCGCACCACGGCGACGCGCGACGGCGCGGGCTGGGTGCTGAACGGCACGAAGAACTTCATCACGAACGGCGCGTCGGCCGACGTCGCGATCGTGTTCGCGCAGACCGACGCCGAGAAGAAGCACAAGGGCATCGCCGCGTTCGTCGTCGACAAGCACGGCGCGGGCATCACCGTCGGCAAGAAGGAGCACAAGCTCGGCATCCGCGGGTCCGACACCACCCAGCTTGCCTTCGACGGCTGCCGCGTCGGCGCCGACGCGCTGCTCGGCGAGGTGGGGCAGGGGTTCCGCATCGCGCTCTCGACGCTCGATGGCGGACGGATCGGCATCGCCGCCCAGGCGGTGGGCATCGCGCGCGCGTGCCTCGAGGACTCCGTCGCGTACGCGAAGGAGCGCGAGGCCTTCGGCCAGAAGATCGCCGATCTGCAGGCGATCCAGTGGAAGCTCGCGGACATGGCGACGGAGACCGACGCCGCGCGGCTGCTGACCTGGCGCGCGGCCGCGCTCAAGGCGAGCGGCGCGCCGTATGAGGCGGAGGCCGCGATGGCCAAGCTGTTCGCGTCCGACGTCGCCGTTCGCGCATCGCGCGAGTGCGTCCAGGTCTTCGGTGGGTACGGGTATCTCGCGGACTTCCCCGCGGAGCGTCACTACCGCGATGCGAAGATCACCGAGCTCTACGAGGGCACGAGCGAGATCATGAAGCTCGTCATCGCCGACGACCTGTTCGGGAAGGACCGAGCGTGACCGCGCCGACGAGCGGCGCGGGATCCATCGTGCTCGCCGTGGTCGCGCTCATCGGCTTCGGCGCCTTCGCGTACCGCGCGCTGCGCCTGTACCGGTACCTTCGGCTCGGCAAGGCCGACCCCGAGCGCACGGGCCAGCAGGGCCGGCGCCTCCGCGACGAGCTCGTCATCTACCTCGGTCAGCGCAAGCTGTTCAAGCGTCCATACCTCGTGCGCGGCATCGCGCACGCGCTCATCTTCTGGGGCTTCCTCGTCATCACGGTCGGCACCGTCGATCTCCTCGCGAGCGGCATCGGCCGATTCCACATCCCCTTCAGCGACAGCGCGCTGTTCGCGTGGTCGGTCGACGTCTTCGCGGTCCTCGTGCTCGCCTCCATCGCGCTGGCCGCGATCCGCCGAGCGTTCTTCAGGCCGCCGCGCATGCACGTCGCGCTCGACGGCTACGTGATCCTCGGGCTCATCACGGTCCTGATGCTCTCGCTTCTCACGTTCGAGGCCGCGGGGACCGCCGCGCGGCTCGTCGAGAAGGGCGTGACGCCGCCACCGCTTGCCGGGCTGCTCGTGCCTCTCGTGGAGGGGCCGTTCGCCGCGTCACTGTTCACCGGCGCGTGGTGGGTGCACGTCGTCACGGTGCTCGCGTTCGCCGCGTACCTCCCGCAGTCGAAGCATCTGCACATCGTCACGACGCTGCCGAACGTGTACTTCCGCACGACCCGCCCGCGAGGGGCGCTGAAGCTCATCGCGGACATCGAGGAGCAGGAGTCGTTCGGCGCGGCGACGCTGCGCGACCTCACCTGGAAGCAGCATCTCGACGGCTACACCTGCACCGAATGCGGGCGCTGCTCCGACAACTGCCCCGCGGCAGCGACCGGCAAGCCGCTCGACCCGCAGAGGATCGTCCTCGACCTTCGCGACCTGCTGCTGCGCGAAGGCGACGCGCTGCTCGCGTCCGCGGAGGCGACGGGCACGGCGCCGGCGCACCAGAGCGAGACGAAGCCCGAGGAGCTCTGGGCCTGCACCACCTGCGCGGCGTGCGTCGAGGCGTGCCCGGTGACCATCGAGCACATCGACAAGATCGTCGACATGCGCCGCTACCTCACGATGATGGAGTCGGCGGCGCCGCCCGAGGCCCAGAAGGCGCTCGCGAACATCGAGCGTGCCGGCAATCCGTGGGGCGAGGCGCGCGAGGCCCGTGGCGATTGGGCTGAGGGCCTGAGCGTCCCGACGATCGCCGAGAAGCCCGATGCGGAGTACCTGTACTTCGTCGGCTGCGCCGCGTCCTACGACCGCCGCAACCAGCGCGTCGCGAAGGCGCTCGCGCGCATCCTCGATGCGGCCGGCCTCTCGTTCGCGATCCTCGGCCGCGAGGAGACCTGCAACGGCGATCCCGCTCGCCGCATCGGCAACGAGTACCTCTGGCAGCAGCAGGCGCAGGCGAACCTCGACACGTTCGCGAAGCACAAGGTGCGCAAGGTCATCACCAGCTGCCCGCACTGCTTCAACACGATCGCCAACGAGTACCCGCAGCTCGGCGGGAAGTACGAGGTCATCCACGCGCTCCCGCTCGTCGAGCGGCTCATCGCCGAAGGGAAGATCACTGTTGTCGGCGGAGCCGAACAGGCGACGGTCGCGTATCACGACCCCTGTTACCTCGGCCGGCACAACAAGATCTACGACCAGCCGCGCAACGTGCTCGACGCGCTGCCCGATGTCCGGCGTGTAGAGATCGAGCCGCATTGCCGCGAGCGCGGGTTCTGCTGCGGCGCGGGCGGCGGCCGCATGTGGATGGAAGAGAAGGTCGGCCAGCGCGTGAACCACAAGCGCGTCGACCAGCTGCTCGCGATCGAGCAGAAGGCGTCGTCGGTGGCGTCCGGCTGCCCCTTCTGTCTGATCATGCTCGAGGAGGGCGTGGGGGCGAAGGGCGTGCAGGACGACGTCAAGCCCGTGGATGTGCTCGAGCTCGTCGCGGCCAGACTGAGTGATGGAGGGCGCGCGTGAAGATCCTGATCTGCCTGAAGCAGGTGCCCGACTCGACGGTGCGCGTGAAGGTCGCGCCCGGCGGGAAGGACATCGTGACCGAGGGGATGACCTGGGCGATCTCGCCGTACGACGAGTACGCGATCGAGCTCGCGCTCGAGGTGAAGGACGGTGACCCCACGACGACGGTCTCCGTCGTGAGCGTCGGGCCCGCCCGCGCGCGCGACGCGCTGCGCCAGGCGCTCGCCATGGGCTGCGACGACGCGTCGCTGGTCGTGGGCGAGGCGAGCGGCCTCGGCCTCTCGCGCGCGCTCGCGAAGGTCGTGATGGAGGCGAAGCCCGACGTCGTGCTCTGCGGCAAGCAGGCCTCCGACGACGACCAGGGCTTCATCGGTCCCGCGCTCGCGGAGGCACTCTCGTGGCCGCATGTCCCGTTCGTCACGAAGCTCGCGGGCGCGAGCGGCGCGGTCGAGGCGTGGCGTGAGACCGAGGGTGGCCACGAGGTGTGGAAGGCGAGCGCACCGGTCGTGCTGACCGTGCAGAAGAGCGCGAAGGAGCCGCGCTACCCGTCGCTGCCCGGGATCATGAAGGCGAAGAAGAAGGAGATCCCGGAGCGCGAGATCGTTTCGCTCAACGTGGACACCAGTGGACAGACGCTCGAGATCGCCTCTCTCGAGCCGCCGCCCGTGCGCGGTGGCGGCAAGATGCTGAAGGACGGCGACATGGCGGCCATCGCGGCGGACCTGGTACGTCTCCTGCGTGAGGAGGCGAAGGTCCTGTGAAGACGTTGATCGTCGCCGAGCGCAAGGACGGCAAGCTGCGGCGCGTCACGCTCGAGCTCGCGGCGTGGGCCGCGGGCAAGGGCGAGGTCGAGGTCGTGGAGCTGACGGGTGAGCGCTTCTCCCCCGGCGCGGCGGCACAGGCGCTTGCGGCGCGGGCCGAGGGCGCGCAGCTCGTCCTGGCAGGCGCGACGGCGTTCGGCCGCGACACGGGAGCGCGGCTCGCGGCGAAGCTCGGGCGCGCGTACATCTCGGAAGCCATGGCGCTCGACGTCGCCGACGCGGTCACCGCGCAGCGCTCGGCGTATGCGGGCAAGGTCCGCGCGACGGTCCGCGCTCCGCTCCCCGCGGTCGTGAGCGTCCGGCCGAATACCTTCCCGCTGCCCGCCGGCGCGAAGGAGCCGAGCGTGACCGCGATCGCGGTCGGCGCGGAGCCGGGCCTGACCTTCGAGCGCTTCGAGGCCATCCCCGACTCGGGCACGGGCCGCGTCTCGCTCGCGGAGGCCCGCGTCATCGTGTCGGCCGGGCGCGGATTGAAGGCGCCGGAGAACTGGAAGCTCGTCGAAGAGCTCGCGGACGTCCTCGGCGCCGCGACCGCCGCGTCGCGCGCGGTGACCGATGCGGGCTGGCGCCCGAACGAGGAGCAGGTCGGACAGACGGGGAAGACCGTCGCGCCGGACCTCTACATCGCGCTCGGCATCTCCGGCGCGATCCAGCACCTCGCGGGCATGACCTCGAGCAAGGTCATCGTGGCGGTCAACAGGGATCCAGACGCCGACATCTTCAAGGTCTGCGATTACGGCATCGTCGGCGATCTCTTCGAGTTCGTGCCAAGGTTCACCGAAGCGGTCAAGACCGTGAAGGCGCAGGGCTGAGTCTATGATGCCGGTCGCTCGCGGCACGGAGCGGGAGCTCGCCGACGCGGTGGCCGCGTATGTCGCGACGCTGGCTCCCTCCATCGCCGCGGCCGAGCGTGAGGGCCGCCTGCCGCCCGACGCGATCCGTGGGCTCGGCCGCCTGGGCGTGCTCGGCATGACCGTCCCGGAAGCGGATGGCGGGATCGGCGCATCCGCGGTCGCGTTCGCGCTCGTGCTCGAGGAGCTGAGCGCGGTGTGGCCATCGCTCGCCGTCGCGGTGTCGGTGAACAGCGGCATCGTCGCCGGCTCGATCGTCCGGCTCGCGACCGCGGCGCAGCGCGCGCGCTGGCTGCCGCGCCTGATGGACGGCGAGGGCCTCGCGTCGTTCTGCCTCACCGAGCCGTCCTCGGGCTCGGACGCCGCGTCGCTGCGCGCGACCGCGGTGCGCGACAGCGACGGCTGGCGCATCAGCGGCGAGAAGCTGTTCGTCACCAACGCGCGCTACGCGCCGTTCGCGCTCGTCCTCGCGCGTGTCGGCGAGGCGGATCCTGCGCGGCCGCACGCGGGGATCACCGCGTTCGTCGTGCCGATGACCTCTAACGGCATCAGAGTTGGGAGGAGCGAGGCGAAGCATGGGTTGCTCGCGTCCGATACCTCCGCGATCGTCTTCGACGGCGTGCGCGTCGGGCGCGACGACCTGCTGGGGGAAGAGGGCCGCGGCTTCGGCGCGGTCGCGCTCGCGGGTCTCGACAGCGGCCGCATCGGCATCGCCGCGCAGGCCGTGGGCATCGCGCGCGGCGCGATCGCGCTGGCGACCGCGTACGCGAAGGAGCGGCGTCAGTTCGGCAGGCCCATCGCCGAGTTCCAGTCGCTGCGCTTCGCGCTCGCGCGCGCCGCGGTGGACACGGACGCCGCGCGGCTGCTGGCGCTGCGAGCGGCATGGTCGAAGGACAACGGGCTGCCGTTCGGCCGCCTCGCCGCGCAGGCGAAGCTCTTCGCGAGCGAGGCCGCGAACCGGGCGACGCACACCGCGCTGCAGGTGCTGGGCGGCTACGGCTATCTGTGCGACTTCGGCGCGGAGCGCCTCGCGCGTGACGCCCGGGCGACGACGATCTACGAGGGCACCAGCGAGATCCAGCGCCTGGTGATCGCGCGCTCGCTGCTCGCGGAGGCCGCGTGACGATCAAGGCGGGTACCGGCAAGCAGCGCTGGCTCGACAAGGTGTACGCGCCCGCCGTCGCGAAGCGCCGCGAGCGGAAGGCGCGCTTCAGCACGCTCTCCGACGAGCCGGTCGAGCCGCTCTACACGGCCGACGACCTCGCGGCGTTCGACGCGGACCGCGACCTCGGGTTCCCTGGCGAGTTCCCGTACACGCGCGGCGTGCAGCCGTCCATGTATCGCGGGCGCCTGTGGACCATGCGCCAGTTCGCGGGCTTCGGATCGGCGGAGGACACGAACACGCGCTTCCACTACCTGCTGCAGCACGGCGTGACCGGCCTCTCCACCGCGTTCGACATGCCCACGCTCATGGGGCGCGACTGCGACGACCCGCTCTCGCGCGGCGAGGTCGGCCGCGAAGGTGTCGCGGTGAGCTCGATCGACGACATGCGGATCCTGTTCGACCGCATCCCGCTCGATCAGGTCACGACGTCGATGACGATCAACGGGCCCGCCTCGATCGTGTGGGCGATGTACCTCGCGGTCGGTGAGGAGCGCGGCCGCCCGCTCGCTGTCCTCGGCGGGACCATCCAGAACGACATCCTCAAGGAGTACATCGCGCAGCGCGAATGGATCGTGCCGGTGCGTCCCGCGATGGAGCTCGTCGTCGACACGTTCCGCTTCGGCGCGCGCGAGGCGAAACGGTTCAACACGATCTCGATCTCCGGCTACCACATCCGCGAAGCGGGGGCGACCGCGCTGCAGGAGCTCGCGTTCACGCTCATCGACGGCCTCGAGTACGTGAAGTGGGGCGTCGACGCGGGGCTCGACGTCAACGAGTTCGCGCCGCGCCTGTCCTTCTTCTTCGACGTCCACAACGACCTCTTCGAGGAGATCGCCAAGCTCCGCGCGGCGCGGCGGATCTGGGCGCGCGAGATCGAGCGGCGCTACCACCCGACCAACGAGCGCGCGCTCCTCCTGCGCATGCACGCGCAGACCGCGGGCGTGTCGCTGACCGCGCAGCAGCCATACAACAACGTCGTGCGCGTGACGCTGCAGGCGCTCGCCGCGGTCCTCGGCGGCGCGAACTCGCTGCACACGAACTCGCTCGACGAGACCTACGCGCTCCCGACCGAGGAGGCCGTGACGCTGGCGCTGCGGACGCAGCAGATCGTCGCGCACGAGTCGGGCGTCGCCGAGACGGTCGACCCGCTTGCCGGCTCGTACTACCTGGAGCACCTCACCGATCGCATGGAGGAGGGCTTCCACGACTACCAGAAGCGGATCGACGGCATGGGCGGGATGGTCGAGGCGGTGGAGCGCGGCTTCCCCCAGCGCGAGATCGTCGAATCGGCCTTCCACTTCCAGCAGCAGGTCGAAGACGGCGAGAAGGTCATCGTCGGCGTCAACGCGCACAAGACCGACGAGACCGCGCGCATCCCCACGCTCGCGATCGATCCCGACGTGGAGCGCAAGCAGGTCGAGCGCATCGCGGAGACGCGCCGCACGCGCGACGCCGGGCGCTGGCGCGACGCGATGGATCGCCTTCGCGCGGCGGCGAAGGCGCGCGGCGAGCTCATGCCTGCCTTCATGGAATGCGCGCGTGCGCGAGCGACGGTCGGCGAGCAGGTCCAGGTGCTCAAGGAGGTCTATGGGGAATACCACGACCCCGGGTACTTCTGAGCGAGGGCGACGGCGAGGGCCGCAGCCCGCGCCGGCGGACGAGCGATGAAGACGAACGAAGTGAGTACTTCTGAGCTCCTCGCGCTCGTCGACGAGGGCTGGCGCCCGTTCCGCGAGGCGGTGCGCCACGTGGGCCGCGCGAAGATGGACGAGCCCACCGGCGCGGGATGGACGTTCCACGATCTCGTCGCGCACGTCGCCGGTTGGCACGACCTGACCGCGCGGCGGCTTCGGGTCTTCCGGACGACCGGCGCGCTGCCCGGGCCCGGCGACGAGGCCGCCGTCGGCATCCCGTCGTTCAAGGATGCCGACGAGTTCAACGCGCGCCTCGTCAGCAGCCACCGGCTGGTGGGCGCGGAGGCGCTCATTGACGAGCTGGACACGACCTTCCGGGCGCTCCGGTCGGAGATCGCGGCGCTCGGCGCCGAGCAGATCCA
>JACQAT010000006.1 GCA_016194865.1 Chloroflexota bacterium
CCGTGATGAACTCGGGCAGGAAGGCGTTGGCCGCCTCCCGGGTGGCGATCCCCCGCAGGCGGAGTTCGCTGACGAGGCGGTCCTGCAGGGTCTGCCAGAGGCGCTCGATGCGGCCCTTGGCCTGGGGCGAGCCGGCCGGGATGTAGCCGATCCCCAGGTCCTGGAGCATGCGCCCGAAGTGGGTGGGCTCCTGCGTCCCCTGCAGCTGCTCGGCCAGGGTCCAGTGGGCATCGTTGCGGACGAGGATATTGAGCCGATCGCCGTAGAGGGCCAGGGGCAGGCCGTACTGGACGCCGAGCTGGTGGAGCAGAGTGGCGTAGCCGTGCAGGTCCTCGGTGGGGCGGAAGTGCAAGGCGAGCACCGTCCCCGTGGCATCATCGATGGCCCCGAGCAGGGTCATCTCAGGCCCGCGGCCTTCGAGCCAGTCACAGGGGCTGCCGTCGAGCTGCACGAGGGCGCCCCTCTGGGCCTCGGGGGTGCGGCGGGCGCGGTACTGCCGCGGCCGGCGCCGGTGCTTGGCCGCCACCCCCAGGGCGAGCCGGATCCGGCGCACGGAGGCGCGGCTCAGGGGGAGCCGGTGCAGCTCCTGGAGCTTTTCGGTGAGGTGGCAGTCGTTGAAGCCGGCGTAGGTCGTGCGCAGCAGCTCGGCCACCTGCTGCCGCACCGCCGCCGACAGGCGCCGGCGGGAGGGCTGCCCCCGCGCCCGGTGGAGCAAGGCCGGAGCGCCGCCGTGGCGGAAGCGACGCTTGAGGCGCTGGAACTGCCGGACGCTGAGGTGCAGGGCCGTGGCCCCTTGCTGATTGGTGATGCGGCCCGCGAGAGCGGCCTTGACCAGGCCCGCCCGGGGTACTTCTTTTCGGCTCATCGTGAGAGTCTCCCATGTGTCCATGGGATGACATTTTCACGGAGCAGTTAGCCATGACATTTCTATAGAACAACAGCAAAGACGGATTCCGAGGCTTGACCCCCAAGGTCTGCTAGACTAGAATCCGTGGGATGAAAATTAAAG
>JACQAT010000007.1 GCA_016194865.1 Chloroflexota bacterium
GACCGGCGCGGCCACCCTCCCCGCCGGGACCGAGATGGTCATGCCCGGGGACAACGTCAACCTCGAGGTCACGCTGATCACCCCGATCGCGCTCGAGGAGGGCCTGCGCTTCGCCATCCGTGAGGGCGGCCGCACCGTGGGTGCCGGCGTCGTCACGAAGATCCTGGAATAAGAATGACGACTCATTCCATTCGTCATCATTCATACGTGAACCTCGTGACGGAGGCTCTGTAGCTCCATGGCAAAGCAGCGCATCCGGATCCGTCTCAAGGCGTACGACCACAAGCTGATCGATCAGTCCGCCGCGCAGATCGTCGAGACCGCGCAGCGGACAGGGTCGACGGTGACGGGTCCGGTACCGCTGCCCACGCGCATCGAGAAGTTCACCGTCATCCGCAGCCCGTTCATCTACAAGGACTCACGCGAGCAGTTCGAGATCCGTACCCACAAGCGCCTGATCGACATCAACGATCCGTCGCAGAAGACCGTGGACGCGCTCATGCGTCTCAACCTTCCGGCGGGCGTCGATATCGAGATCAAGCTCTAGCGGGTCGAAAGAACGAGAGAGATGGCAGACGAGAACGTCGAAGAGACCCAGGCCGAAGAGAAGAAGAGCGCGAACGCGGCGCCCGCGCTGACCAAGCCGGTCATGCTCGGACGGAAGCTCGGCATGCTCCAGCTCTTCAAAGAGGACGGCTCGTCCGTCGCCGCGACGGTCATCGCCGCCGAGGCGAACGTGATCACGCAGGTGCGCACGAAGGCCCGCGATGGCTACACGGCCATCCAGGTCGGCTTCGGCAGCACCGACGCGAAGCGGCTTTCGAAGGCCGAGCTCGGGCACCTGGGGGCGAACGCGCCGGTCAGCAACCTGCGCGAGATCCGCCTCGACGACGTCGACGGCTTCGCGTCGGGCCAGGAGATCTCGGTCGAACGGTTCGCGCCGGGTGACAAGGTCCACGTGAGCGGCATCTCGAAGGGCAAGGGCTTCCAGGGTCCGATCCGCCTGCACCACTTCTCCCGCGGTCCGAAGTCGCACGGCTCGGACCACCTGCGGCGTCAGGGTTCGGTCGGCTCCGGCACCACGCCCGGCCGCCTGTGGAAGGGCCTGCGCATGGCCGCCCACCAGGGCGTCGACAAGGTCACGGTCCGCAACCTCAAGATCCTGCGCGCCGACAGCGCTCGTTCGCTCCTCGTGATCGAGGGCGCGGTGCCGGGCGGCAAGAACGGGATCGTCATGGTGAGGAAGGCCTGATGGCGGAGAAGAAGGACACGAAGAAGGCGACCACCGGGGGGCTTCGCCCCCCGAGGGCCCCCCAGGTCGCGAAGAACAAGGCGGCCGCGAAGAAGGCCGCCCCCGCCGCCAAGCCCGTTGCCAAGAAGGTGACGCCCGCGAAGCCGGCAGCTCCGGTCAGGCGCGCGGTCGCGCGCCCGGTCACGCGCACCGAGGTGAAGCGCACCGAGGTCGTGCGCAAGCCGGCCGAGCCGCTGGAGAAGCGCGAGAAGCGCGCGGTCCAGGCGCTGCCGACCGCGCCGAGCGGCCACGCGCCGCTCATCGCCGCGGACGGCTCGTCGAACGGCACGTTCGCGCTACCCGAAGCATTCGCGACCGTGCGCAGCGGCGCCGGCGTGCTGTTCCAGGCGTTCACCGCCGAGCGCGCGAACGCGCGCCAGGCGAACGCCGCCACCCGGAACCGCACGCGCGTCAAGGGCGGCGGCGCGAAGCCATGGCGTCAGAAGGGCACCGGCCGCGCGCGGCAGGGCTCGACCCGCTCGCCGCACTGGCGTCACGGCGCGGTCGTGTTCGGCCCGAACGGTCGCAAGTTCAAGCAGCGGATCCCCGACAAGATGCGGAAGCTCGCATTCTCGGAAGCGTTCGCGACGCGTGCCGCCGAGGGGCGGGTCCTCGTCTTCGAGAGCCTGCCGACGGCGGACAAGGGTCGCCTGCGCACGCGCACCGTGGTCGACTGGCTCGCTCGGGTCGGCGACACCGGCAGCGCGCTCTTCGTGACCTCGAACATGTCCGAGGGCACCGGTCGCGCGCTGGCCAATCTCCAGCACGTCGGCCTCGCCACACCGGGCGCGCTCAAGCTCTCGGAGATCCTCGCGTTCGACACGCTGCTCGTCGACCGTCCGGCGCTCGACGCGCTCGCGCAGCGAGCGACGGCATGAGCAGAGGGACGCTCGTGCTGCTCCGCCCGGTGATCACCGAGAAGTCGATGACCGGCACGAACATCGGCAAGTACACGTTCGCGGTCATGAAGGACGCGACGAAGCAGGAGATCGCGGAAGCGGTCGCCGAGGCCTTCGGCGTGGACGTCGTGGACGTCAACACGAGCACGGTCCATGGCAAGACCCGTCGTCTCGGTAGGCGGATCGGCAAGACCCAGGACTGGAAGAAGGCGGTCGTCACGATCGCCCAGGGCCAGCGCATCGATCGCTACTTCGCGGAGGGTGTCTAAGAATGACGACTCATTTCATTCGTCATCATTCATACGTGAACCTCCAGCGGGAGGTTCTGTAGGAAATGCCTCTGAAGAAATACAAGGCCATCACGCCGGTCCGGCGGTTCCGCCAGTCGGCGGACTACTCGGACCTGACGAAGGGCAAGAAGCGCGAGAAGGCGCTCACCGAGACCAAGCAGCGCAGCGGCGGTCGCAACGCGGTGGGCCATGTGACGACGCGCCACCGCGGCGGCGGCGAGGCTCGTCGCTACCGCATCGTCGACTTCAAGCGGAACAAGGACGGCATCCCGGCGAAGGTGACCGCGTTCGAGTACGACCCGAACCGTAGCGCGCGACTCGCGCTCGTCGTCTACAAGGACGGCGAGAAGCGCTACATCATCGCGCCGGCCGAGCTGAAGATCGGTGACACGATCCTGTCCGGCCCGGACGCCGAGGCGCGCGTGGGCAACTGCATGAGCCTCGAGAACATCCCGACCGGCACGCAGATCCACGGCATCGAGCTCCAGCCCGGGCGTGGCGCGCAGATCGTGCGCTCCGCCGGTGGCGTCGCCCAGCTGGTCGCGAAGGAAGGCGAGTACGCGCAGATCCGTCTGCCCTCGGGTCAGATCCGCATCGTGCACGTGCGCTGCCGCGCGACCGTCGGCCAGATCGGCAACCTCGACCACGAGAACCGCAAGGTCGGCGGCGCGGGCCACAAGCGCCGCATGGGCTGGCGGCCGACCGTCCGTGGCGTCGTGATGTCGCCGCGCGATCACCCGCACGGCGGCGGCGAGGCGAAGTCCCCGGTGGGAGGCATGGCGCAGACCCCGTGGGGCAAGCCCGCGATGGGTCTCAAGACCCGCAAGAACCCGAAGACCGACCGCTTCGTCATCAAGCCGGCCAAGAAGAAGAGGGGTTAGGGCCAGGGAATGAGCAGATCCGTAAAGAAGGGCCCCTTCGTGCAGGCCGCGCTGAAAGAGAAGATCGACATCCTCAACTCGAAGAACGAGAAGAAGGTCGTCAAGACCTGGTCGCGACCCTCGGTCGTGCTGCCGCTCATGGTCGGCCACACGATCGCGGTCCACGACGGTCGGCGCCACGTGCCGGTGTTCATCACCGAGAACATGGTCGGCCACCGTCTCGGCGAGTTCGCGCCCACGCGCCAGTTCAAGGGACACGGTCATGGTGTGGCCGCCGAGAAGGCTGCCACCCCGAAGCCGGGGGCATAGCGTGGAGGTCAAGGCCACGGCGAAGTTCCAGCGCATCTCGCCCCGCAAGGCGCGGCTCGTGACCGACCTGATCACGGGGAAGACCGTGGAGCAGGCGATCGCGCTGCTCGAGCACCTGCAGAAGGGCTCGGCGCAGACGATCGGCCGCGTCGTGCGCTCCGCCGCGGCGAACGCGGAGAACAACCTCAACATGACGATGGAGAACCTCTACATCAAGCGCGCGACGGCCGACGAGGGCCCGCGCATGAAGCGCGTGTGGATGCGCAGCCACGGCAACCGGAACATCAAGCTCCACCGCACGAGCCACATCACGGTCGTCGTGGACGAGAAGGAGTGACGGAGATGTCACTGAGCCGAATGGCGAAGGGACGAGTGGATTAGATGGGTCAGAAGGTCCATCCGAGCGGCTTCCGTCTCGGCTTCACGAAGACGTGGAACGCGAAGTGGTACGCGGGATCGAAGAACTATCGCGAGCTCCTCAAGGAGGACCTCACGATCCGCAAGACCATCCGTGGCCGCCTGCGTGACGCGGCGATCGCGCGCATCGACATCGAGCGCTCGACGAACCAGGTCACCGTGACGATCCAGACGGCCAAGCCGGGCGTCGTGATCGGCAAGGGTGGTGCGAAGGTCGAGGAGCTCCGCCAGGTGCTCGGCAAGGCGACCGCGAAGGTCGTGAAGGTGAACATCTTCGAGATCCGCTACCCGGAGCTCGACGCGATGCTGATCGCCGAGAACGTCGCGCAGCAGCTCGAGCGGCGCGTGTCGTTCCGCAAGGTGCTCAAGCAGACGGTCTCGCGCTCGATGAAGGCCGGCGCCAAGGGCGTGCGCGTCGCGGTCGCTGGCCGTCTCGGCGGCGCCGAGATGTCGCGTCGCGAGTGGGAGCGCGAGGGTCGCGTGCCGCTGCACACGCTGCGCGCGGACATCGAGTTCGGCCGCGCGATCGCGAAGACGACGTTCGGCACGATCGGCGTGAAGGCCTGGGTCTACCGCGGCGACATCGAGCCCGCACCGCGTCAGGTCGCGCAGAACGCGCCTGCCGCCGCCGCTCGTCCCGCATCGGTCGGCCCCGCCGGTCCCGTGGGTGCGCCCCCGGCCCCGGTCGCTCCGATCGCGCCGGCAGGGGCCGTGTAGATGCTGCAGCCGAAGCGCCTGAAGCACCGCAAGTTCCAGCGTGGCCGCATGACCGGCGCCGCGTCGGGTGGCGCCTTCATGGCCTTCGGCGACTACGGGCTGCAGGCGCAGGAGCCGTGCTGGATGACCGCGCGCCAGATCGAGGCCGCGCGACGCGCGATCGTCCACCACCTCAAGCGCGGTGGAAAGGTCTGGATCCGGGTCTTCCCGGACAAGCCCGTCACGAAGAAGCCCGCCGAAGTGCGGATGGGATCAGGTAAGGGCGCGCCCGACCACTGGGTCGCGGTCGTCCGTCCGGGCCGGATCCTCTTCGAGCTGGCCGGTGTCGATCACGCGCTCGCGAAGGAGGCCATGCGGCTCGCCTCCTACAAGCTGCCCATCAAGACGAAATTCCTCACGCGGGAACAGGAGAGTGGAAGTGCAACTGAAGGACATGCGGCGGCTGTCTGACACGGAGCTCTCGGATGAGCTCAAGTCCGCCCGTGAAGAGCTGTTCAACATGCGGTTCCAGCTCGCCACGCGGCAGCTGAAGAACTACCGCGGGCTTCCGGCCGCGCGCCGGCGGATCGCGCGCGTCATCTCCGTCCTGCAGGAGCGGGAGGCGCAGCAGACGAATGCCTGAGAAGAAGACGACCACCGGGGGGCGCCGCCCCCCGAGGACCCCCTCAGCCGCGAAGACCATAGCCGCCAAGTCCACGAGCGCGAAAGCGGCTGCGCCTCGTCAAAAGACGACGGTCGTGAAGGCGACCGCCGCCAAGACGGCCGCCCCGTCGCGCGCTCGCGCGGCCGCGCCCGTGGCCGCCAAGCCGGTGGTCGCCGCCAAGCGCGTCGTGCGCAAGCGCGTCAGCGTGCCGGCGCGCCCCGCGGGCACGACGGCTCCGAGCGCCCACCACACGCGGCGCCGCATCAAGGTCGGCATCGTCGTGTCCGCCAAGCAGGCCCACACCGCGATCGTCGAGATCGAGCGCATGCGCGAGCACCCGCTCTACAAGAAGGCCATCCGCATCCGGAAGAAGTTCGCCGCGCACGATGAGGCGGGCGACGTCCGAGCGGGGGACCTCGTGCGCATCCAGGAGAGCCGGCCCTTCAGCGCGACGAAGCGCTGGCGGGTCATCGAGGTCCTGTCCCGCGCCGGTGAGGCGGGGGCCGCCGCGCCGCGCGTGACCGACATCGAGAAGGCGCTCGAGGAGTCCGAGGGCGTGACCGCGCTGCTGCGCGCGCCCGAGCGCGCCGCGGCGACCGAGACCGAGCCGGAGGGCGCCGCAGAGTGATCCGCCCCTACACCCGCGTCCGCTGCGCCGACAACTCCGGAGCACGAGAGCTCTCGGTGATCCGCGTGCTGGGCAGCTCGTCCGGCACGACGGCTGAGATCGGGGACGTGTTCATCGCGACCGTCAAGAACGCGATCCCGAACGCGGGCGTGAAGAAGGGCGAGGTCGTGCGTGCGGTCGTCGTGCGGCAGACCAAGGAATACCGTCGCGCCGACGGCTCCTTCATCCGCTTCGACGACAACGCGGCAGTGCTCCTCAACCCGCAGAACCAGCCGCGCGGCACCCGCATCTTCGGACCGGTGGCGCGCGAGCTCCGCGAGCGCAACTTCATGAAGATCGTTTCGCTCGCACCGGAGGTCCTCTGACCATGATCCTCACCCGCATCCGCAAGGGGGACGAGATCGTCGTCATCACCGGCAAGGACCGTGGCAAGCGCGGCACGGTGCAGGAAGTGCACCCGAAGCACCGCACGGTCGTCGTCGCCGGCGTGAACATCGTGAAGCGCCACACCAAGGCCAACCCGACGAAGCAGGTCAAGGGCGGCATCGTCGAGCAGCCGGCCGCGCTCGCGATCGGCAAGGTCATGCTCGTGTGCCCTCACTGCGGCAAGCCGACGCGCGTCGGGCATCAGGTGGACGAGGACTCGACGAAGGAGCGCATCTGCAAGCGCTGCGGGGAGACGATCGTCGTCGGAGGCAAGAGCTGATGGCCACGACGAGCGCGCTCAAAGAGCGTTACGAGACGGCCGTGCGCGACGAGCTCAAGAAGAGCTTCAGCTACGGCAACGTCATGCAGATCCCGCGCGTCGAGAAGATCGTCATCAACATCGGCATGGGCGAGTCGATCGGCAACGGCAAGGCCATGGACGCCGCCGCCGGTGACCTCGCGACGATCACCGGCCAGAAGCCGATCGTCACGAAGTCCAAGAAGGCCATCTCGAATTTCCGCCTGCGGGTGGGCATGCCGATCGGGCTGAAGGTGACCCTGCGCGGCGAGCGGATGTGGCACTTCCTCGAGAAGCTGCTGACGGTCGCGCTTCCGCGCATCCGTGACTTCCAGGGCGTGCCCGACCGCAGCTTCGACGGCCGTGGCAACTACTCGCTCGGCCTCAAGGAGCAGCTCGTGTTCCCTGAGATCGACTACGACAAGATCGATCGGCTTCGCGGCATGGAGATCACGATCTGCACCACGGCACGGACGGACGAGGAAGGGCGCGCTCTGCTGCGCCAGCTCGGGATGCCGTTCCGGACAGCGGAAGGGCGGTAGGCGATGGCCAAGAAGAGCTTGATCCTCAAGGCGGCGGGTCCGCACAAGCACAAGGTGCAGGCCTACAGCCGCTGCCAGGTCTGCGGGCGACCGCGGGGCTACATGCGCAAGTTCGGCCTCTGCCGGATCTGCTTCCGCGAGCGCGCGCTCATGGGCGAGCTGCCCGGCGTGACGAAGTCGAGCTGGTGAGGAGGGGCCCCATGAACGAGCGGGATGCGCGAGGAATGGGGAGGCCGTGATGCAAAGGGGATCGCCATGACGAACGAGACGACGCTGACCGCCGAGCCGACCGCGGCCGCCGCGCCCGTGGCGCCGCGCGTGCCAAAGGCACCGAAGGTGCGCAAGCCGCGCGGGATCGCGGTGAGCGACCCCGTCGCCGATCTTCTGACGCGCGTCCGCAACGCGGTGGGCGCGCGCCACGAGTCGACGAGCCTGCCGACGAGCCGCATCAACGTCGAGATCGCGCGGATCCTCAAGACCGAGGGCTTCATCGGCGGCTACGACCAGGCGCCCGGCCTGCTCACGATCAAGCTGAAGTACATCTCCGGGAAGACCCCGGCTGTGTCGGGACTGCGGCGCATCAGCCGTCCGGGCCTGCGCGTCTACGCCCGCAAGACCGAGATGCCTCGCGTCCTCGGGGGTCTCGGCATCGCGATCGTGTCGACCTCGAGCGGCGTGATGACCGCACGCGATGCGGAAAAGCGAGGCCTCGGCGGAGAGGTCCTCGCGTATGTCTGGTAGGTAGAAGGACATGAGTCGGATCGGCAAGATGCCGGTGCCCGTTCCCGCCGGCGTGGACATCAAGATCGATGGAAGTCACGTGAGCGTGAAGGGGCCCAAGGGCCAGCTCGAGCGCACCTTCCACCGTGCCGTCACGATCGAGCGCAGGGGCGGAACGGTCGTCGTGTCGCGCTCGAACGAGAGCCAGCAGTCGCGCGCGCTGCACGGCCTGTCGCGGAGCCTGCTCTCCAACATGGTCGTCGGCGTGACCACGGGCTACGTGAAGGACCTCGAGATCAGCGGCACCGGCTACCGCGCGGTGCTGCAGGGCAAGAAGCTGCAGCTCGCGCTCGGGTTCTCGCATCCGGTCGAGATCGAGCCGCCCGCCGGGATCGCGTTCACGCTCGAGACGCCACAGAAGGTGCGCATCGCGGGTGTGGACAAGGAGACCGTGGGCGAGGTCGCGGCGAAGATCCACGCGCTCCGCGTGCCAGACCCGTACAAGGCGAAGGGCGTCAAGTACGCCGGCGAGTACATCCGTCGCAAGGCGGGCAAGGCCGGCAAGGTCGGCGCGAAGGCCTAGGAGGGAGAGCGATGACGACGGCAGCACGCGGCGCGGCAAGAACGCGCCGCCACGCGCGCGTACGCGAGAAGATCAGCGGCACCGCGGAGCGTCCGCGCCTCGCCATCTTCCGCTCGATCACGCAGATCTACGCGCAGCTCATCGACGATCAGAGCGGTCGCACGCTTGCCGCCGCGTCGTCGCTCGACGCGAAGGGCGCGACCGGGACGAAGGCCGAGCGCGCGAAGGCCGCGGGGACCCTGCTGGCCGAGCGCGCCAAGGCGGCGAAGCTCGAGGGCGCGGTCTTCGACCGCGGTGGGTATCGGTATCACGGACGGGTGAAGGCGCTCGCGGACGCCGCGCGCGCGGGAGGACTGAAGTTCTGATGAACAAACGAACGAAGAGCGGCTATGCCGCGACGAGTGAGTCGACGCGCCTGCGGCGTGTCTCCTTGCCGAAGGCAAGAGATTGAGCAGGATCGACGCGAACCGCCTCGAGCTGACCGAGCGCGTGGTGCAGATCAACCGTGTGTCGAAGGTCGTCAAGGGCGGTCGGCGGTTCAGCTTCTCCGCGATCGTCGTCGTTGGCGACGGTCGTGGCCACGTCGGCGCCGGTCTCGGCAAGGCCGACGAGGTCCCGGAGGCGATCAAGAAGGGCGTCGAGGACGCCAAGAAGCACGTGAAGCTGATCCCCCTTGTCGATCGCACGATCCCGCACCCGGTCACCGCCGACTTCGGCGCGGCCAAGGTGCTCCTGCGTCCGGCGTCCAAAGGCACCGGCGTCATCGCCGGAGGCTCCGTGCGCGCGGTCGTCGAGTCCGCGGGCATCCACGACATCCTGTCGAAGTCGCTCGGCAGCTCGAACCCGGTCAACGTCGTCATGGCGACGATGAAGGCGCTCGAGATCCTTCGCTCGCGCGAGACGATCGCGGACATGCGCGGCGTGCGCATCGGGCCGCGCAAGAAGGCGCCCGCGATCGAGGATCCGGGAGCGGTGGCATGAGCCTGCGCATCAAGCAGACGAAGAGCGCGATCGGGGAAAAGGATGGCGCCAAGCGCACCCTCACGGCCCTCGGTCTGCGCAAGCCCGGCGCCGAGGTGAGCCACGAGGATTCGCTGACCCTGCGCGGGATGCTCCGCCGGGTCGCGCATCTCGTGCACGTGGAGGAGTCGAAGTGAGAACGCACGACCTTCGGCCGCCGAAGGGCTCGCGCCACGCCGTTCGCCGGCTCGGCCGCGGGACCGGGGCGGGCCAGGGAAAGACGGCGGGCCGCGGCACCAAGGGGCAGAAGGCGCGCACCGGTCCCGGCATCCCGGGCTGGTTCGAAGGCGGCCAGACGCCCCTGCACATGCGCGTGCCGAAGCTGCGTGGCTTCAAGAACCGCGCGCGCGTCGCCTTCGTCGCCGTGAACGTGTCCCAGCTCGGGACCTACGCCGTCGACGGCAAGGTCTCGCCCGACACGCTCGCCGCCAAGGGCCTGCTCCGCTCGGACGCGAAGGTCAAGGTCCTCGGTGACGGCCAGCCCGCCGGCTCCTTCGAGGTCCACGCGCACGCGGTCTCGGCGACCGCCCGCGCCAAGATCGAAAAGGCCGGCGGATCGATCGTGCTCATCGTCAAATGAGTGGAGTGAGGAGCGGCTTCGCCGCGACGAACGACTCGACCAGCCTTGAGCGCGGCACACGGCGAAGCCGTGAGCTTGAGCACGGTCAAATGAGTGGAGTGAGGAGCGGCTTCGCCGCGACGAACGACTCGACCAGCCTTGAGCGCGGCACACGGCGAAGCCGTGAGCTTGAGCAAGAGTGAAAGCGCTCGAGACCTTCCGCGATTCCTTCAGGGCAAAGGATCTACGCGACAAGCTCCTGTTCACCCTCGGGATGCTCATCGTGTTCCGGTTCCTGGCGCACGTGCCGCTCCCGGGCGTCAACCAGGCGCAGCTGCAGAACGTCCTCAACTCCAACCAGCTGCTGAACCTGCTCGACCTGTTCTCCGGCGGCGGGCTCGCGCGACTGTCGGTCGTCGCGCTCGGCGTGAACCCCTACATCAACGCGTCGATCATCATGACGCTCCTCAACCAGACGATCCCCGCGCTCGAGCAGCTCTCCAAGGAGGGCGAGTACGGGCGCAACAAGATCAACCAGTACACCCGCATCCTGACCGTGCCGCTCGCGCTCCTGCAGGGCATCGGCGTCGCGGTGTTCATGCAGCGCTCGGGCGTGCTGCCCGAGTTCGGCCCCTCGAACCTCGGCATCACGCTCGCCATCCTGGCGACGCTCACCGCGGGCACGCTCATCCTCATGTGGCTCGGCGAGCTCATCACCGAGAAGGGCATCGGGAACGGCATCAGCGTGATCATCTTCGCGGGCATCGTCGGACGCCTGCCGCAGACGATCGTGCAGACCTTCGAGGTCCAGACGAACTACACGGCGCTCTTCGCCTACGCGCTCATCGGCGTGCTCGTGATCGCGGCGATCGTCTTCATCCAGGAAGGGCAGCGCCGCATCCCGGTGCAGTACGCCAAGCGCGTCCGCGGCACGCGGATGTACTCGGGCGGCTCGACGCACATCCCGCTGCGCGTGAACAGCGCGGGCGTGATCCCGATCATCTTCGCGATCTCGATCCTGCTGCTGCCAAGCCAGGTGGCGCAGTACTTCACGAACAGCGAGACCGAATGGCTGAAGAACGTCTCGACCGGCATCGTGAGCGCGTTCCAGAACACCGCGCTCTACAACAGCCTGTACTTCCTGCTCGTCGTCGTCTTCACGTTCTTCTATACGGCGTTCACGTTCGTCCCCAATGATGTCGCCGACAACATCAAGCGCTACGGCGGTTTCATCCCGGGCATCCGTCCGGGCCGGCCGACGGCCGAGTTCCTGGGACGCGTCGTCACGCGGATCACCATCGCGGGCGCGCTCTTCCTCGGGATCGTCGCGGTCATGCCGACGCTCGTCGGTGACCTCACGGGCGTCCAGACGCTGCGACTCGGCGGCACGAGCATCCTCATCGTCGTCGGCGTGGTCGTCGAGACGATGAAGCAGCTTGAGGCCCAGCTGCTCATGCGCAGCTACGAGGGCTTCATCCGTTGAGCCATGGGCGTCCCGGCGATCTCATCCTCATGGGTCCGCCCGGTGTGGGGAAGGGGACCCAGGCCCGGCTCCTCGTGGACCGGAACGGCTGGGTACAGCTCGCGACCGGTGACATCTTCCGAGATCACCTGCGCAGGAAGACGCCCCTCGGCGAGCTCGCGGCGAGCTATATGTACAAGGGCAGCTACGTGCCCGACGACGTCACGGTCGGCATGGTCCGCGAGCGCATCGCCGAGATCCCGCGCGAGACGCGCGTGATGTTCGACGGATTCCCGCGGACCGTCGCGCAGGCCGAGGCGCTCGACGAGATCCTCGCCAAGCAGGGGCGTGCCATCGGCCGGGTCATCCTGCTCGACGTGCCGCGCGACGAGCTGCTCGATCGGCTCGCGAGCCGCGCGACGTGCTCGATCTGCCAGGCGGTGTACTCGACCGGGCATCCCCCGAAAGCGCCGGGCATCTGTGACAGGTGTGGCGGCGCGGTCGTCGCGACCGCGCGCCCGGACGATTCACCCGATGTCGTGCGCAAGCGTCTCGAGGTCTACAGCGACCAGACCGAGCCGGTCGTCAGGTTCTACGACGCGCGCGGATTGGTCCGTCGCGTGGACGGGGTGGGCGATGTCGAGGACGTGATCAAGCGCCTGCTCGAGGCCGCCGCTTGATCACGCTGAAGACCGCCGACCAGACGACAAAGATGCGTGCCGCGGGCCTGGTCGTGTCCGAGATGCTTGCCCGCACGCGCGAGGCCGTGCGACCCGGCATCACGACGCTCGACCTGGACCGGATCGCGGCCGAGGTCATCGCGCGCCACGGCGCGAAGAGCTCGTTCCTCGGCTACTACGGCTACCCCGCGACGATCTGCACCTCCGTGAACGAGGAGATCGTCCACGGGATCCCCAGCAAGCGGGTCCTCCGCGAGGGCGACATCATCGGCATCGACGCCGGGGCGATCGTGGACGAGTGGCACGCGGACGCGGCCATCACGGTCCCCGTGGGGAAGATCTCGGCGGAGGCGGCGAAGCTGATCGCCGTGACCGAGGAGGCGCTGCGGCGCGGCATCGCGGCGGCGCGCGTGGGTGGACGCTTGGGCGACATCGGCGCGGCCGTCCAGCGGTACGCGGAGGGCGAGGGCTTCTCGGTGGTCCGTAACTACGTCGGCCACGGTATCGGCCGCGCGATGCACGAGGAGCCGCAGGTCCCGAACTACGGCGCGCCGGAGCGGGGGATCCCCATCCGCGAGGGCCTCTGCATCGCGATCGAGCCCATGCTGAACGCGGGGCGTCCCGAGACCCGCACGCTGAAGGACGACTGGACCGTCGTGACCGCCGATACGTCACTTTCGGCGCATTTCGAGCACACCATCTGGTGCACCGACAAGGGGCCGGTCGTGCTCACGGCGCCGGCGAGCGGGCGAGTGTCGGTCGCCGCGTGAGACTTCGTCTTGCCTGGAACGGGCTATTTTGGTACAGTTTCGGTTCCCGTGGCGCGTCGCCGCGGAGCTTTTTGTGTCCGGCGACGCCCCGCCATGAGAGATCTGTGACTGGAGCGTATGGCTACAAAACCGAATAAGGACGTCATCGAGGTCGAGGGCACCGTCTCGGAGGCCCTGCCGAACGCGATGTTCAAGGTCGAGCTCCAGAACGGGCACTCGGTCCTCGCGCACATCTCGGGGAAGATGCGGATGAATTTCATCCGGGTCGTCCCAGGCGACAAGGTCCTGGTCGAGCTGTCGCCATACGACCTGAAGCGCGGACGGATCACGCGACGCGTGCGGTACTAGGAAAAGGAACGGCGAATTGAAGGTACGGGCATCGGTAAAGAAGCGCTGCGACAAATGCAAGATCATCCGGCGTGAAGGCGCGATCCTCGTGATCTGCTCCGAGCCGAAGCACAAGCAGCGTCAGGGCTAGGGGAGAGAGATGGCACGGATCGCCGGCGTCGACATCCCGCGCGAGAAGCGCGTCGACGTGTCCCTTCGCTACATCTTCGGGCTCGGCCCGGCGACCGCGAAGCGGGTCCTGGCAGAGGCTCGCGTCGACGGTGGCATCCGCGTCCGTGACCTCACCGAGGCCCAGGTCGCGAAGATCCGCGAGATCATCGACCGCTCGTTCACCGTCGAAGGTGACCTGCGGCGCGAGATCGCGCTGAACATCAAGCGCCTCCAGGAGATCAACAGCTATCGCGGCCTCCGTCACCGCAAGGGCCTGCCGGTCCGTGGCCAGCGCACGCGGACGAACGCTCGGACGCGCAAGGGCCCGCGCAAGACCGTCGCCGGCAAGAAGAAGGCGGTCTCGAAGACGTAATGGCAGACGAGAAGACCGAGCAGAAGCCGGACCAGGCCGCCAAGGCCAAGCGAGAGAAGCCCGCGCGCGAGCCGCGCGGCGGCAGGAAGGCCGACGGCAAGGGCGACGCTCCTGCGGAGGCACGCCCCGCGCCGCGCCGCAAGCGCGACCGTCGCGTCGTTCCACGCGGCGCCGCGCACATCAAGGCGTCGTTCAACAACACGATCGTGTCGCTCACCGATCCCGCGGGGAACGTCCTCGCGTGGTCGTCGGCCGGCGCCGCGGGGTGGAAGGGCTCACGCAAGAGCACGCCCTACGCCGCGCAGGTGACGGCCGAGAAGGCCGCGCAGAAGGCGATGGAGTCCGGGCTCAAGACCATCGAGGTCTTCGTCCGCGGCCCCGGCGCCGGTCGCGAGGCGGCGATCCGCGCGCTCGAGGCGGCGGGCCTCGAGGTCACCGCGATCACCGACGTCACGCCGATCCCGCACAACGGCTGTCGCGCGCCCAAGCGGCGCCGCGTCTAGAGGAGGGCGCTCTTTTGGCTCGTTACACCGGTCCGGTCTGTCGGCTCTGCCGCCGTGAGGGGATGAAGCTCTTCCTCAAGGGCGAGAAGTGCGTGACCAAGTGCACGTTCGACAAGCGCAGCTCGCCGCCGGGCATGCACCAGCAGCGCCGGCGCAAGGTGTCCGACTTCGCGCTCCAGCTTCGTGAGAAGCAGAAGGCGCGTCGCATCTACGGGGTACTCGAGCGGCAGATGCGCATCACGTTCGACCGCGCGGCGGAGACATCCGGCGCGACGGGCGACCAGCTGATGGTCGAGCTGGAGTCACGCCTCGACAACGCGGTGTACCGCTCCGGCTTCGCCAAGTCGCGCTCCCAGGCGCGCCAGCTCGTGAGCCACGCGCACGTCACGGTCAACGGCCGTGTCACGAAGACGCCGAGCTTCTCGATCAGCGCCGGCGATCTCATCGCCATCGCCGAGAAGAGCCGCGCGTCCGCCTACTTCAAGGACATGCTCGCCTGGGCGAAGACCCAGGCGCGTCCCGCGTGGCTCGAGGTCGACCCCGACGCGTTCAGCGCGAAGGTCACCAGCCCGCCGCAGCGAGGGCAGATCGAAGCCCCGGTCGATACCCAGCTCATCGTTGAGCACTATTCCCGTTAGTCGCGCGGCCCTCTAGCGGTCAGGAAGGAAGAACGATGTCCATCGTCGAACTGGAATACCCCAAGATCGAGCGCGTCGAAGGCGACGAGCGGTACGGCAAGTTCGTCTGCGAGCCGCTGTCCGCCGGATACGGCACCACGCTCGGTAACTCACTGCGTCGCGTGCTCCTCAGCTCGCTCCAGGGCGCGGCCATCACGGCCGCCCGCGTGCGCGGCGTCGCACACGAGTTCTCGACCATCCCCGGGGTCAAGGAGGACGTCGTCGAGATGGTCCTCAACCTCAAGCAGGTACGGCTGCGCTCGTTCTCCGCGGAGCCGCTCACGCTGACCCTCGAGAAGGAGGGCCCCGGCACGGTCACGGCCGCCGACATCCAGACGACGAGCGACGTCGAGATCGTCAGCCCCGAGACGCACATCGCGACGCTCGAGCCGGAGGCGTCCCTCTGGATGGAGCTCACGGTCGAGAACGGCCGCGGCTTCACGTCCGGCGACCGCAAGGAAGGTTTGCCGATCGGTGTCATCCCGATTGACGCGCTGTTCAGCCCGGTCCGCAAGGTGAACTTCCACGTCGAGAACACCCGCGTCGGTCAGGTGACCAACTACGACCGCCTGATCCTCGAGGTCTGGACCGATGGCACGCTCGCCCCGGACGAGGCGATCGCGCAGGGCTCTGCCATCCTCGTGCAGCAGTTCTCCCTGTTCGGTGGCCTCACGCGCTCGCAGACGGCGCTCGTGCCGCCCGCCCGCGCGAACGGCGGCGCCGCGCTGCCCTCGGGCGTCGCGGATCTGCCGATCGAGGACCTCGACCTGCCGCAGCGCGCGTTCAACTCGCTCAAGCGTCACGGCATCACGAAGATCGGCCAGCTCCTGCAGACCCCCGACGAGGAGCTGCTCCGCATGCGCAACTTTGGCAAGAAGTCCCTCGACGAGATCAAGGAGCGCCTCGCGGCGCGCGGCCTCATCGAGGCGCCGGAGCCGAGCACGCTCAGCGCCGACGACGTCGAGCTCGATACCGAAGAGGACGATGTCGACGAGGGCAACCTTCCCGGTGACGAGGACGAGCAGGTCATCACGGGCAAGGGCAAGGTCGAGGAATAAGTGCCGCACAAGGTCCATCAGCGGAAGTTCGGGCGTGAGTCCGGTCATCGCAGGGGGATGCTCCGGAACCTGACGCTGTCGGTCCTCCGCTACGAGCGCGTGAAGACGACCGAGGCGAAGGCCAAGGAGATCCGTGGTCACGTGGATCGCCTGATCGGCCTCGGCAAGGAGGGCACGCTCAGCGCGCGCCGCCGCGCGCGCGGGGTCCTGCCCGAGGCGGAGATCGTCGAGAAGCTCTTCACCGATCTCGCCCCTCGCTACACGACCCGTACGTCCGGCTACGTCCGCGTCACGCGTCTTGGCCGCCGCGTCGGCGACAACTCGCAGATGATGCTGCTCGAGCTGATGCCCGGCGACGCCGATCAGGCCGCCACCGCGGCCGCCGCTGCCGCCGAGGAGAAGCCCAGGCGCCGCCGTCTCGCGCTCCCGCGCCGTGCCGCGAAGACGGCCGAGCCCGCGGTGTCGAAGGCGGCCACGACGGCGACCAAGAAAGCGGCCGCGCCTGGTAGGAAGACGACCGCGAAGAAGAAAGAGAAGGCCTAACGCAGAGCTGGAAGGCGCGCGTGGCGTACGACGGGACCCGCTACGCGGGTTTCCAGGTGCAGCCGAACGCGCCGACCGTGCAGGGAGAGCTGGAGCGCGCGCTCACAGAGCTCTGCAACGAGCCGGTACGCATCACCGGCGCAGGTCGCACCGATGCGGGGGTCCACGCGACGGGACAGGTGATCAATTTCCGGACGGCGAGCGCGCTGGACGGGGAGCGGATCGGCAGGGGGGTCAACGCCCTCGTGCCCGCGGACATCGCGATCTCGGCGGTCGAGCCGGTCGGGGAGGACTTCCACGCTCGGTACTCGGCGACGGGACGCACATATGAATATCGGATCCGGAATGGTCCGGAGCGGCATCCGCTCGAGCGTCATCGAGAGCACTGGCTCCCGGTCCCGCTCGATCGGTCGGCCCTCGATCGCGCGACGAGGCTCCTCCATGGACGGCACGATTTCGCGGCGTTCGCGGCCGGCGAGGGTGGCGTGCGGGAGGTGCGGTCGGCGACCTGGTCCGCGCAGGAGGAGCTCCTGCGCTTCGAGATCACGGCCGACGCGTTCCTTCGCGGCATGGTCCGCGCGATCGTGGGCACGCTCCTCTGGGTCGGTCGGGGCAGGATCGGCGTCGAGGATTTCGGCGCGCTGATCGAGGCCCGCGACCGCTCGAAGGCCGGCCCGAGCGCCCCGGCGAACGGGCTCTGTCTGATCTCGGTCGAGTACGGCGGACGGCAACGGAACACAATGAGGCGAAACGAGGACGACGAAGAATGAAGACGCACAGCACGAAGTTGAGCGAGATCGAGCGGCATTGGCGCGTCGTCGACGCGAATGGCGCCACGCTCGGCCGTCTGTCCACGCAGGTCGCCGCCGTCCTCCGGGGCAAGCACAAGCCGACGTTCGAGCCGCACCTCGACACCGGGGATCCGGTCGTCATCGTGAACGCCGCGAAGGTGAGGGTCACCGGCAAGAAGCTCCACGACAAGGAGTACATCCGTCACTCCGGATATCCGGGTGGCTTCAGGTCCGAGACGCTCGAGCGCCTGCTCCAGCGCCGGCCCGAGGAGGTCATCAGACGCGCGGTGAAGGGGATGCTTCCGCAGAATCGGCTGGGCGACAAGATGCTCCGCAAGCTCTACGTCTACGCGGGACCCGAGCACCCGCACGCGGCGCAGCAACCGACCAAGCTCGACAGGGAGGACTGACGATGGCCATGGCCAGATCGGCGCCGTATTTCGAGGGCACCGGGCGTCGCAAGACGAGCATCGCCAGGGTGCGGCTCGTGCCGGGCGACGGCAACGTCATCGTCAACGGGAAGGCCCTGGACGAGTACTTCGGCCGCGACGGCCTCGCGGAGGTCGCGAATCAGCCGTTCGTCGCGACGAGCACCGTCCGCCGCTTCAACGCGATGGTCAAGGTCGTCGGTGGGGGTCACAGCGGTCAGGCCGGCGCGATCTCGCACGGGATCGCCCGCGCGCTCCTTCAGGTCGATGCCGCCAATCGCGTCGCGCTCCGCGGCGCTGGCCTCCTGACCCGCGATCCGCGCGCCAAGGAGCGCAAGAAGCCGGGTCTGAAGCGCGCACGGAAGGCTCCGCAGTTCACGAAGCGCTAGTCGTCGCCTAGCGTCTGGCGCACACTTGTGCGGTGCGAGCGACGCAGGACTTCAACTACAAGGTCGCTCTCGGCTCGGGGCTCCGTAGCCTTCAGGCAGGGCGCCTGCGTGAGGCCGAGGAGCAGTTCCGCTACCTGACGCAGAAGTTCCCATCCGCCGACGGCGGATACCGGGGACTCGCGAAGGTGCAGCTCGAGCTCGAGGATCGTGCCGCCGCGCTCGCGACGCTTCGCGCCGGCGCGGCCGCCTGCGCGCGCGATGGCGAGCGTGCCCCGAGCATCGCGCTGCTGCGCGAGGCCGTCGGACTCGATGGCAGGGACCTCACGTCGCACCGTCACCTTGCCGCGGCCCTGGCGCTGGATGGAAAGACGAACGAGGCCGTTCAGGAATACGCGCGCTACGCGCAGGCGCAGCTCGACGCGGGCGACACCGAGCGGGCGCGCATCGAGGTCACCTACGCGCTCGAGACATTGAGCGATCCGTCGGCGCTCGACGCGCTCGCGCAGCGGCTCGAGGTGGGCCGCACCGTCCCGGCGGCACGAACGACCGTGACGCCGAGCGTAGCGGCGGAGCCCGAGGCCGTCGTGCCCGAGCGGTCGAGCGCGGATCGCGAGGACCACGCGAGCGTGCTCCTCGCGAGCGGCGATCCCGGCGCCGCGCAGGCGGCCCTCGAAGCGGCCCGCGCGCACCTCGCCGAGGGCCGCAATGACGCGGCATCGGATCTCCTCCTGCAGCTCGTCGCTGCCGGCACCGCGCCGCATGACGCGCAGCTCCTGCTCGTGGACGTCGCGAACGCGCTCGGACAACGAGACGTCGCGAAAGCGAAGGTCGGTCTGCTCGCGGAGGCGCTGCGGCTCGAAGGCAGGCACGATCTCGCGAGCGAGATCGAGCGCCTGGCGGCGGTCGTCTGATGTCCGGCCTCGTGGACGCGATCGGCGAGTTCATCCGCAGCCAGAATTTCGGCTGGAACAACGTCCTCGACATCCTGATCGTCGCGGTGTTCGTCTACTACCTGCTCAAGCTGATCCGCGGCACCCGCGCGGTGCAGCTCCTCATCGGCGTGCTGGTCCTCGCGGCGATCTACGGCATCGCGGTCCGCCTCCAGCTGACCCTGACGGCGGGATTCCTGCAGGCGGTCTCCGTCGTGGCCGCGTTCGGGATCGTCGTGATCTTCCAGCCGGAGCTCCGGCGCGCGCTCGGCCAGCTCGGCAGGCTCGGCCCCCTGAACCGCCTCCTGACACCGACCAACGAGGTGGAGCAGGACAAGATCGTCGACGAGCTCGTGCGCGCCTCGATCATGATCAGCGCCGCCAAGCACGGGGCGCTGATCGCGGTCGAACGCGCCACCGGGCTCCAGGACTACAGCGAGACCGGTGTGCCGGTGAACGGGCGCCTGACCGCGGAGCTCCTCGCCTCGATCTTCATGGTCCGGTCGCCGCTGCATGACGGCGCCGTCATCGTCCGCGGGACGCAGATCGTCGCGGCCGCGTGCCTCCTGCCGCTCGAGGAGGTTCCCGAGCGCGCGGCGCACCGTTACGGGATGCGCCACCGCGCGGCACTGTCGATCTCCGCGCAGACGGATGCGATCGTCGTCGTCGTGTCGGAGGAGACCGCCGCGATCTCCATCGCCAGCAATGGCCGGATCATCAGCGGCCTCGACGAGGAGCGGCTTCGCAGGGTCCTCAGCTCGCTGTTGAGCAGCCGCGTCCAGCCGCTGCCCTTCCGCAGCAAGTCGGCGTAGAACGGTGCGCGCCGGTGGCGCGATCCAGCTCCTCGCGCTGCGCGGTCGCGTCGACCTGCGGCGCGCCCTCACGAACGACCTCCCGCTCAAGGCCATCGCCGTCGTCCTGACCGCGATCGTGTGGGTCGTCGTAGCGGAGACGGCGCCGAAGGACGTCACGCAGCCCTTCGGCGGTCGCGTGCCGATCGAGCGGCCCGAGATCCCGGCCGGCTACGTGCAGCGCGGCACCCTCGGCGACGTCGCCGTGAAGATCCGTGGGCCGCTCGGCATCGTCAGCTCCATCGGCGTCCAGGACCTCCACGCCACGATCGACCCGACGACCATCGACCTGACGCGCGCGGGCACGCAGGAGGTCGCCGTCCGCGTCGTGTCCGGCGACGAACGCGTGAAGGTCGTCGAAGTCGCGCCGGCGGTCGTCGGCCTGCGGGTCGAGCGCGTCATCTCGCGCTCGCTCGCGGTGCAGGCGCGCTTCGCGAACGAGCCGCCGAGCGGCTTCCAGCCGGCGACACCGGTCTTCGCGCCGATCGAGGTGAAGGTGAGCGGGCCGGAGACCAGCGTCGCGGCGGTCACCGCCGTCTTCGCGACTGTGCGCTTCGGTGACGCGGGCGTGGACGTGCTGCAGAGCGCGCAGGCGCAGGCGGTCGACGCGAGCGGTGCCCCGGTCCCCGACGTGACCGTCGAGCCCGCGGCGGTCCAGGCGAACGTCCCCGTGCTCTCCACCGCGACGACGCGCACCGTGCCGGTGCTCTGGGCGCTGCGTGGCTCGGTCGCGCCGGGCTTCTGGGTCTCACGCGTCGACGCGAATCCGATCGCGGTGACCGTGCGCGGCCCGCGCTCGTCGATCGCCGCGCTCGAGCGGATCGAGACCACGCCCATCGACGTCACGGGCCTGGCCAGCGACCGGACCGTGCGCGTCGCGCTCACCCTGCCCGAGGGAGTGACGCTCGTGCAGGCCACCGATGCCTCGGTCACCGTGGTCGTCGTCCCCCTCACCGGCACCCGGCCGTTCCCGATCGTGGCGGTCCAGGTGCTCGGCGTCGGGCAGGGCCTCGCCGCGGACGCGGATCCGAAGACCGTCGACGTGGTGGTCAGCGGCACGCTGGCGCAGCTCAACGCGCTGCGGCCCGAGGACATCACAGCGACGGCCGATGCCACTTCGAAAGGCGTCGGGAGCTACCCGACCGATGTCGTGGTGCGGGGGCCGCAGGGGCTCACCGTGAGCACCGTGCAGCCGAGCCGCGCGACCGTCACGATACGAGCGAAATGAGCGCCCTCTTCGGCACCGACGGCGTCCGCGGCATCGCGAACCTCGAGCTCACGCCCGAGCTGGCGCTGCGGCTCGGCCGCGCGGCAGGGCAGGTGCTCGGCGGCGCGGGGCATCGCGTGGTCATCGGCCGCGACACGCGGCGCTCCGGCCGCATGCTCGAGAGCGCGCTCGCCGCTGGGCTCTGCTCCGTCGGGATGGAGGCGCGGCTCGTGGGTCACGTGCCCACGCCCGGTCTCGCGTACCTCGCGCGTACGGGCGATTTCATCGCCGGCGCGGTGATCAGCGCGTCCCACAACCCTGCGCCCGATAACGGTATCAAGTTCTTCGACGCGAACGGGCTCAAGCTGCCTGATGCCCTCGAGGCGGAGATCGAGCGCTCCATGGCGGGGGACGACGACCTTCCGCGTCCGACCGAGGGCGGCATCGGCCTCATCGGCGATGCGCGCGGCCTGGTGAAGGAGTACGAGGATTTCCTGCTGAAGCTCGCGCCTCCTCTGGCGGGCGTGAAGGTCGTGCTCGACTGCGCGAACGGCTCGACGTATCGCACCGCGCCGGCGGTATTCGCGCACGCGGGCGCGAACGTCTACACGCTGTTCGATACGCCCGACGGCGCGAACATCAACCAGGGCTCGGGCAGCACGAGCCCCCAGGCTCTGCAGCGCGCGGTCGTCGAGCGTGGCGCGGACATCGGGTTCGCGTTCGACGGCGACGGCGACCGCGTGATGGTCGTGGACAGCACCGGCGCCATCCACGACGGCGACACCGTGCTCGCGCTGGCCGCGCGGCACTTCGGGCGCGCCGGCCGCCTCAGGCCGCGTCTTGTCGTGGGGACGGTCATGTCCAACGGCGGGGTCGAGGCGACGCTCGCGCGCGAGGACATCGCGCTCGTGCGGACGCAGGTCGGCGACCGCTACGTGTGGGAGGAGCTCGTCCGTCGCGACGCGCAGTTCGGCGGCGAGCCGAGCGGGCACGTCATCTTCCGTGGGTACAGCACGACCGGCGACGGGATCCTCACCGCGCTCGAGGTCCTGCACCTCGTGCGCGCGGAGGGGCTGCCGCTCACGCGCCTGGCCGCGGACATCGAGCACTGGCCGCAGATCACGCGCAACGTGCGCGCGGCGAAGCGCAAGGACTGGGAGGCGAGCGGCCCGTTCAGCGGCGCCGTGCGGGCCGCCCTCGGCGCGCTCGGCACGACCGGGCGGCTCGTCGTGCGTCCGTCGGGCACCGAGCCCGTGCTGCGCATCACGGTCGAGGCGCGGGAGCAGGCCCTCGCGGAGCGCGTCGCCTCGCAGCTCGCGGACGCGGCCACGGAGCACCTCTCCTAATGTGCGGCATCGTCGGCTACGCCGGTCCGCAGCAGGCGCTGCCGCTGCTCATGGATGGACTGAAGCGCCTCGAGTACCGCGGGTACGACTCCGCGGGCGTCGCGATCCAGCACGACGGGGTGCTCGAGATCCGGCGCGCCGAGGGCAAGCTCGCCAATCTCGCCGCGGTCGTCGCGAAGTCGCCGGCCGCCGGGGCCACCGGGATCGGCCACACGCGCTGGGCGACGCACGGACGGCCGAACGAGCAGAACGCGCACCCGCACGTCGACTGCGGCGGCGTCACCGCCGTGATCCACAACGGGATCATCGAGAACTTCGAGGCGTTGAAGAAGCCGCTCGTGGACAAGGGCCACCGCTTCATGTCGGAGACCGACACCGAGGTCGTCGTCCACCTGATCGAGGACGAGCTGAAGAGCGGGAAGTCACTCGAGGACGCCGCGCTCGCGGTCGTGCCGACGCTCGAGGGCGCGGCCGCGCTGGCCTTCGTGTCGGCGAAGGACCCGGGGAAGATCGTGGCGGCACGCATCAGCAACGCCGGTGGCGTGATCGTCGGCCATGGGGAGGGGGAGAACTACCTCGCCTCGGACATCCCGGCGCTTCTGGAACACACCCGCACCGTGAGCTACGTGGAGCCCGGCGAGTTCGCCGTCATCACCGCGGGCGGCGTCCGCTTCCTCGATCGCGCGGGCACGCAGCTCGAGAAGGCGAAGACGACCATCACCTGGGACACCGTCTCGGCCGCGAAGTCCGGGTACAAGCACTTCATGCTGAAGGAGATCCACGAGCAGCCGCGGGTGATCTCCGACACGCTGCTCGGCAGGGTCGATCGAGCCTCGGGGCGTGTCGTGTTCGACGCCGACCTGAAGCTCACGGACGACGCGGTCCGCGCGCTGGATCGCATCACGCTGCTCGGCTGCGGGACGGCGGGCTACGCGGCGCTGGTGGGGAAGTACCTCATCGAGCGTCTCGCGCGCATCCCCTGCGACGTCGAGATCCCCAGCGAGTACCGCTACCGCGACCCCGTGGTCACGAAGGGGCAGCTCGTCATCTCGCTCACGCAGTCGGGCGAGACGGTCGACACCCTCGCGGCCATGGAAGAGGGCAAGAAGCGCGGCGCGCGGCTGCTCACGTTCGTGAACGTCATGGGCAGCCAGGCCTCGCGGATGGCGGACGACGTCATCTACCTGCACGCGGGCCCGGAGATCAGCGTGGCGTCGACGAAGGCGTACTCGACGATGCTCGTCGACCTGTACCTCTTCGCGATCTTCCTCGGCCAGCGTCGTGGGACGCTCGATCCCACGGCAGGCGGGAAGCTCCTCGCGGAGGTGTTCCACCTGCCGACCCTCGTCGACGCGGTGCTGCGCGAGGAGCCGAAGATCAAGGCGCTCGCGTACCGGCACCACCAGGCGAAGGACTTCCTCTATCTCGGCCGCGGGGTGAACTACCCGACCGCGCTCGAGGGCGCGCACAAGCTGAAGGAGCTCTCCTACAGCCACGCCGAGGGTACGGCCGCGGGCGAGATGAAGCACGGGATCAACGCGCTCATCGACGAATCGCTTCCCGTCGTGGCCATCGTGCTGCAGGACTCGACGTACAAGAAGATGCTGTCGAACATCCAGGAGGTCCGTGCCCGCGCCGGCGCGGTGATCGCCGTCGCCAACGACGACGACGAGGAGATCGCGCAGAACGCGAGCGAAGTGATCCGCGTCCCGAAGACGAACGAGCTGCTCTCGCCGGCGCTCGCGGTCGTGCCGCTTCACCTGTTCGCGTACCACGTCGCTGACCGCCGCGGCAACGACGTCGATCAGCCGCGCAACCTCGCCAAGGCGGTCACCGTTGAATAAGGACGCACGTCCCGACGGCGGAGCCCGAGGTGTGGAGGGCAGGCCCGACACACCGAGGGCGAGCACGGCGGCCGAACGAGGGCTCCGCCCGAGCGAGGTCGGACAAGGTGGGCTGAGCCCGAGCGAGGTCGGCATAGACATCATCGAGACGGCACGGATAGGCGCGGTCCTCACAAGGCACGACGAGCGGTTCCTGGGCCGCGTCTACACCGAGTGGGAGCGGCGCTACTGCCGCAGGAACGTGCTGCACCTCTCGGGTCGCTGGGCCGCCAAAGAAGCGGTGTCGAAGGTGCTCGGCCTCGGCGTCCGCGGCGTGGGCTGGCGCGAGATCGAGATCAAGCGGACCCCGGCGGGGCAGCCGATCGTCGTGCTGCACGGGCGCGCGGAGGCGCGCCGCACGGCGCTCGGCCTCAGCGCGCCGCTGTCGGTGAGCATCTCCCACATCCGCGACCTCGCGGTCGCGGTCGCGGTGGGGCTTCGCGCGGAGCGCGCCTGAGCGTCAGCCGCCCGATCGCGCTCGATGCGCGCGCGGTCCAGGCGATGCTCCGCCCTCTGCCGGCGGATGCCGGCAAGGAGAAGCGTGGCCGCGTCGTGGTCGTGGGCGGCTCGCTGCAATATCCCGGTGCGCTGCTGCTCGCGTCGCGCGCCGCGCTGCGCTGCGGCGCGGGCGTCGTGACGGTCGCCTCGGCCCGCGCCGTGATCGAGGTCATCGCGGGACGCGATCCGAACGTGACGTTCTTGGCCCTCGCGGAGTCCCAGCCCGGCACGGTGGCCGTGGGCGCGGCGGCGCAGCTGTCGTCGCTGCTGCGGGAGAAGGTCCGCGCGATGCTGCTCGGCCCCGGGCTGGCGCACGCGACCGGCACCGATGACTTCGTCGCGGCGGTCCTGCGCAACGCGCGTGGCGTCGCGACCGCCATCGACGCCGACGGCCTCAACGCCCTGGCGCGGACGACGGGCTGGACGGACCTGCTGCCGGCGAAGTGCGTCCTCACCCCGCACGACGGCGAGGCCGCTCGGCTCGCCGGCGCCGTGGTCCCGGCGGGCGACGACCGCATCGCCTTCGCGGAGGAGCATGCCGCGGAGTGGGGCGCCGTCGTCGCGCTGAAGGGCGCGGTCACGGTCGTCAGCGACGGCCGCAAGACGTACGTGCACGATGCGCCGAACCCCGCGCTGGGCGTGGGTGGCTCGGGCGACGCGCTCGGCGGCGCCGTCGCCGCCTTCCTCGCGCGCGGGCTCGCGCCACTCGCGGCCGCCTGCGTCGCGGTGTGGGTCCACGGCCGCGCGGGCGCGCTCCTCGCCGCCGAGATCGGCGAGAACGGCGTCCTCGCCAGCGAGATCGTCGACGCGCTGCCGCGCGGTCTGCGCGAGATCGCGGAGCCACGCTGATGCGCAGCACCGTCGCGGATATCGAGCTCGACGCGGTCTCGGACAACGTCCGCTCGCTGGCGCTCGCCTCACGCGCATCGGTGATCGCCGTCGTGAAGGCGGACGGCTACGGCCACGGCGCCGAGGCGGTCGGCCGCGCGGCGCTCGACGCCGGCGCGGTCATGCTCGCGGTGTTCACCGTCGAGGAGGGGATCGTGCTCCGGCGCGCCGAGCCCGAGGCGAGCATCCTCGTGCTGGGCGGAGCCACGGACGACGCCGACCTGACGGCGGCCCTGACCGCGCGCCTCTCGCTCGTCGAGTGGGACGAGCGGCGCGCCGGGCGGATCGCTAGCGCCGCGCGGGCCCAGCGGACCACGGCGACGCTCCACTTCAAGGTCGACACCGGGCTCACTCGCCTCGGCGCGCGCCTGGAGGACGCGGCGCGCGCCGGCCTTCAGGCCGCCGCGCATCTGGCCGACAGGGTGCCGCTGCGGCCCGCCCTGACCTGGCGCAGCGTGGTGCGGCGCGTCGCCGACGTGCCGGTCGGGGCCGGCGTCTCGTACGGGCACGTGTTCCGCGCGTCGCGCGAGTCGCGCATCGCGACGGTGCCGGTGGGGTACGGCGACGGTCTGCTGCGCAGCGGGTCGGGGCGTCTCTGGGTCCTCGTCGGCGGCCAGCCGGCGCCGGTCGCCGGACGCATCGCGATGGACCTCGTCATGCTCGACGTCACCGGCCGGGAGACGAAGGAGGGCGACGAGGTCGTGATCATCGGCGAGCAGCGCGGCGCCCGGCAGACGGCGGAGGACGTCGCCGAGGCGTGCGGCACGGTCTCCTACGAGATCGTCGGAGCCATCCGGCCGCGTGTGCCCAAGCGCTACCTGCGCGACGGCCGCCTCGTCGCGACGAAGACGCTCGCCGAGGGTTTCCGCTGGTGTTGAGGACGCTCGCGCGCGCCGCGGTGCTGATCGTCTTTCTCGGCGCGTGCGTGCCCGACGGACCACAGAGCGCGACCGCGACGCCGGTCGCGAGCGCCGCCCTGGTCAGTCCGACGCCCGCACCGACGCGCCACGCCGACGACATGACGGCCGCGCTGCTGCGCAATCCGCTCCCGAACGCGGATCTCTTCGACCTCACTCGGCGCCTGCGCGGCCGCGACGGCACGCCGGCAACGCTGTTCGAGCCGAGCCGGACGACGCCGCCGGACGAGCGCGTCGGCTCGATCCGCGACTTCTGGATCTACGACTTCGATGGCAAGACGAACCGCAAGGTCAGCGCGACGCTCAAGGTGATGACCGAGCACGCCAAATGGTGGGTCGCGAGCGACGTCACGACCGATCCGGCGCTGCTGCAGACGACCGCCGACCAGTTCGAGAAGATCTACCCGGTCGATCGGCGCATCTACGGCTCCGAATGGACGCCCGGCATCGACGGCGATCCGCGCGTCGCGATCATCCTCGCCCGCATCCCGGGCCGGGCCGCGGGCTACTTCAGCTCCGCCGACGAGCTGCCACTGTGGGTGAACGAGTTCTCCGCCGAGAAGGAGATGATCTACATCAACTCGCTGACCGGCCGCCTCGCGACGCCGGGGCTCTACTCGGTGCTGGCGCACGAGCTCTGCCACATGATCCAGTTCAACCGGCGCGTGCGCTCGGTCGTGTGGTTCAACGAGGGGCATTCACAGCTCTGCGAGCGCGCGAACGGCTTCACCCAGGGGTTCGAGCAGGTCTTCCTGCGCCAGCCCGACACGCAGCTCAACGACTGGCCGGAGCTCGACGAGCAATCGGCCCTCCACTACGGCGTGGCCTTCCTGTTCCTCGAGTTCCTCCGGCAGCACGCCGGCGGCGAGGACCTCATCAACGCGTTCCTCTCGAAGGGGATCGACACGCCGGCGGACCTCGACACGGTGCTCCGCGCGCGTGGCCAGCCTGGCCTCGAGCAGCTCTTCGGCGACTTCGTGGCCGCGAACGCGCTCATCGGCCACGGCGCGGAGGATCGCTACGCGTACATTGGGAGCGTGAAGCCGACGACCGCGGCCGGGCCCACGACACAGGATCGGCTCGCGGCCGGCGCGACGCTGCGTGGCTCGGTGCATCAATACGCCGCGCGTTATGTGGAGCTGCCGCGCTCGGCGTTCCACCTTGCCTTCGACGGCGCGCGCGGCACCCGCGTCATCCCGACGGACGCGCATTCCGGCAGGGCGTTCTGGTGGTCCGATCGCGCGGATGGACTTGACAGCACGCTCACGCGCGACGTCGACCTGCGCACCGCGCGGTCGGCGACGTTGACGTTCTGGACCTGGTTCGAGCTCGAGAAGGATTTCGACTACGGCTACGTCGCGGTCTCGGATGACGGCGGCTCGCACTGGAAGACGCTCGCGACGCCCGCGACCACCCGCACCGACCCCAACGGGAACAATCTCGGCGACGGCTACACGAACCTCTCGGGCGGCGCGACCGCGAGCTGGATCCAGCAGAAGGTCGACCTCAGCGCGTATGCGGGAAAGCAGGTCAGGCTGCGCTTCGAGGTGGTGACGGACGGCGCGCTGAACCTCAACGGCATGGCGATCGACGACCTCGAGATCCCCGAGGTCGGGTACCGCGACGACGCCGAGCAGGATGGGGACTGGCAGGCGAACGGCTTCATCCGATCCACCAACGTGGTGCGCCAGCGCTACATCGTGCAGGTGCTGCGCTTCACGAGCGGCAGGCCGACCGTCGAGCGCGTGATCGTCGAGGACGGCGCGCTCGAGCTCGACATCGATGCCTCAGGCGACCGGCTCGCGCCGGTCCTCGCGGTGACCGGGCTCGCGCCGCGCACGAGCGAGGTCGCGTCGTTCTCCGTGACGTTGAGCGCGAAACGATGAGCGCGGTCGGCGACGTCCGCACCGCGGTCATCCCCGCCGGCGGCCTCGGCACGCGCTTCCTCCCATTCACCCGCACCCTGCCGAAGGAGCTGCTGCCGCTCGTGGACACCCCCGTCATCGATCTCGTCGTGAGCGAGTGCGCGGCGGCGGGGATCGAGCGGGTGATCATCGTCGGTGCGCCCGGCAAGGAGGCCCTGCTCTCGTATTTCCGGCCCAGCGAGCGGGTGCGCGCGCGCCTGGACCTCGAGGGGAGGACGGCCGAGCTGGCCGCGGCCCTGCGGCCGGAGGGGCTCGCCGAGGTGCTCTGGGTCGTGCAGGAGGAGGCGCGGGGCAACGGGCACGCCGTCCTGGTGGCGAAGGAGGCCGTCGAGAACGTCCCCTTCGCGATGATCTGGGGCGACGACGTGCTCGTCGGTCCTGAGCCGGGCGCCAGCCAGCTCGCTCGCGTCCGCGCGGAACGCGGTGGGAGCGTCGCCGGCGCGATGCTCGTCGAGCCGGGCGAGGTCGGCCGCTACGGGATCCTGGGCGGCACCGCGGTGGACGCACGGACCATCAAGGTCGAGCGGATCGTCGAAAAGCCCGATCCGGCGACCGCGCCCGGGCGTCTGGCGTCGATCCACGGCTACGTGCTCGACCCCGCCATCTTCCCCGCGCTCGAGGAATGCCCTCCGGGCCGGGGAGGGGAGCTGTGGCTCACCGACGCCGTCTCGCTGCTCGCCCGCTCGGCTCCGGTCTGGGGTCTCCAGCTCGAGGGGACCCGCTACGACGCCGGCGCGCGGGAGGGCTACGTCGCGGCGTTCGTCGACAGCGCCCTGGAGCGCCCCGACACGGGCCCGGCGCTGCGCGCGCACCTCAGGGCGCTGGGGTGGCGCGAGCCGGGCGGACGCTAGCAGCCCATCGCCGCTGCGCCAGGCGGTCCACGGGGTGCTCAGACGGCCTCGCGGAGCTCCTGAGGCCCGTCAGGTAGAATTCTCGCGTTCCCCTTTCGTACAACCGTGGCATCGCCATACCCCGGACGGGGGACGCCGAGATGGGGAAACGGGTCGGGAGGTAGCGGATCACGGAGCCTCGAACGGTCGCGCGCGTACTTCACTACAGCGCGCTCGTCCTGATCACCCTGGTCGCGTCCGCCGCCGCATGGGGCTTCGCGACCCCGGTCGACGCGCGCGCCGCCGCCGCCTCGCGCACGGCCCCGCGCGAGGCGCCGCTCGCCCGGGCGCGGGTCGTCCAGGACGCCCCGCAGGGGAGCGTGAACATCGAGATCGACGGCATCCGGACAAGAACGGCGGTCGTCCCAGGGCAGACCGTCGCCGACATCCTCGGTGCAGTGGGCCTGCACCTCGAGCCCTCGGACCTGGTCTCGCTCCCCCTGGATGCCCAGGTGGTGCCCGGTCAGTACATCGTGGTCGATCGGGGCCTCCCGTTCACGCTGATCGACGGCGGCACGACGCGAGCGGTCCGCAGCCGGGGCCGGACCGCCGGCGAGCTGGTCGCGAGCCTCGGGCTCGTGCTCGGCCCACTCGACCGGGTCGAGCCGGCCCTTGACACCGCCGTGAGCTCCGACGCCACCGTACGGATCCGGCGCGTCGCCGACCGGCAGGAGACCGCGTTCAGCGCGGTCCCACATGCGGTCCGTTACCTCGAGGACCCTTCGCTCCTGCAGGGGATCGAGCTCGTCGAAACGCCCGGTGCGAAAGGGGAGGTCCAGCGGACCTACGCCGTGCGTTACATCGACGGCGTCGAGGCGGCTCGCGAGCTGGTCGCGGAGTCGTGGACGCAGGCGCCGGTGGCCGAGATCCGGATCGCCGGTACGCGTGCCCGGCCCGCCCCCGCCGCCCCCGCCGAGATCGAGACCATCATCCGCGCGGCCGCCACGACCTGGGGCGCCGACCCCGACCAGCTCCTGCGGATCGCCTGGTGCGAGAGCCGCTTCAACCCGGGCGCGTACAACGCGTCGGGCGCATCCGGCCTGTTCCAGTTCATGCCCGCGACCTTCGCGCGTCACGCGCCGCGGGCGGGCTTCAGTGCCGCGAGCATCTGGGATCCCGAGGCGAGCGCCAACACCGCGGCGATGCTGTTCGCCTCCGGTCAATCGAGGCTCTGGGCCTGCAGATAAGGGGAGCCACGCTAGCGTTCCGGCGATGAGCCTCTCCGATCCACGCGAGCTCGGCGCCGCCCTCTCGCGGCACGGGGTCCGCGCGCGCAGGTCGCTCGGGCAGCGCTTCCTCGTGGACAAGAGCGCGCTGAGCGCGATCGTCGAGGCGGCCGAGCTCTCGCCGAGCGATCACGTGCTCGAGATCGGGCCCGGTCCCGGCGTCCTGACCCGCGAGCTCAGCGAGCGCGCAGCGTCGGTGACCGCGGTCGAGGTGGACGAGCGCATGGTCGCGGTGCTACGCGACACGCTCGGTGCCGCGACCAACGTCACGGTGGTGCGCGCGGACGCGCTCTCGATCGACCTCCACGGCGTGGCAGCGCATCCGCTGACGCGGATCGTCGCGAACCTGCCGTATCAGATCACCTCACCGCTCTTGATCAGCTTCCTGTCCGATGACCGCCGGCCGCCGCTGATCGTCGTGCTCGTCCAGGAGGAGGTCGCGAAGCGCATCGTCGCTGGCGCGCGGAGCGGCGGCGAGCGGGGCTATCTCTCCATCTTCGTGCAGAGCTACGCGACCCCGCGGATCGTCCGACGCGTCCCCGCCCGCGCGTTCCGGCCGGCCCCGCGCGTGAATTCGGCGATCGTCGCGCTGCGCACGCATCCGGTGCCCGCGTTCGCCCCGCTCGCGGGCGGGCCGTTCCTGCGGCTCGTCAGCGACGCGTTCCGCCATCGTCGCAAGCAGCTGCGCTCCGCGCTCGGTCACGAGGCCGGGATCGAACGCGAGCGCGCCGAGGACGCGCTCCGCGCCGCGGGCATCGCGCCGACGCGGCGGCCCGAGGAGCTCGCCCTGCCCGAATGGGTCGCGCTCGCCCACGCGCTCGGCATCCCGTCGACGTGAGCCGCTCGGTCAGGCTGCTCGCGCGCGCGAAGCTCAACCTGACGCTCGAGGTCCTGGGGAAGCGAAGCGACGGCTATCACGAGCTGCGCAGCGTGTTCGCGCTCATCGACGATCTCGCCGACGACGTGCGGGTCGCCGGCTCGCGCGAGCTTCGCGTCGTCATCCATCCGGATGTGGGTGCGGTCCCGGGCGACGACCTCTGCTCGCGCGCGGTACGCATCCTCGCGGCACTGCATGGCCGTGAGCCGCGCGCGAGCGTCCGCGTACGCAAGCGCATCCCCGTCGCCGCGGGCCTCGGCGGCGGTTCGAGCGACGCCGCCGCGGCGGTGCGCGGCCTCAGCGAGCTCTGGGGCGTCGGCGTCAGCGAGGCTGTCGCGGAGGGGCTCGGCTCGGACGTGCCGTTCTTCGCGAGCGGGCATTCGCTCGCGTCGATCGAGGGCAGGGGAGAGCTCGTGCGTGCGCTTCCGCCGCGGGAGCTGTGGGTCGCGCTCGTCCGGCCGAAGGTGCGCCTCGCGACGAAGGAAGTCTTTGGGGCGCTCAGCCCAGAGGAGTGGAGCGATGGCAGCGCATCGGCGCGCGTCGCGAGCGCGCTCGCGGACGATGCCGATCCCGACGCGCTGCGCGGTCTCCTGCGCAACGATCTGCTGGCCGCCGCGTCGCGCGTGTGCCCCCAGATCACGTCGGACATCACGGCGGCGCGGGCGGCAGGGATCGCGCTGTCGCTCTCCGGAAGCGGGCCGTCGCTGTTCGCGCTCGCCGACGATCGCGCGCACGCGATCCGGCTCGCGCGCCGGCTGAGGCGCGCGAGCCTGGCCGCGAGGCCGCACCGTATCGGGATCGTCACATGAGCAACGGGCGAGCGAGCGCTGCGTTCTTACGCTTGAGTGATGGACCCCAAGGGAGACATGACCGTCCGGCAGGCCGGTCAAAAGGGCGGCAAGAAGACCGCGAACAAGCACGGCCCGGAGTTCTACCGGACCATCGGCAAGCGCGGTGGGCAGGCTCGGAAGGGCCAGCTCGGGCCGGGCGGCTACTCCGATCTCGGCCGCAAGGGCGGCGAGGCGCGAAAGAGCCAGCTCGGACCCTTGGGCTACGCCGATCTCGGCCGCAAGGGCGGCGAGGCGCGGAAGAGCCAGCTGGGAAGCGCGGGGTACGCGCTGCTCGGACGCAAGGGCGGCCGCCGCGTCGCGGAGCTGATCCGGCGCGGCAAGGGACGCGAGCCCGGAGCCGCGTAGCCCGGCGGATAGGCTACGTCCTATTGGGGCGTGGCCAAGCGGTAAGGCAGCGGACTTTGGATCCGCTATCCCAGGTTCGAATCCTGGCGCCCCAACCGTGATGGCGACACCGGTCACCGTTGGCCTGCTGCACCCCGGCGAGATGGGCTCGGCCATCGGCAATGCCGCGCGCCTCGTGGACGGCATCATCATCGGCGGTCCTCCATGGAAGCCGGGCGAGGCGCGCGAGCTCACGGCGGCGGGGAAGTCGCGATGAGCGGGAGCGGCGCGACGGTCGCACTCGTGCTCGCCGCGGGCCTCGGGACCCGCATGCGTTCGAAGACCCCGAAGGTGCTGCACCCGATCGCGGGCAAGCCGCTCCTCGCGCACGTGCTCGACACCTGCGCGGCGGTCGGCGCGCGGGCGGTGCTCGTGCTCTCGAAGGAGAGCGAGCCCGACCGCGCGCTCGCCAACGGCGCGACGGTCGTGCTGCAGGAGCCTCCGCGCGGCACCGGCGACGCCGTCCAGGTCGCGCTGCGCGCCGTGACCGAGCAGGCCGGTACCGCGTTCGTCCTGTACGGTGACACCGCGCTGGTGCGGCCGGAGACGCTCACGCGCATGAGGGCGCTGCTCACCGAGCGGGGCGCGGTGATGGCGCTCATGACGGCGGACGGCGGCAGCGACAACGCCTACGGCCGTGTGGTGCGCGGCCCGCAGGGGGACGTCGAGCGCATCGTCGAAGCGCGCTTCGCGTCGGCCGACGAGCTGCGCATCCCCGAAGCGAATCTCGGCGCGTACGCGATCGACCTCGCGTGGCTGCGGTCGGCGGCCGCAGAGCTCACGATGAACGAGACGGGCGAGGTGTTCCTCACGGATCTCGTCGCCATCGCCAGACGCCGCGGCGACACCGTGGCTGCCCACAGGCTGGGCGACGCGGACGAGGGCCACGGCGTGAACACGCGCGTCGAGCTCGCCCACGCCGACGCGGTGCTCAAGCGGCGGATCCGCGAGCGTCACATGCTGAACGGCGTCACGTTCGTCGATCCCGAGTCATCGAGCGTCGATGCGGGCGTCGAGATCGGACCGGACGCGCTCATCCTGCGCGGCTCGATCCTCGAGGGGACGACCGTCGTCGGATCGGGCACGCGGATCGGGCCGTATTCGATCGTCCGCGACACGAAGATCGGCGCGGGCTGCGTCGTCGAGGCGTCGGTCCTCGAGGGCGCGACGCTCGAAGACGAGGTCCGCATCGGCCCGTTCTCGCACCTGCGTCCTGGCGCCTACCTCGAGCGCGGCGTGGAGCTCGGCAACTTCGGCGAGGTGAAGAACGCGCGGCTGCGCACCAAGACGAAGATGCACCACTTCAGCTACGTGGGCGACGCGGACATCGGCGAGCGCGTGAACATCGGCGCGGGCACGATCACCCTCAATTACGACGGCGTCGCGAAGCACCGGACCACCGTCGGTAACGACGCGTTCATCGGCTCCGATACCCTTCTGCGTGCCCCCGTCACGATCGGCGAAGGCGCGGCCACCGGCGCGGGAGCGGTCGTCACGAAGGATGTCCCGCCGGGCATGCTCGCGGTCGGGATGCCCGCCCGCTCCATCAAGAAGCGCACGCCGCCGAAGAAGTAGCGAGGAATGGATCCCATCGTCTGGCAGCTGCTGCTGCTCGAGCTCGTGCTCGTCGGCGCTCTCGCCCTGCTCTCGGCGAGCGAGGCCGCCATCCACGCGATCCGCCGCCCGCACCTCATCGAGGAGCTGGCGGGCCGTGGCCGGCGCGGACAGCGCGCGGGCGGCCTCGGAGAGCGCTCGGTCCACCACCTCGCGGCGATCCAGGTCACGGAGTTCCTGGTCATCTTCGCGTTCTCAGGCATCGCGGCCGCGTTCATCGCGCCGCGCCTGTCGCAGCTGCTGGGGCTGTTCGGCATCACGCAGGCGCTCAGCGACGTGTCGGCGGTCGTCATCACCGTCGCGACGCTGTCCCTGCTCGCCGTGCTCTTCGGCATCTTCGTGCCGCGCGCGATCGGCGCGCACTATCCGCAGCCGCTGCTCCTCGTCCTCGTCTGGCCGATCGAGCTCATCACCTGGCTGACCCGGCCGCTCGTGGCGGTCCTGTTCGTGTGCACCCGCGCGATCACGCGGCCGTTCGGCGCGAACGCGGCCGCGGGGACGCTCGTCAGCGAGGAGGAGATCAACGCGCTGGTGCAGACGGGGGAGGAGCAGGGCGTCGTGCGCCAGAGCGAGCGCGACATGATCCGCTCGGTGTTCGCCCTCGGCGACAAGCACGTGCACGAGGTGATGGTGCCGCGCACCGACATCTCCGCGATCGACGTGAACACACCGATCAACGAGGTCTTCGATCTCATCGTGCACGACGGTCATTCGCGCATCCCCGTCTATGAGGGGTCGCCGGACCAGATCGTCGGCGTGCTCTACGTGCGGGACCTGTTCAAGCACTTCGCGCACGGCGACAAGACGCTGTCGATCCGCAGCCTCCTGCGGCCCGCGCAGTTCGTCCCCGAGTCGAAGAAGGTGGACGAGCTGCTCCGCGAGATGCAGCAGCAGAAGGTCCACATCGCGATCGTCGTCGACGAGTACGGCGGCACGGCCGGCCTCGTGACCATCGAGGACCTGGTCGAGGAGATCGTCGGCGAGATCCGGGACGAGTACGACGTCGAGCAGGAGCTGGTCATGCCGGTCTCGGACCACGAGGCGGTCATGGACGGACGGGTGCCGTTCGACGAGGTGCGCGAGACGTTCGGGCTGGACGTCGAGACGCCCGACGACTTCTCGACGCTCGGCGGCTTCGTCGTCCACGAGCTCGGTCGCTTCCCGAAGGTCGGCGAGGTCGTCGAGCTCCAGGGCGTCCGCTTCGTCGTCGAGGCCGTCGAGGGCCGCCGCATCAAGCGCATCCGCGTCGTGCGCGACGAGCCCGCGGCGCAGCCGGTTTGAGCGAGCTCGGTCCAGCGGACGAGCAGCTGGTGAAGGTCGCCGCGCTCGCTCGCGCGCGCGCCTACGCGCCGTATTCAAAATACAGGGTCGGTGCCGCGATCCGGACGAAGCGCAACAAGATCCACAGCGGCGCCAACGTCGAGAACGCGTCGTACGGGATGACCGTGTGCGCGGAGCGCTGCGCGGTGTTCGCCGCGGTCGCCGCCGGCGACGTGAAGGACTACGACACGATCGCGATCGTCATCGACGACACGCGCCTGCCCTCGCCCTGCGGGGCGTGCCGCCAGGTGCTCCACGAGTTCGCGCCGGGCGTGCGGGTCGTGCTCGCCACGACCGGTGGGCTGCGGAAGACGACGACGCTCGCGGAGCTGCTGCCCGACGCCTTCGGGCCGGAGTCCCTGCGGGGCTAGTCCTTCGTCTGCGCGTCGGTGAGCGCGCGGTAGAAGCGCGATGCCCCGGTCATCTCGAGCTCGCGCAGCCCCTCGGAGATCCGCTCCTCGCTGTGGACGCCGGCGGTCTCGAGGTGCAGCGTCCCGTAATCGCGGATCAGCGACAGCGGGAATGGCCGGCTGAGGCTCGCGTCCTGGATGCGGTCGAGCAGCACCGCGGCCTGGTTGCGGTTCAGGACGCCCCAGCGCGCGATGACGCGGCGGTCGGTGAGAACGAACCACTTGGCGCGCCAGGGGATCCAGCGCACGAAGAGCCAGAGCGCGAGCAGGATCGCGACGACGCCGAGCACCCCCGCGACGGTCGTCTGCTGCTGGCTCGCTTCGTACAGCGCGCCGCCGACGAGCACGACGAGCAGCAGCACCAGCGGCTCCCAGAGGAAGAGCGGACGTGTCGCGACGAGGACCTTCTCGCCGGGCTCGAGGATGAGATCGCCTGGCACGCGCGGATAGTAGGGTCCTAGGCGGCTGCGACCTCGGGAGCGCCCGTCGTGACCTCGACGAGGCGCTCGAGCAGCGCCAGCGCCTCGCTCGCGTGTGACATCGCGCCGATCCCGCGCAGCACGTGAAGCGCGCGGCTGCGGTGGCTGTCGATCTCGCGCTCGATGAGCGCCCGGATGCCGAGGCCATCGAGGATCTCGCGAATCGCGTCGACGTCCTCGGGGGGCAGTGGCGCCGGGTGATCGAAGTGCGCCGCGAGCGACGCGCGGATGCGCGGCGACGCGCGCTCGAACGCGAGCACGACCGGCAGCGTCTTCTTGCGCTTCACGAGATCGTTCATCTCGAGCTTGCCGGTGCGCTCCGTGGTCGCCCAGATGCCCAGGAGATCGTCGTGCGCCTGGAACGCCTGGCCGAAGTCGTCGCCGAAGCGCGCCAACGCGGCGCGCACCTCGCGGTCGTCCGTCGCCAGCACCGCGGCGCCCTCGGCGGCCGCGGCGATGAGGGCGCCGGTCTTCCGCAAGACCATCATCCGATAACGCTCGGTGGTCACATCGGTGCGCGACTCGTAGCTGATGTCGAGGAACTGGCCCTCGCACACGCGCACGCAGGCCTCGTCCAGCAGCTTCGCGAAGTCGAGGATCCGATCGGCGGGGAAGTCGCGGTCGCGCAGGCGCTGGACCGCGAGGCGCGACATCGCGTACATGCCGTCCCCCGCGTTGATCGCCTGCGGCACGCCCCACACCGACCACACGGTGGGGCGATGGCGGCGCGTGGGATCCTGGTCCTCGATGTCGTCGTGGATCAGCGTGAAGTTGTGCAGAAGCTCCAGCGACGCCGCCGCGGGGAGCGCGGCGGTGGGATCACCGGCCAGCGCCTCATAGACCAGGGAGCAGAGCAGCGGACGGAGCCGTTTTCCGCTGCCCGGGCGATCCGAATCCAGCCCGAGGTGGTACAGCATCATCCCGTAAAAGGGCTGGAGGGCCGGCTCGGCCTGCGTGAGGAGCGATCGGATCTCCTGCTCGATGATCGCGATGCGCGTGTCGAATGCCTGCGCGCTCACCGAAGACCGATGATAGGTGGTCACTGCACCGCCGAGCGGTGCCGTGACCGTCCTGCTCCTTCGCCTGCGGCTACGTAGTAGGTCGAGTCATTGGAGATAGCATTCACTCGGATGGCATCACGCACATACCGTGCCGAGGGGATCGTGCTCAAGACGATCGACTTCGGCGAAGCGGATCGCGTCCTCACCCTGCTGACGCGCCACTTCGGGAAGGTGCGTGTCGTCGCGAAGGGCATCCGCCGCCCGACGAGCCGTCTCGCCGGCTACGTGGAGCCGCTCTCGCACGCCACGTTCCAGCTCGCGCGCGGTCGTGAGCTCGACGTCCTGACGGGCGCCGAATCCCGTTCCACCCTCCGCGCCGTCCGCGACGACCTCGTGCGGATCGGCGCGAGCTGGTACATCGCGGAGCTGGCCGACCGCTTCACCGCCGATCGGTCCCCCTCGGCGCCCGTGTTCGACCTCGTGGAGACCGCGCTCCGGCACCTCGAGGCGGGCTACGCGCCGGGCATCGTCTGCCGCTGGTTCGACCTCCACCTGCTCGACCGCTCCGGCTTCCGGCCGGAGCTCGCCGTCTGCGTCCAGTGCCGCGGCCCGATCGCCGAGACCGTCAACCTGTGGAGTCCAGACGGCGGTGGCGTGATCTGCTCGGGATGCGTCGCGAGCCTCGACCACATCGGCGTCCCGCTCTCGGTGCGCGCGCTCAAGTCGCTGCGCTACCTCATCGCCAGCGATTTCGGCAGCGCCGCGAAGCTGCGCGTCGACGCGCCGCTCGCCGACGAGCTCGCCTGTCTCCTGCGCGGCTTCCTGCAGCACGTGCTCGACCGCGAGGTCCAGGCGTCACGCCTCCTCGACGAGATCGCCCAGCTGCCCGCGTACCCCGTCCCCGCCTGAACGGATCTGTCGTGATCGCCGACCTCAACGACAAGATCGTCTCGCTGTCCAAACGGCGCGGCTTCGTCTTCCCCTCGAGCGAGATCTACGGTGGCGCGGGCTCCACCTGGGACTTCGGCCCTCTTGGAGTCGAACTGAAGAACAATGTCAAACGCGCCTGGTGGCGCGCGATGGTCCAGCTGCGCGAGGACGTCGTCGGCATCGACGCGGCCATCCTCATGCACCCGCGCGTGTGGGAAGCGTCGGGGCACGTCGAGAACTTCACCGATCCCCTTGTCGAATGCGCGAATTGCAAGAAGCGCTACCGGCTGGACGAGCTGAGCGAGGGCGCGGGCGGACCGTGCCCGAATTGCGGGCTGAAGAAGCTCGGCGAGCCGCGGAGGTTCAACCTCATGTTCAAGACGTTCGTGGGGCCGGTGGAGGATTCGGCGTCGATCGCCTGGCTGCGGCCGGAGACCGCGCAGGGCATCTTCGTGAACTTCGAGAACGTGCAGCAGTCGATGCGCAGGCGCCTGCCCTTCGGCATCGCGCAGATCGGCAAGTCGTTCCGCAACGAGATCACGCCGGGCAACTTCATCTTCCGTTCCCGCGAGTTCGAGCAGATGGAGATGCAGTACTTCTGCCGGCCCGCTGAGGCTCCGCGCCTCTACGACGAGTGGATGGCGACGAGGCGCGAGTGGTTCCGACGGCTCGCGGGTCACGACGAGCTCTTCCGCTTCCGCGAGCACGGGGACGACGAGCGCGCCCACTACGCCGCGCGCGCCTTCGACATCGAGTTCCAGTTCCCGTTCGGCTGGAAGGAGCTCGAGGGCATCCACAACCGCACCGACTTCGACCTCCGGCGGCACAGCGAGTTCTCGGGGAAGGACCTCCGCTACTTCGACGACGCGACCAACGAGCGGTTCATCCCATACGTCGTGGAGACGGCGGTCGGCGCCGATCGCGCGACCTTCGCCTTCATGTGCGCGGCGTACGACGAGGAGCCCGACAAGGAGGGCATCCGCACCGTCCTGCGCCTCCACCGCGACCTCGCGCCGTACAAGGTCGCGGTGCTGCCGCTCTCGAAGAAGCCCGAGCTCTCCGAGCTCGCGCGGCGCGTCTGGGCCGACCTGCGCCCCGAATTCATGACGACGTACGACGAGACGCAGGCCATCGGGCGCCGCTACCGCCGCCAGGACGAGATCGGCACGCCGCTCTGCGTGACGGTCGACTTCGATTCGTTGACCGATCAGCAGGTGACGATCCGCGACCGAGACGACATGAGCCAGGTGCGTGTCGGGATCCCCGAGCTGCTCCCGGCGCTGCGGGAGAAGCTCCGCGCCTGACCTCGACGCCATCGCGGACCTCGCGCTCATCGTCCTCCTGTTCAGCGCCGGCGCGCGGACCCCTCTGCTCGCGCTCCTCTCCCTGAGGCGCCCGCGCAACCTGGTCGCGGTCGTCCTGCCGTATCTCGCGCTGCTCGGCCTCGCGCTGGTCCTGTCGTCATATGCGGATGAACGGACCCGCCTCGGGATCCTCGCGCTCGCCGCGAGCCCCGCGGAGCTCGCGGCCCCCGCGTTCGCGGGCGCGCTGGGCGGGCGTATGGAGACGGCCGGCGCGCTGCTCGCGGGCACGCTGGTCGCCTCACTGATCTCGCTCTTTGCGGTCGGAGGTGGCGGCGCCGCGTTCGCCGGCTATGGGTCGATCCAGAGCGCGGCGATCGCGTTCCTCGTCGCCGCGACGATCGCGGGCGCGGCCCCCATGCTCCGCGACCGGATCCTCCCGCTGCTCCATCGCGCGTCGGACGCCGCGCTGCTCGCGCTCATCGTGGTCGCGATCGTCGGGGCGCTCGGTGCGCTCACGCTGTCGAGCGTCGCCGCGGCCCTCGCCGTGCTCGTCGTCGGCCTCGGGACGGCGTGGCTCGCCGCCGCGCTCTACCGCCGGGACGTCGTCGCAACCCTCGCGGGCGCCGGAACGCGTGATTTCGCGGTCGCCATCGCGATCGCGGGAGCCGCCTCGTCGGCCGTGCCGCTCGTGTACGGCGGGCTGCTCGCGGCGACCGCCGCCATCGCCATCGTCGTCCGCCGGCGGCGCCGCCAGCCTGGGTAAACCTCCCCAGCGCGCTTGAAGACGCGGGCCGTGCACGGCAGCGTCACCCCGTGAGCCTCGCCCTCGTCGCGGTCCTGGTGAGCGGCGCCTTCAGCGGCGTGGTGGCCCGCCAATACGCGCGGCGGCACCACCCCTATCAGATCGTCTGGGCGATCGGGCTCGCGATGTTCGCGATCGCCGCGTTCGCCGGGCTGCTGGCGCGAGCGGGCGGCGCGACGGAGACCGAGTACCGCGTCTTCTACCTCTTCGGCGCGATCCTCAATGTCGCCTGGCTGGCGCTGGGGACGATCTATCTCGTCGCGCCCCGCGCCGCGCGCGCGAGCCTGGCGGCGGTCATCGTGCTCAGCGCGGTCTCCGCGATCGCGGTCTTCAGCGCGCCCGTGGACCTGAGGGCCGCGACGGATACGGGCAAGGGCTTCGCGGAGGCGCCGTTCCCGCGGATCCTGGCGGCGGTCGGCAGCGGGGTGGGGTCGATCGTGCTGATCGGCGGAGCGCTGTGGTCCGCGTGGGTCTTCTTCCGCAAGCGCGACAACCCCCGCCGCGCGCTCGCGAACGTGATCATCGCGGTCGGCGTGATCATCGTCGCCGCCGGCGGGACCGCGGCGTTCACCGGCGCGTCGGGGATCCTCGAGCTGACGAACCTGATCGGGATCGCGGTGATGTTCGCGGGGTTCCTGCTGGTCTAGCGTCCGGGGCGCCAACGAGCACCGTCGGTCGCGAACGCTCACGATGCGTCGGATGAGCGACGAGCGGAGCCGTCCGGATGCGGTGGCACCGACCTCACGCGAGGTGCTGGCCTACTTCTTCCGCCTGGGCTTCGTGAATATCGGCGGACCGGTCGCGCAGCTCACGATGATGCACGATCACTTCGTCGATCGGGCTCACTGGCTCTCGCGCGAGCGGTTCGTCCGGATCATGGGGGTCTGTCACCTCTTGCCGGGGCCGGAGGCGCTCCAGCTCGCGATCTACGTCGGCTACCTCACCCGCGGCGTCGCGGGCGGTCTCTTCGCCGGCGTCATGTTCATCGCGCCAGGTGCGGTGCTGATCACGGCCCTTGCCGCGCTCTACGCGGCGTACGGCTCGGTGCCGCTGGTCACCGACGCGCTCTACGTCCTCAAGCCCGCGGTCCTCGGCATCATCGCCGCAGGGCTGCTTCGGATCGGGCGCAGCGCGCTCACGTCGCGTCCGCTCGTCGGGATCGCGGTCGCGGCGGCGGTCGTCATGGGCGTCGCCGGCGCGGACGTGATCATCGTGATGCTCGGCGCCGGCGCCGTATCTGCGCTGGCACAGCGACGGTGGTCATCGCGCCCGCCGCTGGGGCTCCTCGCGCTCCCCGCCCTGCCCCTTGCGCTCTCGCTTCCGGGCTGGCTCGATTTCGCGTGGGTATTCCTGCGGACGGGTCTCTTCAGCTTCGGAGGCGCCTACGGCTCGATCGCGCTGCTCACGCACGGCGCGGTCATCGAGCACGGTTGGCTCACCTCCGGTGCGCTCCTCGACGGCGTCGCGGTCTCGATCGCCACGCCAGGCCCGTTCATGCTCTTCGCGACCTGGGCCGGATACCTGATCGCCGGCGTGCCAGGTGCCATCGTCGCGACGGTGTTGGTCTTCCTGCCTTCTTTCGTCTTCATCCTCGTCGGAGCACGACAGCTCGAAGCCGTGCGCGAACGCCCGTCGGTGCGTCACTTCCTCAGCGGTGTCTCGGCAGCGGTCGTCGCGGTCATCCTGCTCGTCACCTTGGATCTCGCACCAGCCGCGCTCCCGGATGTCGTGGCCGCTGCGATCGCGCTCGTGACCTTCGCCGCGATCGTCTTCGTCAAGCGTGATGTCGGGCTTGTCTCGCTCGGCGCGATGGTCAGCGGCGTCGCCTACGCGCTCTGGCGGCTGCTGGCCTAGTCCCTCGGCGCTTCGTCGTCGGTCAGGCGGCCGGCGAAGCGGCGCGCCAACTCGGTGGCGCCGGCGGTCAGCGCGGACAGTCCCATACCCCAGGCCGCATCCTTCAGCCCACGATCGGCGCTGGGCTGGCTGAGCTCGTCGCGAAGGCGCTCGCGAAGACGCTTGCGCGCGCGGCCCCTCAGCTCGCTCGCGCGTCCGCCGAGCTTCAGCAGCAGCTTGTCGATCTCGGTCCGCGGGCGCTTCGCGCGCTCCGCGCGGATCCGCGTCACCGCGGCGACGGCCCCGAGGAGGGCGGTCGAGCCGATCGCGCCGAAGACGGCGACCGGGTTCCGCTGCGCGAGCGTGCGCGGGTCGATGTCGGCCTTCACGCGCTCGATGAGATGCGTGAGGTCGGCGTCGATCTCCCCGCGGAGCCGCGCTAGCTCGCGCTCCGTCCGAGCAGACGGGACTTCACCCATCGCACCGTCTCCTTCACCGACTCGATCGAGCGCGTCGGGCCGCGCAGCTCGAGCCGCTTGTATCCCGTGTACGCGGCCAGTGCCGCGCCGCCCGCGCAGAGCAGCAGGACGACGAGGGCGGCCAGCCAGAGGGGCAGGACGATCGCGATCAGCGCCACGAGCAGCACGACGAGCGCGATCAGGACCATGAAGGCGAGGCCCGCCGCGATCGCGAACCACTTCACGGCGCGCAGATTCGCCTGGATGATCTCGGCGATCTCCTGGCGCGGCAGCTCGAGCTGCTTTCGGACGTAGGCGCGCGCGTTGTCGCGCAGCCGGCCGATGAGCGTGCGATATCCGGGCTCTCTATACACGGGCCGCGACTGTACCGCCTGCTCCATCCCCCGTCCTGGCGAAGCACGAAACCTGCCACAATCGCGTCGTTCCCCGCGCGTTCAGCCTTGTGGGAGGTCGTCATGCCGGCACGCCGCTCGACCAAGCCAGCGACCCGTTCACGCAGCGCGAAGACGACGAAATGGGTCTATCGCTTCGTCGGCGGCAAGGCCGAGGGCAACGCGAAGATGCGCACGCTGCTCGGTGGCAAGGGCGCGGGCCTCGCGGAGATGACCAACGCGGGGCTCCCCGTGCCTCCCGGCTTCACGATCACCACGGCGGCATGCAACGCGTACTTTGCCGCGAAGAAGAAGCTCCCCGCGGGCCTCTGGGAGCAGGTCGAAGCCGCGCTCGCGACGGTCGAGCGCGACACGGGCAAGCGGCTCGGCGACACGAAGAACCCGCTCCTCGTCTCCGTCCGTTCCGGCGCCGCCATGTCGATGCCCGGGATGATGGACACGGTCCTCAACCTGGGCCTGAACGACGAGACGCGGGCCGGCCTCGCCGCGCTCACGAAGAACGACCGCTTCGCCTGGGACGCGTACCGTCGCTTCATCTCGATGTTCGGCCGCATCGTGCTCGACATCGACGCCGAGAAGTTCGAGCACGCGCTGGCGGCGCGGAAGGCGCGCGCAGCGGTGCAGAGCGACGCCGACCTGCCGGCGAAGGCGCTCGAGGAGCTCGTGCGCGAGTACAAGGACATCGTCCAGAAGGCGACCGGCAAGGCGTTCCCGACCGACCCGCGCGCCCAGCTGCGGCTCGCGGTCGAGGCGGTGTTCGAATCGTGGTTCGGCAAGCGGGCCGTCGACTACCGCAACACCTTCAAGATCCCGCACGACCTCGGCACCGCGGTGAGCGTCGTGTCCATGGTCTTCGGCAGCATGGGCGACGACTCGGGCACCGGGGTCGCCTTCACGCGCGATCCGAACACCGGCGAGAGGGTGCTCTACGGGGAGTACCTCACGAACGCGCAGGGCGAGGACGTCGTCGCGGGCATCAGGACGCCGTCGAAGATCTCGCAGCTCAAGCAGGACATGCCCAAGGCGTACGCGGAGTTCGAGAGGATCGCCAAGCGCCTCGAGGCGCACTACCGCGACGCGCAGGACCTCGAGTTCACCATCGAGCGCGGGAAGCTCTACATGCTGCAGACGCGCTCGGCGAAGCGGACCGCGAAGGCCGCGGTGAAGATCGCGACCGACATGGTGCGCGAGCGGCTCATCACGAAGGACGAGGCGATCGTGCGCGTGGACCCGCTCCAGGTCGAGCAGCTCCTGCTGCCGCGCTTCGACGAGAAGGAGGTCCAGAAGGCGCGCGCCGCGGGCCGCTATCTCGCGAAGGGCCTCAACGCGTCACCTGGAGCGGCGACCGGCCGCGCCGTGTTCGATGCCGATCGTGCCGTCGTCCTGAAGGGGCAGAAGCAGCTGGTCGTGCTCGTGCGGCCCGAGACGAGCCCCGACGATTTCCACGGGATGGTCGCGGCGACCGGCATCCTCACCGCGCGGGGCGGCTCGACGAGCCACGCCGCCGTGGTCGCTCGTGGCCTCGGCCTGCCCTGCGTCGCGGGCTGCGCCGCGCTCTCGATCGACCTCGCGAAGCGCGAGATGCTCGTCGGCGACCGCGTCATCAAGGAAGGTGACGCGATCTCGATCGACGGCACCACCGGCGAGGTCTACGCGGGCGCGCTGCCGACCGTCCTTCCCGACTACGAGAAGGAGAAGGAGCTCATCGAGATCCTCTCCTGGGCGGATACGAAGCGGAGGCTCGGGGTGTGGGTGAACGCGGATACGCCGGAGGAGTGCGTGCAGGCGCGGAAGTTTGGCGCCGAGGGTGTGGGTCTCGCGCGGACCGAGCACATGTTCCGGCAGGCCGAGCGCCTCCCGTTCGTGCAGGACATGATCATGGCCGACACGACGGCGGGCCGCCGCGCCGCGCTCGACAAGCTCTTGCCGTTCCAGCAGGGCGACTTCCGCGAGATGTACAAGGCGATGGACGGGCTGCCGGTCGTGATCCGCTTGATCGATCCACCACTGCACGAATTCCTTCGTGAATTCGCCGATGTCGACATCGAGATCGCCGTGGCGGAAGCGCTCGAGAAGCAGGGGAATTCATCAACGGGCGGCCCCGAGCTCGAGGCGAAGCGCAGGATCTACAAGAGGCTCGAGCAGCTGCACGAGGACAACCCGATGCTCGGCCTGCGCGGCTGCCGGCTGCTGCTCGTGTACCCCGAGATCCTCGAGATGCAGATCCGCGCGATCCTCGGCGCCGCGGCCGACGTGTCCCCGCAGGGCGTCAAGGCGAAGCCCGAGATCATGATGCCGCTCGTCGGCACGATGGGGGAGCTGGATCGCCTCCACGACCAGGTCATGTCCGTCGCCGACGCGGTGCAGAAGGAGCGCGGCACGAAGATCCCGTTCAAGTTCGGCACCATGATCGAGATCCCGCGTGCCTGCATCATCGCCGACCAGATCGCGACGAAGACCGAGTTCTTCAGCTTCGGCACGAACGACCTCACCCAGACCGTCCTCGGCATCTCGCGCGACGACGCGCAGAAGAGCTTCCTCACGCGGTACGTCGAGGAGAAGATCATCCCGGCCGACCCGTTCCAGGTCATCGACCGCGACGGCGTCGGCGCGATGATGCGCATGGGCGTCGAGCGCGGTCGCAAGACGAAGCCCGACCTCAAGATCGGCATCTGCGGCGAGCACGCCGGCGAGCCGAGCTCGGTCGCGCTGTGCCACGAGCTAGGCCTCACCTATGTCTCGCCGTCGACCTATCGCGTGCCGGTGGCGCGGCTCGCGGCGGCGCAGGCCGCGCTGAACGCGGGAGCGCGCGACCGCTAGGGGCTCAGCCCGCGAGCTGCGTTCGTTAGGGCTCGATGCACGGCTCGCCCGCGGATCCGCAGACGGCCACGTCGTGGGTCTCCGGCGAAGAAACGGGCAACCGCGCTGCGACGCCGTATCCGTCGTCGGCCGTCAGATACTGATCTGCCGAGGGACCGTTCGAGGTCGTGGTCGCGTCGGCGTGCTGGACTCTGGCCCCGTTCGCCACGCCTTTTGGCGTTCCACAAGCGGTGGAGAAGAGCGCCATCCCAAGCACCGCGATGACGGTCAGCCGCGTCGTCCGAGTGCGGAAGCGATCGTTCACGTGACCCTCCTTCTGCGCTGAGGCGACCGTACCGAGGAGGGCGCGCTCTGACAGCGGGGGAACTACCTGCTCGCGACTACCTGTCTTCCGGGTGCTGCGACCCCGGCATCGTCTCGACGACCCATGCCGCGACCTGCGCTCGGGAGCGGAAGCCAAGCTTGTTCCGTACCCGCTCGACATGACCTTCGGCCGTCCGCTCGCTGATGAGGAGCTGCTCCGCGATCTCCCGATTCGAGCGGCCACGCGCCACGAGGATCGCGACCTCGCGCTCGCGGCTCGTGAGCTGCCCACCGGCGGCCGGTCCTGGCGAAGGCGGCCGCTCCTCCGCGGGGAAGGGCAGGCCCCGCTCGCGGGCCCAGTCGCGAAGCTGGGCGAGGAGCCACGTCGCCTTGGCCCGTCGGAGGTAGGGGACGTCGATCGCGATCTCAGCGGCCGCGGCGTCGCGGTCGCCCCGTCCGCCGCGCTGTTGGAGCAGCTCCGCGCGGCGTTGGTGGACGAAGACGCCTGGCACGAAGATCCACGGCTGCAGGATCGGCGCGGCAAGATGCTCGCTGCATTCGCCGGCCGAGGCGATCGCCAGATCGAGGTCGCCGTCGCGTGCCGCCCGTTCCGCGCGCGCCATCGCGCGCCGGGCGCGGACATGTGAGATCCGTCCATTGCCCGTCTCAGCGCTGGAGAACGTGATCCAACGGGCCAGCGAGTCGCCGTCCTCGAGGCGTCGAGCCGCAATCAGCGCGCAGATCGCCGTGTGGCTACGACCACTTAGCGGTGACCCGTCCTCCAATACACCCGCCAGCTTCTCCGCGTGGTCAAGAGCGCTACGCGAGTCTCCCGCGAGGAGGGCGAACCGGCACGCTGTCACGACGGCGGCGTCCCTCCACTGCAGCATCGGGGCGGCAGCGTCGAACTTCTTCAGCGGCTCGGCCATCAGCGGCAGGCCGCGCTCCGGACCGTCGCGAGCTGTGACGATCAGAGCAAGGAGCGCTTTTGGATTGGCCGCCCATATCGTGTCATGCGGGATCTCGGCGACCAAGCGGATCGCGGCGTCCCAGTCGCCCGTGCTGGTCGCGAGCGCGCTCTCGAGGCCGATGAGCTGGGCGGGTCGGTAGCCGTGGCGGCGCGCGTGTGCGATGCGCTCTTCTCGCAGCGCGCTCGCCTCCGTGGGGGATGAGCCCGCCATCTCCATCGTCGCGGCGAGCTGGACGTAGGCAGCCTGCGCGTCGCTGACGAGTCCGTGCGCGAGCGCCATCTCGACCCCGGCGCGTCCACAGTCCACGGCGTCCTCGCGACCGCCCGCGGCCTTCGCGGCGCCCAGCCACTCGAGCGCGCTGACCTGGGCTCGCCAGTTGTCCGTCCGGCGCGCCATAGCGAGCGCCGCTTCGGCCAGCGCGAGCGACTCCCGAGGATCATCCCGATCAGCTGCCCTTCCCGCCAGAGACGCGTAGAGGCTCGCGAGCGATGCGCTATCGCCGAGCGGCTCCAGCAGCGACCTCGCGCGCTCGATGAGCTCGATCTGTGTGGTGGTGTTGCCGAGGGTCCAGTGGTATTGCGCGGCGGCAATCAGCGCCTCCGCGGTCCGTTCAGGGTCGCCAGCGGATCCAGCGAGACGGATCGCTTCGCCGGCCGCGACCACCGCGCGTGGCACGTCATTCGACATGAATGCGGCGTGCGCGAGCTGCAGCTGGGCGTCGGTGGAGGGAGGCGCGCTCGGCCTCGCGAGCTCGACGACACGTTCGAAGTGACGGAGAGCGCCGACGAACGCGAACGCCCGAAGGGCCTCGCGCCCCGCGACATCGTGGTGGTGCGCGGCGCGACTCGTGTCACCCGCGTGGTCGAAGTGATATGCGAGGTCCTCGTGGCGCCCGGGCGCATCACCGCGAGCTTCGAGAGCGACCGCGACGCGACCGTGCAACGCGCGGCGTTCGCGTTCGAGCATCTGGGCGAGCACCGCATCGCGCGTCAACGCGTGCGCGAAGGCGAAGCGGTGGTCGCCATCGGGACCCGCCTCGTCGAGGATGAGCTGCGCGGCGGTCAGGGCGCGAAGGGCCGAGATCAATGTGGGTTCATCGAGCCCTGACACCGACTGCAGAAGGTCGAAGTCGAAACGCTGACCGATCACGGCGGCGACATCGAGCGCACGTCGCTCGTCGGCGAAGAGGGTATTCGCGCGTCGCTGCAAGGCGAGACGGACCGACGCTGGGATCGCGAGGTCGTTGCTCGATCGCACGGTGTGCCAGGTCCGATCCTCGTACACCAGATCGCCGCCCTCGGCCAGCGCCCTGAGCACCTCCTCGATGAAGAATGGATTTCCCTCGCATCGCTGATGGACGGCTTCGACCAGGTCGGCCGGCGCACGATCGAGTCCAAGCGCTCCCTTGATCAACGAAGCGGTCTGCCCGAGATCCAGGCGGCGAAGGTGCATGCGGTGCGCCAGATGGCCACGGTCCATCTCAGCGAGCGCGCTCTCGACCCGGGCCGCGTCCGGAAGTGCCTCGCCGCGGTACGTGCCGAGGAGCAGGATGCGGTCCTCGCGAAGTCGGCTCGCGAGGAGTGGCACGAGCTCGAGCGTTGCTTCGTCCGCCCATTGAAGGTCCTCGATTGCCAGGACGAGTGGCGTTCGACGAGCGAGGTCATGGAAGAGCGACGCGAAGGACTCGTGGATGCGATATCGCTCGCTCGGTTGTGTCGGGTCCGCCTCAAACTCTGCCCTGCCGAGCTCAGGCAAGAGCCGCATGAGCACGGGCGCGACGGCGCGGACGGAACGCTCGAGCGCCCCGCTCGGGAGAACTCGGTGTGCCGATCGGAGCATCTGCACCAATGGTCCGAACGGCCGGAGAGCCTCGACCTCGACACACTCGCCGATGAGGACACGGTTGTCGGACTCGCGGGCGCGGTCCAGGAGTCGGCGGAGGAGCGCGGTCTTGCCGAGGCCCGCCTCACCCTCCAGCAGCACCGTGCGCCCACGATCGGCGATGACGCTGTCGAGGTGGGCGATCAGCGCTGCGAGTTCGGGCTCGCGTCCGATCAGCTCGGGACAGCGGACCGGGGGATCACCGAGCGCCACGTCGGAAGTGTGTCACGGAGGCGACCGGTGTCAGGTGGCCCGGCCGAGCTCCTTCCGCCAGAAGTCGAGCGTGCGCTTCCACGAGGTGCATGCCTGCTCGTGGCCGGGCGACCCTTCCGTGTCGAGGAATGCCTTGAGGAAGCCGTGCGCGAAGCCCTCGTACTCGTGGAACGCGTGCGGGACCTTCGCGGCGGTGAGCTTCGCGTCGAGCTCGCGCACGTTCTCGATGCCGACGCCGGTGTCCTCCGTGCCCCAGTGCCCCAGGAGCGGGCCGTGCATGCGCTCGGCGATCTCGAGCGGCGCGGGTGGCGCCTTGGGGTTCTCCGGACGGCCCTTCGGGAACCCGTAATAGGACACCGTCGCGATGTCGGTGCGCGTCGCGGTCAGGTCGAGCGCCAGGGTGCCACCCATGCAGAAGCCGATGACGCCGAGGCGCGCGCCCTTGACCTCGGGGCGCGCGCGCAGCTGGTCCAGCGCGCCCTCGAGGTCGCGCAGCGTTCGGTTCTGGTCGAGCTTCGGCTGGCGCGCCATCGCGGCCTCACGATCGCCGGCCGGCACCGGGCCCTCACGGAAGAAGTACTCGACGTCCAGCGCGACATATCCCGCCTGGGCGATGCGCCGAGCGAGATGCTCGTAGAAGTCGCTCCGGCCGAAGACGTCGTTGACGATCAGCACCGCGGGCGCCGGGGTCCCTTGCGGGAACGCGAGCAGGCCGAGCATGTCCCCGCCGTCGGACGCCTTGATCGTGATCTCCTGCGCTCGCACGTCGGGCAGCGGGGTACCGGCGGGGACCTCTGGGTGGCACATGGGGCCCTCCTTCGTGTGTGGGGCGATAACCTTAGCGCGTGGCGACCGACGTCGAGCCGTCCGCCAAGCTCTCGCGCACGCGAAGCGTCGCTGCGCTGCGGGTGCGCGAGCGTCTCGAGGAGCTGGAGCGGACGACCCTCGCGCCGAACGCGACGCGCACGGCCGATGCCAGGCGCGATCGGCCCGAAGCGCCCACGCCCACGCGCACCGCCTTCCAGCTCGACCGCGATCGCATCATGCACAGCAAGGCCTTCCGCCGCACGAAGCACAAGACGCAGGTGTTCCTCGCGCCGATCGGCGACCACTACCGAACCCGCCTGACGCACATCCTCGAGGTCAGCCAGATCGGCCGCTCCATGGCGGTCGGCCTCCGCCTCAACGAGGACCTCGTCGAGGCGATGGCGCTCGGCCACGACATCGGGCACACGCCATTCGGCCACACGGGCGAGGAGCTGCTCGGCAAGTTCTTGCCTGAAGGCTTTCGACACAACGAACAGAGCGTCCGTATCGTCGAGAAGCTCGAGAAGAACGGCCAGGGCCTCAACATCACGAAGGAGGTCCGCGACGGCATCCTCAAGCACAGCTCGCCGACGGAGGGTGGGGTGGAGACCGCCGCGTGGGGCGTGCCCGAGACGCCGGAGGGCTGGGTGGTCCGCTACGCCGACAAGATCGCGTACCTCCACCACGATGCGGACGACGCGATTCGCGCGGGCATCATCGAGGAGAGCGATCTGCCGAACAGCGTGCGCATGGGCCTTGGCGCCACGCGCGGCGAGCGGCTCGACACGATGATCTACGACGTCATCTGCAACTCGTACGGCAAGGACGAGGTCGCGATGAGCGGCGAGGTGCTCGAGGCCACGAACGAGCTGCGGAAGTGGATGTTCGAGAACGTGTACCTGTCCGGCGCCGCCAAGACCGAGGACGAGAAGGCGCAGGGCATGCTGTGGGACCTGCTGACGTACTTCGAGAAGTACCCGGAGCGGATGCCGAGCGAGCACCAGCGCATCGCCGAGCGCGAGGGCATCAAGCGCGCGGTCGCCGATTACGTGGCCGGCATGACCGACGTCTACGCGCTGGACATGTTCGAGAGCGTGTTCATCCCGCAGGGGTGGGGGCACCGCTAAACGCCGGGCGACTTCGACCTCGTCAAGGAACGCATCGACATCGTCCAGCTCGTCGGAGAGCGGGTGCAGCTGCGCAAGGCGGGGCGCGCGTACAAAGGGCTGTGCCCGTTCCATAACGAGAAGACACCGTCGTTCACGGTCGATCCGGACCGCCGCACCTACAAGTGCTTTGGCTGCGGGGAATTTGGGGATTGCTTCACATGGATCGAGAAGATGGACGGCCTCGAACCCGTCGACGCGCTCACGCAGCTCGCGGAGCGGGCAGGGGTGGAGCTGACGCGGCGCGCGCCCGAGGCGCGCGACTTCGAGAAGAAGCTGCTCGCCGCCCACGAGAGCGCGCACTTCTATTTCCGCCAGGCGTACCGCGGCACCGAGCCGGGCCACGAGGCCGCGAAGTACGTCGCGGCGCGCGGCATCACCGCGGAGACCGTCGAGCGGTTCGGGATCGGCTACGCGCCGGACCTCATGGACGGGCTGCTGTCGTATCTGCGGAAGAAGGGGTACAGCGACGACGAGGCGGTGACGACCGGGCTCATCTCGCGGAACGAGCGCGGGCTCTTCGACCGCTTCCGCCATCGCGTGATGATCCCGATCAAGGACGGGCGCGGGCGGATCATCGCGTTCGCCGGCCGGGCGCTCCGCGCGGATCAGGCCGCGAAGTACCTCAACTCACCCCAGACCCCGCTCTTCACGAAGGGCGCCACGTTGTTCGCGCTCGACCTCGCCCGCGCCGCGATCCGCAAGGCGAACGAGGCGGTCATCGTCGAGGGGCAGTTCGACGCGATCGCCTGCCACCAGTCGGGGTTCGACACGACCGTCGCGTCGATGGGCACGGCGCTGACGACCGAGCAGTATGGGATCCTCGACAAGATGAAGATCGAGCGTGCTGTCGTCGCGTTCGATGCGGATGCGGCGGGTGGTACGGCGGCGGAAAAACGTGGGCGTGAGCTGCTTCAGGTCATGCGCGCGTACAACCGCGCCGGAGGCCGAATCTCCTTGAGCATGAGCCTCCCGATCCATGTCGCGACGCTCCCGGCGGGCGCGAAGGATCCCGACGAGCTCGCCCGCACAGAGCCTGCGCGGCTGCGAGAGACGCTCGAGGGGGCGACGCCCGTTCTCGAGTTCGTGATCGACGCGGTCGCCAAGCGGCACGCGCTGCAGACCCCGGACGGCCGGCGGCGCTTCCTCGCGGAGACCGTGCCGCTGCTGGCGGACGAGCCTGACGCCATGACCCGCGAGCTGTACCTCGGCACGCTCTCGCGCCTGACCGGCGTGCCACAGGAGCAGCTCCGGACGGAGGCCGCCCAGCCGAGACCCGCGTCGGCCGGGAGGAGCGCTCCGGGCGCCCCGGCGGCCCCGGAAACGCCGAAAAGGAAACAAACCGCCAGTACGGAGCGTTATCTCATGGCAGAATTAGCGCTGTTCCCAGAGGAGGCCGCGCGCATCGATCTCGCGCCAGAGGACCTGTCAGACCCCGATCACAGAGCCATCTTCGAGCACCTCTCTGCCGGGCGTCCGGCCGCTGACCTTCCAGCTCACTTGGCCGCCACCTTGGCGGCACTAGGCGCTGATGCGCCCGAGCACGAGGCGGCGACGGACACGGGTCACGCGATCGAGATCGTCGCGCTGCGCCTGCGGGAACAGAACCTGCGGCGCCGACTGGGTGAAAAGCGGGCCGAGCTGGCACGCGCGTCCGACGACGAGGCAGGCAGGCTCAGCGACGAGATCGCGCACCTTGCGGACGAGCTGGATCGGACGATGAAGGCGCGCGATCGCGACACGGTCCTACGGCCAGGCGACATGGAGACGGAATAGATGGCGACCAGAACAGCGACCAAGGAAAAGGACACCGCCACCGCGGCGAAGGCGTCCGAGCGCATCGGCATCCACCCGGAGCACCGGGAGCACGCCGAGAAGCTGCTCGCGCGCGGCAAGCAGCAGGGCTACGTCACGCAGGAGGACGTCGCGCGCGCGATCCCCGACGCCGAGCCGGGTGAGATCGAAGAGCTCCTCGTCACGCTCGATGACAACAACATCGAGATCCTCGAGGCCGAGCGCGGCCCGAACTGGGCCCAGGTCAAGGAGGAGGAGGAAGAGACCGAGGAGATGCAGCGCGAGGACTCGATCGCCTCGGTCCTCGCCAGCGACCTCATCAGCGTCGACGACCCGGTCCGCATGTACCTCAAGGAGATCGGCAAGGTCCCGCTCCTCACCGCCGAGGAGGAGGTCAACCTCGCGAAGTCGATCGAGCTGGGCGAGATGGCCCTCGAGTCGCCGGCGCTCTCGGTGGTGCACCTCTACGAGCTCGGCGTCGAGACCAAGAAGCGCATGGCCCTCGGCCGTCCCAAGGAGTTCGTGGACGAGGCGACGCGCTTCGCGAACAAGTCGCTCCGCTTCACGCTCAACGACCCGGAGGGCGGCAGGGAGCTGCGCCGGATCACGAATCGCCTGCTCAAGCTCCGCGAGCCGCTGAAGGCCGAGGGCAACAGCAAGGAGATCTCGAGCGAGGCGAAGGTGCTCATCGACGACCTCGTCGCAATCATCGACGGCGCCAAGAAGGATCCGGAGCGCCTCGCGTTCCGCATCCTGCCCGCGTATTCGAAGATCCACGGCCCCGCGGAGGGCGCCGAGCGCCTCGGCGAGCTCGTCATGCTCGGCCAGGAGCTGCGCACCGTGCTCGTGAAGCACCTCGACCTCTTCTCGCAGGGCGACACCGACGAGCAGCGCGGCCTGCGCCGCCTCGCCGACGAGCTCATCCAGAAGGGCGACGACGCGCGTCACAACCTCACCGAGGCCAACCTGCGCCTCGTCGTGTCGATCGCGAAGAAGTACATCGGCCGGGGCATGAGCTTCCTCGACCTCATCCAGGAGGGGAACATCGGCCTCATCCGCGCCGTCGAGAAGTTCGACTACCGCAAGGGCTACAAGTTCTCGACCTACGCCACGTGGTGGATCCGCCAGGCCATCACCCGCGCGATCGCCGACCAGGCCCGCACCATCCGCATCCCGGTGCACATGGTCGAGACGATCAACAAGCTCATCCGCGTGTCGCGCGGCCTGCTCCAGGAGCTGGGCCGCGAGCCGACCGCGGAGGAGATCGCCGAGCGCATGCTCATCACGGCCGAGAAGGTCCGCGAGATCGTGAAGGTCTCCCAGGAGCCCGTCTCGCTCGAGACGCCGATCGGCGAGGAGGAGGATTCCCACCTCGGCGACTTCATCCCCGACAACCAGGCGCTCGCGCCGTCGGACGCGGCATCGCACAAGCTCCTCAAGGAGCAGGTCGAGAGCGTGCTCGAGGGCCTCACCGGCCGCGAGCGTCGCGTGCTCCAGCTCCGCTTTGGCCTCGAGGACGGTCGCACCCGCACCCTTGAGGAGGTCGGCCGCGAGTTCAACGTCACGCGCGAGCGCATCCGCCAGATCGAGGCGAAGGCGCTGCGCAAGCTGCGGCACCCGTCACGGAGCCGCAAGCTCAAGGACTACCTGGAGTAGATCGAAAGGAGGGAGCCGCCTGCTCCCTCCTTTCGTTCTCAGCTCCTCGCCTTACCCCAGCGCTCGTGGCTCACGATCTCTGACAGCGGCTTGCGTCCTTTGGGTCGTGTGATCGGTCGCGGATCGTCGATCGAGGTCGGGCGCCCGACGAGGACGACGAGCTGCGCGGTGCGCTCCGCAGGGATGCCGAGGATGCGCTTCGCCTCCGCCTCGAGCGGCGGTTCCCCGTACCACGCGACGCCGGCGCCGAGCCCGAGCATGTGCGCCGCGATCAGGAGCCGCTCCGAGACGCGGCCCGCGTCGTAGCTCTCGCTGCGTGAGCTGACGCCGTCCGTCACGATCGCGATCCCGAGCGGCGCCTTCGCCACCCAGTTGATCGCCTCACGCAGCCGGCTGATCCGGCGCAGCTGCTCGGGATCCGTGATGACGATGAAGTGCCACGGCTGCGTGTTCTTCGAGCTTCCCGTCCAGCGCGCGACCTCCAGCAGCTGCTCGAGGACGTCGTCCGGCACGGGCTCCGGCCCGAATTGGCGGATCTGCCGCACCTTGCGCAGCATCTTGGTCACGAAGGTGGAGCATACGTGCGCCCGGCGTGGCACCATCGACGGTCTGATGCCTGGCGACGTGGATCAGGGCGAGCTGGAGCGGCTGGGGAGCGCGCTGCGGCTCGCCGAGTCGGCGCTCGAGGAAGCGCTCGAGGCCGCCGAGAACCTCGGCAGCTTCGATCACCGCTTCGATGTCCCACGCGCGCTGGGCGGCGCGCAGCGACTGGTCGGGAACGCCCTCGAGGCCGTCGACAGCGCGCGAGGTCAGCGCTAGCCCAGCACCTCGAGCGTCACGGCGACGTTGTTCGCGATCGCCTTCGAGATCGGGCAGTTCGCCTTCGCGTCCTCGGCAAGCTCCTTGATCTTCGCGGCGTCGATCCCGGGTGCGTCGGCCTTCACGCGGAGCGCGCTCTCGAGCACGCCGTTGCCCCCGCTCGGTGCCGAGCCGAACGTGACACGCGCCGTGATCTCGAGCGACCTGACGGTCGCCCCGGCCTTCGCAAGGCGCGCGGCGAACGCCATCGAGAAGCAGCTCGCGTGCGCGGCGGCGAGCAGCTCCTCGGGGCTCGTGAGGCCTTCGCTGCCCGTGCCCTCGGTCCGCTCCTTCCAGCTCGAGCCCGCGCTCTTCAGCACGCCACTTTTTGTTGTGACATTGCCTTTGCCGGTCGCGAGATCGCCTTCCCACCGCGCGGTCGCCTCATGGCTCGTCGGCATCGTGACCTCCCCTATGTGTTGGTCACGAGCCTACCCGCATCCGCGGCTAGTCCGCCGCGGCGAGCTCCTCCACCGGGACCGCGCGGCCGTCGGAACGGAAGTCACGCAGCCGTTGGACGCGCGTCAGGAGCGTGACGACGACGGCCGCGACCATGCCGCCACCGAGCGCCGCCGCGAAGGTCGGGCCCAGGAGGCTGACCGCGGCACCCGTCTCCACGTGCGAGAACTGCGTGAGGCCGCGCGTGACGATCGTGAGCAGCGACATCACGCGTCCCCGGTATGCGTCGGCCGTGGCGAGCTGCGCGATCGTCCCGCGCATCGCGCCCCACAGGGCGTCCGCGTAGCCAAGGACGAAGAGGATCGCGAGCGTGAGCGGAAGGGAGCGCGACCACGCGAACGCGACGATCGCGCCGGCGTAGAGGGTGCCCGCGCCGATCATGACGCGGCCCTTCTGTCTGATGTTGCCGACGGCGATCAGCGTGCTCGCGCCGAGGATCGCGCCGAATCCGACGCTGCTGAGCATGAAGCCGAGGCCGGTCGCGCCGACGTCGAGCACATCACGCGCGAAGATCGTGTACAGCGCCTGATTCGCGCCGAAGATCGAGAGGCAGGCCTCCGTCATGAGGATGAGCGGAAGGATCGCGTGGTGTCGCGCGTAGCGCAGCCCGCTCAGCGCGTCGGCACGCAGCGAGCTCGGCGCGCGGGCCTGCGTCGGCGGCAGGCGCATCAGGAGGAGCCCGAAGATGATCGCGAAGTAGCTCGCCGCGTTCACGAAGAAGGGGACGCCGATCCCGTAGAGGGCGATGAGGACGCCGGAGATCGCGGGGCCGATGAAGGTCGAGAGGCGAAAGATCATCGAGCTGAGCGCGACCGCGTGCTGCATCTGGTGACGCGGGACGAGGGTGGGGAACATCGCGGTCCGCGCGGGCACGTCGAACGCCATGACCGTCGCGGTCGTGAGGCTGATCAGGTAGATGTGCCAGAACTGGACCGCTCCCGTGACGACGAGCGTGCCCAGGACGAGGGACGCCACCACCATCAGGCTCTGCGTGACGAGCAGGAGCCTGCGGCGCGGCACGCGGTCCGCGACCGCGCCCCCGACGACCGCGAGCAGGACGATCGGCAGCCCGCGCGCGAGGCCGCCGAGCCCGAGGAGGAGCGGCGAGTCGGTGAGCTGATAGAGGAGCCAGCTCGTCGCGGTGAGCTCGACCCAGGTCCCGACGTTGGACGTCGTCTGGCCGACCCAGTAGAGCGCGAAGTTCCGCGAGCGGAACGGCGCGAGACCGGCGGGGAGCTTTATCGCGTCGTCCCCGTCAGGCGCCAGGCGACCTCGTCCGGCAGCTCGTCGCGGAGGATGGGCTCGAGCGTCCTCACGTAGGCGACGATCCGCTTCCCGAGCCTCTGCTGCAGCGCGGCATCCAGGGCCTTCGCCTCGAACGGCTCCCAGAGCCGAGCCCAGCCCTTGTCCCATTCCTCGAGTCGCACGACACCGCCGAGCTTGCCCCGCAGCGCGCGCTCGTGCGTGCGGAACGCGCCGAGCAGCCGCGCGTTCGTCAGGCCATCGGCCTCGAAGTGCAGGCCGATCTCGACGACGCCGAGCTTCGTCCGAGGCTGGCACTCGTAATGGAGATCCTTGTTGCCGAACCACCACTTGACCATCCAGCCACGTACCTCGACGTGCGCGGCGCCAAGGGTCGTGGGCAGTGTGTCGCTGACGTCCCTCGCGACCGCTCGGACGAACGCGCTCGTCTCCATCAGCTGGTGTGGATGCGCACGTAGAGGTCGACGGTGCCGGCGAGGATCGGCGCGCAGATGCCGAAGATGCGCCAGCCGAGCCTCGAATGGAGGAACGATGCCGCGGTCTCGTCAAGGCCGAAGTCGGTGTGCCAGATCGCGTGATACGCGCTCCTGGCAGTTGTCTCGTTCGCACGGCCGTTCGCTGGTGGAATCACGCTCCGCGGCACCATACAATCGAGGCCGCCACTCCGGTGTGGCCGAGCGGTAAGGCAGCGGACTGTCGAACGGCAGCCTCATGGGGAAACCCGTGAGTGAGGACTGGGTGAATTGCGGGAAACCTACGGCCCGAAGGGGCTAAGGCAATCCGCAGCCAAGCCCGAGGCACGCCTCGGGAAGGTTCAGAGACTAAGCGCCCGGCACCTACAGCCGCGAGGCCATGGTGAAGAGATAGTCCACGTCCGAGGGAAACCTCGGGGAACGGGTAATCCGTGGATCGGAGGTTCGAATCCTCCCACCGGAGCAGACGCGCGAGCGCGCGTCCCTCTCTTGACGCGGGATGTGTCGAGATGTTAGAACTAACGTTCTAACGTGCAGGTCTGCGAAGAGTGCGGCGTCGAGTTCCCTTACATCGTCACCATCAATGGCGCCCGACTGAACGTCCGCGGTCGAAAGCGTTGCCTCTCGTGTCGCCCGCACCGTCCGCTCGCGAAGCCGCGCCGACGCGTGCAGCGCGCGATCCTGACCAAGCTCTGCGCCGTCTGCGGTATGCCCTTCTTGGCGCGACAGGTCGATGGGAAGCTGCGAATGCTCTACAGGCGGCGCTTCTGCTTCGACTGTTCGCCTTTCGGCTTGCACAACACATCCAAGTCCCCGCTGGGCATCCCAGACCCTGCGGAGCTCCGGGAGCGCCGGCGCAGACGGAAGAACGCGGCGACCTACCGTTCTCTGAAGGTGCGACGGAAACGCCGCAAGGCGGACCTGATCCAGACGCGCGGCGGCTGCTGCGAAGAGTGTGGCTACGACGCGAGCCCGGCTGCCCTGGAATTCCACCACCGGGATCCCGCCACGAAGGAATTCGCTCTCGGCAACTTCCAAGGAACCTGGGATCGGCTGCTGCGCGAAGCCGAGAAGTGCGACCTTCTGTGCGCGAATTGCCACCGCACTCGGCATGCGACGCTTGACGCAGGTCGTGGCGATCATCCGGTCGTCGCGCATCGGCGCCGACGAAAGCTCCGCGCGATCGAATACATGGGCGGGACGTGCCACGGCTGCGGACGCGCCGGCCTTCCGGCCATCTTCGAATTCCATCACCGGGACGCGGCGCAGAAAGACTTCGGGATCTCAGAGACCGGCATCCCGCACAAGTGGGAGACTGTCGTCGCCGAGCTCGCCAAGTGCGTGATGCTCTGCGCGAACTGCCACCGCGAGGTCCATGCCGGCGCACGGCGGATCGGTGAGGACGAACTCCGGTATCGCGCCGCCTGACGCATGATGCGCCCGTGGATACGTTCACGCGCCGCGAGATCGTGCTCCTCGACCGGCTGCGGACGCCCGAGAAGGTGCAGGCCTATCTCGACGGTCTCGCGTACAACCTCGAGCCCGATGGCGACACCGTCCGTTCGCCGCGACGGGTCATGCGTGACCGCACCGCGCACTGCGCGGAGGGCGCGATCTTCGCCGCCGCGGCATTTCGTCACCACGGACGGCCTCCGCTCGTCATCGACCTCGAGGCCGTCCGCGATGACGACCACGTGATCGCGCCATACAAAGAAGCCGGGCTGTGGGGCGCCGTGGCGACATCCAAGTTCGCGGGCCTGCGGTACCGCGCACCGGTGTATCGCACGGTGCGCGAGCTCGTGATGAGCTACTTCGAGGACTACTACAACTGGGACGGCGAGCGGACGCTGCGCGCGTACTCGCGCCCCCTCTCGCTCGCGCGCTTCGACGGGATCGGGTGGACCACCGCCGAGGACGAGCTCTGGCCGGTGGTGGAATTCCTCGCACGCGCGCGACACACGACGCTCGTTCCGAGCTCGGTCGCGCGCCGTCTCGCACGACTGGATCGGCGCTCGTACGACAGTGGCCTCGTAGGCGCGCCACCGCACTGACCGTGTGGTACGTTCCCACCCGTCCACACGCGGAGGAGGGGTCCGTGCTGCGTACCGTCACCGTGGTCGAGGAGCGGCCCTGGCTGCTCCTCGCGATCGTGTTCGCCGCCACCCTGATCTTCGGCTTCGCCATCCAGGCGGGCGGCAGCGCGTACCTGCGCTGGACCGCGGACCCCATCGTTCTCAAGTACCGGACGACGCTCTCGTACACCTCGGCGCTCGTCGGCGATGCGCTGCTGCTGCCGCTGGTGAACGTCTTCATCACGAGCCAGCTCGCCGTCTGGCGCCGCAGGCCGAGGATCGGCGAGATCGTGCTCGCCATGCTCGCCGCGGGAACGCTGACGGCGGCGGTGCACCTCTATCAGGCCGCCAACGCGCTCCTCAACTGGACGATGACCGCTCCCTACAGCTGGACCCCGCTCGGCTACGTGCACGCGGGGTTCATGTTCTGCGAGCTGTCGCTGGTGCTCTTCTTCTGGGGCCAGGTCGCGCGTGTCGCCGCGGAGCAGCCGCGCGCGATCTTCTCGCACCGGATCCTGATGGTCGTGCTCTGCAGCCTGTTCTTCCTCCGCCTGCTGCTCGGCGACTACGGATATTTCGCCTAGCAGCCGCGCCGTCACGCGCGACGGCGTCGCGCTGCGCTTCTGGGAATGGCCCGGCGCCGAGCCGTCGACGCTGCTCCTGCATGGCGTCGCCAACTACGGACGCTATTGGGACGACGCCGCCACCGAGATCGACGGGCGCCTGCGGCTCATCGCGCCCGACGCGCGCGGGCACGGCGACAGCGACCGTCATGGGATCGGCTACGAGCGGGACGAGTTCCTGAAGGACGTCATCGCGATCCTCGACGACACCGGGATCGCGCACGCGCTCGTCGTGGGGCATTCGATGGGCGGCGGGCACGCGATCGGGCTCGCGGCGCGTCATCCCGAGCGCGTGCGCGGCCTCGTCCTGGTCGACCACAGCCCGCAGCCGATGCCGGAGGGCGCGACGCGCGCGCGCCGCCTGACCAGCACGCGCGACGACCGGTTCGACGATCGTGCGGCCGCGCTGGCCTACCTCAAGCGCACCTCACCGGGATACAGCGACCACGTCTACGAGGGCCGCCTCGAGCACGCGTTCCGCGCGACCGACGGCGGCGGCCTGGTCTGGCGCTCCGATCGCGATGCGCTCGCGCGGATCTTCCAGCACGGCCTGCCGGCGGCCGAGCGCTGGGCGGAGCTGGAGCGCGTGCGCTGCCCGACGCTCGTGGTGCGCGGCACGCGCTCGCAGGTCCTCGATGAGCGCACGGCGCGGCGGATGGTCGACGCGACGCACGGCAGGCTCCTCGAGCTCGACGCCGGTCACAACATCGCGCTCGATCGTCCTCACGAGCTCGCGAGCGCGATCGTGGAGCTCGCCGGCTCGCTCTAGCCCTGCTCCCAGATCTTTCCCGGGTTGAGCAGGCCCTTCGGATCGAGCGCGTCCTTGACCCGCTTCATCACGTCGAGCGCCGCGCCGTGCTCGGCCCGCATGTACGGCGCGCGCACCGCGCCGGTGCCGTGCTCGCCGGTCACGGTGCCACCGACCTCGAGCGCGAGCTGGTGCAGGCGGTGCGCGAGGAGGTCGGAGCGCTTGATCTCATCGGGATCGCTCGGGTCGATGAGGATCGCGGAGTGCACGTTCCCGTCGCCGAAGTGGCCGTAGAAGATGACCGCGATCTCGCACTCCCTGCCGATCTCGCGCGCGCCGGATGGTGCGCGGGATCTCGGAGAGCGGGACCGCGAGATCCTCGCCGGCGAAGATGCGGTGCTTGTTCGGGTGCGCGAGCGCCGCGGCCGCCGCGAGACCGCTCCGCGCCGACCACAGCCGCTGGATCGCGGCCTCGTCCTCGGCGAGCGAGGTCACGGTCGCGCGCTGCTTCGCGATCGCCTCGACCATCCGCGCCGCGGACGCGACGTAGCCCGGCGTGCCCTCGACCTCGATGAACAGGACGGCCTCGCCGTCGGGTAGCCCGAGGTCGGGCCGGTAGAGGCGGATCGCCTCGACGGCGCTGCGGTCGAGCAGCTCGGCGGTCGAGGGAAGGATGCCCTCCTTGAAGAGGTCGTCGAGCGACCCGACGGTGTCCTCGAGCGCGTTGTAGCCCGCGAGCACCACAGCCCGCGCGGATGGCCGCGGCTGGACGCGCAGCCGCAGGCGCGTCGCGATGCCGAGCGTGCCCTCCGAGCCCACGAACAGCTTCGTAAGGTCGATGCCGCTGGAGCTCTTCAGCGCCTTCGAATGCAGGCCGCCGGTCTGGATCACGGAGCCATCCGCGAGCACGAGCTCGACCCCGAGCACGTACGCCGATGTCGTGCCCCAGCGCACCGCGTGCGGCCCGCTCGCGTTGTTCGCGACCATACCGCCGAGCGTGCAGGCGCGGCCGCTACCGGGGTCGGGCGGGAAGAAGAGCCCATGCGGAAGCAGCGCGGCCTGGAGATCGGCGAAGACGAGGCCCGGCTCCACGACCGCCTGGAGATTCGGCCGGTCGATCTCCACGATCGCCCGCATCCGCGCGAACGAGATGACGATCCCGCCGCGCGCCGCGACCGCGCCGCCGGTCTGGCCGGTCCCGCCGCCGCGCGGGACGACCGGCGTGTTCGTCTCGTCGGCGATGCGCACGACCGCGGCGACCTCGGCGGTGCTCACGGGTACCACGACGACGTCGGGCACGCGGTTCATGCGCAGCGACCAGAACGAGGCGTCGTACGCGTAGGGGAGCAGCGTCGCGGGATCATCGATCACCCGATCGGCGGCGACGACCTCGCGAAGGCGTGATGCGAGGCGCGGAGCGACGGTCTGCATGGGACAATCATGGCATCAGCGCCAGCATCCACGTGAGGGACGAGGACCTCGCGACCTGCGTGTCGTGCGGCCTCTGCCTCAACGATTGCCCGACCTACCGGGTCCTCGGCAACGAGGCCGATTCCCCGCGCGGCCGCATCCAGCTCATCCGTGAGCTGGTGCGCACGAACGACGCGCCCGGCGCGTCGGTGGTCGCGCACCTCGAGGCCTGCCTCGTCTGCCGCGCCTGCGAGACCGCATGTCCCTCCGGCGTGCCGTTCGGAAGGATCATGGAGGGCGCGCGCGAGGTGCTGCGCGAGCGCGTCCCCGGCTCGCGCCGCGCCCGGCTGTTGCGACGGCTCGGTCTCGGCACGGTCGCGCGTCCCACGCGGCTCCGCCTCGCGACGTCGCTCGCGTCGTTCTACACGCGCACCGGCCTTCAGCGCGTCGTGCGCGCGACCAGGTTCTTGCCCGCGCGCCTTCGCGGCATGGAGCGGCTGTTGAGCGCGCCCGAGGGCGCGCCCTTCGATCCCCATGAACTAGCGGCGCGGCCGGCCGCGGACATCGCGTTATTAGCCGGCTGCGTGATTCGCATAGCGTTCGGCGAGACCGAGCGTTCGACGGTGCGGCTCCTCGAGAGCGACGACCGCACGGTCACCTCCCCGCGCGCGCAGCGGTGCTGCGGCGCGCTGCACGCGCACTCCGGCGACGGCGACGGCGCGCGGGCGCTGGCGCGCGAGAACATCGCCGCCTTCGAGGGCAGCAGCGCGCCGATCGTGGTCAACGCGGCGGGCTGCTGCGCGCACCTCAAGGCCTACGGCGCGGTGTTGGCCGGGGATCCGCAATGGAGCGATCGAGCGACAGCGTTCGCCGCGCGCGTGCGCGACGCATCCGAGGTCGTGGCGGCGACGAGCGTGCGCGCGGCCGTGAGACCGATCCGTGTCGTATATCAGGACGCCTGCCACCTCGCGCATGGGCAGCAGATACGCCGGCAGCCCCGCGCGCTCTTGCAGGCGCTACAGGGCGTGACGCTCGTGCCCATCGCCGACGCCGAGCGCTGCTGCGGCAGCGCCGGCATCTACAACCTGACCCATCCGGAAGTGGCGACCGAGCTCGAGCGGCAGAAGGTCGCCGCGATCCTCGCGGCCCGGCCGGACATCGTCGTGAGCGCGAATCCGGGCTGCATGCTGCAGCTCCGCGCGGGCCTGCGCGACGCCGGATCGAGTGTCCCGGTGGTGCACCTGATGCGCTTCCTCGACGATCCGGCTGCCTGCCTGCGCTAGCACAAGCGTCAAGTCCCCGCCCTCGGGCGGGGCGGCCGGCGCCGCGCGCACGGCGGGGCAAAGCGTGCGAAAATAGACGCTACCAATGAGTGTTTCCCGATCGACCTACCGTCACCGTCTGCAGGCCGAGGATGTCCGCAAGAGCCGGATCCTGATCACGAAAGAGGCCTGGAAGCTGTTCCCCGATCCCGGCGCTCCCGTCGCGCTGCGTATCGGCGCGCGTCGTTTCGAGGCCGAGATCCGCGCCGAGCGCTGCACCTGCGTGCCGCCCGAGCATGAGCATTACCACCTCGTCTGCCCTGCGCTCAAGGGGCAGAGCGGCTTCAAGAATGGTGCGCTCGTGGTGATCGCGAAGGACTCGGACGGTGGCTATCGGTTCGTGGAGGAACGGGGCTAGCGCGGTCGACCCGCCGGTCTAGACTCGTTTTCGTGGCCGACCAGACGTACATCCTCATCCACGTGTTCGGCACCGTCCGAGATGAGCTCGATCGCTCGGATCGCGGCAAGAAGACCTACTCCGGCTGGCTGCGCGACTTCGTGCTCGACACGCCGCAGCGGCTCACCGAGATCGCCCGTCTCCTCGATCTGCTGTCCGAGCAGGGCTGGAAGCTCATCGGCTCGCCGTACGACTGCGACGTGATGCTCGAGCGCGGCGTGAGCCGCGAGATGGCCGAGCAGGAGCTTCGCCGCGCCGAGATCTGGGACCGTCTCGCGAAGGTCGCTTCACCCGACGACGACGGACATGTCGTGTGGCACGAGCACCCCGAGGGACGCCCCGCCGCGCCAAAGCGCCGCCGCCGCGTCCGTCGCCCACCGACCAGAGAGCAAGGCTCCTAAAGGAGCTTGCCCCACCCGCTCGGGGACGAGCTCACCGAGCTCCACGTCCATCTGGGAGGCGCGGTCGATCCCGCGGCCCTGTGGAGCATCGCGCACCGTCAGGGCATCCGCCTCCCGAGCCGCGACTACTGGGAGTTCGTCGACCTCATCACGGTCAAGAAGGGCTCGCGCAAGTCGTTCGAGGAATTCCTCATGCTCTACCGCTGGACCGAGCTGATCCAATCGAGCCCGCTCGCGGTCGAGGAATCCGTCTACGAGGTCGTCGGCGGCGCGTATCGCAAGGCCAACATCACCACACTCGAGCTCCGCTACAACCCGATGAAGCGCAACCGCGGCGGCGAGCAGGACCTCGATCACATCATCATGGCGTCGATCCGCGGGGTCGATCGCGCGCTCCTCGAGTACCCGGTCAAGGCCGGTCTCATCTTCTGCCTCGACCGCACGATGGACATGGGCCTGAACGAGATCATCGTCGACAAGGCGATCGCGTACCGCCACCGTGGCGTCGTTGCGGTCGACATCGCGGGCCCCGCCAATCCCGCCTTCCACTATCGCGACTACGCGGCGCTCTTCAAGCGCGCGCGCCAGGCCGGCCTCGGCATCACGGTCCACGCCGGAGAGGACGAGGACTGGCACTCTGTCGACGAGGTCGTACGGTACCTCGAGCCGGACCGCATCGGTCACGGCATCCACGCGGCGCAGGACGCCGGGCTGTGCAGGCGGCTCGCGGAGCGCAACATCCTGCTCGAGGTCTGCCCGACGTCCAACCTGCACACCCGCGTCGTGAGGGACAACGAGGAGCTCGCCGGCTACCTCGCGGTGTTCCGCAAGCACAAGGTGCGCTTCAGCCTCAACACGGACGGCCCGGAGATGCTGCAGACGACGCTGCGCGAGGAGCTCAAAGGCGCGGTCCGCAACGGCCTCGTCTCGAAGGAAGAGCTCGCGCAATGCGGGCAGTGGGCACAGGAGGCCTCGTTCATCAAATGACGCTGGACGGGCCGCTGCGCCGCCTGCTCATCGTCGTCGCGGCAGCCGCGCTGCTCGAGGTCGTCGCCTGGCAGACGGTGCCGAGCTTCGGGACGCTGGCGGCCTTGGCCGGCGGCGCGGTCGCGTACCGCCTGACGATGGGGCAGACGGGCAGGCCGCGTGGTGAGCTCAAGTACTGGCGTGGCAGGCCGATCGTCGACGACGATCCTCCGAAGCGGCGGTGGAATTAGCAGCCCCTCGCCCGCTACTTCCCGCCTTCGGTCTCTTCCTTCTGCGTCGCACCGGCCTCCGCGGACGTGCCCGGCTTCACGCCGGGGATCGCGCCGAACGTGGCGGCGCGCATGCCGTCCATCTCCGCGGGGTTGTCGTGCCGCATGACGAACGGCGCGAGCGCCCAGACGATCGCCCGCAGGGGCTCCGGATCCGGGGTGGGGTGACCGAAGCGCGCGGTCGCGAACCGGAGGAACTCGTTGGGCCAGACCAGCCGGCGCAGCTCCTCGCGCGCGCTCGCCTTCGCCGGCACGCACGCGCTGTGCGTCAGCGCGAATCCGCTCTCGATCGCGCCGTCGACGGTCCAGGACACGACGCCGTCGGCCACGACGAGCGGCTGCCCGCAGCCGTCGCAGACAAGGTCGTACTCACTCACGCCGGTGCTCCATCTGTCACCATTGTGTTCGATGAGTGACGGGAATGGGACGAGACGCGGCAGCTGGGGCCGGATCCTACGGGTCGACCTCACTCGCCGGGCCACGTCCGTCGAGGAGATGGACGAGGCGACCTACAAGCGGCATCCGGGCGGCCGTGCGCTGATCGCGCACTACCTGCTCACGGAGCTGAAGCCCGGGGTCGACCCGCTGGGTCCGGACAACATCCTCATCTTCGCGATGGGCGTCCTCACGGGCACGCCGCTCTCCGGCGCGTCGCGCCACTCCGTGGGGGCGAAGTCGCCGCTCTCCGGCGGCTTCGGCGAGGCCGAGGTCGGCGGCTTCTGGGGCGCGGAGCTGAAGCGCGCCGGCTGGGACGGCATCGTCGTGATCGGCGCGTCGCCGACGCCGGTGTACCTGTGGATCAAGGACGACGCGGTCGAGATCCGCGACGCCACGAGCCTGTGGGGTCTCGAGATCATGGACACCGAGGAGAAGCTGAAGGCCGAGGTGGGCGAGCGGCTCGCGCGCGTGTGCGAGATCGGCCCCGCGGGCGAGAACCTCGTGCGCTACGCGGGCATCGTGAACGACTTCAAGGACATCGCCGGGCGCTCCGGGCTCGGGGCCGTGATGGGCAGCAAGAAGCTGAAGGCCATCGTCGTCAAGGGCAGCCGCGCGCTGCCGCTGGCCGACGCGGTGAAGGTCAAGGAGATCGGGCGCTGGGTCGCCGACACGCTGCAGCAGAATCACTGGGCCTTCCACAACTACGGGACCGGGATGGGACTCGAGGGCTACACGACCGTCGGCGGCCTCGCGACCCGCAACTACGAGGGTGGCGTGTTCGAGGACGCCGCGGAGATCTCCGCCGAAGCGCTCGTCGACAGGGGCTACCGGGTCAAGATGGAGGCCTGCTGGGCGTGCTCCGTGCGCTGCAAGAAGGTCGTGAAGATGGAGACGCCGTACCAGATCGACCCGAAGTACGGCGGTCCGGAGTTCGAGTCGGTCGGCGCGCTCGGCTCGCAGTGCGGCGTCGGCGATCTCGCGCTCATCTCGAAGGCCAACGAGCGCTGCAACGCGCTCGGCGTGGACACGATCTCGCTGGGCGCGACGGTCGCGTGGGCGATGGCCCTTCGGAAGAGCGGCGCGGCGCCCGACCTCGAGATCGACGGCGAGCCGCTCGAGTTCGGCAACGGCAAGGCCGTGCTCGCGGCCGTCGAGGCCATCGCGCATCGCCGCGGGACGGGCGACATCCTCGCGGAGGGCTCGCAGCGCGCGAGCGAGAAGCTCGGCGGCGCGGAGCTCCTGACGACGGTGAAGGGCCTCGAGCTCGCGATGCACGATCCGCGGCAGCGCACCGAGTACGGCAAGCAGGTGCGCATCTCGTATTCGACCAGCCCGACCGGTGGCGACCACATGAACGGCAACCTCCCGTCGCGATCGGCCAAGAACACCGTCGGCATGTGCTTCTTCCTGAAGTACGACGATGCCAAGCTGGCCGAGATCGTGAACGCGGTCACCGGCTGGGGGCTCACGACGGAAGAGGTCCTCGATCACGGCGAGCGCGGGCTCGCGCTCGCGCGTCTGTTCAACCTGCGCGAGGGCCTCGACGCGGACGACGACCGGCTGCCCGAGCAGGCCATGAAGCCGCACGTCTCCGGCGTGCTGTCGAAGGTCCGGCTCGACCAGGACGATCTCAAGACGCAGATCCGCGCGTACTACAGGGCGCGCGGCTGGAGCGATGACGGCATCCCGACCGGCGAGACGCTCGCGCGGCTCGGGATCGCCGACTACGCGCCGACAGGCACCGCCTGACGCGCATCCTCGTCACGGGTTTCGACCCGTTCGCGGGGCGCGCCGTGAACCCGTCGTGGGAGGCGGTGCGCGAGCTCGATGGCGAGGTCGTCGCGGGGGCCTGGGTCCATGCCATCCGCGTCCCGGTCGTGTGGCGTGAGTCCGTCGCCGCGATCGCGGCCGCGCTCGATCGTGAGCCCGTCGACGCGCTGCTCATCGGTGGCCTCGCCTTCGGCCGCGCGGCCGTCAACGTCGAGGCGCTCGCGCACGCGGTCGGCGACGTCCCCTGGATCCCCGACAACGCCGGTCGCGCGCTCTCGAACGAGCGCAGCGACGGCGACGCATCCGGCCCCGACGCGCTCCTCGCGACCGCGCCCGTCCGAGCCATCGCGGCTGCGCTCAACAGTGCGGGCATCCCCGCGGTCGTATCGTGGGACGGTGGGACCTACGTGAGCAACGCGACGCTGTACGGCGCCCTGCGACACGCGCGCGACCGCGGGCTCGCGCTCCGCGCGACGTACCTGCATGTCCCCGCGCTCCCCGAGATGACGACGGGCACGAGCGCGCCCTCGCTGACGCTGGGCACGATCACGCAGGCGTTCCGCATCGCGTGCGAGGTCATGGCGACGCACGACGGTCCCGATGCCCAGGCGCAGCGCTGGCCGAGCGCGCTGGCCGCGCTCCCGTGAGCGAGCGAGAGCGCGTCACCGCCGCGGCATTCGTGCTCGCGGTCGTCATCGGCGGACTGAACTTCGTCGCGGTCCGCTACAGCAATGAGCAGCTCCCGCCATTCTGGGGTGCGACGCTGCGCTTCGGGGTCGCCGCGGCGCTGTTCTTCCTGCTGGCGCTGCTCCTGCGCCTTGATCTGCCTCGCGGTAGGGCGCTGGTGGGCGTGCTCCTCTACGGCGCGCTCGGCTTCGGCGCGAGCTACGCGTTCATCTACTGGGGCCTGCTTGCCGCCCCCGCCGCGCTGGCGTCGGTGTTGACCTCGCTGGTCCCGCTGCTGACCGTGGTCCTGGCGGCGATGCACGGTCTCGAGCGGCTCGATTGGCGCCGGCTGGCGGGCGGTCTGGTCGCCGCCGGCGGGATCGCGCTCGTGTTCGTGGATCAGCTGGGCTCGGCCGTGCCGCTGGCGTCACTGCTCGCGCTCCTGGCGGCGGCGCTCTGCATCGCCGAATCGGGTGTGCTGGCGAAGCTCTTCCCGCGTGCCCATCCGGTCGCCACGAACGCGGTCGGCATGAGCGCCGGGACGGCCGTGCTGGCCGCCCTCACGCTCCTCACCGGCGAATCTCGCGCGCTGCCAGCCGCTCCTGCGACGTGGGTCGCGCTCGCGTATCTGGTCCTCGTCGGCTCGATGGGCCTCTTCGCGCTGTATTTGTTCATCCTGGGCCGCTGGACCGCTTCAGCGACCTCGTTCATCCTCGTGTTCTTCCCGATCATCACGATCGCGGCGGGCGTCGTGCTGCGTGACGAGCGGGTTAGCGGGGCCTTCGTGGTGGGTGTGGCGATCGTGTTGGGCGGTGTGTATCTCGGGGCGCTCGCGCGTGGCCGCCCTGTGGCCGGTCCACCGCCGCGTCCTGCCATCATGCGCTAAGCGGAGGTGAGCGAATGGGTCTGCTTGACGGCAAGCGGGCGCTCGTCATGGGCGTCGGCAATCAGCGCAGCATCGCCTGGGGCATCGCGACGGCGTTCCAGCGCGAGGGCGCCTCGCTCGTCTTCAACTACGCGGTCGAGCGCCTCCGCGAGAACGTCGAGAAGCTCGTCGCGACGCTGCCCAACGCGTCCTCGATCCCGATCCTCCCGTGCGACGTGTCCAAGCAGGAGGAGATCGACGCGCTGTTCAAGAAGGTCGACGAGCACTGGGGCGGCCTCGACATCCTCGTGCACTCGATCGCGTTCGCCGCGGTCGAGGATCTGCGCGGCCGCTTCCACGAGATCTCACGGGAAGGCCTGAAGACCGCGATCGAGATCAGCGCGTTCTCGCTCGTCGCCCTGAGCAAGGCCGCGCTGCCGCTGTTCGAGAAGTCGGGTGGGGGATCCGTGATGTCCCTCACCTACAACGCGGTCGAGCGCGTCGTGCCGAGCTACAACTCGATGGCGCTCGCGAAGGCGGTGCTCGAGTCGTCCACGCGCTACCTCGCGGCGGACCTCGGTCCCTCCAACGTGCGGGTCAACGCGATCTCCGCCGGGCCGCTCAAGACCCTCGCGGGCAGCGCGGTGAAGGGCATCTCGCAGGCGCGCGACCTCATGGAGGAGAAGGCGCCGCTGCGCCGGAACATCACCCAGGAAGAGGTGGGCAACGTGGCCGTCTTCCTCGCGAGCGACCTCTCGCGAGCGGTCACGGGCGCGACGATCTTCGCGGACAACGGCTTCAACATCCTCGGCGTCGCCGATTGACGACGACCCCGATGGCCCGCACGGGCCTCGGCCGCGACTTCTGGATCTTCTGGTCCGGCGAGACGATCTCGAACCTCGGCAGCTCGATCACGCAGTTCGCGATCCCGCTGCTCGTCTACAAGCTGACCGGCTCGGCGCTCTTCCTGGGCATCGGATTCGCCGCCGCGATCGTGCCGAACCTGCTCTTCGGCCTCCTCATCGGGGCTTTGGTCGACCGGGTCGACCGAAAGCGCTTGATGATCGCGACCGACCTGCTCCGCGCGGTCGTCGTCATCTCGATCCCGCTCGCGGCCGGTGGCGGGCTCCTCTCGGTCGGGTGGCTCTACGTCGCGGTGTTCCTCACGTCGACGCTCTCGATCTTCTTCGACGGCGCCGAGTTCGCGGCCGTGCCGAGCCTGGTCGGCGATCGCGACATCATCGAGGCGAACGGCCGCATCCAGGCGTCGTATGCCGCCGCGAGCGTGATCGGCCCGCTGGCGGCCGGCGCGCTCCTCGTGCTCGTGCCGGTCGAGTGGCTGCTGCTCGCCGATGCGCTTTCGTTCGTCGTCTCGGCGGTGGCGCTCGCGTTCGTGGCGCGCTCGTTCAACCGCCAGGCGCCCGCGGGCGAGCCGACCAGCATCTGGGCGGACGTGATGGAAGGGCTTCGGTACGTCCTGCGCGATCCCGTGCTGCGCTCGATCTCGCTGATGATGGCCATCATCAACGTGGTCAGCGTCACGACGTACGCGCAGATCGTCCTCTTCGCGAAGGAGCGCTACGCGGCCAGCGACGCCGAGGTCGGCCTGCTCTACGCGAGCGGCGGGGTCGGCGTGGTCGTCTGCTCGCTGCTCGCGGGCCCATTGCGGCGGCGCTGGCGCTTCCGCACGGTCGCGCTCGGCGCGCTCATGCTGGACGGGCTGCTCCTGGCGGGGCTGCCGCTGGCGCCGACGCTCCTCTTCGCGCTGCCGTTGTGGGCGTTCGCGATCGGCGCCGGCAACCTCTTCAACATCAATACCGGCAGCCTGCGGCAGTCGCTCGTGCCCGACCGGCTCCTCGGGCGCGTCATCAGTGTCGCGCGGGTGCTCGCGTGGTCCGCACAGCCGGTCGGCGCCGTCGTCGGGGGGATCGTGGTCGAGCGCAGCGGCAACATCTCGCTCGTGTACGCGGTCCTCGGCCTATTGGTCTTTCTCGTGGCGTTCGCGTTCCGTATCGCCAGCCCGTTGGGACGGGCGTAGGGCCATGCCACGCGTCGACGCGGGCGGCGTCGAGCTCTACTACGAGTCGATCGGCGAAGGCACGCCGTTCGTGCTCCACGCGCACGACCACACGCCGTGGCTCTTCTTTCAGGCACCCGTGTTCTCACAGCGTTACCGCGTGCTGGTGTACGACCGGCGCGGCACGGGTCGCTCGGCCAGCCCGCCGGGTCCCTGGTCGGCAGCCGATCTCGCGCGGGATCTCGCGGCATTCCTCGATGCGCTCGGCATCGAGCGCGCGATCGTCGGCGGCAGCTCGCTCGGCGGGGTGATGACGGCGCAGTTCGCGGTCGACCACCCCGGGCGCGCGCTCGCGCTGATCATCGGCCACACCGTGCCGTACCTGGATCCGATCGGTCGCGCGTGGGTCGAGGATGAGGTGCGCGCGGCACGTGAGGGCCGTCCGGTGATCGCGCGCCAACCGCGCTCCAGTGACGACGAGGCCGAGGGCCCGCCGACGACCGATCCCGCGTTCGCGGCCTCAGCGTTCGGCCGGATGGTGGCGGCGATGGGCAGCGGCCTCGGCCGCGAGCGCGAGGACGTCGCGCGTGCGATCGCGGTGCTTCTCGATTGGGATCAACGCACGCGCAAGACCGATCTCGCGAAGATCGAGGTGCCGACGCTCGTCCTGGTCGGCGAGCGTGAGCCGCGGCTCACCATCGAGGGTTCACGCGAGTGGGTGTCGTGGATCCCCGGCAGCGAGCTGGTGATGCTTCTCGGCGCGCACCATGCGGCGCCACGCGAGGCAGCGCCCGCGTGGAACGCGGCGGTCCAGGGATTCCTCGACCGCCATGGCGTCCGCTAGAGGCGAAGCCCCGGCAGGTACCCCGCGTCGCGCAGCTCCGCCAGCGTCACGCGCTCCGCGCCGATCGTCGTCGGCGCGCCGTGCCCCGGATAGACCGTCGTGTCGGGCGGCAACGCGGCCGCGCGCTCGAGGCTGCGCTCCATCGCGTTCGGATCCCCGCCGCGGAGGTCGGTCCGACCGATGTTCCCGCGGAACAGCAGGTCGCCACTGAAGAGGGTCTTCTCCTGCGGGAGGTAGAAGCACGTCGAGCCCTCGGTGTGTCCTGGCGTGTGTAGCGCGACGAGCTCGAGGTCGCGCAGGTAGGTGAGCGGGCCCTCCTCGATCAGGTCATCCACCGTCGCGGGGGGGACGGCATCGAGCCTACCGCCGAACATGGCGCGAGTCTCCGGCGACACGCTCGGACGCGTGCGGGCATCGAGCCGGTACGCGTCGGCGCGATGGATCGCCAGCCGGGCGCGCGTCGCCTCTTTCACCGCGGCGTTGCCGAAGACGTGGTCGTTGTGCCCGTGCGTGTTCAGGATCGCGAGAAGGTGCAGGCCCTCGTCGCGCAACAGCGCAAGCGCCTGCATCTCGCCCATCGACGGATCGACCAGCAGGGCGTCGCCGCGCTCATCGATGATGAGATACATGCCGTTGTCAGACGGCGGAACGCGCCTCGCGAGCACACGCATGCCACAACAACAGTAGAGTGACATGTGGATGAGGGAGATCGCGGTCGAGACGACCGTGCCCCCGATCGGCGTGACGCAGGGCCGTCCCGCGCTGCTCGGCAGCAAGCACATGGTGAGCTCGAGCCACTATCTCGCGTCGCTCGCGGGCCTGCGCATGTTCCCGCGTGGCGGCTCCGCGATCGACGCCGGGATCGCGGCGGGTATCGCGCTCAACGTCCTGGAGCGGCACCTCACCGACTTCGGCGGCGTCGCGCCGATCATGGTCTTCCAGCCTGGGATGGCCGCGCCCGAGACGATCGATGGTCTCGGTCGCTGGCCGATGTCGTTGGACCTCGACACGTACCGAAGCCGGCACGGCGACGACATGCCGGTGGGCACGCCACGCGCGGTGACACCCGCGGCGTGCGACGCGTGGCTGACCGCGTTGGCGCGCTACGGGCGCCTCAGCCTCGCCGACGTGCTCGCGCCGAACATCGAGCTCTGCGATGGCTTCCCGGTCTACCCGCGCCTCGCGATCGCGATCCAACGGCTCGAGGAGCGCCTGCGCCAATGGCCCAGCAGCGCCGCGGTGTTCCTGCCGAACGGGAAGCCGCCGCGTGTCGGCGACATCCTCGTGCAGCGCGACCTCGGCTCATTGTTCCGCCGGCTGGTCGCGATCGAGAGCGCGCACAGCTCGCGGGGCAGGGCGGCCGGGATCATGGCGGCTCGCGACGCGATCTACCACGGGGACATCGCCGAGGAGATCGCATCCTTCATGGTGCGCGAGGGCGGGGCGCTGACGCGCGACGATCTCGCGAGCTACCACGTGAAGATCGAGGCGCCCGTCCACACCACCTACCGCGGGATCGACGTGTACGCGTGCGGGCCGTGGTCGCAGGGACCGCTCGTGCCGATGACGCTGAACCTCCTCGAGGGCTACGACATCGCGTCGCTCGGGCCCGGCTCGGTGAGCTTCCTCCATCGTTACACCGAGGCCATGAAGCTCGCCTGCGCGGACCGCGAAGGGTTCTTCGGCGACCCGGACCTCGTCGATGTGCCCATGAAGGGACTGCTCGACAAGGGCTACGCGGAGCAGCGCCGCCGGCTCATCCACGACGATCGGGCGTGGCCCGAGCTCCCGCCGCCCGGCGACCCCTGGCGCTTCGAGGGGCGGAGCGGTCCGAAGGGCTATCGCCCCGTGATCGCCGGCGGCGTGGGCGCGCCGGACACGTCGTACGTCTGCGCGCTGGATGCCGAGGGCAACGCCTTCTCCGCGACGCCGTCCGACCCAGGGCTCGGCTCGCCGATCATCCCGGGCCTCGGCATCATCGTGTCGACCCGCGGTGCGCAGCTCTGGACGACGCCCGGGCATCCCTCGGCGATCGCCCCGGGCAAGCGTCCGCGGCTCACCCCGAATCCCGCGCTGCTCATGAAGAACGGTCGCGCCTACATGCCCTTCGGCTGTCCGGGCGAGGACGCGCAGTGCCAGGCGATGGTGCAGGTCGTCTGCGACATCGTCGACTTCGGGATGAATACGCAGGCCGCGATCGAGTACCCCCGCGTCGTCTCGCACTCGTTCCCCTGGACGTTCCACCCGCACGCCTACTGCCCCGGCGAGCTGCAGGTGGAGGCACGCATCGCGCGCCCCGTGCGCGATCGTCTCGAAGCGCTCGGGCACGTGATCGTCGATCTGCCGGACTTCACACCCGCGGCCGCGGGCGTCTGCGCGATCCGCGTGCTGGACAATGGCACGCTCGAAGCCGGCGCCGACCCGAGGCGGGAGAGATATGCCGTAGGTTGGTAGTCCGCTCGCGCGGACTCCCAACGTACTCCGCCCGGCTTCGCCGGGACGGTGAAGGTTGGATGCGCTCGCGCGGACTCCCAACGTACTCCGCCCGGCTTCGCCGGGACGGTGACGGCTGGTGAAAATGGAAGACACAAGGGTCGATCGCTGGCGCGACGAGTTCCCGATCACCCGTGACCTCATCTACCTCAACAATTGCTCGCTGACGCCCTTGCCGAAGCGTGGCGCGGCCGCGATCGCGGAGTACGCGCGCACCTGGACCGAGCTCGGTGGCCGTGCGTGGTACGACCACTGGGTCGGCGTGCTCGACGGGCTGCGCGGCGACTTCGCCGAGGTTCTTGGCGCGGATAGAGACGAGATCGCGCTCGAGCCGTCCGTCTCCGCGTCGCTCGTCTCGATCGCGTCGACGTTCGACTACACGAAGCGGCCGAAGGTGGTCGTGTCCGACATCGACTTCCCGACCGATGGCCACACCTGGCTCGCGCTGGAACGGCAGGGCGTCGAGGTCGTGTTCGTCCACAGCCCGGACCGCGCGACCGTGCCGCTCGAGCTGTTCGAGCGCGCCGTCGACGAGCGCACCGCGCTCGTCTGCACCGGCCATGTCTACTACACGAGCGGCTATATCCAGGACGTGCGGGCGCTCGCCGAGATCTGTCACCGCAAGGGCGCCGCGCTCGTCGTCGACGCGTACCAGTCGGTCGGCGCGTTCCCGTTCGACGTGCACGCGAGCGGCGTCGACTTCCTGGTCGGTGGCACGCTCAAGTGGCTCATGGGTGGGCCGGGGATGGCCTTCGCCTACGCCAGGCGCGATCGCATCGACGCGGCGCGGCCGACGGCGCTGGGCTGGTGGGCCATGGCCGATCCGTTCACGTTCGACGTCGAGCACCTCTCGCTCGCGCCGAGCGCGCGGCGCTTCGAGTACGGCACGCCCGCCGTCGCGGCCGCGTACACGGCACGCGCGGGGATCGCGCTGCTGCGTGAGATCGGCATCCCGACGGTCCGCGCGCGGCACATGGAGCTGTCGCAGCACCTCGTCGAGGGCGCGCTGGCCCAGGGCTGGACGCTGCGCTGCCCGCGAGACGCGTCGAAGCGCACGCCGATCGTCACGCTCGAGCATCCCGAGCCCGCGCGCGTCGTGACCGCATTGCGCGCGAGCGGCTGCATCGTGGACTACCGACCGGGTCTGGTACGGCTGTCACCGCACTACTTCAACACGTTCGCCGAGATCGATCGCACGCTCGAGCTTCTCGCGTCGCTGCGCGTCGCGGCCTAACGCTGCGCGGGCTTGCCCGGTGGCCGCGTGCGCAGTGCGCGCACGACCTCGATGAGATCGCCACCCGGATCATCAAAGGACGCCCTGCCCGCCGCGATGCGCTCGCCGCTGACGACGTGCGCACGGAGGATCCCCGCAGGGAGCAGCGGGTCCGCGAGGTTCGCCGGATCGTTGTCGACGCCGTTCCCAGCGATGCGACGCCGGATCTCGGCCCAGCGGACGATGACGTCGCGGTCCGCGACGGGCAGCGTCGCGTACACGGCGGGATCCTGGAGCGCCGCGCGGTACGGGAGCAGGCGGCGCCGCTCGGTACCCCGTGGATGCTCGGTCGCGAGGCGCAGCTCGGCATCGTCGATCACGTGCGGTCATGCTACGTGCGATGACGTTCTCCGCCGCCACGGTGCTCGACGAGGTCAAGGCCGGGACGCCGCTCGCGCGGATCGCGCACGCGCACTCGATGGACGAGATCTTCAACGCCGTCATGGACGGCAAGCAGGGCATGCGCTACGGCGTCTCCTCCCTGGACGATGCGGGCCTCCGCCGTGTGGCGGGGATCGAGCCGTGGTCCGTCGCGATGGTCGTCGGGCACGCGCTGCGTGCCGACGAGGACGCGCACACGATCGCGCGAAGCCTCGCCCTTGGTCGTGTGCCGCGCGAAGGCGCGCTACGCTACGGCGAGCCGGGCGAGAGCGCGATGGGCCGCGACGCGCTGCTCGCCGCGATCGCCGCGAGCGAGGCGCGCCTCGCCGAGACGCGCGTGCTCGCCGCAGGCGGTCCGACCTTCGCGCACAAGGACCTCGGCGAGCTCGACGCGAGGGGCTGGGTCCTCTTCATCGGGCTCCACGACGCGCTCCATCTGCACCAAGCCGCGGCGATCGTGCGCACGCCGAGGTGAGCGATCCGGCCGACCGCGATCTGCTCGTGCTCGCGAAGACCATCGCCGCGAACGAGTTCCCGGTCGAGCGTCCCTCCGTGGTCGGCGTAGATCGCGAGACGGGTGGGCTGCTGCGGCTGACGCCCTTCCCCTGGAAGGGCAACGACAGCGATCCGCCGGTGCAGCGCTGGACCTGGCTGCACGCGAGCGCCGGCAACGCGCCGCGCGACCCGAGGCGCGATTCGCGCGAGGTCTCGGGGGAGCTGCTGACGACCGCCTACGTCGACGCCAAGGATGGCTGGAGATTGCGACGGCCGTTCATCCGTCCCCTTGAGCGCGGCTCGCTCGAGGAGCTGCAATCGATCGGCCGGGCGGGCGGCCCGACGCTGGGGATCGTCGTCCCGTCGGAGCAGGCGGACGTGCTGCAGCTGCCGCTGCGCCTGCGCTTCCGCTGCGCCGACGAGGCGTGCACGACCGCGCACGACCTGCCGGTCCTCGATTGGGAGCTGCACGAGATGGCGCGCGTCACCCGCGAGCGGCACGGCGCGCGGTGGGCGACGCGCTTCCGTGAGACCTGGGGCGCGGCGCTGTTCGCGCGCTACGACGTGCGGCTCGTCGTGTCGGCGTACGCCCAATCGCCCGCGAAGCACTACGTGGCGGCCGTCATCGCGGTCCCGAAGGAGCTGGAGGATGCGCACGAGCACCTGCACCACACCGAGCACCGCAAGCACTTGCGCGAGGGCGGGGCCGCGGCCTCCTAGAACGTCGGCGGCGTGATGATCCAGATCGCCTCAACGACCACGCTGCCGGCGTTCCGGTACCAGTGCGGCGCGGTGCTGGCGTAGGAGATCGAGTCGCCAGCTTCCAGCGTGTGGGTCACGCCAGCGACGTGCACCTCGTGCGTGCCACTGACGATGTAGCCCACCTCCTCGCCTTCGTGGACGAAGGGAGTGGCTTCGGTCGACATGCCCGGCGGCACTCGGAGGTAGATCACCTCGAGCTGGTGGTCGAGGTCAGGCGTGAGCAGCTCGTAGATCGTGCCGTCACCGTGTATCGCGTTGTGAGGGTTGAGCCGGCGTCGCTGATCACCGCGCACCACGGGCGAGATCGTCGGCTTCGGGTCGGGACCGAGCTCAACGAGCTGGGCAACGGACACGCGGAGCGCGTGGGCGATCCGGACCAGGGTCGCAAATGAGGGGTTGCCGAAACCACGCTCGATCTGGCTGAGGGACCCGAGACTGCAGCCGCTTCGGGCGGTCAGGTCTTCGAGCGTAAGCGCGCGGTCCATCCGGAGCTGCCGGATCTGCTGGCCGAGAGCGCGCGTGAGATCGGGTGGGAGGGGATTCGGCTTGACCGCGGCCACAAGCTCTCCCTAATCGATATTGACAGAATGAAGATTGACTTCATTATATCGAAATCACAGCGGGCGAGGGCGTGGGGAAGCCGTGAATGAAGCCGGGAAGATCTCGGTGATCGAGCCAAGCCGCAGGGTGCCCGTGGTCGCCGAGACCGACGTGCTCGTCGTGGGCGGCGGCCCGGCCGGCGTTGGCGCAGCGGTCGCCAGCAGTCGCGAGGGCGCCCGGACACTGCTCACCGAGCGCTATCCGTACCTCGGCGGCATGGCGTCCGGCGGGATGGTCCTCGTCATCGACGACATGATGGATGGGCCGCGTCAGACGGTGCTCGGCATCGCTCAGGAATTCTCCGAGCGTCTGGAGCGGATCGGTGCGGCCGTCTATCCGCCGGTCGAGGATCGGTACCGGGCGGACCAGGAACTCTGGAACAAGTGGGCGAGATGGGGGGCCATCGACCTCTACGCGCACGGCCGCATGAAGCCGATCACCTACGCCGTGGCCTTCGACCCCGACGGCTGGAAGCGCGTGTCCAACGATCTGGTGCGCGACGCGCGGGTGGAGCTCCGGCTTCACAGCTGGTTCAGCCGGCCGATCATGGAGGGCGACCGCATCGCCGGCGCCATCTTCGAGACGCCGGAGGGTAGGCAGGCCATCCGCGCGAAGATCGTCATCGACGCCACCGGCGACGCCGCGGTGGCGGCTCAGACGGGCGCTCCGATCGAGCAAGGCCGTTACTTCATCACGCTCGTGCACCGCTACGGCGGCGTGGACACCGATCGGGCGATCCGCTTCGAGATCGAGCATCCCAAGAATGCGGCGGCGCTCAACAGCGAGGCCAAGCGGCTGCTCGGCGGGTCGTGGGACATGTGGTGGCTGCTCACCCCGCTGCCCGGCGTCATCTGGTGCAACTGTCCCCACCTGCGCGGCTACGACAGCACCTCGGTGGAGGACCTGACCAGGGCCGAGTTCGACGCGCGGGCGAAGATCGTGAGCACGTTCAAGTTCGCGAAGGAGAACATCCCCGGTTTCGAGAACGCATTCCTGCTCGACGTAGCGCCCCAGATGGGGGTCCGGCAGGGCCGGCTCCTCCAGGGCGAGTACGTGGTCACGGCCGAGGACATCCAGGAGGGGCGCTGGTTCCCCGACAGCGTCGCCCGAGGGCGCGATTACTTCACGCCGTACCGCGCCCTCGTGCCGAAGCGGCTCGATCAGCTGCTGGTCGCGGGACGGTGCTACTCGGCCACTCCGATCGCGCAGCGCAGCAGCCGCGAGATCGGGCCGTGCGTGGTGATGGGGCAAGCGGCAGGGGTCGCCGCCGCCGCCGCGCTGGACGCGGGCGTCACCGTGCGAGCCGTCGATGTCCCGACCGTCCAGCGGCGACTCAGAGCGCAGGGTGCGGATCCGGGCGACGTGCCGCCGACCGCCGCCGCCGAGCTCGTCACGGCCGCCATGGGGCGTGGGGCGGAGCGCTGATGGCCCTTCCGCTGGACGGCGTTCGCGTCGTGGACCTCACCCAGGTCGAGTTCGGTCCGGTCTGCACGCAGGCGCTCGGCGACTTCGGCGCGGATGTCATCAAGATCGAGCGTCCGGGAGTCGGCGACCTCTCGCGCTCGGCCATCCAGGACTCGGCGGGCCTGGACAATCCGGTCTATCTCAGCCTCAACCGGAACAAGCGCAGCCTCGAGCTCGATCTGCGGAAGGCCGAGGGGCGCCGGGTCGTCCACGACCTGGTCGCGCGGTCCGACGTCATCGTCAACAACTTCCGTCCAGGCGTGATGGAGCGCCTCGACCTGGGCTACGAGCGGCTTCGCGAGATCAATCCGCGGATCATCTACGCGTTCGGCTCGGGCTTCGGCAGCGCCGGCCCGTACGCTCACAAGGGCGGGCAGGACGTCCTCGCCCAGGCGCTCACCGGCGCGATGGCCCGTCGGGCCGATCCGAGCCATCCGCTCGCCATCTATGCCACCGCCCTCGCCGACTACACCGCCGGGATGCTCATGACGCAGGGCATTCTCCTGGCGCTCCTGGCTCGTGAGCGGACCGGCGAAGGCCAGCGGGTCGACGTCTCGCTCTACGACGCGCTCCTCTCGATGCAGCTGCAGGAAGCGACGATGTCGCTCATGCGGGGGGTCGAGCTGAACTGGGCCGCGAAGCCGCTCTCCGGCGTCTTCCCGACCGAGGACGGCGCCATCGTCATCGTGGGCGCGTTCAAAGCGAACCCGCTGCGCGACATCTGCGCCGCGCTCGAGCTCGACGATCTCTCACTGCTTCCGGAGTACGCGACCGAGGGGGCGCAGGTCGCCAACCGCGCGCAGCTCCAGCTGGCGTTCGCGCAGCGGATCGCGCAGTCACCGACCGCGCACTGGATCGGGCGTCTCGAAGCGGTCGACATCCTCTGCGCTCCGGTGCTGCCCCTGAGCACGGCGCTCGCGGACGCGCAGGTCGCCGCCAACGAGATGGTCTGGCGCATCCCGCATGCGGCGGGCGAGGTCGCCACGCTCGCCAACCCGGTGAAGCTGTCGGCGACGCCGGCCTGCGCTCGCCGCGGCCCGCCGCGACTCGGCGAGCACACCGTCGAGGTCCTGCGCGAGCTCGGCTATTCAGCAGAGCGGATCGACGCGCTGGTCGCGTCGGGCGTGCCGACGTGAGCGGCATCCTCTACGAGCTCAAGGACCACGTGGCGCGCGTCACGATCGACCGGCCCCAGGTCCTCAACGCCATCGATCCGGCCACCGAGCGGGAGCTGGAGCGGATCTGGGCGCGCATCGAGCCCGACCGGGACGTCTGGGTCGTCGTCGTCACCGGTGCCGGCGACCGCGCGTTCTCCGTCGGCTTCGACGTCAAGGCGCAGGAGGTGGAGCCGGGGCTCGCCTACTGGGCCCGGGAGCGGCCAGGTGGCTTCGGCGGTCTCGCGCTCCGCCGGACCCTCAACGTCCCGGTGATCGCCGCCGTGAACGGATACGCGTTGGGCGGCGGTATGGAGATCGTCCTCGGCTGCGACATCGTGGTCGCCGTGGAGGAGGCGCGCTTCGGGCTGACCGAGCCGCGGATCGGGTGGCTCCCGCTCGACGGCGGCGTGTTCCAGCTGGTCCGGCAGCTACCCCACCGGCTGGCGATGGGCATGCTCCTCACCGGGGAGCAGATCAGCGCCGCCGAGGCGTACCGCTACGGCCTGATCAACGAGGTCGTCCCGCGCGGCGGGCTCGCGGAGGCGGTGCAGCGCTGGGTCGACCGGGTGCTCCTGTGCGCTCCGCTGTCCCTGCGGGCCATCAAGGAGATGGTGCAACGGACGGCGGCCATGCCGGTGGAGGACGCGATCCGAATGCGCTTTCCCGCGCTGATCGAGGCGCTGGGATCCGAGGATGCGATCGAGGGGGTCAAGGCATTTCAAGAAAAGCGAACGCCGCGGTGGCGGGGGTCGTGACCAGCGGCCCGCGGGGAGGAGGGGGAGAGCGCTTCTGGCAATCGCGTGTCCGAACCAGGTGACGCGCTCGTCCGGCAGGGCGACCAGGCTCTGACCCGATCGCGCGGAAAGGGGCGATCCATGACCAACGCGAAGGACTCGCTGTCACTCACTCGTCGCGGACTCCTGCGCGCGGGCGGTGCCCTGTCGCTCGGCGCCATGGGCACTGGACTGCTCGCCGCCTGCGCGCCGGCGGCCCAGCCGGCGTCCCTGCCGACCGCGACCTCCGCCGCCGCCGCGGCGACCCAGGTCGCGACGCCGAAGCCGCCGCAGCCAGTGAGCATGCGCCTCGGCTGGCTCGCGAACTCGCAGTACGCGGGCGACTTCGTCGCGCTCGACAAGGGCTACTACAAGGAGCGCGGGATCGACCTCCGGATCGACCCGGGTGGGCCGAACATCGATCCGGTCTCGCTGACCGCGAGCGGCTCGAACACGATCGGGAACGTCTCCTCGATCGCGGCGATGTTCCTCGCGCGCTCGAACGGCATCCCGGTGCGGGCCTTCGCCACCGCACTCCAACGCCATCCCTTCGCGTTCATCACGCTCGATCAGAGCATCAAGTCCCCCGAGGACTTCGTCGGCAAGAGGATCGGCATCCAGGCCACCGCGCGCCCGCTCATCGATGCGGTCATCGCGAAATACAAGCTGCCGCGCGACAAGATCACGATCTCGGTGATCGGCTCGGAGACCGTTCCGCTGCTGACCAAGCAGGTCGACATCATCACCGCCTGGGTCATCGACGCACCGCAGATGGCCGCGGTCGGCCCCGGCGCGAAAGCGCTGCTCCTCTGGGACATGGGCATTCAGCTCTACGCGTTCACCTACTTCACCACGGATGAGGTGCTCAAGAGCCGCCCCGACATGCTCGCCGACTTCGTGGCCGCGAGCGCCAAGGGGTGGGAGTGGGCCGCCGATCATCCGGAGGAGGCCACCGACATCACGCTGAAGTACGCGAAGGATCTGAAGCGCGACCTCGAGCTGGCGACGTGGAAGCAGGAGAGCTCCTTCCTCTGGTCGGCCAAGACGAAGGAGCAGGGCTGGGGTTGGATGGAGCCCCAGGTGTGGGACGAGGCGATCAGGGTCTACGGCGATCTCGGCCTGCTCAAGGCGCCGATCACCTCAAAGGACGCGATGACCCAGGAGATCCTGCAACGTGTCGCCAGCCGACCCAAGCGCTAGCCGGATCGACCTGGCAGCGATCCAGCTCGAGGAGGTGGGGATGACGTTCCCCACCTCCTCGGTTCCGCTGCGCGTGCTCGAAGCCGTGAGCCTCGCGGTCCGGCCGGGCGAGTTCGTGTCGCTGCTCGGACCGTCCGGATGCGGCAAGTCGACGGTCCTGCGGCTTGTCGCGGACATCCTCGTGCCCACCGATGGACGCATCACCGTCAACGGCGAGAGCCCGGAGACGGCACGCCGCCGCCGCGCCTTCGGCTTCGTTTTCCAGGACGCGACACTGCTCGCCTGGCGGAGCACCCTTGAGAACGTCCTGCTGCCGCTCGAGATCAGCGGCGACGCGAGCCGGGGGCGCGAGCGCGCCCGGCGACTGCTCGATCTCGTCGGCCTCGCGAAGTTCGAGAGTGCCTACCCCTGGCAGCTGTCGGGAGGGATGCGTCAGCGCGTCGCCATCGCGCGCGCGCTGGTCACGGAGCCGCGGATCCTGCTCATGGACGAGCCCTTCGGTGCCCTCGATGAGATCACGCGTGAGTACATGAACCTTGAGCTGCTGCGCATCTGGCAGGCGACCGCGACGACGATCTTCTTCGTGACCCACAGCTCCCCGGAAGCCGTCTTCCTGTCCGACCGCGTGGTCGTGCTGGGCACGCGGCCGGGACGGGTCAAGCTCGATCTGGCGGTCGACCTGCCACGCCCGCGCGATCCGGCGCTCAAGGAGACGGTGGAGTTCGCGCGTTACACGGCGGCGCTCCGGCGGACGCTCGTAGGGGAAACCAGGCTCGAATGATGGCTATCGCCGCCGCGCGGCAGACTCCCCGCGGCCGCGTCGCCGCGCTGATCCGCCAATTCGGGCTGCCGGCGCTCGGCATCCTGACGATCCTCGGCTACTGGGAGCTGCACATTCGCCTGTTCAGCGTGCCGAATTACCTGATGCCACCTCCCTCGCTCATCGCGGTCACGCTGGTCGAGGAGTGGCCGACGCTCGAACGCAACGTCGGCACGACGGTGATCGAGGCCGTCGGCGGGTTCCTCCTCGGCAACGCGGTCGCGATCCTGCTCGCCGTCCTGTTCGTCCACAACCGGCCGATGGAGCGCACGCTCTTCCCGGTCGCGGTCGCTGTGCGCACGGTGCCGATCATCGCCATCGCGCCGATCCTCGTGCTGCTGCTCGGCAACGGCTACGCGCCGAAGGTGGTCATCGCCGCGCTCATCTCGTTCTTTCCGACGCTCGTGAATATGGTGCGCGGCCTCCAGGCGGTCGAGACGTCGGCGCTCGAGCTCATGCGCGTCCTCTCCGCGACCAAGGCACAGGTCTTCTTCAAGCTGCGGCTGCCCTCCTCGCTGCCATTCCTCTTTGCGGCGCTGAAGATCGCGACCGCCTCCTCGGTCATCGGGGCGATCGTCGCGGAGTGGATCGGCGCGGACACCGGTCTCGGCTACCTGATCGTCATCTCGACGTTCGAGTTCCGCACCGGCCTCCTCTACGCCACGACCGCGGTGGCATCGTTCCTTGCGCTCGCGCTCTTCCTGTCGGTCGTTGCGCTCGAGCGGCTCATCGTCCGCTGGCAGCCGGATACACCACGCCAGTGAGCGGGGCGTCGCTCACGCTGCTCGCGGACGAGGTGCTCACGCTCGACGCGGCCGGGACGGTCTATGCGCCCGGTGCCGTCGTGATCGAGGGCCCGCGCATCCGCGCGGTCGGGCCGCCGCCCGCGGCGGCGAGCGGCGAGGTCGCCGACCTCCGCGGCTGCGTCCTCCTGCCCGGGCTCATCAACGTGCACACGCACACTCCGATGTGGCTCTTTCGAGGACTCACCGAGGATGTACCCCGTGGCGAGTGGCTGACCGGGCGGATGCGCCCACTGGAACGGCGGGTCGGCGTGCCCGAGCTCCGCGCGGGCGCGCGGGCCGGCTGCCTGGAGCTCCTGCTCAACGGCGTGACGACCATCGCCGACCGGTACGGGCACATGGCCGACATCGCCGGCGCGGTCGAGGAGAGCGGCCTGCGCGCTGTGATCGCGCACTCGCTGTACGACGACAGCGTGGAGCGCGAGCTCCCGATCGCGGAGGCGCTGCTCGAGCGGTTCGGTACCGACCCGAGGCGCTCGCGTGTCTGGGCCGGCCTCGGCCCCCATGCCACCGACACCTGCGGCCCCGACCTGCTGCGGCGCGTGCAGGCGCTCGCGGAGCGCACCGGCGCGCGCGTCTTCATTCACCTCGCGCAGTCGGAGCAGGAGGTCGCCGAGGTGCGCCGCCAGGGCCACGCGGGGTGCGCTTCGTACCTTGACGAGGTGGGGCTCCTCGGCCCGACCGTGGTCGCGGCGCACGCGATCTATCTCACTGATGAGGAAGCCGACCTGGTCGGTCGCCGCGGGACCGCGGTCGCTCACTGTCCGAGCAGCAACGCGAAGCTCGAGGGTCGCGTCGCACCGATCGGCCGGCTGCGGCGAGCGGGTGCCATCGTCGGGCTCGGAACCGACGCGGCCTGTTGCAACAACGCGATGGACCTGTTCGCCGAAATGAGGGTCGCCGGGCTGCTGAACAAGGTCGCCGCGGATGATCCCGCCGCGCTTCCAGCCAGCGACCTGCTTCGCATGGCCACGATCGACGCTGCCAGCGCGCTCGGCATCGCCGATCTGGTCGGGACGCTCGAGCCGGGCAAGCGTGCGGACATCATCGCCGTGTCGCGGCAGGCACCGCACCTGCTGCCCTGGCACGACGCCACCCCCAACCTGGTGTACGCGGCACGAGGCTCCGACGTCGTCGCGGTCTTCGTCGACGGGAGACCCATCGTGCTGGAACGCCGTCCGGTCCACCTCGATCCGGAGCGGATCGTCGCCGAGGCAACGCGCGCCGCCTTGTCGCTCGCAGGATGATCCGTTCGGCATGACGACGATCGTTCCTAGATCCCTGCGAGCTCCTTCGGCACGTCGCTCCGCTCGCTGCCGATCTCCCCGTCCTTGCCCTGGAACCCGTGCGGAAAGATGCGCAGCAGCAGATAGGTCCCGGTCGTCGGATCCTCCGTCGCGTCCACGACGAGCGAGGGACCCCAGCGCGAGCTGAACCGCTCGCCGACGGCGGGCTTGCGGTCCGCGAGGTCGAATCCCTCACGGTCCCATTGGAGCACCGCATAGCCGCGGACGATGCGCTCTTCGTCGCCACCCTCATCGGGACGCCACTGATGCGCGCCCGGATGCTGCCGCTGGCAGACCGCGGGTGAGCCCGAGTGCAGCACGACCCACTTGTGGACGTCGGCGTCCTTCGACTGCGCGCCCTGCGGATAGGCTTCCGCGTGCAGCTTGCGACCCGTCGCGCAGAGGTAATAAAAGAGCATGGATCGCAGTATGACGGCCCGGACCGTGACGGTCGTGGGCGCGCGCATGCGCGTGATCGGATCCTCCGCGGGAACGCGCGAGCCCGTGCTCCTCGTCCACGGGGTCGGGGGCTGGGCCGAGAACTGGCGCGAGACGCTGCGGGCCCTCGAGGCCGCGGGGCATCCCGCGTACGCCCTCGATCTCCCTGGCTTCGGTCAGAGCGAGCGCGTGCGCCGCGCGCGCTACTTCGATGCCGCGCGCCCGTTCTACGCCGAGCTCATCGTCGGCACGCTTGACGCGCTGGGCCTGGCCCATGCGCATCTCGTGGGTCATTCGTTGGGCGGCGCCATCGCGTACACCGCGGCGGTCCACGCGCCGGATCGCTTCAGCTCCCTGGTGCTCGTCGCGGGCGCCGGCCTCGGCCTGGAGGTCGCCTTCTCGCTTCGCCTCGCGGCCCTGCCGGGAATGGGGCTGCTCGCGCGGCTGCGCGGTCGCAGGTACGCGCGCGCCGGCCTCGCGAGCTGCTTCCTCGATCCTCGCCGTGCGCCGGAGGAGCTGTGGCTCGAGGCGGATCGCTACGTGCCTCCGTCGCTCGGCGAGACGATCCGCGTGCTGCGTCACGGGCTCACGCTTCGCGGCGTGCGGCCGCGGCTTCGCGAGGCCTGGGCGGCGCGCGCCCCTCGCTTCACCCGGCCGGTCCTCGTCGTATGGGGCCGCGAGGACGTCGTCATCCCAGTGGCTGCCGCCACAGCGGCGCGCGAGCTGTTCCCGCGCGCGGAGGTCGTGGTGATCCCCGACGCGGGGCACTTGGTGATGATCGAGCAGCCGAGCGCCTTCGCGCGGGCGCTGCTTCCGTTCCTCGACCGCGTGGCACCATTGCCGCGGTGAAGGCGGGCGTGGACGCGCGCGCGACCGGGATCGTCACGCCGAAGGCGAAGCTGCGGCTCTCGGCCGACGAGATCGTCGCGGATTATCGCCTTGCGTTCCGCAGCCGCATCGCGAGCGTGTTCGGCCGGCGCGAGGTGCTCACCGGGAAGGCGCCGTTCGGTATCTTCGGCGACGGCAAGGAGGTCGCCCAGCTCGCGCTCGCGAAGACGTTCCGCAAGGGCGACTGGCGCACCGGCTACTACCGGGACCAGACGCTGGCGCTCGCCACGGGCATGGCGACCCTCGCGCAGTTCTTCGCCCAGCTCTACGCGGACGCGGACGTGGACCGCGACCCGTTCTCGGCGGGCCGTCAGATGGTGAGCCACTTCGCGTCGCGCAGCCTCGACGAGCAGGGCCATTGGCGGCGGATCGTCGACCTGATGAACAGCGCCTCGGATCTGTCACCCGTCGCGGCGCAGCTGCCCCGCGCTCTCGGCCTCGCGTACGCGTCGAAGCTGGTCCGCAACGACAGCGGCATGCGCGCGGTGACCGGCGACGTCTCGCGCAACGGCGACGAGGTCGCGTTCGCGACGGTCGGCAACGCGGGGACGAGCGAAGGCCTCTTCTGGGAGACGCTCAACGCCGCGGGCGTGCTCCAGGTCCCGCTCGCCATCTCTGTCTGGGACGACGGCTTCGGCATCTCCGTGCCGAACGAGCTGCAGACGACCAAGGGCTCGATCTCGGCCGTCCTCCAGGGCTTCACGCCCGATGGCGGACCGGGCGTCGACGTCCACGTCGCCAAGGGCTGGGACTACGTCGCGCTCTGCGACATGTACGCGCTCGGGATCGCGAAGGTGCGGGCGCAGCACGCGCCGGCGCTGTTCCACATCACCGAGATGACGCAGCCCCAGGGCCACTCCACGAGCGGGAGCCACGAGCGCTACAAGTCAAAGGAACGCCTGCGGTTCGAGACGGAAGGTGATCCGATCTCGCGCATGCGCGAATGGATGGTGCGCGAGCGGCTGGCCACGGCATCGCAGCTCGACGCGTACGAGATCGAGGATCGCAAGGCGGTCGAGGAGATCCGCGGCGAGGCGTACGACGCGTTCATCAACCCGCTGCGGGAGGAGCGCGACCGCGCCGTGCGGCTCCTCGAGCGCGCGGCCGATCAGGACGCGCTGCGCAGCATCGTCGACGAGCTGCGCAGGGCCGAGCCGAGCCGCCGGTCCGTGCACGCGGCGCTCGCTCGCGCGCTGTTCGCGCTTCGCGCGAGCGACGATCCTGCCCGGGACGAGATCGCGCGCGGTCTCGAGGCCCACGGACGCGAGGCGAGCGCGCGCTACAACTCGCACCTCATCAGCGAAGCGGACTCTTCTCCGCTGCGCGTGACCCCGGTGCCGCCGGTCTACAGCGAGTCGTCGGAGACCGTCGACGGACGCGTCATCCTGGTCCGCTGCTTCGACCGCAATCTCGCGCGCGATCCGCGGATCTTCGTGATCGGCGAGGACGTCGGCAAGCTCGGCGACGTGAATCTCGTGTTCGAAGGGCTCAACGCGAGATACGGCGATCTGCGGATCACGGATACGGGGATCCGGGAGGCGACGATCCTGGGGCAGGGCATCGGCACCGCGCTCCGCGGCCTGCGGCCGATCGTGGACATCCAGTACGTCGACTACCTGCTCTATGCGCTGCAGGTCGCGTCCGACGACCTCGCCACGCTCCGCTTTCGCACCGCCGGTGGTCAGAGCGCGCCGGTGATCATCAGGACGAAGGGCCATCGCCTGCAGGGGATCTGGCACACCGGCTCCCCGATGGGCATGATCCTGAGCGCGCTCCGCGGCATCCACCTCTGCGTACCGCGCGACATGACCCAGGCCGCGGGCCTCTACAACACGCTGCTCCGCTCCGACGATCCCGCCATCGTCGTCGAGGTGCTGAACGGATACCGCGTGAAGGAGCGCGTGCCCGACAACGTCGGCGAGTTCATGCTTCCGCTCGGCGTGCCCGAGGTCGTGCGCGAAGGCACCGATGTCACGGTTGCCACGTACGGCGCGCTCGTCCGGATCGCGCTGGAGGCATGCGCGACCCTGGCGGACGCGGGCATCTCGGTCGAGCTGATCGACGCGCGGACCCTGTCGCCATTCGACCGCGATCATCTCTGCGCGGCCTCCGTGCGAAAGACCGGCGCCTTGCTGGTGCTCGATGAGGACGTGCCGGGCGGGGCCTCCGCGTACCTGATGCGCCACATCATCGAGGTCCAGGGCGCGTCGGATCACCTCGACGTCGGCCCGCGCACGCTGACCGCGAAGGACAACCGCGCGGGCGTCGGGCAGGACGCGGACTACTTCGCGAAGCCGAACCGCGAGGACATCGTGGAGGCGATCTACGAGCTCATGCGCGAGCGGCGACCGAAGGACCTCCCCGCGCTGCGGGAGCGCCCGATTCACTAGACTTCATCTGTGGCCGAGAAGACCAACGTGCAAGCGGTCCACGACGCGCTCTTCGACGAATTCAAGCGCGACCCGAGGCTGATCATCGTCGGCGAGGATGTCGGCGCGCGGGGCGGTGTGTTCCGCGTGACGGACGGGTTCATCGAAGCCTTTGGGGCCGAGCGCGTCATCGACGCGCCCTTGGCGGAATCCTCCATCGTCGGTGTCTGCATCGGCGCCGCCATCGGCGGCCTGCTGCCCATCGCGGAGATGCAGTTCGCGGACTTCAGCGCGCCGGCGTTCGAGCAGATCGTCGACGAGGCGGCGCGGATGCGATATCGCTCCAACGGCGCGTTCGGCGTGCCGCTCGTGATCCGCATGCCCTGGGGCGCGGGCGTGCGCGGCGCGCTGTACCACTCGCAGTCCGTCGAGGCGTTCTTCGCGCATGTGCCGGGCCTCAAGGTCGTCGTGCCGAGCACGCCCTACGACATCGCGGGCATGCTGCGGTCCGCGATCCGCGATCCCGACCCCGTCGTCTTCCTCGAGCACAAGGCCACGTACCGCTCGGTGAAGGGCGACGTGCCGGACGGCGAGTACACGATCCCGCTGGGGCCGGCCGATGTGAAACGAGAAGGCACCGATCTCACGGTCTTCGCCTATGGGCTGATGCTGCATCACTGCCTGAGCGCTGCGACACAGCTCGAGGCCGAAGGCATCTCGGTCGATGTCGTCGACGTTCGCAGCCTGCGCCCGCTCGACGCGGACACGATCGTTCGCGAGGCGCGGAAGACGGGCAAGTGTCTTGTTGTGTATGAGGACAACAAGCTCTATGGCGCGGGCGCGGAGATCGCCGCGCTCATCGCCGAAGAGGCATTCGACGATCTCGACGCGCCGGTCATGCGCATCGGCGGGCCCGAGATCCCCGCCACGCCGTTCAACAAGCCGCAGGAGGACTGGTACATGCCCGATCCGCTGAAGATCGCGACGAAGATGCGAGAGCTGGCGGCGTACTGATGGCCAGCTTCGAGCTCAAGATGCCGAAGCTCGGTGAATCGGTCACCGAGGGGACCATCGGCAAGTGGCTGAAGCAGCCCGGCGAAAAGGTCGCCAAGTACGACCTGCTGGTCGAGGTGCAGACCGACAAGGTCAACACCGAGATCCCGTCCGAGGTCGACGGTGTGCTCCGCGAGATCCGCGTCAAGGAGGGCGAGACGGTCGCCGTTGGCACGCCGCTCGCGGTGTTCGAGACGGCGGGGGCGGACGTCGCGGCGCCCGCGACGGAAGTCTCCGCGAGGGCGGGGACGCCGGGGCCGCCTGCCGCGGGCGTGCTCGCCGGCTCGCCTCCGTCATCCACCTCGCGCGTCGTGCCGCCGGCTCAAGCACCCGCGCTGGCGGCCCCGGCGTCCCCGCCCTCACCGCCTCCTGTGCCAGTGCCGGCGGCGGCTTCGGCCGCGCCTCCGCCTCGGGCTGGCGAGGACGTGCGTGCTACGCCCGCTGTCAGGAAGCTCGCTGCGGAGCACAACGTCGATCTCGCTCGCATCGAGGGAAGCGGGCTTGGTGGGCGAGTGTCGAAGCATGATGTCGAGAAGTTCATCGCCCAGGGCGGGCAGCCCGCGGCGCGCTCCGGGAACGGGCAGCCCGCTGCCCCGGCGGGAGCCGCAGCGCATCCGCCGCCGCTCGTCGATGAGGTCGTGGCGCTTACGCCCATGCGCAAGGCGATCGCGAATGCGATGGTGTTGTCGAAGAGCACGATCCCGCATGCGGCCGCGATGATGGAGATCGACTGGACCAACGTCGCGAAGTTTCGGAGGGCGGTGGGTGAGCAGTTCAAGGCCCGCGAGGGCTTCGAGCTGACCTATCTCCCGTTCGCGATGAAGGCGGTCTGCCTGGCGCTGCGGAACAACCCGCTGGTGAACGCCTCGTGGACCGATGCCGGTATCGCCAAGCACAAGGCCATCAACCTCGGGGTGGCGATCGCGCTCGGCGACGAGGGCCTGGTCGTGCCGGTCGTGAAGAACGCCGAGGATCTTTCGATCACGGGTCTCGCGAAGGCGGTCCGCGACCTCGCGACGCGCGCCCGCGCGAAGAAGCTGACGCTCGCGGACTTCGAGGGCGGGACGTTCACGGTGAACAACGGCGGCACGCTCGGCACGTATCTGAGCTATCCGATTGTCAACCCCGGGCAGGGCGCCATCATGACGACCGAGGCCATCGGCAAGCGCGTGGTCGCGCTCGACGACGATTCCATCGGCATCCGCACGATGGGGAACGTGGTCATCTCCTTCGACCACCGCGTGATGGACGGCGCGACGGCGGCGCGGTTCCTCCGCGACGTGAAGGCCTGGATCCAGGCCGTCGACGCGAGCAACGTGTCGCTCTCATAGTGGCCGAGCTCGCGCCGATCGCGTTCGAGATACCCGGCGAGGTCGAGCGGCCGCGCTCGCGCGGGCGCGGCGCGCCGAACGTGTCCGTCCCCATCGATCGCGCGCGGCCCGATTGGCTGAAGGTGCGCCTCCCTACCGGCCCGCAGGTCGAGACGCTCCGCCAGCTGATGCGCAGCAAGGAGCTGCATACCGTCTGCGAGGAGGCGCGCTGCCCGAACCTCACCGAGTGCTGGTCCGCCGGGACGGCGACGTTCATGATCCTTGGCGACACCTGCACGCGTTCCTGCGGCTTTTGCGCCGTCAAGACCGGTCGCCCGATGGAGCTCGACCTCGAGGAGCCCGCGCGTGTGGGTGAGGCCGTGGCGCGGATGGGCCTCGGCCACGCCGTCGTGACCAGCGTGAACCGCGACGAGCTGGAGGACGGCGGCGCGGCGATCTTCGCGCAGACCATCAGGGAGATCAGACGACAGTCGCCCCGGACCACGATCGAGGTCCTCATCCCCGACCTCCGCGGCGTCGTGGAGGCGCTCGACGTCGTGCTGGCCGAGCGACCGGAGATCCTCAACCACAACACCGAGACCGTGCCGCGTCTGTACGGTCGCGTGCGGCCGCAGGCCGTTTACGAGCGCTCGCTCGCGGTGCTGCGCCACACGAAGGAGACGGCGCCGACGCTCACGTGCAAGAGCGGGATCATGGTCGGCCTCGGCGAGTCCCACGCGGAGGTGCTCGCCACGATGCGCGACATCAGGGCCCAGGGCACCGACATCCTCACCATCGGTCAGTACCTGCGGCCCTCACCCGTGCATCTGCCGATCGAGCGGTACTGGACCCCCGACGAGTTCGCGGAGCTCCGGAACGAAGGCATGGCGATGGGCTACCGGCACGTCGAATCGGGTCCGCTCGTGCGCAGCTCGTACCACGCGGAGCGTCATGTCGGCGTCTGAGCTGCGGGCGACCTGGCTCGGCGCGGTCCCATACCTCGCGACGTGGCGCCTGCAGGAGGCCGTCGCGTCGCGGCTCCGCGGCGGAGGTCCAGAGCGCCTGCTGCTGCTCGAGCACGATCCCGTCTACACCATCGGGCGCCGCGGCACGACGGACAACCTCATCGCCGGCCCCCGCGAGCTCAGCGAGGCCGGCGCCGAGGTCTATCGCGTGGATCGCGGGGGCGACATCACCTACCACGGCCCCGGCCAGCTCGTCGGGTATCCGGTGCTGTCACTCGGGGATATGCCGGACCTTCCAGGCTACGTGCGCGCCATCGAGGACGCGCTCATCGCCGTGGTCGCGCGCCACGGCGTCGTCGGCCGGCGAGAAATGGGGAAGAGCGGCGTCTGGGTCGACCTCGACGACGGCCGCCCCGCGAAGCTGGCCGCGATCGGCGTCCGCGTGTCCCGCGGCATCACGACGCACGGATTCGCGCTGAACGTGTCGACCGATCTCGCGGCGTTCGCGCGCATGATCCCGTGCGGCTTCGTTCACGAGGTCGCATCTCTCCAGCGCCTCGGCGTCCATGCCGACGCGCGCGCGATCGCGGGTGAGGCGGCCGACGCGCTCGCCGAGCGCCTCGGTCGCGCGCTCTCGTGGGATCCACACGTGGAGCCCGCGATGGACAGCGAGATCCCCGCGGACGCGCCCGTTCGTGGCGCGGAGGACCTGCTCGCGACCACACCCGTATAGCGTGCTCATCCGCGAAGACCCGGCGACCGAGGTCACCGTCGCGACGCGCATCCTCGCGCATGCCGGCGCGCTGGCGCCCGATGGCCGCGTCGCGGCGCTCGTCGGCACGGAGGTCGTGTACCTCGCGGCGCGCGGGATCTCCCCGCACACGATGACCCCGTACGACGTGGCGGCGGTCAGGCTCAGCGACGCGAGCGTCCTGGCGGGCGAGCCGCCGGAGGATGTCGCGCGCTACCTCGAAGCGCTCCGGAGGACGGGCTCACGCGCGGCGGCGCGGGCCGGCGACGGCACGATCGTGACGGCGAGCACGGTGCGAGCGTGTGTCGCGGCGATGCTGCGCAGCTCGTGGGAGGAGGCGGAGACGGCCGCGCGGTCCAGCGGCGCGCTCGTGGGCGCGTATCCGCTCGGCTCGCAGGAGTACTAGTACCGACCGCGGGACCTTTGGACCGCGTCCGGCGCCGTCCGGGTGATGGCCGTGGACCCGAACGGGGGTCAGGATGTGCCCATGGGTGTGCTGGGCGGACACAGGCAGCCGGTGCTCATCTGGCTGTCGGTGCTCTCGGAGATCGAGGGCCTGGCGTTCATCGCCGTCGGCGTGATGCTGCATCGTGCCGACCTGTTCATCGACGCGCAGACGGCATTGCTTCCGGCGGCCGTCCTCGTCGCGACCGCGACGGCCATCGCGACCATCTGGCGCAGGCCACGCGCGTCCGTCGTCGAGCAGCCGGCCGAAGAGCTCATGCCCGTGAATCTCGCGTCGCGCATCGGCGCCGTCCCCGTGCCGGCGCGTAACGAGCAGAGCGACGAGGGTCGCGCGCGCTGGCGCCGCGCCCTGGATACCGACCGCTAGGAGCCCGCGCTCCCCGCTCGGCTGCGCCACCACCTGAGCGCGAACCACGCCGCGACGGAGCCGAAGACCGTGCTGCCGGACGTCCAGAGCACGACGTAGACAGCGAGCACCGCGGGGATGAGCTGCTCCCGCGGGACCGCGTAGGTCGTCAGCACGGCGTCGAGATAGTCACGAACACCGAGCGCAGTGAGCACGCTGCCGCACACGCCCGCGACGGTGCCGCAGATCGCACCGGCCCAGAGCGCGTCGCGCTCATTGCCGCCGCCGCGGAGGACATGCCTGCCGAGGAGCGCGTAGACCGCGATCGTGAGGAGCAGGCCGAGCGCGCCAAGCGCGCTTGCCGCGGCGCCGGGTCGGATCGCGCCACGCGTCGGCAGCTCGGCGAGCTGCTGGGACGAGGAGAACGCGCTCAGCGCCGCGAACGCGCCAAGCGGCAGGGCCGCGACGAGGCCCGCGCGCTTCATGGCCGCGCCGGCCTCAGCCGGGGGGCTCGGTGTCGGGTAGCTCGATCGCCGAGCTCGTGACGACGCGCTTGCGGCGCTTGCGCTTCTCGAACGGGCCGCGCACGTCGAAGCCGAGCGTGAACTGCGTCGCCGCGTTGAGCAGCGCCTCGGCCGGCGCCATCCCGATGACGCGCACGAGGTCGTCGTACAGCCGTCCGAAGCGCTCGCGATCCTCGTCGCTTCGCACGATCTCGGGATAGGCAGGCGGCACGAGACGGTCCGCCGGCATTACTTGCTCTTCTTGCCGAGCCCGCGGATGAACGACTCGATCGGCAGCGCCGACAGCGTCTCGATCGAGACTGTCCCACGCGCGCCAAGGCTTACCGAGACGCGCGCGATCGTCTCGGTGTCTTTTGCCTCGACGATGTTCACGAAGTCGTAGCGACCCAGGGTCGCGTATTGCGCGATCACGCGGGCGCCCTGTGCCTCGATCTCCTTGTTGACCTCCTTGATCCGGCGCGGGTTGGATTGCAGCGTCTTGAGGCCGCCGGCAGTGACGCGCGTGAGGAGCACATAGGTCGCCATGACGTCCCTCCCTGTTGTCTAGGATGAGGAGGATATGCCGCGTTTCACGCGCAAAGACGCCGAAGCCCTGCTGCCCGTCGTGCGGCCGCTCGTCGAGGATCTCAAGCGCCGCAAGGCCGCGTACGACCGGCGCCGGAGCGAACCGGTCCTGCGTGAGATCAACGCGCTGATCCACGAGCTGCACGCGCTCGGTGTGGAGGTCAAGGACCTGGATCTCGGGCTCATCGATTTCCGCACGCTCCGCGGCGACCGCGAGGTCTACCTCTGCTGGCGGCTCGGCGAAGGCGATCGCATCTCGTACTGGCACGATCTGGAGACCGGCTACGGTGGCCGCCAGCCGCTGGATCAGAACTAGGAGAAGGCGATGTCGCGCGCAACTGGCAAGTTCGACGTGCAGCTCGCGCCTCAGCCGCCGTACAACGCCGCGGAGGACTCGCTCCTTGGCAGGATGTCGCTCGATAAGCGTTTCCACGGCGACCTCGACGCCACGAGCAAGGGCGAGATGCTGACCGCGGGCACGAGCGTGGACGGATCCGCTGGCTACGTCGCCATCGAGCGCGTGACCGGAACGCTGCAGGGCAAGCAGGGCGGCTTCACGCTCCTGCACAGCGGCACCCTCATGCGCGGCGCGCCGTGGCTCGCCGTCGCGGTGGTGCCGGATTCCGGAACGGGCGAGCTCGCCGGTCTTTCAGGGACAATGTCCATCGAGATCGTCGGCGGCGCGCACGTGTACAGCTTCGACTACACGCTCATCGATCCGTAGTCGAAGCGACGACGCGCGTCATCGGCACGCGTCATCACTTTGTACGACAGCGCTTCATACGAATGTGGACTTGAATTCACGGTCTTCGCGCCCACATATGGTGAGTTGTGGACGATCGTTTCGAACGCGCCTGGGCCGCGGGCTTCTTCGATGGCGATGGCTGGGCGTCTCGCGTGAAATTCGGTCGAGGCGAACAGCGGCATGCCCAGGCGCGGATCAATCAGGCGAGTGAGGGCGGGCCGCCGGAGGCGCTACGCCGCTTCCAGGCCGCGGTGGGAGGCATCGGCAACATCACTGGTCCGGTCTCGATCATCGGCCGTCGGGACATCTACGCGTGGACGGCGACAGGGTCGCGCGTGCGCACCGTCTGGGATGCGCTGCATCCGTGGCTGTGTCCAACGAAGCTCGCGGCAACGGCTCAGGCGGCGGAGGTTCTCGTGCCACTCCATGTGGGGTTGCTCGAACCCGCGGAGCTCGTCGCCTGGGCGGCAGGATTCTTCGATGCCGAAGGTTGCGTGTCGCTCGTTAGACATCGGAGCCACGAGGGATACTTCTATCCGGAGGCCGCGGTCACCCAAAGCTCAGCTTCGGGGCAGCCCGCGGAGCTGTTGCGCTTTCAGCTCGCAGTAAGTGGCCTCGGTCAGATCTACGGACCCTACCGACAGGCTGGCGCCACAAAGCCGGTCTTCAGGTGGAGGCTCCATCCGCCCGAGCAGATCCGTGCCGTGATGGCGCTCCTTCGGCCACGGTTGGGGATCATGAAGTGCGAGCAGGCTGATGCCGTGTTCGCGGTCATTGACGGTCAGCCTTCGCTGCCACGGGGGAATCCGGCGTGGGGCAGGCATAAGACACATTGCATCCACGGTCACGAATATCGGACGGCGCGAGTTCGCCCGTATCGATCTCGTGGCGTCGGTATCCCGCGTCGTGAGAACAAGCAGTGTCTTGTCTGTTCCCGTGAGCAGGCGCTCGCAAAGCGTGACGCAAAGAGAAAGGCCGATGGCTTTGACACCATCGGCCTCTCAGAAAGTGCGGCCTTGTACTACTGGCTTGATCGACATAGGTTGGCGACGCCGATCGGCGATCCCTGGCAGTACTGCTGTGCAATTCGACGACAAGGCGTGCTCGGACGGGACAGGCGACAAGGGCGCGCGTCGAGGATGAACTCAACCGCCACCGAAAGCCGATCAGTGATCGGCAGCGGTGGCGGTTGATGTGGCCAGGGCGGGCGGGCGTAGGCTCGTGGCATGGAGGAACGAAGATCGCGCAAGGACCTCCAGAACGTCCATGAGCAGCAAATAATCGGCGAGTTGCTGGTGCAACTCGCTGGATCGGGCCGATCAGTCGGCACGCCGATATTCCGGGATGCTCCGGATTGCGTTGTGCCAATCGACGGGCTCCCAACCTCTGTCGAGCTCGCATGCGGATACGCAGAGGCGGCCGCAGCGCTATGGCAATTCGAGAGCGTGAAGACGGTCGACATGGGTGAACCCATACATGAGCTCTAGCGGATCGGCCTCGATGGCTTCCGAGCGGGTCGTCGTCGGTTCGCTCGTCGATGAACTTAGGTCGGCGCTCCAGGCGACACTCGACCATCATTGCCGCAGCGCGTTCGGCCGGTCATACCTGATCCCCGATCCGAGCCATGACGAGCTCGGCGCGTCGCTCGAACAGCTCGTCGAGGGCATAGTGGTGCCTGCCGATTGCGGCTTCACCGGCATCTATGTGGCGGTGCCCCGATTCGGAACGCCGCGGCATTTTGCCCATCTGGCCGGAGCCGCGTGAGCTCAGGGCAGATGTAGCCCGACGCTCGGCTCGCGGAAGCGGAGGACACGCACGGGGCCTGCGTACTTGGCGTTGCGCGCGTTCCGGGCCGCGACACCCATCTCGAACAGAGCAGGGTTCAGCTGAGCGGCGAACTGCGCGTAGACGCCGGCCATCGGCGTATCCCGTTCGATCGTCAGCGGGATGTCGTCTGGGTGGCGCCCGACCGTGAGCGCGATCGCACCGGCGATGTTCGAGCGCGTCGAGCTCTTCTCCAGTTGCCGCTCGAGCGCGCTGGATACCAGGATTAACGATCGCTCGGGCACTTGGAAGCCGCCGACGACGAGCACGAACGATGGCTGACCCTGCCGCTGCTTCTTGGAGCTGCGGAGCGCATCGTCCGCCACTCTGTCGGCCTCCGCCGGCGTGAGGTCCCGGCCATCGCGCAGTTCGTCGGGGACCTTCACCTCGGTGCCGACGCTCTCGCTGCCGACGACGACGCGGAGGTCGGTGGTGGCGTGCTGCGCGTCTTCTTCGACTAGCTCCACGAAGGCGTTTCCCCAACTGTGGAGCATCCGGTGGGCGGAGAGCACGACGACGTTGTGCGAATAGCTGTGGGAGTCGCGCAGGTTCGCGACGATCTTCTTGCCGACCGCGTGACCAGACCAATTGCGCAAGGTGTTGGCCACATGCCGCAGCTCGATGAGCTCCGGAAGGTATTGCGTCGCACGTTTCTCGCGAACCGCGTCGCGATCGGCCTCGACTGCCTCGACGAGGCGCAAGAGGCGATGCGTGGTCGGACGGCCGGGTGTCGATCGGCGATCAGCGAAGGGGCGGTAGAAGGGCTCAATGTCGCTCAGCACGTCTTCGTGGTTGAGCGCCGAGGACCAGTGCAGAGCGATCGCGCGGCGGACGCGCTGGGCGCTCTGCTCCATGGCGCTCCACTCCCAGCGCTCGACCGTATCCGACTGAGCGGGGGCAAGCGGCCGGCGGAAGCCCAGGCGCTCGAAGAGGCGCTTCGAGCGGGCGTTCTCTGGCGGGATCTCGGCCGTGAGCCGGCGCGCGCCGCGGCTCCTCGCCCAGGTGACCACAGCATCGAGGACCTCGCGACCGTAACGCTCGTCCCAGAGGTCTTCGGCGATCTCGATGAAGGCGACGTACGCATGGTCCGCGCTCTTGTTGTCCCAGTCGATCGCAACAAAGCCAATCATGTCGTGCTGACCGTGCTCGATCACGAACATGAAGCGTGTGGCCGGGTGCTCGAGCAGAACGCCAGCGGAGATGCGCAGCTGCGCGATGTCGTAGCCACGGCGTGCGCTCCACGCGGGCTGACCCGCCCGAATGGCGCGTGCGTCGGCCTCCGAGACCAGATGCAGCGTCAGCCGCGTCGTGTAGATCGCCTCTGTCGGCGCGACGGCGGTCATCACGCTGCCATCACGAGCAGCCGTGGTTCGCTTTCACGGTGTTCCAGATCGCCTGGGCCTGGTTCATCACGTCCTGCGCCGATGCGAAGACCGATGCGTCGGTGGCTCGGAGCGACGCGAGCTGTGTCGCGACCGAGGTGGCCGTAGACCGGTAGGTGTCGATTGTGGCCTGCTCGACGCCCGGCGCGAGAACGCCGCTCACGCTGAGGGGTGAGGCCGCGATCGCGTCGGCCAGCGCTTTGGCGGCTTGCTGCGTCTCGGCGACCCGCTGCTCGATGACGCTGAGGTTGGTCGTGATGGTCTGGGCGACCCTGGCGAAGCTGTTGCGGTCGTACACGAGCGAGGTGTTGAAGTCGTAGGCCATCGAGGTCATGAAGTCGTACCGGGCGGTGGTGCAGGCTCCGTACTTGTCCAGAGGCTCGCGGGAGTCCTTCTGAAACGTAGCGAAGTCCGCTTGGAGCTGCGTGAGGTCGCTCTGCTCGCCTTTGATGCTCGACGCGGCGTCGAGGATCTGGCTCTTGCGGTTGGCGGTTCCGCTGTTCAGCTGATTGATCATCGACTGAAGCTCCGCGGAGCGATCGCGTACGGCTTGCACCAGCGCGGCGTTGCGGTCGTCTTGGGCCTTCTTGTCGGCTGCTGCTCGGTCCGCTGCGGTCTTGGCGAGAGCGAGCTCGAGCTGCCAGGCGGTGAGCGCGTCGTTGAACGCCGCCTGGGAGGCCGCCCGGTAGGTCGCGGTCTGCAGCTGCCCGGTCTTGTCCGGGTAGGTCAGCGCGATCTGGTCACCACTGCGCCTTCCACTGAACGAGATGCCGGTCGTGCCGAGGAACGAGCCGGTCGTGATCGTGAGCGCGGATCCACCATCGGTCGTGCCGGTGACCGGGTTGGTCGTCGCCTTCGTGTTGCCCTTCCCGTCGGGTTCCACGCTGATCAGCGATCCCGAGACGCTCGTCCCAGACTGGGTCAGGCTGATCCAGCCCATCCAGTACGGACGCTGGTCGGTCATGAAGTTCCCCGTGAAGTCGCTCGGCCCCCGCTCAACGGTCGTCGAAACGCGGTTCGTCGGCGATGCCGAAGCGACGACCGCCGCGCTGGCGGTGCTGGCGCTGCCGGAGGTGGCGGCGCCGCTGCCGCACGCGGCGATGAGCGCGGCGCCCAGCACGAGCGAAAGCGCTGAAGTCTTCGGTCTCACGGCCCTTCCTCCGCAGCAATGCTAGAGCGACGCCCTAGCCTGATTGCATGGATTTCACGGGCGTCCTGCCTGGCGTCGCCGGACGCGCTCTGGGATGGGCATGGGACCACCTGACGCATCGGCGCGAGCGCGAGCTGCAACGCCCGCTGACGCTCGAGATGCGCTCGATCCTCTTCGCCCTGCGCGAGGCCGCGATGCTCTTGATGGCGACCAGCGTCCGTCGCGGAGCGGCGAAGAGCCCCGCGGAGGTCGACGCGGCGAATCGCGCCATGGTGGGAAGCTGGGTCGAATACGAGACGCTCTGGAAGGCACGGCTGCCGCGGTATCGTGAGCTCAACGATCTGCTCCCGCAGTACGACACGCGTGCCGAACGCACGGCGGCCGCCACGTACAACGTCGGTCGCCGCATCGGTAACGTCGTGGGCTCGACTCCGAGTGCTGACGTGGGCGACCACTTCGCGGCGCTCCATGAGGCGATCCTCGAGTGGATCACCGCGATCGGTCGCGATCTTGGACAGAAGACCACGCTTCGCACGCGGACCGAAGGACAGGCGCGCCGACGCTAGATGTCGAACATCGTTCAGCGGCTGGAAGCGTTCAACCGCGATCTCGCGGAGTACCGCGGGATCATTTCGGATGTCGGTCGGCGCGCTCCTGGTGAGGACTGGTACGGAGCGGCGATCCCGGCGGAGCGACAGCGGCTGGACGAACTGTGTGCGCGCATCGCCGAGCAGTACGGCGGGCTGCACGAGGCGATCGTCGAGGCGCTGGGACACGAGCCGCTTGTTGAGCAGTACGGCATCGTCGGCGGCGACCTGTTCATACTCGCGGCCGAGAATCCTGCGGCTAACCCCTGGCTCACCGCGATCATGGAGATGAGCGGACCCGCCGTCCTTCAGGCAATCGGGTACCACCGCGCGCGCCGGCGCAGCGCCATTTGGCGCGGAGCGGCGCGCGCGTACGGCGAGCTCAAGGACTTGGCGCGCATCATCGCGGAGTACCTGAAGATCGCACGTCCGGGCTGAGGCCCGCGTGGGGTGATCTACGGCTGAAGGAATTCCAGAAGCGCAAGATGCTCAGCGCCAACCGCCAACGAACGCCGATCAACTGACCGGCTCCAACCGCCAACGAACGCCGATGACGGGCCGTGTCGGCGACATTGATCGCGAAAGATTGGCGGCTGGCGTAATCGCCAAACTATGCCGATCAGACCTTTCGGGCCGAATGCACATCACTCGAGGTGGTGCAACCGCCATTCAATAACGATCACCCCGCCTTTCGACGGGGTGATCGCGAGTCACCGCCAAACTATGCCGATCAGACCAACTACTTGTTGAAGTAGGCCTTATTGATCTCGATGTAGTTCTTCCACTTATCGGGGACAGCGTCCTCAGGGAAGATCGCGCTCACCGGGCACACCGACTCGCATGCGCCGCAGTCGATGCACTCGTCGGGATGGATGTAGTACATGTTGTCCGCGTCCGTCGTATAGATACAGTCGACAGGGCAGACATCTACGCAACTTGCATCTTTAACGGTGATGCAGGGCTCTGTGATCACGTAGGCCATCTGGCGTAACCACCTCTTCGGATTCTTCCGGAGCCCACTTGCGCGGTCCCTCCAGCCGTTGCGAAGGTTATCATCGCCGCACCGATGAGCGAAACCGCCGAGTTCCCCTTGCCCGCCGATGTGACCGAGGAAGAGCGCGAGACCGCGAAGCGCGAGATCGGCAGGCACACGACCGTCACCGAGGCCAAGGAGCGGGTCGTCCGCTTCGAGGGCGAGCTCATCGGTCAGACCGGCCCGATCTGGCACTTCCAATACACACGCATGTACAAGCTGCCCAAGGGGTATCTCGTCGCGGCCCACGACCTGCGCGAGGGGATCAGGGTCGCCTTCGCGGACGATCCGGCGAAGCTCTCCGCGTCCTTCGACCAGGAGGCCGTGCGCGAGTTCATCGACGACGAGCTGCGCTTCCGGAAAGTCCTCCCCGACGAGCACCGAGCCGAGCAGCCGGTCTCGTAAGGCGGCCCGCCCGCCGAAGCGCGCGCCGGCGGGCGCGACCGACGAGCCGGACCGCGCCCGCTGCTCAGATCCGCCGCCCCCGGAGCTGCTGCGCGGCATCGAAGAATTCAACCGCGGCGCGTTCTTCGAGCAGCATGAGACGCTCGAGCTCCTCTGGCGCGCGACGCCGTCACCGATCCGCGGTCTCTACCACGGAGTTCTACAGATCGGGGTCGGCTTCCATCACTGGCGCAACGGCAACTTCCACGGTGCCTCGGTGCTGCTCGAGGAAGGGATCGCGCGCCTGCGGCCCTTCGCGCCGTCGTGCCAGACCATCGATGTCGCGTCGCTCGTCGATGCCGCGACGCGTGCGCGCGCGACGCTGCTCGATCTCGGTGAAGCGCGGATGACCGAGTTCGATCTCGCGAACGCGCCAAAGATCGCGCGCCGGGGCTAGCTCTTCGCGGCGCTCTCGCCGTCCTGGCGCGGGAGCGGGAACTCCGCGGCCTTGAAGTCGGGCTGATCCCAGCCGAGCAGCGTGTGCGGCGGGAGGTTCACCGCCTCGACGCCGCGTAGGTCTGGGATCGCCTCGCGCAGCACGCGCTCGATCCCGCTCTTCAGCTGCAGCGACGCGACGAGGCGGCTGGTGCGCGGACGCGTGAGCGTGAGGACGATCTGCGCGATCCCGTCCTCCACCCCCTGGAGCTCGGCATGACCGCCGCTTCGCTCGAGGTACGGCGATATCTCCGCGAGCTTCGCGCGCACCTGCTCCTCGACCCCTGCCATCGCGCCGAGTCTACCGAGCGCACCCGCGACGGGTCCGGCACCATCTGCCCGACCTGCGTCCCGATAGGCCGTTAGGACCGGCGACCCAGCGACGCGCGCGTGAGGGCGCTCGGTTAGGCGACCCTGCGCTTCTTGTGGCTCACGTAGTCGACGAGCACGTACTCGCCGAGCTTCTCGGGCTCGACGTAGAACGCTCGGCCGTTGTTCACCTTCGACATCTGATTCACGAAGTCCACCAGGTAGTGGCCGCGCGCGAGCATGAAGGTGTTGATGGTGATCTGCTCGCGCGTGCAGCGCACCACCTCCTTCAATGTCTCCTCGAACGTCCGCCGGGTGGGTGGGTACGAGAAGCGCGGCACCGGGTTGCCCGGCTCGAAGTGCGCGGTGGGCTCGCCGTCGGTGATCATGATGATCTGCTTGTTCTTTCCCCGTGACCGCGACAGCAGGCCGCGCGCGGTCGAGAAGGCGTGCTGCATGTTCGTGCCGTACACGTATTCGTTCCAGGTGAGGCGGGGGAGGTCGGTCGGCTTGAGCTGCACGGCAGCGGCCGAGAACCCGATGATGAACAGGTCGTCCTTCGGGTAGGTCGAGCGGATCAGCGCGTCGAGCGCGAGGGTGACCTTCTTCGCCGCGAGGAAGCAGCCGCGGAAGAGCATCGACCGCGAGACGTCGACGAGGATCGCGGTGGCCGATTGCGTGATGAGCTCGGTGCGGTACACGTCGAAGTCGGCCGGCCGCAGCTGCACCGGCGTCTTCGCTCCGTCGCGGATGACCGCGTTGCGCACCGTGCCGGGCAGGTCGAGCAGGAACTGGTCGCCGAACTCGTAGGTCTTCACCTCGTCCGTCGGGTCGCCGCCGCGGCCGCGCGTCTTCGCGCGATGCGTGCCGAACGCGTCGCGCTTCAGCGTCGAGAAGATCTCCTCGAGCGAGCGCTGGCCGATCTTGCGGATCCCACGCGGCGTCAGCTCGTACCGCTCACCGTCCTTGCGGATGAGCCCGGCGTCCTCGAGGAGCCGCTTCATGCGCTGGAGCTCCTCCAGCGCCTGCCGCGCCGCGGGGCCCGCGAGCCGGCCCATCCGCTCGGCATCGAGACCGGCCAGGTCGCCCTGGTCGCGCGCCGACTCGACGGTCTGCTCCATGTCGGAGAGCTGGTTCATCTCGTCCATCAGGCCCAGCGCCTCCGCGAGCGACAGCGGCTCGTCGCCGGTGAGGTCGTGCGCGTAGTCGTCCATCGGCATGACCTGGCCGAGCGTCTCGGCGAGCTCGTTCATCGCCTGCGCGAGCGCGGGATCCTGGAACGCGGCGCCGAGCAGCTGCTCGAGCTGGTCGCGCATGTCGCTCGACATCGAATTCCACAGCGACCGCATCGCCGCCATCCCGGCGGCGAGCTGGCGCAGCAGGTCGTCCCAGTCCTTCGCGTTGCCGGCCAGCTCCGGGTACTGCCTCTGGAAGGCCTCGAAGTCGGGCTCGCCGCCCTCCATCCGCTCCTTCAGCGCGCGGTTCAGGTCGCGCAGCATCTGCCGGGTGCGCTCGATCTGCTCGGGCGAGAGGTCCTTCAGCGAATCGCGCATGCCCTTGAAGTAGCTGCCCAGCACCTGCTCCTGCAGCTGTTTGAGCAGCTCCTGGTACTTCTCCGCGGCCTTCGGCTCCACGAACTCGTAGTCCTTGAGCTCGCGGATCGCGCGGCCGATGTCGTCCGGCAGCGCTTCGAGCTGCGCGAGCCGTTCCTGCGCCATCCGCTCCATCGCCGCGCCGAGCTCGGGCGTGGGCGCCTCCGCGCTCCGTCGCCGCTCGAGGCCCTCGCGCTCGAGCCGCTTGACCTCCTCGAGCTTCTCGCGCAGCTCGTCGAAGATCCCCGCCAGGCCGTGGCGCTCGGCGCGCTTCCGCTTCGCGGCCCGCAGCCGCTCGAGCAGGTCCTGCATGCCCTCCATGCGGCCGGGCAGGCCCCAGCGGCCGAGGCGCGCCATGGCATCCTCGAGGTCGCCGCCCGCGAGCAGCTCGTCCGACATGGCCGCGAGGAGCTCGTCAGCCTCGATCGCGTCGAGGCGCTGCGTGCCGTCCCAGCGGCGGTAGGTGGTCACAGCACCGCTCCGCGGTGCCGTGACCGTCCTGCTCCTTCGCCTTCGGCTACGGAGTAGCGCGCCTCGTTCATCGCGTCAGGCGCGGAAGGTGCTGCGCGACTCGCCGCGCTCCTTGTTGAGCTTGCGGTTCAGGTGCAGCCCTTCGAGGATGAACTCGACCGCCGCGGCGATGGCGGCGGGGTTCCCGGTCGCGCCGATCTTGCCGACCGCGCCCTTCATCCCGGGGATCTGCAGCGCCTGCTTCACGTATTCCTGGCTCGGCAGGGTCGCCGAGACGTGCATCGTGGCCCCGCGCTGGAACGCGGCGAGCAGCGAGTCGAACTCGACGAGCGAGAACGTGCGGTTGAAGACGTTCAGGATCGCGCGCTGCACGAGACGATCGATGACCTTCTCCTCGGACAGGTCCCCGACGGACTCGAGCTCGATCTTGCCGGCGGTCGACGCGACCACGGCGGCGAGGTCGCTGACACGCGGCACCACCGTGGTCTCGCCATTGCGCAGCGCCCGCTTCAGAGCGTTCGACACGAGGTTCTCGTAGTTGGTGATCGTCACGCGTACGGACACGCCGCTCCGCTGCGAGATCTCGGGCGAGCGCCGCGCGAGCTGCGAGACCTCGGCGAGGATCTCCTTCATATAGCCGGGCACGAGCGTGGTGCGACCCTCATCCGGGTAGGCCGAGCGCTCCTGCTCCACGATGCCGACCTCGGTCGCGATATCGCGCGGGTAATGCGTGCGGATCTGCGAGCCGAAGCGGTCCTTGAGCGGCGTGATGATGCGACCGCGGTTCGTGTAGTCCTCGGGGTTGGCCGACGCGACGACGAAGAGATCGAGGGCCAGGCGCACCTTGTACCCGCGGATCTGGACGTCGCGCTCCTCCATCACGTTGAGCAGGCCGACCTGGACGCGCTCCGCGAGGTCGGGGAGCTCGTTCAGAGCGAAGATGCCCCGGTGCGTGCGCGGCACGAGGCCGTAGTGGATCGTCATCTCGTCGGAGAGGTAGCGCCCCTCGGCGACCCTGATCGGGTCGACCTCGCCGATGAGATCGGCGATGGAGATGTCGGGTGTGGCGAGCTTCTCGGAGTACCGCTGGTCCGGCGTGATCCACACGAGGTCCACGGCATCGCCGTCGTTCGCGACGCGATAGCGGCACGAGGCGCAGATCGGCGCGAAGGGCTCGTCGTTGATCTCGCACCCCGCGATCGCGGGGATGGCGGCGTCGAGCAGCGAGGTCAGCTGCCGGGCGATGCGCGTCTTGGCCTGGCCCCGCTCGCCGAGGAAGATGATGTCCTGCCCGGAGAGGATCGCGTTCTCGATCATCGGCGTGACGGTCGTCTCGTAGCCCACGATCCCGGGGAACAGCGCGCGCTTCTCCGCCAGCGCCGTGATGAGGTTCGCGCGGAGCTCTTCCTTGACGCTGCGCGGTCGATAGCCGCTCTCGCGCAGCGCGGCGATCGTCATCGGTCGTTCCGTCATCGAGCCTCGCCCTCCGTCGATCGAGGCTAGCACGCTATCCTCGGCGCCTCGTGGATCCGCAGGACATCGACGACCCCGGGCTGCTCGCGCGACAGGCGCGCGAGGCGGCAGAGAAGCAGGCGGCGGAGCTGCGCGCGACGCACGTGCCGATCTCGGTCGAGCCACCCACGGTCTATCGCCCCTGAACGGCATCCGCTTCGCGACCGTCGGCGAGCTGAGCGCCCTGCTCCGCTCGCGCAGGGTGTCGGCGGTCGAGCTCGCCGGCGCGGCATGCGACCTCCTAGAGCGCGAGGGCCCCAAATACAACGCGCTCGCCGCGCTCACGCGCGATCGCGCCCGCCGCGAGGCACTGGCGGCCGATAGAGCGATCCGCGCGCGGACGGCGCGGTCCCGTCTTTTGGGGATCCCGTACGGCGTGAAGGATCTGCTGAGCGCGAAGGGCGCGCCGACGACCTGGGGCGCCCCGCCGTTCAAGGATCAGGTGTTCGACGAGGACGCGACCGCGGTCGCGAAGCTGCGACGAAGCGGCGCAACGCTCGCGGGGAAGCTGTCGATGGTCGAGCTCGCCGGCGGCGGTGGGTACCGCTATCCGAGCGCCTCGCTGCAGGGACCCGGTCGGAACCCGTGGGACCGCGAGCGCTGGTCGGGTGGCTCGTCCAGCGGCTCCGGCTCGGCGGTCGGCGCGGGGCTCGTGCCGTTCGCGCTCGGCTCCGAGACCTCGGGCTCGATCGGCACGCCCTCCGCCTACTGCGGCGTGACCGGCCTGCGACCGACCTATGGCCTCGTGAGCCGGCACGGCGCGATGGCGCTGTGCTGGACGCTCGACAAGATCGGTCCGATGGCGCGCACCGCCGAGGACTGCGGGATCGTGCTCGAGGCGATCGCGGGTCCCGATCCAAAGGACGCGACGTCAAGTGGGAAACGGTTCAGGCCTCTCGCGCCACGGGATGCGTCACGGCGACTGCGCGGCGTGCGCATCGGCTACGCGGGCGAGGAGATAGAGCAGCTCGGTGGCGCGACGGCCAAGGCCGCGCTGCTCCGTGGCGTCAGGGAGCTGGTGCGCATCCTGAACGCGAAGACCGTGCGCGCGGCACTGCCGCCGGACATCCCCTATGGCCACATGGTCGGCGCGGTCCTTGCCGCGGAGGCGGGCTCGATCTTCGCGGAGCTCATCGAGAGCGATCGCTTCGAAGAGCTGCGCGACGCGAAGCAGAAGGCGGGGCTCCGCCAGGGCCTCGAGATCAAGGCGCGCGATTACCTCAAGGCGATGCGCCTGCGCGTGTCGGTGCACGAGGCCTTCCGGCGCATCTTCGACGACTGCGACCTGCTGCTGTCGGCCGGCCGCACGGTCACCGCGACGCCACTGACGCAGCCGCTAGACCTGCCACCCACCGCCGGTGGCGCGAACGCACCAAAGCCGGTCGGCAACGCGGCGCTCATCGCCGCTGGCAATCTCGCCGGGCTGCCCGCGATCTTCTTCCCCTGTGGCTTCGGGACCGATGGCCTGCCCGTGGGCCTGCAGCTCGTCGGTCCACCGTTCTCGGAGGGGCTGCTCGTCGCGGCCGCGTCCGCGTATCAGCGGGAGACCGCCCACCATTCGAAGAGACCGAAGCGTTCGCCATAAGAAAGGGACCGAGGGCCTAGCGCAGGCCGGGCAGCACTCCCTCGCCGAGCAGCTTCACCATCTGCCGCTCGAACCTGTAGGGGAACATCGCGTTCACGTCCTGGGCGCCCGCGGCCCCGTACTCCTTCAGCCTCGCCAGCACCCGCTCGGGCGTGCCCATCACGATGCCGGGCCGCGCGGCGAGCCAGTCCTCGACCGTGAGCTTGGCCCGTCCGGCGACCTCGCTCGCGATCGTCATCGCCTCGCCCTCCGTCGCGGCGACGAGGATATAGAGGAAGACGCTGCGCCGGAGCGTCGCGGGATCGCGCCCCAGCGACCGGCAGACGTTGTCGACCTCGCGCATCGCGTCGCGCATCTGCTGCGGCGTCGGAAAGCCGCCCTCCGGCAGGTAGTTGAAGACGTGGGCCCAGCGCGCCGTCAGTCGCAGGAGGCGGGGCTTCCGGCCGCCGATCCAGATGGGCAGGGGATCCTGAAGGGGCTTCGGCGCGCACAGCGCCTCGTCGACGCGGTAGTGCGCGCCGTGGAATGTCGCTCGCTCGTCGCGCCACATCCGCGTGCAGATCTCGAGGGTCTCGCGGAGCTGGTCGATGCGCACGCCGGGCGGCGGGAACTCGTAGCCGTACGCGCGGTACTCGAGCTCCTTCCAGCCGGCGCCGATGCCGAACTCGAGGCGGCCGCCGGACATCCGGTCCACGCCGGCCGCGATCTTGGCGAGCAGCGCCGGATTCCGATACGACTGGCAGGTGACCATGGTCCCCAGACGGATCGTCTTCGTGCTCGTGGCGAGGCCCGCGAGCGCGGTCCAGGCCTCGAGGCAGTCCGTGGCCACGCTGTCCCTGTTCAGGAACAGGTGGTCGGAGAGCCAGACCGCCCGGAAGCCGGTGGCTTCCGCATCGCGGGAGATATCGACCAGATCCCGGAAGCTGAAGCCGAACTGGGGTTCGAGCTGGACCCCGACGTCCACGGCCTCAGCCTACGGCGATATCGTGCGCGCCAGCGGGAAGGAGCGATGAAGATGAGCAAGCTCGGGATCTGCGCGCTCGTGCTGCTGCTGGCCGCGTGCACCGGCGGCCCGGAGAGCGGGAAGGCCAGCGCGACGCCGAACACCGATCGCTTCGCGGCCGCCCCGACGAACCAGCGCGCGCAGGCGAGCCTTGCCGACGGCACGGGCAGGAGCGTCGGGCTCGTGACGTTCAGCGAGGATCGCGTCGGCGTCCGCGTCGACATCAGCGTCCTCGGACTCCCGCCGGGAACGCATGGCTGGCACGTCCACGCGGTGGGGAAGTGCGATGGGCCGGCGTTCACGACGGCCGGCGCGCACTACAACCCGAACAACAGGACCCACGGCGAGCTCAGCCCGACCGGGCCGCACGCGGGCGACCTCGGCAACTTCGTCGTCAACAGCGATGGCCGCGGGTCGGGGACGTTCGTGACGCCGCTGCTGAGCCTCGCGCCCGGCAGCCCGTACTCCGTCTCGGCGGCAGGCGGCCTCGCGGTGGTGATCCACGCGAACGCCGATGACGAGAGGACCGATCCATCAGGGAACAGCGGGGATCGCATCGCGTGCGGCGTCATCAAGGTCATAGGGGGGTAGGGGGGTTCTCGGGGGGCGAAGCCCCCCGGTGATCGTCGTCCTCCGCGGTGATGCGGAAGGCCATGTGCCGGCCCGCGATCGTGATGGTCGCGAGCAGGAACGCCGCGAAGGGCGCGATCGCGGCGAGCGTGAACGTGTTCGTCGTGCCGGTCACGACGCGGTCGACGATGACCGCGACGACGTACCAGAATGCGAAGGTGACGAGGCTCTCGACGAGCGGAAAGGTGATCGGCCGCCGCGGGATCCTGGTGACGGGCCGCGCCTCAGGCGGCAATCGCGCCTCCTCGGCGCGCTTGAGCGCGCGCTCGGGCCGCCAGAGGTAGCCGACCAGGGCGGCGCTCAGCAGCATCACGATCACGTAGAAGGCCGCCCCGTCGTAGCGGCCGAACGCGAGGGCGAACGCGGCGAACAGCAGCGCCAGCATCGACACGCCCGAGAGCACGACCATGACCAGCCTTCGCAGCGTCGTCATGGTGACATCGCGGACCGCACGGCGCGCTCGATGAGCGCGAAGTCGGCCGCCACGAGCTCGTGCAGGTTCCCCTGGAAGGCGAGCGTCCAGTGCGGCTCGCGACGCTTCACGAACCGTAGGCGTCCGCGCAGGCTGCCGGCCGGGACGCCTCTTCGCGGCGGGACGGCCGCATCCTTCGCGATGCGGACGCGCCAGGGATACGGGTCGGGCTTCCCGTCCGAGATCCAGATGCGCTCGCGGCCGACGAACACGGGGGAGCGCACGGTGGCGGTCGCGGCGAACACGGCGCGGCCCGTGACGTACCAGCACAGCCGATCGCCAGGAGCGATGCGCGCGGCGCGTGCGCGGTGCCTGCTCTTGATCCCCTGGACCGTGAAGCGGCGCCGGCGCGTGGCGATGAAGTTGCGCTCGCTCGACACGATCATCCAGTAGCGCCGCTTCGGGCTCAGGCGTGCTCCTCGATCCAGATCGCGCCGTCCTCGGAGTGCTCCTTCTTCCAGATCGGCACGATGCTCTTGAGCTCGTCGATCGCCTGACGCGCCGCGCTGAACGCCGCGTCGCGATGCGGCGCGCCAGCCGCGACCACGACAGCGATGTCACCGATGGCGAGGTCGCCGATACGGTGGTGCATCGCGATGCGCGCGGGCGCATGCTCGCGCTCGAGGCGGTCCGCGATCTCGCGCATCTTGCGCTCCGCCATCTCCGCGTAGGCCTCGTACTCGAGGTGCGTCACGCGCTTGCCGCGGCTGTGGTCGCGGACCGTGCCGAGGAACACGACGATGCCGCCGTGCGACGGATCGCGCACCGCGTTCATCACGTCGTCGACCGAGAGCGTCGTCTCCGACACCGCGATCCGCGGCGCCGTCCCCGTCGCGCCACCGGAGACCGGTGGGATCAACGCGACCTCGTCGCCGTCGGCGAGCGGCGCGTCCGCGTCCACGTACTCGCGGTTCTTCGCGATCACGACCTGCCGGCCCTCGGCGATGAGCGGATGCCGCGCGACGATCGCCGCGATCGCGTCGCGGACCGTCGCCTCCGGCGGCAGCTCGAGCGTGAAGTGACCCATGCCGGCGGCCTCTCGGTACGAGGCGAAGAGACGTACGTGCACCAACATGCCGATGAGTCTAGGGACCGTCGCGCGTGCGACAATCGACGCGGATGGACCCCGCGGCGGCCCTGCCCGCGATCCTCGTGTTCCTGCTCCTGCTCGTGGCACAGGCGTTCTTCGTGATGTCGGAATACGCTTTCGTCCGCGTGCGCCAGACGCAGCTCGACGAGCTCGCCGGCGAGGGCAGTAGCCGCGCGAGGCTCGCCGCGCGGATGAGCCGCGAGCTCGAGGGCTACCTCTCGGCGACGCAGCTGGGCGTCACGATCGTCTCCCTGCTGCTCGGCTTCGTCGGCGAGCCGGCCGTCGCGCGCCTCCTGGAGCCGCTCTTCGGCGGACTCGCCGTGGTCTCCGACGCGCTGTTCCACGCCGTGAGCTTCCTCGTCGCCTTCGCGCTCGTCACCTATCTGACGGTCGTGCTCGGCGAGCTCGCCCCGAAGTACCTGGCGATCCAGCGCGCGCTCCCGCTGTCGCTGTGGTGCGCCTACCCCCTCGAGGGCTTCTATCGGCTGACATACCCGTTCACCTGGGCGGTGAACCGCAGCGCCAGCGCCGTCCTCCGGCCATTCGGCGTCAAGTCGAGCGCGGACCTGGACCCGCACAGCGCGGAGGAGCTGCGCATGCTGGTCGCTGCCTCGACCCGGAAGGGCATCCTGCAGGAATCCGAGCGCGTCCTCGTGGGCAACGCGCTCGATTTCGCGGACACGTTCGTGCGACAGGTGATGGTGCCGCGCACCGAGATCATCGCCGTGCTCGACGACACGCCGCTCCCCGGCCTGCTCACGATGGCGAAGGAGCATCCCTTCACCCGCTACCCCGTCTATCACGAGGACCTCGACCACATCATCGGCGTGATCCACGTCAGGGACCTCGTGGGGCGTGACGATGACGCGAGCGCCGTGGCCCGCGACATCATGCGCAAGGTCCCGCTGGTCCCGGAGACGATGCGGCTCGATCAGGCGCTCAACGAGTTCCGCCGCCAGCGCAGCCAGCTCGCCATCGTCGTCGACGAGTTCGGCGGGACGGCGGGCCTGGTCACGCTCGAGGACGTCCTCGAGGAGCTCGTCGGCGATTTCGTCGATGAGTTCGACAAGGAGACGCCACACTTCCGCGATCAGCCCGGCGGCGCGATCTCCATCGACGGGCTCACGCCGCTCGCCGACCTGCGGGAGCGTCTGGGGATCGAGCTGGCGGACGAGCCCTACGACACGGTCGGGGGCCTGGTCTTCGGCAGGCTTGGCAGGCTCGCGCGGGTGGGGGACACCGTGGAGCTGGAGGGCTGGCGGCTGCAGGTCAGCGCCGTCGACGGCCGTCGCGTCGCGCAGGTGACGGCGCAGAGCACCAAGCGCAAGCGCGCCTGACGACCGAGCGTCACATCCTGGTCAGCCGTCCGTTGGTAGGTGCGTCATGGACGCGCTGCAATCGATCGGCGACGGCGGGCTGCTCCTGCTCTCGCTTGCCGGCATCGTCGCCATCGCGCTGATGATCGCCTTTGACACCCGGGACACCCGGCAGAGACGCTCAAGAGCTCGCTAGCCGCGGTCATCGTTGCGCGAACAGCCCGCCGATCGTGCTCACGAGCTCGCGCCAGCGGTCCGCCCAGAAGGCCTGCGCACGCGGGTCCGCGATGAGCAGCAGCAGCACCGTGATCGCCACGACCCCCGCCACGCTCAGCACGAAGGTGATCGCGCTGGCGCGGAGCGAGAAGCCGCGCTGGTCGGCCGCGGGGGTCACGCCTGGGGGGTCCTCGGGGGGCGATAGCCCCCCGGTGCTCGTCCGGTGCTCGTCACGCCTTGCTCCGCAGCCGTGCGACGAGGTTGTCCATCCGCGCGCGCGAGATCGTGAGGAACTTCGCGAGGTTCTGACGATCCCCGTCGGGGACCGTGCGCGAGCCCTCGTCCCCGACCGCGCGTGCGAGCTCGGCAAGCGCCTCGTTGAGCTTGCGGGTCGCGGTGATGAGGGCGTCGTCGCGCAGCTGCGGCAGCGCGGGGACCGCCTTCGGCTCCTGCGCCTTCGGATCGAGGACCCGCGCGACGCGGTCGCGCAGCCGCACGAGCGTGAGGTCGCCTGAGAGCACGCGCTTCGCCAGCGAGCGGCGCTTGCGCTTGTCGTCGAGCTTCATCAGCTCGTACGCCGCGGTCAGGGTGTCGTAGCGCAGCGCGACCATCTCGCGGACGTCCTCCGGCGCGCTCGCCAGACGCAGCCGGTTCTCGACGTAGCCCTTGTCCTTGCCGAGCTTCGTCGCCAGGTTGCGGATCGAGTAGCCGAGCTCGTCCGTCATCTTCTTGTAGATGGTCGCCTCGTCAAGCGGAGAGAGGTCCTCGCGCTGCAGGTTCTCGATGAGCGCGATCTCGAGCGCCGTCGCGTCGTCGAACCGCTCGACGATCGCGGGGACGGTCTCGCGCCCGGCGACCTTCGAGGCGCGCCAGCGGCGCTCGCCGGCGATGATCTCGAATCTGTCGCCCGCGGGCCGGACCAGGATCGGCTGCAGGACGCCGTGCTCGCGGATCGACGCGGCGAGCTCCTGGATCGTCTCCTCGTGGAACGTCATACGCGGCTGCTCCGGGTTCGGGATGACCTTGTCGATCGGCAGCTCGCGGACGGACGTCGGCGCCCGCGCGTCGAGCAGGCTGATGATGCCCGCGCTCGAGCCCTGCTCCTGCTCGAAGATGCGGGTCCCGGCGCCGCGGAAGGACTTGTTCTTACCGAGCATTGGTCACCTCCCTGGCCAGGTCGACGAACGCCTTCGCCGCGTCCGACTTGGGGTCATACACGGTGATCGGCACGCCGACCGTGGGCGCCTCGCCGATCTTCACGGACTGGCGGATGACGGTCTTGAAGACCTGGTGATCGCCGAGATCCTTCAACGAGTCCAGCATGTCACGGCCGAGGATCGTGCGGCTGTCGTAGAAGGTCGGCAGCAGGCCGAGGACCTTCAGCTTCGGGTTCAGCCGCGACTGCACGGTCTTGATGATCTTCAGCAGGGCGGCCACGCCCTTGAGCGCGTAGTACTGGGTCTGCACCGGGATGATCACGCCGTCGGCCGCGACGAGCGCGTTGAGCGTGAGCAGGCCGAGCGTCGGTGGGCAGTCGATCAGGATGTAGTCGTAGCGATCGATCACGTCGTTGGCGAGCCGGTCGCGGAGCGTCATCTCGCGCCCGATCGCGTTGAAGAGCTCCACCTCGGCGGTCGAGAGCTCGATCGTCGTCGGCGCCACGTCGAGCCCCCTGGTCTTGCTCGGCTGGATGATCGACGACAACGTGACGTTCTGGTCGACGAGCACGTTCGCCATGTTGTTGCCGAGCTGATTGAGGTCCACGCCGAGACCGACCGAGAGATTGGCCTGCGGGTCGAGGTCCAGGCACAGGACCTTCTTCTTGAGCTCGACGAGCGCGCCACCGAGATTGATGGCGCACGTCGTCTTGCCGACGCCGCCCTTCTGGTTGGCGATCGCGATGACCTTGCCCAAGCCGCATTTCCTCCAGCGCTTCGTTCCCCGAACGACGCGCACGTGCGGAAATGGCACGTGGCTCCCCTCGCGACGCCGTCGTAAGCATAGTGCGCCCGCGCAGCGGACAGAGAGTGGGCCCGCCAGGATTCGGACCTGGGACCAGCAGATTATGAGTCCGCCGCTCTACCCCTGAGCTACGGGCCCGATCGCGCGACGTCCGCGCCGACCAAGATAGCGCCACGATGGCGCCGCGCGAACGCATACTCAAAGGGATGAGAAGCGTCCGCTGACCACCTCGTTCGCCGACATCCTCCAGGCGCGGGAGACGATCTCGGCGCACGTGCACCGGACGCCGCTCCTGAGCTCGCGGTCCCTCGGGGAGCGGATCGGGGCGACGGCGTTCCTCAAAGCGCGTCATCGTGGCCATGCCAGAGCACGCGCCGCCGGCAAAGATCGAGGCCACCCGGTCCTACGGCGCGGAGATCAGGTTCGGCGCCGACACCACGAAGCTCATGCCGATCGTGCAGCAGCTGCGCGACGAGCGAGGGCTCCGGTTCGTCCCGCCGTTCGACGATGACGACGTCATCGCGGGGCAGGGGACCGTCGGCCTCGAGATCATGGAAGACCTCCGGGACGCGGACCTCGTCGTCGTCCCGGTCGGCGGCGGCGGCCTCATCTCGGGCGTCGCGCTCGCCGTGGCCGAGCTGCGGCCGGGCGCCCGTGTCGTGGGGGTGGAGCCGGAGGGGGCGCAGGCGGTCCGCCTCGGCCTTGCCGCGGGCAAGCCGGTGAAGCTCGACTCCGTGCGGACCGTCGCCGATGGGCTCGCCGCGCCCTTCGCCGGCGAGCGGAATCTCGAGATCATCCGGCGGCTCGTCAGCGATGTCGTCGTCGTGAGCGACGAGGAGATCGTCGAAGCGCTGCGGTTCATCGCCGCACGCGCCCGTCTCGTCGTCGAGCCCGCCGCGGCCGCGGGCGTCGCCGCGCTGCTCATGGGTCGCGTCACGGTCGTGCCGGGACAGCGGGTCGTCGCCATCCTGACCGGCGCGAACATCGACCTCACGCGGGCCGGCGAGCTCCTCGCGCCCGCATGAAGCTGACGCTGTTCGCCGACGGTGGCGCCAGAGGCAACCCCGGTCCCGCGGCTGGTGGCGCGGTGCTGCTCGACGAGGGCGGGTCTGTCGTCGCGGAGCTCGGACGCTTCCTCGGCAAGGCGACGAACAACGTGGCCGAGTACACCGGTCTGATCATCGGGCTCGAGGAGGCGCTGCGGCGCGGCGCCGACGCGGTCGACGTGCGCATGGATTCGCTCCTCGTCGTCCAGCAGCTGAAGGGTGTCTGGAAGATCAGGCATTCCGGCCTGAAGCCCCTCGCGCAGCGCGCGCAAGACCTGCTCGCGCAGTTCCGGGGGTGGTCCATCGAGCACGTCCCGCGCGATGGGAACGCGCTCGCGGACGCGCAGGTGAATCGAGCGATCGACGATGCGCTCGACGCGGCCGGGCCCTGAGCGAGCGAGAGAGGGCTTTGCCCGGCCGAGCGAGTCCGCCAGCCCTGAGCTTCGCGGCGAGTCACTGAGGCGAATGCCGAAGTGACGAGCGCGAGAGAGATGAGCGACGATCCGCTCGCGGCGATGCTGACGCGCACGCTCGGCGAGCCCGTTCGCGACGTGCGCAGCGAGATCGTGAAGAGGGACGCGCGGATCGAGCTCGAGCGCGTCAGCTTCCGCGTCGGGGAGGGGTCGCGCTCGCTCGTCTTCACCCGGCTGCCGAAGGACCGCGCCCTCGAGGTCCAGCTGCTCCCGTTCCTCGCGCGCAAGACCGATCGCGTGCCACGCGTCTACGCGCGCGGCATCCCACCGCCGCTCGTGCCGGCGTGGCCCTGGCTGCTCCTCGAGGATCTCGTCGCCGCAGCGGATGCGTGCGACGACCGCGAGGGCATCGCGGAGGCGAAGCGCGAGGTCGAGCGCGCGGTCGCCGGCGATCGACCGGCGCTGCGCGCTCTCGGCGTCCCGGGGGACGGCACGGTGCTCATGCACGGCGACCTGCGCTGCGCGAACGCCAAGCGCACCGAGCGCGGGATCGTGCTGACCGAATGGGCCCGCGCCCATCTGGGCGAAGGCGGCGAGCAGGTGCTGCCCTAGACTGAGCGTGCCGAGCAGACCGGGCGGTCGCGGCGCAAGCCGAGGAAAGTCCGGACTCCAGAGGGCAACGTAGCGGGTAATACCCGTCCGCCGTGAGGCGAGGACCAGCGCCACAGTGACGAACCCGCGCAAGCGGGGGTGAAACGCGGCAAGCTCTACGTGGAGCAAGATCACGCAGGGGACCATGGTGTGGCCCGCACCGTCCCCGGGTGGATCGCTAGAGGCGGAGGGCGACCTCCGTCCGAGATGGATGACCGTCCACGACAGGATCCGGCTTAGAGGTCTGCTCGGCATCACTCTCCAAGCGCGCTCCCTACCATTCTGTGAAGCGGGCTCATCCGTACGGCGGTCCCACACGTATCTGACAAATGGCGGCTCAACGCCGCGGATCACGCAGGAGGGAACCCATGAAGCGCTTCGCGTTCGCGATCGCCGCCACCATCGCGCTCGCCGCATGCGGCGGCGCCGGCACGACGACGGCGAGCCCGACCACAGCAGGCACCACCGCGGCGACCACCGCACCGACGGCGGCTCCGACCGCCGCCCCGGTGACGGTCTTCACGTTCAAGGCGGACCTCAAGTCCAACGAGGAGAACCCCCCGATCACGGGCGCTGAGGCGACGTGCGCCGGGACCGGTACGCTCACGCTGGACACCGCGGCGAAGAGCGCGAAGTTCGACGTGTCGATCACCGGCTGCCCGGCCAGCGCGGTCATCAACATCGGTCACATCCACAAGGGCGCCAAGGGAGTCAACGGCGGCGTCGTGATCGACTCGACGCTCAAGGCCGGCGATCTCAAGCTCACGGCCGGCGCGGTCACCTTCTCGAAGACGAACCCGGCGGCAGACCCGGCGGTCGTCGCGGACGTCATCGCCAACCCGGCGAGCTACTACATGAACTTCCACAGCGCCGTGAACGGCGGCGGCGTCATTCGCGCGCAGCTCGTCAAGGGCTAAGAGCGGTCACACGGGCAGCGCGATCTCGAGCACGCAATGAAGAGGCCCCCGGGAACGGGGGCCTCTTCTGTCGCTCCAACGCATGCGTACCTCAGCGCGGCGCGAGCCACTTCCGGAACGCCTCGAAGTCGTACGGCCGTCCAAGGAAGTCCTCGACGAGCGTCGCGGCGGGCTTCGTGCCCGCGGGCGCGAGGATCAGATCGCGATAGCGCCGCGCCGCGACCGGGTCGAGGAAGCCGTTCGGGAATGCGCTGCCGAGATCCTTCGCGATGCACAGCGACCACATGTACGTGTAGTAGGCGGCCGTGTATCCATCCAGGTGACCGAAGCTCGCCTGGAATCGTGATTCCGGGAGCATCTCGGTCGGCGAGTAGCGTTCCGCGAGATCGAACGCGAGCGCGGTCGTGTCGAGGCCCGCTGTGTCCCGGTCGTGATACGCGAGCGAGACCGCGGACAGGAAGAGCTGGCGCTGCACGAACTGGCCGCGGGCGAAGTCGCGCGCGCTGCGGAGGCGCGCGACGAGCTCCTCGCTGATCTGTTCACCGGTCTCCACGTGCTTCGCGAAGCCGCGCAGCACCGCGAAGTCGTAGATCCACTCCTCGAGGAACTGCGACGGCGCTTCGATGAAATCCCACTCGGTCACGCGCACGAGGCGGGCCCACGGGTGGGTCCCGCCGACGATGCCGTGGATGAGGTGCCCGAACTCGTGGAAGAAGGTGACGACCTCGCGGTGCTCCATGAGCGCCGGCCCGCTCGCGGCGTCCGGGTCCGGGAAGTTGCACACCAGGACCGGATGGGGGAGCTGCTTGCCGGCGACGCCGACGCGCAACGAGAAGCACGCGGCGTGCTTGTACTTCCCTTCGCGCGGGTGCATGTCGAGCGAGATGCGGCCGCCCGGCCGCCCATCGACCGTCACGTCGAAGGTCTCGACGGACGGGTGCCACAGCGGCTCGTCGACCTTCGTGAACGCGATCCCGAACAGCTCGCTGACGAGATCGAGGATCGCCTGCCGCACCGCGCGGTACTCGAAGTACGGCCGCACCGTCCGCGCGTCGAAGCCCAGCGTCCTGGCCTTGACCTGCTCGGTGTAGTACGTGCTCTCCCAGTCGCCGATGGTCGTCGCGCCGGGGTGATTCCGGCGCTTGGCGGCCAGCAGCAGCTCGCGGTCCGCGCGCGCGCTCTCCTCGGTCGCTTCGTAGGCGCGCGCGATGAAGTCACGGACGTTCTGGGCGGATCCCGACATGAGGATCTCGGTCGCGTAGTCGGCCCAGGTCCCGTACCCGAGCATGGTGGCCAGCTCCTGGCGAGCACCGAGCAGCCGATCGAGGATCTCGAGGTTGCGCGGTGTCGCGCGCGTCTGCGACGCGGCGCTCAGCGCGCGGCGTGCCCGTTCGCTCTTCGCGTATGACATGAAGGGGATGGCGTCGGGGTAATCGGTGGTCACGCGGATCTTTCCGTTGTCGCCGGGAGGATGCTGCGCGACGTAGTCCGCCGGCAGGCCTTCGAGGTCTGCCGGGCCGTCGAGCTCGATCGCACGAACATCGTCGCGGATGTTCCGCGAGAACTCCTGTCCGAGCGTGATCAGCTTCGTGCGGAGGTCGCGCACCAGCTCGCGGCCGGCCTGATCCAGCTCGATGCCCGTCCGTCGCATGTCGCGCCGTGTGAGCTCGACGACGCGGAACGCCAGCGGATCGCTCTTGTTGATGCCGCCGAGCGCGTCGTAGAGGGCGGCATCTTGAAGGAGCTCTGTCTGCAGCGCCACCACATCGCGGACGATCGCCTCGGCGGCCGAGCGCACCTCGGCGTCCGGATGGACCTCGCTCAGCAGGCCGCACTCAGAGCTCGCGTTCGCGAGCTCGACCGAGAGGTCGTTCAGCGGCGTGAGCACGTTGCCGGGTCCGAACGGCGCACGCGCCTCGTGGATGGTGCCCAGCAGCTGGCGGGCGCGCTCGATGCGGCCTCGGTTCCGCTCGGTCACCTCGGCCGCGGCGCTGGCCGCCGTTCCGGTCGCCATTGGCGGCGAGTCTGGCACGATTCAGCCGTGCAGGTGATCGAGGCGGCCCTCGGCGCGTTCCTCGTCTGGGCCGCGCTCCACGACGTGTTCCAGTCCGTCATCGTGCCGCGGCCCACACCGAGCCGGTATCGGCCGGCGGCGCTCCTCGTCCGCAGGAGCTGGCCCATCTATCGCGATCGCTACCGGGACGTGACCGACCCCGGCCGCCGCGAGAAGCGTCTCGGCGTCTACGCCCCCGCGCTCGTGATCGCGCTCCTCTCGCTGTGGATGCTGATGCTGGTGCTCGGCTTCGGCCTCGTCCTCCACGCGCTGCGCGACCAGGTGAAGCCGATCCCCGAGGACCTCGGGAGCGCGGTCTACTTCGCGGCGACATCCATCCTCACCATCGGCTTCGGTGACTTCGTGGCGGTCGGATGGGCGGCCCGTGCCGTCGCGATCCTCGGTGGAGCGTCGGGCCTCGGCGTCGTCGCGCTCACGATCACGTACCTGTTCTCGCTCTACGGCTCGTTCCAGCGGCGCGAGGTGCTCGTCGTGACGCTCGATGAGCGCGCCGGCGCGCCGCCCTCGGGTGTCACGCTGCTCGAGACGTTCGCGCGCCTCCACATCCGAGAGGAGCTCCCGAGCCTCTTCGCGCGGTGGGAGGGATGGTGCGCCGAGGTGCTCGAGAGCCACCTCGCGTATCCGATCCTCGCCTTCTTCCGCTCGACCCACGACAACGAGTCGTGGGTCTCGGCGCTCGGCGCGATGCTCGACGCGGCGACGTTGCTGCTCACGGTGATCGACGATGGCGCGCACGGGCAGGCAAAGGTCACGCGCGGGATCGGCGCGCATCTCGTCGAGGACTTCAGCAATTTCCTGCGCATCGCCTCGAGCGGCGACGCCGGCGTGGAGCGCAGTGAGTTCGACGCCGCGCGCACGCGGCTCGCTGCGGCCGGGTACGCGCTGCGCGAGCCCGAGAGCGCGTGGGCAGAGTTCAGCAGGCTTCGCTCGCAGTACGCCTCCAGCCTCAACGACCTCGCGCGCTACCTGGCGGTGCCGCCGACCGAGTGGATCGGCGATCGCTCCGCCCTCCGTCACGGGCCGGTGCGGCCGGCCTAACGAGCGCTCTGTTCGTCTCCATCCTCGGCGCACGCTAGGCTCTCGCCGATGCGCCGCGTGCTGGTCGTCGACGACGACGACGGGATCAGGGATTTCGTGACCTCCGCGCTGTCGGAGGAGGGCTATGCGGTCGACGAAGCGGCCGACGGCGCCGAGGCGCTCGCCCACGCCTCCTCCTGGGACCCCGACCTCATCCTGCTCGACATGCGCATGCCCGTGATGGACGGTTGGGAGTTCGCGCGGACCTACCGCGACAAGCCCGGCAAGCACGCGCCGATCGTCATCGTCACGGCGGCCCTCGACGTCGCGAAGGATGCCAGGGAGATCGGCGCCGACGGCTTCCTCGCGAAGCCGTTCCAGCTCGACGACCTGCTACGCCTCGTCGACCAGCACACCCGCAGCAACTAAGCGCCAGCCATCGCGGCCCTCTGGCACGCGCTTTGCGTCGAAGGCGCGTGCGAAGGAGGTGCCACGTGCTCTGGACCATCGTTGTCGTGCTCTTGATCCTCTGGCTGCTCGGCGTCGTCGCGCTGCCGAGCATCGGGGCGCTGATCCACATCCTGCTGGTGCTCGCGCTCGTCGTGCTGATCCTGCAGCTGCTCAGCGGTAGGCGAGTCGTCTAGCGCTCCGCAACGGAAGTTCCGTGTCCCGGCGCGAACGCGCAAGAAGGCCTGCTCAGGGCCGGCCTTCTTGCGTGGGTGGGGGTAGGGTCGTGCTCGCGCCAAAGCCTGCGGTCTGACCGTCAATGACAGGTCTACCGAAGGTCAACTCATCGGCAACGTCATGTGTGCGGTCCCGCACACGTCGCGCTTGCTACGCTCCAGATCGGTGGCGGACGTACTGCTGATCGAAGGCCAACAGGTCGAGCGAGCCATCGCCCGTGTGCGTTGGGCGGCGGCCGCGCTCATCGCCCTCCTCGGTCCGTTCTTTCCGAACCTCTCCGTGCTCGGCATCGTCGTGCTCGCCGGCTACGTGGTGGCCTACAACCTCGCGACGACCGCCGCGTCGGAGCGCGCGACCGATCCCGCGGCGCACCGGCGCATCGCGATCCTCGCGTTCATCGGCGATCTCATCACGTTCTCCGCGGCGGTCCTGCTCTTCTCGAGCGACCCGTTCTGGACCACGTACTTCGCGGGCACGCTGATCATCATCGGCACCGCGTTCCGCTTCGGGACGCGCGAGACCGCGATCGCGACGATCGTCCTCAGCGCCGCGTACCTCGCGGTCAGTGTCTTCCGCCAGATCTCGTTCGGCTACGAGCTGAGCCCGCCGCGCGTCGCGTTCGGCGTGTCCATGTACGTGATGACCGCGCTGCTCGTGGACCGCGTCGTGGGCGATGTCCACGCGATGCGCGTCGACCGCGAGGGTCTGATCCGGCGCCTCGAGCGGCGTGTCTCCGAGGATTCGGCGCTGTCCCAGGCGACGCGCATCGTCGCGACGGTCGCGGCGCCGGAGAGGGTCGTCCCCGCGCTGCTCCAGGCGAGCCGGTCGGTGCTTCGCTTCGATCGCGCGACGGTCTGGATCGCCGATGAAGCGTCCGGGACGTATCGCGTCCTGCACCGCCTCGGCGTCGCCGACCCACCGCTGCGCGACACGCTCCTCATCGGAGAAGGCCTGATCGCCGCGGCGCTGCGGGGCGCTGCGACCGTGCTCGTCCCGAACGTCCTCGAGGACCCCCGTTACGGCCAGCGCGCCAGCGGAGAGATCGCCCGCAGCATCATCGCGATCCCACTTCGCGTCGGCGGTCGCGTGGTCGCGATCTTCAGCCTCTCCCGCGCGCTTCCGGACGTCTTCACGGAGGACGACCTGCGGCTCTCCGACGCCGTCGCGGCGTTGATCGCGCAGGTGCTCGAGAATCAGCGGCTCTTCGCCGAGGCCGGGGAGGCCGAGGCGCTCCGCGCGCTCGACAAGCTGAAGGACGAGTTCCTGGCGGCGGTCAGCCACGAGCTGCGCACGCCGCTCACCGTCATCAGCGGTGCGCTCGAGGTGCTCGGCCGCCAGCCCGACCTGGGCGACCGCTCGAAGCGGCTCGTCGAGCAGGCTGGCCGCAGCGTCGAGCGGCTTCACCACGATGTGCAGGACCTCCTCGACCTGGCGCAGCTCCAGGAGTCGAAGATCGAGCTGTCGCGCGAATACGTGACGCCGCGACAGATCCTCGTCGAGGTCGCGACCGCGCACGAGGTCATCGCCGCGCGCCGCTCGCAGCGCCTCATCGTCCGCGCCGCGGAGCTACCGCCGGTCCTCGTCGACCGGCGGCGAATGCACCAGATCCTCGCGAATCTCGTGGCCAACGCGATCCGCTATTCGCCTCCGGACACGGATATCGAGCTCGTGGCCGAGCGGCGCGGCGAGGAGCTCCACCTTGCCGTGCGGGATCGCGGGCCCGGCGTGCCGGAGGCGGACCGGGAGCGCGTGTTCGACAAGTTCTACCGGTCGCCCGCCACGCGGGACCACGCGAGCGGGACCGGCCTCGGCCTCGCGATCGCCAAGACGCTCGCCGAGCTGCATGGCGGCCGCGTGTGGGTCAAGCCGCGCGCTGACGGTGCCGGGAGCGCGTTCGTCATGGCGCTGCCATACGAGTCGGTACGCGAGCCGGCCGAGGTCCTGTCGTGAAGGTGCTCGTGGTCGACGACGAGCCGGATGTCACGGCGGTGGTCGCGATGGGCCTCGGCCTGCAGCACCCGGAATACGTCGTCGTGGAGCACAACAGCGGCCTCACCGCGTCGCAGCGGATCGCGGACGAGCGTCCCGATATCGTGCTCCTCGACCTCACCATGCCCGGGCGAGACGGCTTCAGCGTGCTCAAGGAGCTGCGCGAGGGCGGGGGCGATGTGCCGGTCATCGTCCTCACCGCGCGCGATCTGGAGCAGGACAAGGTGCGTGGCCTGGAGCTCGGCGCCGACGACTACATCACCAAGCCGTTCAGCCACAAGGAGCTCGCGGCTCGGGTCGAGGCGGTGCTCCGCCGCTACCGCGCGGCGAACACGCAGGGGCGGAACAACGTCTTCACCCACAACGGCCTGTCCATCGACTTCGCGCAACGCCGCGTGTCGCTCGGCGAGAAGCAGATCCCGCTCACGCCGACCGAGTACAACCTGCTCTATCACCTCGCGACGAACGCCGGCAGGGTCATGACCCACGAATCCCTGCTCTCGAAGGTCTGGGGCGACGAGTACCGCGACGAGGTCCACTACCTCAAGGTCTACGTCGGCCGGCTGCGGAACAAGCTCGAGGCCGACGCGCAGCAGTCCCGCTTCATCCTCACGGTGCGCGGCGTCGGATACGAATTCCCGAAGTCGACCCATTGACTTTCATCCGCTGGCGCGGATAAAGTGCGTGAGCCCGGAAGCGGGACAAGGACAAGAGGAGTGCGGCAGGAACATGTCGAACAGCTACATCCTTCGCCAGACGCCGACCGATGGCTTTGCCTCGGCGGAGCCTGCCCACATCCGGATGCAATAGGGGCGTAGAGCCTCTCGCGCACCTCCGGACCGTGGGCCTGAAGCCCACGGTTCTTTGTTTTCGCCGATGACGGCGACGTGGGCGACGCGGATCCTCGCGAAAGGAACGTGACCCATGACCCTCGACCTGGACCTGCAAGCGACGCGAGACGGCACCGTCAGTAGGCGCGGCGAGAGCCTCGCCCTTGTGGCGCGCGGCGTCTGCAAGAGCTTCCGCGGCGCCAAGACGGTCCGCGCCGTCGACGATGTCTCGCTGTCCGTGAGGCGCGGCGAGATCTACGGCCTGCTCGGGGCCAACGGCTCCGGGAAGTCGACGCTGATCCGCATGTTCTCGACCCTCCTGGAGGCCGACAGCGGAGAGGTGCGTGTCTTCGGGCACGACATCGTGGCCGACGAGCTCGCCGTCAAGCGGCTCATCAATCGCGTCTCCGTCGAGGCGTCCTTCTTCAAGAAGCTCTCGGCGATGGAGAACCTCGTCTACGCCGGCCGGCTGTACGGACAGTCCGGCCCGGACGCGGACGCCCGTGGGCGGAAGATCTTGGAGAGGCTGGGCATCGGCGCGGACCGCGTCGACGAGCCGCTCGACAAGCTGTCGCGTGGCATGCAGCAGAAGGTCGCGATCGCGCGCGCCTTCCTGACGAGCCCGATGCTGCTGCTCCTCGACGAGCCCACGACTGGCCTGGACATCCGCAGCAAGCGGGAGGTCCAGACCTTCGTGCGCGACCTGCGCGACGGCCACGACGCGACCATCCTGCTGACCACACACGACCTCGACGAAGCCGAGCGGCTCGCCGATCGCATCGGCGTCCTCCACCGCGGGCGTCTCGTGGCGGAGGGCAGCGGCGAGCAGCTGCGCGCGCGGTTCGGCGGGAACGACCTCGAGTCGGTGTTCATGACCATTACGGGGCGTCGTATCGAAGAGGCCGCGAATGAGGCGACTGAGGCGGCTTCGGCGTGATCACGCTGTCAGATCAGCCGAAGCTCGCCTACGCCTTCGTCGCTCGCGAGGCCGCGCTCATGCGGCGCTACTGGCTCTGGGAGCTGGTGTGGATCGTGTACGGCACGGTGACCTCGCTGTCCGTCGCCTACATCGGCCTCGCCGCGCCCGCGATCACCGGAAGCGAGGTGGCGCCTTCCACGGTGTCCCGCTTCGTGCTCTACCTGCTCGTCGGCACCATCGCCTGGCGGTTCCTCGGGCTCGTCTTCGAGAACATCGCCGAGGTGATCGCCTGGGAGCGCTGGGAAGGGACGATCGAGTACACGTTCATGGCGCCCGTCCCCCGCCTGACGCACCTTCTCGGGATGGCCGCGGCGACCATCGTCCGCGCCTCGGTCGTGAGCGTGACCACGCTGTTCGCCGTGGCGCTGTTCATCCCGGTCGACCTCTCGCACGCCGACCTCGCGAGCGCGCTGCTGTTCCTCGGCGTCGGCACGCTGGCCTTCATCGGCCTCGGCATCGCGTCGGCCGTCTTCCCGCTGCTCTGGACGGAGAAGGGGCTGCAGATGGCCTACATCGTCCAGGCGGTCGTGCTGCTGGTCTCCGGCGTGTACTACCCGACGAGCGTGCTGCCCGGGTGGGCGCAGGCGCTCTCCGTCATCTCGCCCGCGACCTACGTCATCGAGGGGCTGCGGGGAGCGCTCATCGACGGCGCGGATCCTCTGTCATTGTGGCCGCTCGTCTGGCCCGCGCTGCTCGTCGGCGCGATCTCGATCCCGATCGGCCTGGCGGCATTCGTCCGCGCGGAGCGCTACGCGAAACAGACCGGTCGCCTGAAGCGCAGCGGGTAGCGGCCGATGGCTAGTCCCCGGGGTCGGCGGCAGCGCGACGGCCGCGCCCGCGTGAGCTGAGCGCGCCGCGGGCCGCGACGATGAGGAGCATGAGCAGGGCGGCCAGGACAAGGTCGGCGTACTGGAGCGTGTCCGCGACGTGCAGCGCCGGCTCGTCGACCAGCATCTCGGCCGCGGTCCACACGAGCGCGAACGCGCCGAGCCAGATGCCCCGCGGGAAGCGGTCCAGCAGCCGAACGACGAGGTCGCTTCCGAACAGGACGATCGGGATCGAGAGCCCGAGACCGAAGACCAGCAGTGCGATGTTCCCGTGCGCCGCGGCGCCGACGCCGAGGATGTTCTCGATGCTCATCGCGGCGTCGGCGATGAGGATGGTCGTCACCGCCTCGGGCAGCGTCGTCGCCTCGCGCACGGTGCGGCCGTGCGCGGCTACGGGCCGCACCAGCCGATACGCGATCAGCACGAGGACGATCGAGGCGATGAGCTGCAGGTACGGGATCTGGAGCAACAGCGTCACGACGCTGGCGGCGATGACGCGCAGCGCGACCGCGGCGAGACCACCGAAGACGATCGCACGGCGGCGCTGGTGATCGGGGAGGCCGCGCGCGGCCATGCCGATGACGAGCGCGTTATCGCCCGAGAGGGCGAGGTCGATCAGGACGATCGCGATGACGGCCTGGAGCGCCTCGATCATCTCTTATCGAGACGCGCGGAGCTTGTGGACGATGATGAGGGTGACGCCGGCGAGCCAGAGGACGACCGCGGCGACGAGGCCGGCCGCCTCCGGCGTCGCGAGCGCGACGTGATCCGTCAGGGGAGTGGCGGGGAGCGACGCGTGGACCATCGGCGTGACAGTATACTGTCGCCATGTGAGCGTGGCTGTTGGGGGGCGACATCCGGTAAGTTTTCTGGCATGACCGCGCGCAAGCTCGCCGCCGCACCGTCCCTCGGCCGTCTCGTCCGATCGAACCGCGAACGACTTCACCTCACGCAGGCACAGCTCGCCGAGCGCGTCGGCGTCTCGCGGAGCGCGATCTCAGAGCTCGAGGCCGGTCGCATCGAGCAGCCGCGAGCCACGGTGTTCGCGCGGCTGGGAAAGACGCTGGGCGTCCCGGCGGTCGTGCTGCTTGCGGCCGCGGGCTATCCGGCGGAGAGCGAGATCGTGATGGGTCTCGAGGCGGACGAGCTCGCGGTGCTCGCCGCGTCGATCATGCAGCTTGCGGGTGGCGAGCGAGAGTGGCTTCGCACGCGGCTGGTGGACCTGCGTGACCTGCTCGTGATCCGCCTCTCACAGGCCGGCGAACGCGGTGCTGCCGGGGCTTCTTCCGCGCGAGGCGCACGCCGAGCCGACGCGCAGGGCACCAGGAGCGCACTCGCTCGCGCGGCTCGGGCCGGACGGCGGTAGAGTGGCCGAAGGATGAACATCCTGCGTTTCCTGCGTGAGCAGGCGAAGGACTACGACTGCCACGTCTGCGGCGGCAACCACTCGAAGTCCGAGATCCGCGTCCTCGGCAAGCTCGAGTCCGCGTGGATCGTGCGGGTGACGTGCGGCACATGCCAGACCGCGTTCAAGCTGCTCGTGGTCGTCGACGAGTCGGATGCCGGGTCGGGCGGGTCGGGCAAGACCGGGCGCGCGGCGGCCGTCCCGGTGAAGGAGGATCACCCGAGCGAGCGGCGCAGGCCGCCGGTCACGCTCGACGAGGTCCTTGACGTCCACGAGTTCCTGAGCACCTATGAGGGTGGAGTGAGCGCCCTGCTCCCCGAGAAGACCGCGCATCGCGCGCGGTAGCGTGGCCAGGCAGAACGCGGTCATCACCGGCTGGGGCTTCTACGCGCCGTCGCGCGTGATGACGAACTTCGACCTCGAGAAGATCGTCGATACGAGCGATCAGTGGATCACCGAGCGCACCGGGATCAAGGAGCGTCACATCGCCGCCGAGGGAGAGACGACCTCGACGATGGCGGCGCGCGCGGCACGGGTCGCGCTGGAGCGCGCGCGCCTGCGTCCCGCCGACGTCGACCTGATCATCGTCGGGACCTGCTCGCCTGACTACCTGTTCCCGGCGACCGCCTGCCTCGTGCAGACGGCGATCGGCGCGGAGCGCGCCGGGTCGTTCGACGTCGAGGCCGCGTGCACGAGCTTCGTGTCCGCCCTCGCGATCGCGAACGGCATGATCGTGTCGGGCGCGATCCGCAACGCGTTGGTGATCGGCGCCGAGACGCTGTCGCGCTTCCTCGATTGGACCGACCGCGGCACCTGCGTCCTCTTTGGCGACGGGGCCGGCGCCGTCGTCGTCGAGGGATCGAGCGCCTCGGTCGGCATCGAGTCGACGGTGCTCCACTCGGACGGCTCGAAGGGCGACCTGCTCTGGGTGCAGGGCGGCGGTGTCAAGCACCCCGCGTCGAAGGACTCTCTCGCCAAGGGCCTGCACTTCCTCAAGATGGATGGCAGCGCGACCTTCAAGCTCGCGGTGAAGTCGATGGCCGATGCCGCCGAGGAGGCGCTCGCGGCGGCGGGCCTGAAGCTCGACGACATCGCGCTGCTGATCCCGCACCAGGCGAACATCCGGATCATCGAGGCGGTGGGGAAGCGGCTGCGCTTCCCGGCAGAGAAGGTCTTCGTCAACGTGCAGCGCTACGGCAACACCTCGGCGGCATCGATCCCGATCGCGCTGTGCGAGGCGGAGGCCGCGGGCAGGCTGCGGCGCGGCGACAAGGTCCTGCTCGTCGCGTTCGGCGGCGGCTTCACCTGGGGCGCCGCGGTCCTGGAGTGGTGGGGCAGCCACCTCGAGCACGGCCAGCGCTCCATCCTGGACCGCGCGGCGCGTGCCCTCGAGGACGTCGTGGATCGGGTCCGCCCGGTCGGGTAGCACCCGCCGGCTCCGCTTCCACCAAACTTCGCAGAATTCGCGTCACAAACCCCTTGACAGGCCGCTCCGGTGGGGTATGTTGCCCACTGCGTGGTGAGTAGTGGGGGACGGTGGGGAACCGTCTCCCGGAGACGGAAGGGTCTGCAGGGTCATTGGAGCACTTCTTCGCGGGCGAGTTCGGCCACAGCCTGGACGAGAAGGGTCGGCTCGCCATCCCAGCCAAGTTCCGCCCCCGCTTCTCCGAAGGAGCGGTCGTGACGCGTTGGGTGGGAGAGTGCCTCGCCATCTTCCCCGCGGCCGAGTGGGAGGCGATGAACGCCGAGATCCGCAAGCGGCCCGGACCGACCCGGCCGTGAGCGAATTCGTGCACTTCGTCGTCGGTGGCGCGCATGACACGGAACCGGACGCGCAAGGGCGCATCGTCGTCCCCGCCCATCTCCGCCGATACGCCGGCCTCGAGACGGAAGCCCAGGTCATCGGCGTCACCCGCTGGCTCGAGGTCTGGGAGCCCGGACGCTGGCGCGCCCGGCTCGCCCAGGTCGAGAGCTCGCTCCCCCAGAGCCTCGCGAGCCTCGGCATCTGATGGATCACCCGCAGGTATCCCTGACAGCGCGAATGAGGTCGCTCGGAGGGCTCATGAGCCGGTTCTCCTGGCCGAAGTACTCGCCCAGCTTGATCCCCGCGAAGGCGGCCGCTTTCTCGACGGCACCGTCGGCGCCGGCGGGCACGCGCGCGCCATCGCCGAGCGCATCGGACCGCAGGGCAGGCTCCTGGGCCTCGACCGCGATCCTGCGGCCCTCGCGATCGCGGAGCGGTACCTGGCAGATCTCGGGGAACGGGTCATCCTCGTCCGCGCGAACTTCGCGCTTTGCGACGACGTGGCCCGCGCGCACGGCCTCGACCAGCTCGACGGCGTCCTCCTCGACCTCGGGCTCTCATCCATCCAGCTCGCCGACGACGAGCGGGGCTTCAGCTTTCGCTCGCCAGGCCCGCTGGACATGCGTGCCGACCCGGACCTTCGGGTCACGGCGGCCGACATCGTGAACGGCACCGAGGTCACGGAGCTCGCGCGCATCTTCGCCACGTATGGCGAGGAGCCCGAGGCCCTGCGCGTCGCTCGCGCGATCGGCCGGCGGCGTGTGAAGACCCCCTTCCAGACGGCCGACGATCTCGGCCGCTTCGTGAGCGGCGTCAAGACGAAGCGCCCGCGCAACACCGACCCGTCGACACGTGTGTTCCAGGCGCTCCGCATCGAGGTGAACGGCGAGCTCGACAACCTCACGCAGGTCCTCGAGCGTGCCGTCTCCCTTCTTGCGCCTGGCGGCCGACTGGCGGTCATCTCCTTCCACTCGCTCGAGGACCGGATCGTGAAGACCTTCTTCAACCGGGAATCGCGCGACTGCATCTGTCCTCCCCACCTCCCCACCTGCGTCTGCGGGCATCGCGCGGGTCTGCGCGTGGTCACGCGGCGGCCGATCTCCTCGGCTGTCGCGGAGACCGCGCGCAACCCGCGCGCCCGCAGCGCCGGCCTTCGCGTCGCCGAAAAGCTCGCTTGATCGCGGCCACGCTTCATTTCGGCTCGCGCAGCCGCCGCGAATCGGCCCGGGGGGCCGTTCGCGGCGTCAGACGCGATCAGGCGCGTGGCGCCACGGCTCTCCATCGCTCCTCTCAAAGTCGTCCTCGTGCTCGCGCGCTGGCCCGCACGTCGTGGGAGCTGCGGAGCTTCGCGTTCGCGGGCGCGTTCATCCTCGCCAGCTTCCTCCTCGCGCTCTTGTATCTCTCTCAGATCACCGGTCTCTCGGCGGGCGGGTACGAGATGCAGCGGCTGCAGGCCGAGCGTGACGAGCTCCGACGCCAGGCGGCCCTCGCGGACGTCCAGCTCGCGAGGCTCGACTCGCCGGCGCGCATCGAGGCGCAGGTGAAGCGGCTCGGGCTCGTGCGCGTCGCGCGGGTGTTCGTCCTCAGCGCGGACGCGCTCCAAGCCAAGAAGTAGCGGCCGCGTGGAGCGCGTCTCCGCGGCCCGCCTGCGGGTCCTCTTCCTCATCCTCGCCCTTCTGTCGACCAGCGTCGCCGGGAAGACCGTCTACTGGCAAGCGCTGAAGCGGCCGGAGCTGCTCGCGCAGGCGATCGATCAGGTACGCACGGATCAGGTGCTCGCCGCGCAGCGCGGCGTCATCCGCGACCGCACCGGCGCGATCCTGGCCACCACGGTCCCCCTCCGTTCGCTCTACGCGATCCCCGCGCAGATCCCTGAGAACGAGCGCGCGCGCGTCAGCGTGGCGCTCGGGACGCTGCTCGGTCGCGATCCGCTGGCGATCCGGGCGAGGCTCGACGGCGGCGCGGAGTGGCTCTTCATCCATCGCCGCCTCCCCGAGGAGACCGCGCGGGCGATCGAGGATATGCATCTCCCGGGCATCGGCTTCCAGGCGGAGCCGAAGCGCCTCTACCCGAACGACACCACCGCGGCGCACGTCCTCGGATTCGTGAACGACGACGGCGATGGTCAATACGGCGTCGAAGGCGCGTACGACACGCTGCTGCGTGGCACGCCCGGACGGCTGATGGTCGAGCGCGATCCGGCGAACCGCGCGCTGGCGATCGGCGTGCGTGAGGCCCAGCCGGCGATCCGTGGTTCGGACCTGACCCTGACGCTCGATCTCGGCATCCAGGCGGCCGCGGAGCGCGAGCTTCGCCTCGCGCTGGAGAAGGAGAAGGCGCCGGGAGGCTCGATCGTCGTGCTCGATCCGCGGGACGGGGCGATCCTCGCGATGGCGTCCGCGCCGACCTTCGATCCCGCGGGCGTCGGCGTCGCCGATCTCGAGTCGCTGCGCGATCGTGCGGTGTCCTGGTCATACGAGCCCGGCTCGACGATGAAGGCGCTGACCATCGCCGCGGCGATCGACCAGCGCGTCGTCGCGCCGACCACGAGCTACAACGATGTCGGGTACGCGATCATCGGTGGCCGGCGCTTGAACAACGCGCTCGGCCGCGCCTACGGTCCGACGACGGTCACGCAGGTGCTCGAGCGCTCGCTGAACGCGGGCGCGGTGTTCGTCGCGTCGAAGCTCGGGGCGCAGAAGCTCTACGACTACATCGGCGCCTTCGGCCTGGGCAGGCCGACCGGCGTCGATCTCGCGGGCGAGGTCGCGGGCCAGGTGCGGCCGCTCGCCGAGTGGTACCCGGTGGACGTCGGCACCGCGGCGTTCGGGCAGGGGCTCACGGTCACACCGCTGCAGCTCGCGGCCGCCTACGCGGCGATCGCGAACGGCGGCACGCTGTATCGCCCCTACATCGTGGCGAGCCGGCGCGATGCGGAAGGGGAGCACCGCACCGCGCCGGTCGCGGTCCGGAGGGTGATCGGCCCCGAGACGGCCGCGACCCTGCGGACGATGCTCACGTCGACCATCGACAACGGCATCGCCGCCAACGCGCGGCTCTCGTCGTTCAGCGCGGCGGGCAAGACGGGGACGGCGCAGATCCCCGATGCGGCGGGCTCGTACGAGAGCGACGAATACATCAGCTCGTTCGCGGGCTTCGCGCCGGCGCAGGACCCGCGGTTCGTCACGGTGATCGTCATCGAGCGCCCGCAGTCTCGCCTGCTCGGCACGCTGTCGGCGATGGCCGCGTTCCGTGGCCTCGCGCTCGATGCGCTGCGCTACGAGCGGGTCCAGCCAGACCGCAGACCGTAGCGGCGCGCGACACTAGCATCGAAGGATGTTCACCCTCGGTCGGCTGCTCGAGGCGAGCGGTGGACGTGTCGTCCACGGCCGTCCGGAGCCCGAGCTGCGCTTCAGCGAAGGTGCCTTCGACTCGCGCATCGCCGCGCCGGGCTCGCTGTTCTTCGCGCTGCGCGACCAGCGCGACGGTCACGACTTCGTCGCCGACGCGTTCGCGCACGGTGTGCGCGGCGCGGTCGTCGAGCGACTTCCCGCGGGGCTCCCCGACGACGCGCTGTGCGTCGAGGTGTCCGACGCGCGTCACGCGCTGCGGCGTCTGGCGGAGTCGATCCGCGACGCGCAGCCGATCCCGGCGGTCGGCATCACCGGCAATGCCGGCAAGACGACCGCGAAGCAGGCCAGCGCGGCGACGCTGGGGATGCGCTACCGCGTGCTGTCGCCGCGCGCTTCGTACAACAACGAGATCGGCGTCCAGCTGACGTTCCTCGCGCAGGAGCCGAGCCACGAGGTCGCGGTCCTCGAGCTCGGCTTCTACGTGCTGGGTGAGATCGCGGATCTCTGCCGGCTCGTGCGGCCACGGATCGGCATCGTCACCATGGTGCCGGAGCGGCCGACGCATTTCGCGCGCACCCCGAGCGTCGACGCGATCGCGCGCGGCAAGGCCGAGCTCGTCGAGTCGCTCCCGGCCGACGGCGTCGCGCTGCTCAACGCCGACGACCGCCGCGTCCGTGCGATGAGCTCGCTGACGCGCGCGCGCGTGGTGCTCTACGGCGAGGCCGCGGACGCGCAGCTGCGGGCGACCGACGTCACCGAGCTCGGGCTCGACGGCACGCGCTTCGTCGCGCGCTACGAGGGAGCGAGCGCTCAAGCGACGATCCCGCTTCCCGGGCGCCACCTCGTCACCGCCGCCCTCGGCGCGCTCGGCGCGGCGATGATGCTCGGCGTGCCGCTCGAGGAGGCCGCGGTCGGTCTCGGGATGCTCGAGCCGCCCGCGCACCGCATGGCCGTCCGCCGAGCGGCGCGCTGGACCGTCATCGACGATTCGTACAACGCCAGCCCGGCCGCGGTGCACGCGGCCCTGCACGTCCTGCGGGGGAGCGGCGGTCGCCGCGTCGCGGTGCTCGGCGACATGCGCGAGCTCGGCACGCTCTCCTCCGACGCGCACGAGGAGGTCGGACGCGACGCGGCGGATAGCGCAGACGTCGTCATCGGGGTGGGCGAGCTCGCCGCCACGATCGTCTCGAGCGCGAAGGCAGTGGGACACCGCGACGCGCACAGCGTCGCCGACAGCGCCGAGGCCCTTGTCCTGCTGCGACGTATTTTGAGGCCGGGCGATGTCGTGCTGGTGAACGGCGCGCGCGCGCTCGAGCTGGACAAGCTCGCCGACGCGCTGGCTCCCGCCGGGGCGGCGGCCTGATGGCGACGCTGTCCCTCGGCGTGCTGCTGCTCGCGTTCACGCTCGGCCTCGTGCTCAGCGGCCCGTTCATCGCGGGGCTTCGCCACTTCAGGGTGGGGAAGCGGATCCAGCGCGAGCTGCCGCACCAGCACCAGGCGAAGCAGGGCATGCTCACGATGGGCGGCCTGCTCCCGATCGGCGTCGTCACGTGCATCTGGCTGGGGCTGCTCCTCCTGCTGCCGGATCCGCTGCGCGGGGATTTCGTCGCTCAGACGATCGTTCCGGTGGGCGCGCTCATCGGCGTCGGCCTGCTGGGCGCGATCGACGACTACGTGAATGTCGCCTATGGCTTCGGGATCCGCGGACGGCACAAGATCGTGTGGCAGCTCGTTGTCGGCATCGCCGCCGCGCTCTACATCCAGCGGCACTTCGCGATCACGGGCGTGTATGTCCCGCTGCTCGGCGAGCTGCAGATCGGCGCGCTCGCCTTCGTCATCGTCGCCGTCGCGGCGATCGTCGCGACGTCGAACGCGGTCAACCTGACGGACGGCCTGGACGGCCTCGCGGGTGGCCTGCTCGTCTTCGCCTTCCTGTCGTTTGCCTTCATCGCCTTCGCGCGTGGCCACCTGTGGCTTGTCGTGTTCTGTGCCGCCATGGTCGGCGCGCTGCTCGCGTACCTGTGGTTCAACGTGAACCCAGCCGTCTTCATGATGGGCGACGTCGGCTCGCTCGCGTTCGGCGCCACGCTGGCGACGGTGGCGCTCACCACCGGCTTCGTCCTGCTGCTGCCGATCGCCGGTCTGGTCTTCATGGCCGAGACGCTCTCGGTGATCCTCCAGGTGGGCAGCTACAAGCTGCGCCGGAAGCGCATCTTCCGCATGTCGCCGTTCCACCTGCACTTCCAGGCGATCGGCTGGCCGGAGCAGCAGGTCACGATGCGCTTCTGGCTGATCGGCGCGCTCGGCTGCATCGTCGCCGCGATGCTCGCGTTCGTGACGCCGCTGTGAGCCCCGCTTCGGACGCGGCGACTCAGGTAACCCGCGCGGCGTGGCCGGAGCGCGACGGCGCGCTGCGCTCGCCGCTCCTCGAGGGACACGGTCTCGTCGCCGGCTTCACCACACGTGCGCTCGGCGCGATGGCGGGCACGCTCGCCGTCGCCGAGGAGCAGCGTCGCAATCGCGGCGCGCTCACCCGCCTGCTCGGCTTCGAGGACGTCGTCCGGGTGCGGCAGGTCCACGGCGCCGCCGTCGTGCACGCGGACGCGCCATTCGACGTGTGGCCGGAGGCCGACGGCATCTGGACCGAGCGCCCGGGCCTGCTCCTCGGTGTCGGGGGCGCCGATTGCGTGCCGGTCCTCGTCGCCGACCCGCAGAGCCTCATCGGCGCGGCCCACGCCGGATGGCAGGGGACGACCCTGCGCGTCACGGAGGCGCTGGTCGACGCGATGGTGCAGGCGGGCGCCAGCCAACAAAGAATGGTCGCCGCGCTCGGGCCCTCGATCGGTCCGTGCTGCTACACGATCGACGAGGAGCGCGCCGCGCTCGTTCGCGAGCGGCTCGGACCGGCCGCGATCGAGGGCAACGCCTTTGACCTGTGGCGCGCGAACGCGGCGCAGCTCGCCGGTCGCGGCGTGCGCGCGATCGAGGTCTCCGGCATCTGCACGCGCTGCGGCGGCGCCGACCTGTGGTCGTATCGCGCGCGCCACGAGCGCGGGCCGCAGGGCACGGCGCTCGGCTTCATCGGCCGCCCCGCATGACGCTGCTCTTCGACCCCGAGGTCACGGCGGCCGACCTGCGGGGCAAGCGGACGACAATCATCGGTCTCGGGAAGGGGCGCACCACGGCCGGGCTCGCGCGGTTCCTCGTTTCAGCAGGCGCCCGGGTGACCATCGCCGATCCGCAGACGCGCGACCATCTCGCCGAGGGCATCGGCCGGCTCGGCGACCTGGACGTCCAGCTGGTGCTCGGCCCGTCGAGCGACGATGCGGCGCTCGACGACCCCGATCTGGTCTTCGTGATCCCGGGCATCCGCCCGCGCTCGGCAACGATCCTCCGGGCGATGCAGCGCGGCATCCCGATCCTCACCGAGATGGGGTTGTTCTTCCGGCTGTGCCCCGCGCCGATCATCGGCGTCACCGGTACGAAGGGGAAGTCGACCACGATGACCCTGATCTCGCGGATGCTCGCGCGCGGGCCGCGGCGCGTGGTGAGCGGCGGCAACATCGGCACAGCGGTCATCCAGCTGCTGCCGTCACTGGTGCCGGACGATCTCGTGGTGCTCGAGCTGTCGAGCTTCCAGCTCGAGACGCTCGCGCGCAGCCCGCACGTCGCCGTGGTCACGAACGCGCTCGAGGACCACCTCGACCACCACGGCTCGCGCGACGCGTACCACGCGGCGAAGAGCAACATCGTCCGCTGGCAGGGCGCGCACGACATCGCGGTGCTCAACCTCGACGACCCGAACACGCTCGCGCTCCATACCGGGGCATCGTCGGAGGTCCGCGGCTTCTCGCTGTCGCTCAAGGTGAAGCGCGGCGCCTACCTCGATCCTGGCGGCATGCTGACCATGGTCCGGCCAGGCGGTGTCGCCGCGATCCTCGACAAGCGCGAGCTGTCCGTGCCGGGCGCGCACAACGTGTCCAATGCGCTCGCGGCCGCGATCGTGGCCGACGAGTACGGCATCCCTGCCACGGATATCGCCGACGTGCTTCGCTCCTTCGAGGGTCTCCCGCATCGCCTCGAGCGCGTCGCCGAACGCGGTGGCGTGCTCTGGATCAACGACTCGCAGGGCACGACCCCGTACGCGACGATCCCCGCGCTGAGCGCGCATGGCCGCACGCCGGTCGTGATCCTCGGCGGCGTCGCCAAGGGCGCGGACTTCCGCGAGCTCGGGCGTGAGGTCGCGAAACAGGCGCGCGCGGCCATCCTCATCGGACAGGCCGCCGACGACATCGCTGCCGCGATCGAGGCGGGACGCACGGATCCGGCGCGCCCCGCCGTGAACCGCGCGGCCACCCTCGCGGAGGCGGTGCGGATCGCGGACAGCGCGGCCCAGCCCGGGGACGTGGTCCTGCTGTCGCCCGCGTGCGCCTCCTTTGACATGTTCTCGTCCTACGAGGCGCGCGGTGACGCGTTCAAGCGGCTCGTCGCGGAGCTCGGCCGATGAAGCTCCTGGCGCGCCTGCCGAGGACGACGTCGTTCGATCTCTCGCTGCTCGCGGTCGTGCTCGCGCTGCTCGCGATCGGGCTCGCGATGGTCTTCAGCGCCAGCGGGATGCGCGCCCTGGACACGCTCGACGAGCCTCGCTACTACCTCGTCCAGCAGGCGCTGTGGGCCGCCATCGGTCTCGTCGCGATGACCGTCGCCGCGCGGACGGACTACCACCGCTATCGGGCCATCGCGCTGCCGCTGCTCGTGGTCACGGGCGCGCTCCTGGTCGCGGTCCTCATCCCCGGCCTGGGCACGCGTGTCGGTGGCGCCGCGCGCTGGATCCGCGTGAGCTCGTTCGCGGGCGTGCAGCCCGCGGAGATCGCGAAGCTCGCGCTCATCGTCTACTTCGCGTTCTGGCTCGCGCACCGGCGCGCACGCGCGAGCTCGCTCGCGGTCGTCGGACCATTCCTGGGCATCGTGGTGGCGGGCGCCGCTCTCATCATCGCGGAGCCGGATCTCGGGACCGCGATCGTCATCGTCACCGTCGGCCTCGCCATGTACTTCGTGGCGGGCGCGCGCCCGTGGATCTTCGCCGCGCTCCTGGCGCTGGCTGCCACGGCCGTCGCGACCGTGGCGCTCACCCAGCCATACCGGCTCCGGCGCGTCATGACCTTCCTCGATCCGTGGAGCGACCCACGCGGCGACGGCTTCCAGACCATCCAGGCGCTCTACGGGCTCGCGCTCGGCGGCCCGTTCGGCGAGGGTCTCGGCGCGGGCAGGGAGAAATTCGGATACCTCCCGGCCGCCTACACCGACTCGATCTTCGCCGTGCTCGGCAACGAGCTGGGTCTCGTCGGCACGCTCAGCGTGATCGGGCTGTTCCTGGTCCTCGCGTTCAAGGGGGTGCGGATCGCGCTCCGCGCGCCTGATCCCAGCGGCGCGCTGCTCGCGTCCGGCATCACCGTATGGCTCGCGTTCCAGGCCTGGCTGAACATGGCGGTCGTCGCGAGCCTCGTGCCCCTGACCGGGATCACGCTGCCCTTCATCAGCTACGGCGGCAGCTCGCTGTGCGTCGGGCTCGTCGCGGTCGGCATACTGCTGAACGTTGGACAACAAGGCGGGGGCCATGCCACCGCCGACCCCCGAGCGCGCCGAACAGCGAAGCCCCCGGGCGTGCCGCGTGCTGCTCGTGGGCGGCGGGACCGGGGGGCACGTGAGCCCGCTGCTGGCGATCGCCGAGGCGGTGGACGAGATCGCTCCCGCGACAAGCTTCCGCTTCCTTGGTGGTCGTCGCGGACTCGAGGGTGAGCTCGTGCGTGGCGCGGGGATCCCGTTCCACGCGACGCCGTTCCCGAGCCTGCGAGACCCCGACTCGCGCCTGTCCCTCGTCACACGCGCGCTGCTGCTTCCGGTGGCGCTCGTCGACGCGCTCTTCCAGATCGCGCGCCATCGGCCACGTGTGTGCTGCACGACCGGTGGTCTGGTCTCGTTGCCGATCGTCCTCGCCGCGCGCCTACTCCGCGTCCCTGTCTACATCTGGGAGGGCAACGTCGTCCCCGGCCGGGTGAATCGCCTGCTCGCGGGCCGCGCGCAGCGCGTCGGCGCGACCTTCGCCGACGGCCTCGCGGCCCTTCCCGCGCGCCGCACCGTCGTCTCGGGGACGCCGATCCGCGCGTCGCTGCTCGGCTGGACGCGCGAGCGCGGCCGCGAGCGGCTCGGCATCGCGCCGGACGACACGGTCGTGTTCGTGACCGGTGGCAGCCAGGGCTCGGAGAAGATCAACACCGCGGTCTCGGCGGTCCTGCCGCGTCTTCTGAAGCGGGCGGTCGTCCTCCATCACACCGGGACATCGCATTTCGCGCGTGCCGAGGCTGGGCGGGGGCTGCTGAGCGAGACCGTGCGCGATCGCTACCGGCCCTATGCCTACCTGCGCGAGGACATGGGCGCGGCGCTCGCGAGCGCGGACCTCGTCGTCGCCCGCGCGTCGTCGTCGTCGATCATGGAGCCGCTCGCGTTCGGCGTGCCGCTCGTTCTCATCCCGTTCGCCGCGTCCGCGGACGCCCATCAGGAGGCGAACGCGCGCGCGATCGCGCAACAGGGCGCGGCCATCACGATCCGCGAGAGCGAGCTCGACGCTGATCGCCTGTGCGCCGTCGTCCTCGGTCTGCTGGATGACCGTTCGCGGCACGAGCGCATGCGCACCGCGGCGAAGGTCGCCGGGAGGCCCGACGCGGCGATCGCGATCGCGCGGGACGTGCTGGCCCTCGGCCGCTGCGTGTGAGATATCACGTCGTGGGCATCGGTGGGGCGGGGATGTCAGCCGTCGCGCGGCTGCTGCTCGCGCATGGCCAGGTGAGCGGATCGGATGCGGGCCACTGGCCGCTCGGCGACGCGCTTCTGCCTCTCGGCGTCACGGTGCATGACGCCTTCGCGGCCCGCCACGTGGCCGGCGCCGACGTCGTCGTGCGGTCGAGCGCGTACGGCGTGACGAACGTCGAGGTCGCGGAGGCCGAGCGGCGCGGGATCCCGGTGTGGAAGCGCCACGACGCCTGGAAGCTGCTCGCCGGAGGGAAGCGCGTCGTCGCCGTCAGCGGGACGCATGGCAAGACGACGACCACGGCCATGGTCTGGAGCGCGCTCCGTGCCGGCGGCGTCGACGCCTCGCTCATCTGCGGCGCGCGGCTGCGTGACCTCGGCAGCAACGCGCACCTGGGTCGCGACGCCACCCTGGTCATCGAGGCGGACGAGTACGACAACGCCTTCCTCGCGCTCGACCCGGAGGTCGCCGTGGTCCTCAACGTCGAGCACGATCACGTCGATCTGTTCCCGACGGAGACCGCGTATCGCGAGGCGTTCCGCGCCTTCGCGCGCCGCGTCAAGCCCGGCGGCGCGCTGGTCGTGTGCGCCGACGACCCCGGTGCGCGCGGGCTCGCGGCAGTGGACGCGGTCACCTACGGGACGAGCGCGGATGCCGGCTATCGCGTCGTACCAGCGGCCGATGGGCACGCGCTGCGCCTGCCCGACGGCGCGACCGTCCCGCTGCGGCCGCGTGTCCCTGGCCTGCACAACGTGCTCAACGGCGCCGCCGCGATCGCCGCCGCGGCGCTGCTCGGTGTCGCGCCGCGGTCCGCGAGCGAGGGCGTCGCTTCCTTCGGCGGCACCGAGCGGCGGCTCGAGGAGCTCGGCCGCGAGGATGACGTCCTCGTCGTCGACGACTACGCGCACCACCCGAGCGAGCTGCGTGCGTCCATCGAGGCCCTCCGGCCGCGTGGGTCGCGGATCGTCGCGGTGTTCCAGCCGCACACGCCGAGCCGGCTCGCCGCCTTCAGCGCGGGCTTCAGCGCGGTCCTTCGGGACGCCGATGCCGCGGTGGTCGCGGAGACCTTCAGCTCGGCTCGCGAGGGCGCGCTCGAGGGCGGCGCCCGCGCGCTCGCGGACGCGTCGGGCGCGCGCTACGCGCGTGATCCCGACGACGCGGCGCGGATCGCGGCGGATCTCGCGCGCCCCGGGGACGTCGTCCTCATCGCCGGAGCCGGCGACATCCGCGCGGCGGGCGTGGCGCTGCTCGCGCTGCTCCGGGCGCGTGCGGCGACGACCGTCTCGTGAGCGTCGCTCTCGGCGCTCGCGGCGAGCCGATGCGCGACCACACCTCGCTGCGCATCGGCGGCCCGGCCGACTACTTCATCCGGGCCGCGAGCGAGGAGGACCTGCTGGGAGCGATCCACGTCGCACGCGTGAACGAGCTGCCGGTCTTCGTCCTCGGCGGCGGCACCAATCTGCTGGTCGCCGATCGCGGCATCCGCGGCGTCGTCCTCGAGAACGCCTCCCACGACGCTTCGGTCGACGGCGCGATCGTGACGGCGTCGTCGGGGACGCCGCTCGCGAGCGTCGCCGCGGCCGCGGCACGCGCCGGGGTCGAGGGGCTGGAATGGATGGCGACGGTCCCCGGCACCGTCGGTGGCGCGGTGCATGGCAACGCCGGCGCCTTCGGCGGCGAGACCGCGGACGTGCTCGTCGACGCGACGCTCGTGGATCTGAACGGCGATCAATGGGTCTCGCGCGCGGACGAGCTCGGCTTCGCGTACCGCACGAGCTCGCTCCAGGGCACGCCGATCGTGTGCCTGAGCGCGCGTTTCCGCGGCCAGCGCGGCGATCGCGCGCGCGCCGTGCGACGCATCAAGGAGATGGCCAACGAGCGCATCCAGAAGCAGCCCCTCGCGCAGCCGAATACGGGCTCGATCTTCCGCAACCCGCCGGGCGATCATGCGGGCAGGCTCATCGAGGCCGCGGGGCTGAAGGGCCACACCGTGGGCGGCGCGCAGGTGAGCCAGAGACACGCCAACTTCATCGTGAACGTCGGCGGCGCCTCCGCGCAGGATGTCTGGGAGCTGATGCAGCTCTGCATGGCGACGGTCCAGGAGCGGTTCGGCGTGCAGCTCGTTCCCGAGGTCGAGCGGGTGGGTGAGTGGTGACTGACGTCGACAAACGCAGACAGCGGCTTGGCGTTTGCTGGTTCCTCTCGCAGGCGAATGCGTTTGCCTATCGCCGCTCGGCGCAGGCGGAAAGGTGCTCGATACTGTGACCAGGATTTGGATTCTTGCGACCCGGGCCGCGGCTCATGTGGGCCGGTCGAAGGCCAGGGTCGGTTGGATCATTGTGCTCGCGACGTTCGGAGTCGATCGCCTCTTCGTCAATCGCGACGTTCACGAGGTTGCCTTCGTCCTCATTTCTGTCGTGCTGGCTTATATCTTCCTTCCCGATGTTGGTCCAGACATCGAGCGAGCCGTTGGGCTATCGTCACTGTGGCTTCGCGACGCCACCCAGCTTCGCACGACCGTTGACAGCGCACGTTTGAGGCTGGCAACGGTGGAGCTCTTGCGCTCGTTTCTGTCTCCAGCGAATGCAAATGCCGCCTGGGTCTTTGGGTGCCTGCCATTCTTGACCCTCGAAGAGCAGCCCGAGAGGGTTCTTAGCGATTTCAGATACGAGATTCACGTGGATCCGGCAGATGACGCGAGAACCTACACAGCGACTACATCACTATCGGCGAGGCGAATCTTGCCGACACCTTCGCTCTGGGTGGGTCTCGCTCGAACAACCGATGCCCTGGTCGATGAGTACATCACTTCCGGCTGTATCTTGCGTGAGCTCGTACCGGTCGAACAGTCCCTTTGGGACGAACTCGCCTTTTCTGGCAAGTTCGCCGCGACGCTGACAGTGGAGCGGCAGAGATACGTCGGGAGGCTCGATCGACAGAGCAACGATCTGATCCGCCTACTGTTTGACGAGGTACCAGTCTCGGTCGAGCCGCGAGAAACCACTCTGCTTTGCAAGTTTGTCATTCCGCGCGCCACCAGAATGTTTCCGGTGAAGCTGGCCAGTTACTTTTGTCATGGGAGAACAGAGATATCGTTCACGATTGCGGAACCTGTTCGAACGCTAGGTGTCTTCGTTTCGATGGCAGGGCTGCAACCACAAGATGAACGCGGTGAGAGCGCAGACATACGCGCCAGGTCCGCGTCGATCAAGGTTCGCTCCAAAGCGGACGCCCTGTTGTGGCCCGGATCAGGCGTCGTGTTCGTTTGGACGCTGCCCAATGGGGAATCGGCTTGACCCCTCTTGTCGATCCGCGCCGGTGCGGGGTCCCGCAGGTTCGCGGTCAAAGCCCCATCTCGATGCCGGCGCACCCGAGTGTCGCAATCACGATCGCCGAGTCCGATGAGCCTCTTGTGCCATTGCCGCGTGAGGTCATAGAACTCGCGTACTACGCGAACGAACGTTGGCCAGGCGCCAGCAAGTCGCTTCGCGCACGCGAGTCGGTCAGTTCACGACTTGCTGCTGCAGCAGTGCGATTGCCCGCAGATTTCGGCATCGTCGTCTTGGATGCTTGGCGTAGCACGCAATTTCAGCGGGCCCTCTACGAGCACTACTACCGTGACAGCAGTTTGGCTCCAGGCTTTGTGAGCGACCCGGAACATCAGCTTTGGATCCCGCCTCACGAAACAGGCGGCGCGTTGGACGTTTCATTGACCTGGAAGGGCCAGCCGTTGTCGCTCGGCACCGAATTCGACAGCTTCACGCACAAGGCCCGCCTTGACGCGTATGAAGGCAGCCGGGACGCAGAACCCTTTCGCTCGTTGCGCAGATTGCTCGTAGCGGCCCTGACGGCCGTCGACTTCTGCCCATATCCGGAGGAGTGGTGGCACTTCTCATACGGTGATCAGCACTGGGCCTACAACAAGGGACTCCCCGCGGCGCCCTACGGTCGCGTAGGCCCCGACGGTGACTGATGTATGGCCGCATGAGACCGGTGACTTCAGCCTTGGCTCCGCGACCATTAACGGAGCCGTCGTTCGTTTCGCGGTGGCTGGGATGGGGCCACCTGTCCTTCTTCTCCATGGCTGGGGGGGTGAGATCAAGTCCTGGGGCATCCTGCCCGGAGCGTTGCTTGATCGAGGTTTTCGCGTCCTCGTACTGGATCTACCCGGCTTCGGCGCGAGCAGCCTGCCCGCGGCATGGAGCATCAACGATTACGCGAGATGCGTCCGAGAGCTTGCGGCTCAAGTCGGGATCGAACGATGCGACATCGTTGCTCACTCTTTCGGCGGTCGTGTCGCGCTCGTCCTTGGGGCGACCGATCCCGCCTTCATCATTCGCCTGGCATTGATGGCCCCCGCCGGCATTCGCCTGAAGTCGTTCCGATTGACGGTTTGGTCGAAGGTGATCTACCCGGTCTTACGTACTTTCCGTCGCGGCGCACAGTCAATCGGATTGCGAAGCGGGGAGTCCATCGGCGATGCCTTCTATCGTCGGGTTGGAGCCGTCGATTATGCAAATGCGCAGGGCACGCTTCGTTCGACGTTCGTCAAGGTCGTGCGCGAGGATTTGCGTACGTACGCAAGACAGGTCAAGGCGCCGACACTCTTGATTTGGGGTGAGCTCGACCGCGAAACACCGCTCTTGCAAGGGAAGATTCTCAGCCAACTCATCCCGGATTGCGGATTAGTGGTAATTCCGGGCGCTGGACACTTCGCATACTTGGAACGCAGCGACTATTGCCTAACCGTGATCGCTCATTTCCTTGGCCGTTAGCGCGTTAGCGCACGCAGTGATCGAGTCCGTGCTGGCCGTTGGGTTCTGCCTGTCGCTGGCCTCAAGACTTCATCGCCTCCTGCTTTTCTTCCAGCAGGAGGAGTACCAGAGGATTCGTTTCCTGCGATGGTGTGTGCGGAATCTCGGTCGCTCTATTGGCGTCGTCGTCCCTGCGATCCTCATCGTCTCCGCCTTGGCCGTGGTCGCCGATGTTTCCGGCGCTAGCAACCTTGTCGTCGCGTTAGGAAGCATTGGTGTGATTTGTGCCAGTGAATTGCGCTCGAGGGGGCACGCAGCGAAGAAGCCCTTGACGTGGACCAAGCGAGCGCGCTTGATGTGGCTTGCCGCTGTGCTTCTTGGTACGACACTTGGAGCCGCTAGCGTCGTACGGTGGGACGGCGCGACGGTGAACGTCGCGGATACGGGCGCGTTTCAAATCATGCTACTGGCCGCGGTCATCCTGACAGCGCCGATCATTCTTGTGTGCGGCGACCTGATGATATTCCCGATCGTGCGGCGCTGGCACCTCGCGGTGATTAGAGATGCTCACGAGCAACTCGGCATCGCCCGACCACGGATCGTCGGTGTGACCGGTAGCTATGGCAAGACCAGCACCAAGGAAATCACGGCGCAGCTTCTTGGAATCCGCTATCGAACCGCAAAGACGCCGGGCAGCTACAACACGCTACTCGGTCTCGCCTCCGCAATTCGAGACGGCCTGATCAGGGATAAGCCAGCTTTCTTGGTGGCGGAATACGGCGCGTACCGAAGAGGCGAGATTGACAGAATGACTCGCCTCGCACGCCCTGACATCGCCATCATCACCGCGATTGGCCCGCAACACTTAGAGCGGTTTGGTTCGCTGGAGGCGATTACCGAGGCAAAGTTCGAACTTCTCCGGGCAGTACCGCCAGAGGGCCTCGTGGTGATCAACGCCGATGACGAGCGGTGCTACGCGTTACGCACGCGGGTTCCCTCGCCGTCGGTAACATTCTCGTGGCGTGTTCCGCGTGCTGACTCGTTCGTCTGGGCCACTGACGTAGAAATGAGCGCTGCTGGCCTGAATTTTGTGATTCGTTTGCATGACGGGCGCTCCGCCCATTCCCAGACACGACTCCTGGGTTCCCACAATGTGTCGAACATCTTGGCGGGCTCCGCGGTCGCACTTAATTGTGGCATTACGTTGGAGGAGATTGTCACTGCCATCGCGGCCTTACGCCCCGTGACTCACCGGCTGGAACTGAAGCAGGGGAGTGGAGGCGTGACGATCATCGACGACTCCTACAACTCCAATCCCGCCGGCGCCGCAAATGCCCTGGACACACTTGCCGAGTTTTCGGGCGGCAGAAGGTTCCTGGTGACACCCGGCCTTGTCGAGCTTGGGCGAGAAGGACCCACCGAAAATCAGCGACTCGGCCGGCTTGCTGCGGCGCGTGTTGACGAAGCGATACTGGTTGGTGGGGCGTCGACGCGGGCGTTGGTCCGCGGTTTGCGCGAAGGCGGCTTTGACGACGATCGCCTTTCCGTAGTGCCCAATCTGGCCGCTGCGACCGAGCTATTGCGTTCAAAGGTCCGACGAGGCGATACGGTCTTGCTGATGAACGATCTGCCGGACCTCTACGAAACGTGATGCAGGCACGTGGGAGGCTGCACTGGTGACACTGAACGTCGCCGTCATCTACGGCAGTCGGTCCGTCGAACACGACGTATCCGTGATAACCGCTCTCCAGGTCATGGGTTGGCTTGATCGGAGCAAATACCAGGTGCTGCCTGTCTTCATTACACGCACCGGTGCATGGGTCTCGGATCCGAACCTCTTTACGGGGGACATCCGGCGGGATATCGAGAGGCATAGGGAGTTGGACGCGAACCCCAAGGGCCACCTCGTCACCCTTCCGGCCGAACCAGGTACAGGCGGTTTCCTGAGCTCCCGGCGAGGACCATTTGGAGGTCGGCGCCTCCTCCCGTGTGACGTGGTGATCCCCGCTCTTCACGGTACTCATGGTGAGGACGGAAGCATTCAAGGGTTGTTGGAACTCGCGGACATGCCCTATGTCGGTTCGCGACTAGTGAGTTCGGCCATCGCGATCGACAAGATCGTCACGAAGCGCGTGTTGGTGGCCGGCAATTTCGACGTCGCACCCTGGGTGGCGACCGACCGATCCACGTGGGCCGCGGGCCGTGCTGGCTTCCTCAAGGACATCTCTTCCGAACTGACGTTTCCCCTGTTCGTAAAGCCAGCCTGCCTTGGGTCGAGCATCGGCATTACCAGGGTCGATGCGGTCGTTGGTCTATCGGATGCGATCGATCTGGCGCTGAGGTTCGGCGACAGGGTCTTGGTCGAAGCGGCGGTGGTCGGCGCGATCGATATCAACTGCTCCGTCCGTCGCAGCAAGACCGTGGAAGCGTCGGTCTGCGAGCAGCCGATTGGCGCTGCCGCCTTCCTGAATTTCGCAGATAAGTATCTTGGTTCGCCTGCGAAAGGAATGAAGGGCGCGCGGTCGCTCATTCCAGCGGGCATTAGCGAGGAGCTAGCTGCAAAGGTGCGTTCGCTGGCCATCAGCGTGTTCAAGGCGTTCGACTGCCGCGGCTTGGCGCGGATCGACTTTCTGGTCAGAGCCGAGACGGGGGAAGTCTTCGTGAATGAGGTCAACACACTTCCGGGTTCCTATGCGCTCTACCTGTGGCAGGCGACTGGCGTATCACCAGCTGCCGTTCTCGATGACCTCATTCAGGATGGGCTGGCGGCCGCCGAGGCTAAGCGCACCACGACGTTTGGCTTCGAGAGTGGGATTCTCGACGGGCGCGGCGGAAGCAAGGTTGGTAGCCAGCCGCAGAAGTGAGCCCGGCATGACCGCGAACAGCCTGGTGCGGAAGGCCGCACGCGTCGCGGGCATCTCGTTCGCGGACCTGGTGGACAGGCTCGTGCGCTGGGCGCTCGAGGACGCCGACCGTCGGTCCCGCTAAGGGTCCGCGCGCGCGTCGCACCACGCGCTCGCGCGGACGCGCCGACCCCGAGCTGCGCGGACGCGTCCTCGCGGGACTTCTCGCGCTCGGCTGCGGCGCGGGCCTCGTGACGCTCGCCGTCGTGCCGCTCTGGCCCGTGAGCGAGGTCAGCACGGAGGGGACGCGGCAGCTCGGCTCGCAGAACGCGATCCTGGTGAGCGGGCTCGTCGGCACGCCGACCTTCCGAGCGAGCGGTCAGGATGCGCGGGGGCGCCTTCGCGCCCTCCCCGCCGTCCGCGACGCGACCGTGGAGCTGTCGCTGCCCGGTGGCGCGCGGATCCTCGTCAGCGAGCGCGAGCCGGTCGCGCGCTGGTCCGTGTCGAGCGGCGAGCTGCTCGTCGATAGGGAGGGCGTGCTGTTCGCGTCGATCGACGCGGCAGGCGGGCCGGCGACGCGCATCATCGACGACCGCGGCACGGCGAAGCAGGGAGACCGTGTCGATCCAGCGCTGGTGAGCGTCGCATCACGCTTGGCCGCTCTGCCCGCGCGCGACCTCCGTCCAGATGAGATCGCGCCGACGGTGCATATCGCGAAGGACGGGACCCTCATCCTGAACAGCGGCGCCGGGTGGGAGGTGCGCTTCGGCGGCCCCGAGGCGTTCGACGAGAAGATGAGCGCGATGCGCGCGTTCTTCCGCGAGCACCCGAGCGGGTCGCTAGAGTACGTGGACGTGGCACGGCCAGGGTCCATCGTGTCCAAGCCCTAGTCGCAGCGAATGTGGCTTCCGCTCCTCGGCCTGCTGGCCGGAGTCCTGCTCGGGCTCGCGCTGCGCGTCAACCTGCCGATCGACCTCGCTCGCTACACCGCGGTCGGCATCCTGGCGGCGCTCGATTCGCTCCTCGGCGCGTTCCGTGCGGAGCTCGAGGGTCACTTCTCCGCACGGATCTTCCTCTCGGGCTTCTACACGAATGCGATCCTCGCGGCCGGGCTCACCTTCCTCGGCGACCGGCTCGGGATCGACCTCTATCTCGTCGCGCTCTTTGCCTTCGGCTGGCGCATCTTCCAGAATGTCGCGGTCATCAGGAGGCACTTCCTGTGATGACATGGGGAAGCTGAGGAGAGACCGGGTCTTAGGAGGCGAGCGTGCCTGAGCAGACGGTCCTCGTCGCGATCGACGTCGGCACGACGAAGGTCTGCGTCCTCATCGGCGAGGTGGGGCGCACCGGCGTCGTCGACGTCATCGGTATCGGCCATGCGCCCTCCGACGGGCTGCGCAAGGGCGTCGTCATCGACATCGACCGTACCGTGCAGTCGGTGCGGACCGCCATCGACGCCGCGGAGCGATTGTCCGGTCTTCAGGTGCGGTCCGCCTTCGTCGGTATCTCGGGCGGCCACATCGGGTCACAGAACTCGCGCGGCATGGTGGCCGTGTCGGGGCACGGGCACGACGTCACGCGCGATGACACGCTGCGCGCGATCGACGCGGCGCGGGCGGTGTCCATCCCGAACACGCGCGAGATCCTCCACGTGATCCCGCGCGGCTATGTCGTCGACGGGCAGGCCGGCGTCCGCGACCCGATCGGTATGAGCGCCGTTCGCCTCGAGGTCGAGACGCACATCATCACCGCGTCGACGACGAGCGTGCAGAACCTGACGAAATGCGTGCAGCGAGCGAACATCGACATCGACGAGATGGTGCTCACCTCGCTGGCCACGAGCGAGGCGGTCCTCACAGAAGAGGACAAGGAGCTCGGCGTCGCGCTCGTGGACATCGGCGGCGACACGACCGATATCGCGATCTTCCAGGATGGCTCGATCGCCCACACCGCGACGATCCCCATGGGTGCGCGAAGCATCACGGCCGACCTCGGGATCGTGCTGCGGGTGACGCCCGACGTCGCGGAGAACGTGAAGCTGAAGTACGGATCGGCGCTGCCGCTCGAGGTCGATCCGGACGAGATCATCCAGATCACCTCGATCGGAGAGGATCTCGCGCACGGCGTCACGCGCCGCCACGTCAGCGAGATCGTCGAGTCCCGGCTCTTCGAGATCCTGCGCTTCGTCCAGGCCGAGATCGACGCGGCGGGAGCCGCGAACCGGCTCCAGGCCGGGCTCGTGATCACGGGTGGCGGCTCGCTGCTGGCCGGCGTGGGCCGCTCGTCGCGAGACCAGCTCGGGATGAGCGCGCGCGTCACGACCCCGTCCGGGCTGGGCGGGCTCACCGACTCGGTGAGCTCACCGCCCTACGCCGCCGCCAGCGGGCTCCTGCTGTGGGGCGCCAAGCACTGGTCGAGCGGCGACGAGCCCGCGAGCGGGCGCCTCGGCGAGCGTCTCGGCGGCCGCATCTCGCGCCTCTTCAAGGGGCTGATGCCCTGAGCGGCGAGCGTCCACGCCCAAGATCGGCTCGCGCCGGGTTATAGTTCCGGGACAACTGAATACGGCTCCATGCGTGCGCTCAGGGGAGGGGCGGCGCCTGGCCACTACGTAAAGGTGCAAAGGAGGCCCCTCCCATATGCCGCTCCGTTCGGACATAGAGAACTTCGCCCTCATCAAGGTCGTTGGTGTCGGCGGCGGCGGATCCAACGCGGTCAATCGAATGATCCGCGCCGAGCTGATGGGAGTCGAGTTCATCTCCGTCAACACCGACGCCCAGGCACTGCTGCTGTCCGACGCGCCCCACAAGCTGCGCATCGGTGACAAGGTCACCAAGGGTCTTGGCGCCGGCGCCGATCCCTCTGTCGGCCGCAAATCGGCCGAGGACGACAGCGAGAAGCTCTACGAGGCGCTCAAAGAGGCGGACATGATCTTCATCGCGGCCGGCATGGGCGGCGGTACCGGGACCGGCGCGGCGCCGATCATCGCGGAGATCGCGAAGGACATCGGCGCACTCACCGTGGCCGTCGTGACGAAGCCGTTCACCTTCGAGGGATCCAAGCGCCGCCTGCTGGCGGAGCAGGGGATCTCCGAGCTCGTCGACAAGGTCGACACGCTCATCGTGATCCCGAACGATCGCCTGCTCCAGGTCGTCGAGAAGAAGACGAGCATGGTCGACGCGTTCCGCATCGTCGACGACGTCCTGCGCCAGGGCGTGCAGGGCATCAGCGACCTGATCACCGTGCCGGGTCTCATCAACCTCGACTTCGCCGACGTGAAGACGATCATGAGCAACGCCGGGTCGGCCCTCATGGGCATCGGCCATGGCACCGGAGAAACGCGCGCGGCGGATGCGGCGCGCCAGGCCATCACCTCGCCACTGCTCGAGCAATCGATCGACGGCGCTCGCGGCGTCCTGTTCACGATCACCGGCGCGCCGGACCTCACGCTCGTCGAGGTCAACGAAGCGGCCGAGATCATCCGCGCCGCCGCCGACCCCGAGGCGAACATCATCTTCGGCTCGGTCATCGACGAGCGCATGGGAAGCGACGTGAAGATCAGCGTCATCGCGACCGGATTCGACGCGACGCGTCCGCTCAAGCGGATCGAGCAGCCGCTCTACAAGCGGCAGCCCGAGCCGCGCGCGAGCGAGCGGCCCGCGGTCCCCGCGGGTGTTGGCGTTCCGGTGCCGGCGGCGCCCGTACGCGCCGAGGCCTACGACCAGAACGACCTCGAGGTTCCGAGCTTCCTGCGTAGGAAGTGATGCCAGCGGGGGGGCCCACCTGTGACGGGAGCCGCCACTAGATTTAGTGGCGGCTCTCCCATATCTTGTGGTCATGCACTGTCCAAAATGCGGCGCTCCGGACACCCGGGTCGTCGACTCGCGTGAGGCCGAGGACGGCACGTCGATCCGGCGGCGGCGCGAGTGTGACCGCTGCCAGGAGCGCTTCACGACCTTCGAGCGCACCGAGTCCGCGCGCATCCAGGTCCTGAAGCGCGACGGGTCCAGGCAGGAGTTCGACCGCCGGAAGCTGGCGAGCGCGATCGAGAAGGCGGCCAGCAAGGCCCTCGCTCCGGAGGGCATCGCCGGCGTCATCGACGACATCGAATCCACGATCCGCGCGAGCGGAACGGCGGAGGTCGGCTCGCGGCGGATCGGGGAGATGGTCCTCGAACGGCTCGAGACGCTCGACGCGATGAGCTACCTGCGCTTCAAGATCGTCTACGCGCGGATGGACGAGCCCGACGCGCTGTACGACGAGCTCGCCGCGCTCGTGCGGCGTCGCGAGGAAGCGAAGCGCCGGCTGCACGGAGAGCAGATGGCGCTGCCGATCGCCGAGGCGGTCCCGCCGGTCGTCGCGGCGAAGCGGAGCAGGCGCCGCTGAGCGCACCGCGCCCGTTGAGCGCACCGCGCCTGCGCGCGGTGCTATGGGATCTCGATGGCACCCTCACCGACAGCGTGCGCTTCGTCGTGGACACCGCGAACCTCATCATCGCGCGACATGGTGGGCGCGAGCTCGCCTTCGACGAGGTCGGCCGGATGACCGGCCTGCCGCTCGAGTCGATCTTCCGCCTGTCCTGGCCCGAGCTGTCCGCGGAGGACGCGCTGCGCTACCGCGACGAATACCGCATGCGCTACGACGAGCACGTGATCCCCGCGACCCGTCTCTTCCGCGGCGCGCGCACGACGCTGCGCCTGCTGCGACGCGCCGGCCTGCGGCAGGCGACGGTGACCGGCAAGCGCGCCGCGGATTGCGAGCGGATCCTGCGCGGGCTCGGACTGAAGCAGGAGATCGAGCTCTACCTGGGCGGTGATCTCGTGCGCGAGCCGAAGCCCGCGCCCGACCTCGCGCTCCTCGCGATCGAGCGCCTGGGCATCGAGCCGCGCGAGGCGATCGTGGTGGGGGATACGAGCACCGACATGAAGATGGGCCGCAGCGCCGGCGCACGCACGCTGCAGGTGCTCTGGGGCTACGAGCGCGAGCGGGTCCCGGAGGCGGACGCGACCGCGCGCACCTGGGTCGAGCTGCGCGACCGTATCCTCAGCCAGGTCTGAATGGTCCTCTCCGATCGCGACATCCGCGCCGCCATCGCCAAGGGACGGATCGTCATCGAGCCGTTCGACGATGCGTGCGTGCAGCCCGCGAGCCTCGACATCCGCCTCGACGACCAGTTCCGCGTGTTCCGCTCGAGCCGCCACGCCTATATCGATCTCGCGGAGCCGCTCGATGACATCACCGAGCTTGTGTCCGTCGCCGGCTCGCGCTTCATCCTCCACCCGGGAGAGTTCGTGCTCGGCTCCACGCGCGAGCGCATCCGGCTTCCCGATGATCTGGTCTCGCGCGTGGAGGGGAAAGCTCTGGCGCTCGATACCTGGATGCCGACGCCGGCCGGCTGGAAGCAGGTGGGCGAGATCTCGCCTGGAGATCTCGTCTTCGACGACGCCGGACAGCCGACACGCGTCAGAGCCGTTTCTCCGGTCATGGCGGGTCGCCCATGCCGTGAGGTCGTCTTCTCCGACGGCACGAAGCTGGTGACCGACATCGATCACCAGTGGGTAACGACCGATAAGAGAGGCCGCTGGGGGCGCGAGCGCCGAGCGGCGGTCGTCACCACCGAAGAGATCGCGCGGACGCTTCGTCTTGGACGGGAACGCAACCATCAGGTGGCGCTCGCAGGCCCCGTGTGGTACCCGCAGCGTGATCTGGTGATCGATCCGTACGTGTTAGGTGTTTGGCTGGGTGACGGCACATCGACCACCGTGGAGGTGACCTGTGCTGAGGCCGGCATCCTCGAGGAGCTCGCCGCGGCCGGTTACCCCGCCGTTCGCAAGCCTTCGCGCGCGATCACGTACCGCGTCGGCGGCGCAGGCCACAGGCGCAGCACGTCCACAGGCCGCTTCGAAGGTAACGGGTCGCTCTCGAGCAAGCTGCGCGCGATGGGACTGATGGGGAACAAGCACATTCCAGACGACTACCTCCACGCGGCGATCGAGCAGCGCACGGCGCTGCTTCAGGGACTGATGGATACGGACGGATACGTCGACTGCCTTGGACGGTGTGGCGTGACGACGGTGAGCGAACGACTCGCGGAGCAGTACTACGAGCTGGTCGCGAGCCTGGGTTTCCGTCCGAAGCTCGCGCGCAAGCGTGCGATGTCGAACGGCACGGACCACGGCCCCGCGTTCGAGGTCCAGTTCACGCCGGATCGCCCTGTCTTCAGGCTGCGGCGGAAGCGCGCTCGTCAGAAGGTGCGTGGCATGTTCCACCGGTTCCGCGCGATCGTCGATGTGAGAGAGGTACAGAGCGTGCCTGTCAAATGCCTCGAGGTCGCGTCGCCGAACCGGCTATTCCTTGTCACGCGAGCATTCATCCCTACGCATAACAGTTCGCTCGGCCGGCTCGGCCTGCTCATCCACTCGACCGCCGGCTTCATCGATCCCGCGTGGGACGGCCACATCACGCTCGAGCTCTCGAACGTGAACACGATCCCGATCACGCTGTATCCGGGGATGCGCATCGGCCAGCTGTCGTTCTTCGAGCTGTCCAGCCCGGCCGAGCGGCCCTACGGCTCACCCGAGCTCGGATCGTCATATCAGGGCCAGTCCGGGCCGACGCCGTCGCGTTACCGGCTGGACCTGCCGAAGGCGTAGTGGAGCGCTAGCGCGATGTGCCTCCAGTGCCTCGTGCTGCTGTACGCGGAGGCGTTCGTGAACGTCCTCTCCGGCGCCCTCACGCTGGCGATCCTCATCACGAGCCTGTCGTCCTGGGTACCGCTGCGGCTGCCCTGGGGGCTCGGCTCGTTCTGCTACCAGGTGAGCGAGATCGTCCTGCGGCCCATCCGCCGAGTGCTGCCGCCGGCGTCGGGGATCGACTATTCGCCGCTGGTCGGCATCCTCGCGGTGCAGACCGTCACCTACGTGGTGCTGCGGCTCCTGCCGCCGATCGTCTGAGCGACCAGGAGCGCTTCCGCTTCACCGTCCGCGTGATCCCGCGCGCGGCGCGCAACGAGCTAGCGGCACCGCGCGCGGGCCAGCTCGTCATACGCGTGACCGCGCCGCCCGTCGAGGGTGCCGCGAACGAAGCGGTCGTCGCCCTCGTCGCGCGCGCGCTCGCGGTGCCGGCGGGGCAGGTCCGGGTGGAGAGGGGGAGCCGTGGGCGGAGCAAGCTCCTGAGCGCTCCCGCGCTGGCGCGTGATCGGCTGGCCACACTGTTGAAATAGCGCGCCCCCGGGGGGCGTACAAGGGACAGATGGCGGTGGAAACGGCGACATGGCGGGCGCTCGCGATGCCGGTCGCGCGCCGTGAAGCGCGGGTGCTGACCTTCGACGATGCTGCCCGCGACCATCAGGACGAGATCTTCGGCCTCGCGCTGCGGATCCTCGGCGACCGCGACGCCGCCGGCGACGTGGCCAGCGCCGTCCTGCTGAAGGCGTACCGCGCGTTCCATCGCTACGACCAGAGCCGGCCGGTCCGGCCGTGGCTCCTGCGCATCACGGCGAACGAGGCGCTCTCGGCCGCCCGTCGCATCGCCCGCGAGCGCTCGCGCAGCGCGGCGCCGGAAGAGGCGCTCGCCGTCGCGGACGCGGGCGCCGGTCCGGAGCGCGCGCTCGTCGAGCGCGAGGAGCGCGAGCGTGTTCGTGCGGCCGTGGTGAGCCTGCCGGAGCTGTACCGGCTCCCCGTCGTGCTCCGCTACTTCAACGACCTGTCGCTCGAGGAGATCGGCGATGTGACAGGGCGGTCGGTCTCGACGATCGGCGTCCAGCTGTTGCGCGGCCGAGCGCTGCTCCGCTCGGCATTGGAGGGAACGCCATGAATGAGCTCTACGAGGAGGGCGCGCTGCGACGCGCGCTGCGCCTCGATCCGGACGAGCGCCCCCGCATCGACGTGGCGGCGTTCGTGCGGATGGCCGAGGCCGCGGACCAGCAGCGCACCGCGCGCGTGGTCCTCGCGGTCACGGCCGCGCTCGGGGCGCTCCCGGTCGTCGCCGTGGTGCAGCTGCTCGCGACAATCCTGAGCGAGCCTTCGCTCGCGAGCGATCCGGCGGGGATCCTCGCGCTCGCGCTCATCCCGGTCGCGCAGGGCCTCTCGCTCCTCACACAGCCGGGGCCCGCGGTCGCCGCGCTCAGCGCGGTCGCGATCCTCTTCCTCTTCGAACGAAAGGAGCGACACCATGTCAGCCACGCGGCTTGAGCGTTCCGTCGACAACCGGATGGTCGCCGGTGTCTGCGGCGGCATCGCGGAGTACCTACAGATCGACGCGACCATCGTGCGGGTCTTCTTCGTCCTGCTCACGATCTTCGGCGGCGTGGGGCTCCTCGCGTACATCGTCCTGCTGGTCGTGATGCCGTTGCCCGGACAGGGTCTGATCGTCGGGACCTCGTCGTCCGAGGCATCTGGCGACGCTGCGGCCGCGACCTCGACGCCGCGCGTGCAGCGGCGCCGCGAATCCGCCGGCTACATCCTGATCGCCATCGGTCTCGCGTTCCTGCTCAACAACATCGGCGCGCTGCGCTTCCTTGACGGGCGCTACCTCTGGCCGCTCGCGCTCATTGCCATCGGGCTGCTCCTGCTCGGGCAGCGGCTGACGTCCCGATGAGGTCCGGACGCGGCATCGTCCTGCCGCTGGTCTTCATCCTCGCGGGGCTCGTGTTCCTGGCCGCGAACTTCGGGTACATCGCGCCCATCAATATCGGCCGTGCGGTCGCGCTGCTCTGGCCGCTCATCCTGATGATCGTCGGCATCGATCTCGCGCTCGCACGGCGGTTCCCGCTCGCGGCGCTCGGGGGCGAGGTGGCGGTGATCGCGCTCGGGATCGCGCTCATCGCGGTCCGGCCGGCAGGCCCCGACCTGTTCTTCCGCGGGCCTGCCGCGGGCGACCAGAACATTACCGTCGCGCGCGAAGGCGCGAAGACGGCGTCTCTCAACGTGATCGTGGGCGGCGGCACGCTGCGGTTGTCGGGTGGCGCGACGGCGCTCGTCGAGGCACGCTCGGACACCCCGGACCTGACCCAGCGTGTGTCGCGGCGCGGCGATAGCGCGGACGTGCGCATCACGATGGAGGACTTCCGGTTCGGTCGCGCGCCGGCGAACGTCGATGTGAAGGTCGCGAGCGACGTGCCGCTCGCCCTCAACGTGAGCGGCGGCGCCGGCGACTTCACGCTGGACCTGCGCGACGTCACGGTGACGGACCTCCGCGTCTCGGCGGGCGCGTCGAACCTCTTCCTGACGCTGCCAAAGCCCAGCGGCGAGCTGCGCGCGCGTATCGATAGCGGGGCGTCGTCGATCGTGATCGAGGTCCCGGCCGGCGTCGAGGCTCGCGTCACGGCCAGCGGCGGCCTCATCAGCGTGAGCGGCCGGACGGAGACGGCGGGGTATGGATCCGCGAAGGATCGCGTCACGATCTCCGTCTCGGCGGGGGCGAGCTCGGTCACGATCCGTTAGGGCGACCGCGTGTCCCTGCCGGACATGCCGGCCGCCTAGCGGATGCCGGCGGCCTTCTTCTGCTGACCGAGGATACGGTCGCGGTCCTGCTTCGCGAGCAGACGCTTGCGAAGACGGAACGCCTTCGGCGTGACCTCGAGCAGCTCGTCCTCGGCGAGGAACTCGATGGCGTCGTCGAGCGAGAGGTTGCGGATGCCGTCGAGCTTCACCGCGATGTCGGAGTTGCTGGAGCGCATGTTGGTGAGATGCTTCGTCTTCACGACGTTCACCTCGAGGTCGCGGTCGCGGATGTGCTGCCCGACCACCATGCCCTCGTACACCTCGACACCGGCGCCGATGAAGAAGGTGCCACGGTCCTGCACCGCCGCGAGGCCATAGGCCGTCGTCTCGCCGGGCTCGAAGGCGATCAGCGAGCCGTTCTCGCGTCGCGCCATCGGACCGGCCAGTGGCCCGTAGGACTCGAACAGCGTGTTCATGATGCCGCGCCCGCGCGTGCTCGTGAGGAACATGTTGCGGAAGCCGAGCAGTCCGCGCGTCGGGATGCGCGACACGACGTGGACCGTCCCGTCGTCGCGATGCCGCATCTCCGTGACCGACCCGCGACGCTGACCGACCATCTCGACGACGACGCCGACAGCGTCGCTGGGGACCTCCACGTCGAGCTGCTCGTAGGGCTCCTGCTTCTCGCCGTCGACCTCCTTGAGGATGACCTCGGGACGCGAGACCTGGAACTCGTACCCCTCGCGGCGCAGCGTCTCGACCAGGATCGCCAGATGCAGCTCGCCGCGACCGCTCACCAGCAGCGTGTCGGCGCTGTCGGTGTCCTCGACGCGGAGCGCGACATCGCGCTCGAGCTCCGCGTAGAGACGCTCGCGCAGCTTGCGCGAGGTGACGAAGGTGCCCTCGCGACCCGAGAACGGGCCGGTGTTGACGCCGAAGGTCATGCGGAGGGTCGGCTCCTCCACCCGGATGGGCGGGAGCGGGCGCGGGTCGATCGCGTCGGCGATCGTGTCTCCGATGGAGGCGTCACCGACGCCCGCCACCGCGACGATGTCGCCGGCGCTGGCCTCGTCGACCTCGTCACGCGACAGGCCGGAGAACGTGAACAGCTGCGTGATCTTCGCGGGGGTGATCGCGCCGCCGTGGTCGATCCGCGCGACGTTCATACCCTTCTTGAGCGTCCCGCTCTGCAGGCGGCCCACAGCGATCTTGCCCTTGTAGTCGTCGTACGTCGTGGTCGTCACGAGCAGCTGCGCGAGCCCCTGCGGATCGACGTCGGGCGCGGGGATGTGCTCGACGATCGCGTTGAACAGGGGCTCCAGATCGGGTCCCACGTGCTTGTGGTCGAGTCCGGCCTGGCCGGTGATCGCGTTCGTGTAGACGGTGACGAACTCCGCCTGCGCCTCGGATGCGCCCAATTCGACGAAGAGGTCGAAGGTCTCGTTCAGCGCGTGATTCGGGCGCGCGTTCGGCCGGTCGATCTTGTTCACGACCAGGATCGCGCGGTGCCCCCGCTGCAGCGCCTGCCGCAGCACGAAGCGGGTCTGCGGCATCGGGCCGTCCACGGCGTCGACCAGGAGCAGCACGCCGTCGACCATGTTCATGATCCGCTCGACCTCGCCGCCGAAGTCGGCATGACCCGGCGTGTCGACGATGTTGATCTTGATGCCCCGATAGCTGATCGCGGTGTTCTTCGCCATGATGGTGATGCCGCGCTCGCGCTCGAGCGCGTTCGAGTCCATGACTCGTTCGGCGACCTGCTGGTTGTCGCGGAAGATGTGGCTCTGCCGGAGCATCGCGTCGACCAGGGTCGTCTTACCGTGGTCCACGTGCGCGATGATCGCGATGTTCCGGATGTCCCCCCGAAGCGTCACCGCTCCCAGCAGGCCTCGATACCGATGGTCATGTTGCGCTTCCCACATGAAAACGATAGACGGTGCGACGGATCGCGATCGATCGAGCTCTCTATGAGCCGATGAGCGGCTCGAAATGCTCCGCCAGCGCCGGTGGGATCTCGCGCAGGTCGCGGAAGTTCGTGGGGATGTCGGCGAACAGCTCGACGATATTCGCGTGGTCTCCCTGGGGGAGGAACGATCGCCGGTACCAGTCGCGATAGCGGGGGTACGTGTCGAGCTCGGCATGCCCCTTCTCGATCGCCGCGCGGAAACGCGGGAAGCCGGTGCTCTCGTCGTCGCGGTAGCGCGGATGGTTCCAGCAGACGAAGTGGAAGAGCTCGTGTCGCGACGACAGGGGCACCTGGGTGCGCCCTTCGTACGTTTCGACGCCCGCGGCGAGCCAGATCTCGTTCCTGTCCGGGTAGAAGCCGCCACCGCCCCGGGCAGCGAACCGATGGAACGGAGCGGTCGCGCAGAGCTCCCGGACCTCGCGGGGGAAGCCCTCGAGCGCCAGGCGGATCAGCTCCGGGCCGGGCGTGACCACCAGGTAGGCCCTGACGCGCCAGAGGGCCTCCCGCCAGGCCTGTTTCCGGGGGCTGGCCTCCAGCCGGTCGAGGAGGGCGTTCCCGAGCTCGTTCGAGCGCTGCGAGCGCTTGATCTCCCGCACGGGTCCATGATGCGACGGGAACGAGGCCAAGCCATTGACACCAATCCTGATACTTGTTCCTCCCGGAGCCAAAGGGTGGGCGGGCCAGCAAAGGAGCGTTCTTGACCTTCGACGAGGCCTTCGCGTCGCTTCGCTCAGCGGACCAGATGCTGCTGCGCGCGACAGGCAAGCGGCTCGCGAGCACGCTGGCCGGCGCGGGCATCGGCGTCGGCGTGCTCGGCCTCGCGATCGCCCTCAGCAGCAGCGGCGCGACGACCTTCGAGGCCGCCAGCGTGCCGGCGGCCACCGCGACGCTCGCCGCGGTCGTGCCTCCGCTCGTGCCCGTGCCGGTCATGATCGAGAGCGCCGTCCCGGTCGCCCCGACTGCCGTGAGCACGGTCGCGCCCGCGACGCCCCCGCCCACCGCCGCGCCGAGCGCGGCCCCAGCCGTCGGTTCGGCGCCCTCGGTCCCGCACGCGGTGTCGGCCAGCGCGTACCGCTGGGGTGGGCATCGGTACGCGGGGCTCAGCGTCGAGCCGGGCACCGTGCTCACGGCGACGCGCGGCGGCACGGTCGAGGTGCGCCTCTACCAGATCGTCAACGGCGACATCCGCATCGGCGCGAACCTCCCGTCGCTCCCGTACTACCCGTACATCTACCTGAGCACGGCCGATGGCAAGGTCACCTACCGGCCGGGCGCGCTCGGCGTGGACGCGGAGGTCCTCGTGAAGGACGGCGACGTGGTGCGGGAAGGCGACGCGCTGCTGAAGGTGATCGGCAGCGGCGGCTCGTCATGGCGCACGTTCTACGACCGGGACGCCGCCTTCGACGTGATCGTTTCGCTCGTCACCGCGAGCGGGACCGAGCTCGATCCCACATCGCTCATCGCCGCGCGCTAGCGGCTTTCCCTGGCGAGACGGAGCGCAGTGGCGTAACCGTGAAACTGGTGGGCTCGGCTGGATTCGAACCAGCGACCCCTCGGATGTGAACCGAGTGCTCTAACCGCTGAGCCACGAGCCCGGGTCGTGCGCCGTCAATGCTACCCGGCGCGTCGTCGCGCTACTACGAAGCCGCAGGCGAAGGAGCAGGACGGTCACGGCATTGCGCAGCAGTGCTGTGACCACCTACTTGTCGAGTCCCCGGTCCACCGCACTCTTGACGAACGAGTCGTCGAGGATCTTCATCGCGTCGAAGCCGGCGATCTTGGGATTCGTCGCGCTGAGGACCCGGATCGAGTCCGCGAAGGCCTCGATCTTCGCGTACGGCTGCGAGGGGAAGAGGCCCATCGCGTAGTCGTACGTCGCGCCGAGGACCTTCTGGTCCTTCTCGCCGAGCTGCTTCTGCAGGACCTCGAGCGCACCCGGCTTGTCCTTGCGCAGCGCGGCGATCGACTGCACGAGCGAATCCATGTACCGCTGCACGATGGGGCGGTTCGCGCCCACGTACGAGCGCTGCAGGGTGATGCCGTTGTTCACCACCGGGAGCTTTTGCGACGCCATGTCGAACAACGAGTGCAGGCCCTTGCTCTCGAGCACGATCGAGCCGGGCGGCTGATCGAGGCCGCCCTGGATCGCGCCGGAGAGCAGCGCGGCCGTGCGGTTCTGCGACGAGCCGACGGCGACGATGGTGACGTCCTTGTCCGGGTCGATGCCCAGCTTCGCCAGGCCGACCCGCGTCGCGATATCGGAGGTCGAGCCCGGTGAGCTCACGCCGACCTTCTTGCCCTTCAGGTCCGCCAGCGTCTTCACGTTCGCGCTCACCATGAACACGTAGGGATAGATGGGGACCAGGTTGCCGACCATGAGCAGGTCGGCTCCGCCCGCCACCGCGCTCACGACCTCGGAGCCGCCGCCGTGGAACAGCTGCACCTCGCCCGCGAGCAGCGCGGCGACGCCGGTCGAGCTCGCGATGAAGCGCAGGTCCGGGTCGACGAAGTTCTTCTGGAAGATGCCCTTCTCCTGGGCGTACCACATCGGCAGCGCGCCCTCGTAGATCTCGCTGAAGGCCACGACGATCTTCTGCATCGTCGGCTGCGGGGTGGCCGTCGCGGCACCGGCGGAGCGCGCCGCGGTCGGGCTCGCGCTCGCCGCCACGGGAGCCGCGGTGCCGCCGCAGGCACCGGCGACGATCGCTGAAAGCGACAACGCGATCAGGGAACGACGGGACCCACCCATCGACGCACCTCCCACCAGGCGCCGCGATGCTACTTCAGGAGGAGGTTGATGGCGATGCCAGCGACGACGAGCAGCGCGAGCGTGATGCCGACGACGACGGCGATCCGCCGGAAGTCACGCACCACGTACGCACGCTCCCACGCGGCGGCCTTGAGCAGCGCCGCCGAGGGCGCGCCGCTCGCGCGTGGCGCGCCGAGGCCGCGCATCCCGCCCGACCTGCCGCGGCTCGTGCCCTCGCTGGGGCGAGCGGCGACGGCCGTGCGCGCGCGGGTACGACTGCGGGTCCGTTTCGGCATGGGGCGACAAGGATAGCCGAGCGACCTGTACCGTTCGACCTGATGGTGCTCGATGAGCGCGCGCTGTCGCTCGCGGTCATCGCGCTCGCGCTCGCGGTGATCGGGCTCGCCGTATGGGTCGCGCTGCTGCAGCGGTCCGAGGCGCGGCTGCGGCGGCGCCTGCGGACGATGCTGCGCGACGGAGACGCGGGCATCGACGAGGTCCTCGAGCGGCAGCTCCACCGCGTGGACCAGCTGACCGGACGGATGGACGCGCTCAACGCGCTGCACCGCGAGCTCGACGCGCGCGGCCAGCGGATGCTGCAGCGCGTCGGCGTCGTCCGGTTCAATCCGTTCTCCGATACCGGGGGAGATCAATCCTTCGCCATCGCGCTGCTCGATACCCAGGGGAACGGGGTCGTGCTCTCGAGCCTCCACGGGCGCGCCGACACCCGCGTCTTCGCGAAGCAGGTCGTGCAAGGCCGCTCGCGCCACCAATTGTCCGACGAGGAGCAGGAGGCGATCCGCATGGCGCTGGGCCCGGCGCATTGATCCAGCGCTGGCTCGCGATCGTCAATCCGATGGCAGGCCGCGGCAGAGGGCGGGCGATGCTGCCGACCATCGCGGCCACCTTCGCCGCCCACGGGGTGAAGCTCGACGTGCAGGTCACGCCCGCGCCGGGCGAGGCCGCGCGCCTCGCAGGTGACGCGGCGAGCGAGGGCTACGCGGTGGTCGTCGCGGTCGGAGGCGACGGCACGGCGAACGAATGCGCGAACGGATTGATGGGCGCCGAGACGGCGCTCGCGCTGTTCCCGCTGGGCACGGGCAACGATCTCGCGCGCAATCTCGGCTACCCGCGCAGACGCCGCGAGGTGCCCGCGTTCCTCGCCAAGGGCGCCCGCCAGCGTCGCATCGATGTCGGCGAAGCGAACGGCCGTGTGTTCGTGAACCACGTCGGTGTGGGCATCGACGGCGTGGTCGCCGCATCCGCGGCGCGCTACGCGCGCGTGCTCGGGCCCTTCGCCGGCTACGCGCTCGCGTCGCTGGTCGCGATCGCGCGGTACCAGCCGACGCCCATGCAGGTGTCCGTGGACGGAGCGCGGGAGGAGGGAAGCTACCTGATCGTGCTCGCCTCGAACGGCGTGCACTTCGGCGGTGGCATGAGGGCGGCGCCGGGGGCGGACATGAGCGACGGCGCGCTCGACGTGACGATCGCCGGCGCGCTCGATCGCAGTGGCGCGCTCGCGACGCTCGCGCGGCTGTACCGCGGGAAGCACGTCGACGGGCAGCGCGTGCGCGGCGTGCGCGCGCAGCGGCTCGAGGTGACGTTCGAGCGAGCGGTGCCGATGGAGCTGGATGGCGAGCCCTCGCGGGTCCGCGGGCTCTCCGTCGCGATCCGGCCCTCCTCGTTGACGGTGCTCGCGTGACCGACGTCCGCCGCGCGTTGCCATCGGTCGATGCCGTCGTGCGCGCCGTCGGCCGTGTCGATGCGACGCGGCGCGCTCGCGTCACCTCGATCGCCCGCGAGCTGCTGGCGGAAGCCCGCGCGTCGGGGACCGCGGTCGACACGAGCGCGGTCGCGGCGACGGCCAAGGCGCGTCTGGCCGAGCGGGACGCGCCAACGCTGCGTCGCGTGATCAACGCGACCGGCGTCGTGCTGCACACCAATCTGGGGCGGGCACCGCTCTCGGGTGCCGCGCTCCAGGCGCTCCACGACGCCGCCGGCGCGGCCAGCCTCGAGTACGACCTGATCGAGGGGAAGCGTGGCGAGCGCCACGGGCACGCGGCGCGCCTCCTGGCGGAGGTCTGTGGCGCCGAGGACGGCGTCGTGGTCAACAACGGTGCCGCCGCAGTCCTGTTGTCGCTGGCGGCGATCGCGGGCAGGGGTCGCGAGGTCATCGTGAGCCGCGGCGAGCTGGTCGAGATCGGCGGCGCGTTCCGCATCCCGGACGTGCTCACGCGCTCGGGCGCGAAGCTCGTCGAGGTCGGGACGACCAATCGTACCTACGCGCGCGACTACGCCGCGGCGATCACGGAGAAGACCGCCGCGATCCTCCGCGTGCATGCCAGCAACTTCAAGGTGAGCGGCTTCACCGCTCGCGCGACCTCGAAGGAGCTGAGCGCGGTCGCCCGCGAGCGTGGCCTCGCGTTCGTGCACGACCTCGGGAGCGGGACGCTGCTCGATACCGCGCGCTACGGGCTCGGCGTGGAGGAGACCGTGCAGCGGGCGGTCGCGGCCGGCGCCGATGTCGTGACCTTCAGCGGCGACAAGCTGCTCGGTGGGCCGCAGGCGGGTCTCATCGTCGGACGTGCCGCGACGATCGCGAAGCTGCGCGGCCACCCCTTGATGCGCGCGCTCCGTCCCGACAAGCTCACGCTCGCGGCCCTCGTCGCGACCTTGACGTCGTATCGCGATGGGAACGCGGAGCGCGACCTGCCGGTCTGGCGGATGATCGCCGCGACCACGACATCGCTGGGCAAGCGCGCGAAGACCATCGCGGCCGCGGTCGGCGGGACCGTCGTCACGACCGAGTCGACGGTCGGCGGCGGCTCGCTTCCCGAGGAGACGCAGCCATCGCGCGCGGTGGCCCTCGCCGGCGCGCCGCAGGCGCTCGCGACGCGCCTTCGTAGCGGCGACCCGCCGGTGATCGGCGTCGTCGTGGACGGGCAGCTCGCGCTGGATCTTCGCAGCGTGCTCCCCGAGGACGACGCCGCGCTCGTCGAAGCGGTCGGTCGTGCGCTCCGCCATGAACGACCCAAGAGGGGGTAGAACAGTGGGGATGGATCTTCGGACCGTGCACAGCGACGGCGCGCCGAACGCGATCGGCCCGTACAGCCAGGCCGTCGTCGCGGGGGACATCGTGTTCTGCTCCGGTCAGATCCCGCTCGATCCCGCGACGGGCGAGCTCGTGACGGGGGACATCGCCGCGCTCACGGCACGGGTCCTCGATAACCTCGAGGCGGTGTTGACGGCCGCGGGCTCGAGCCTCGCGCGCGTCGTGCGGACGAACGTGTACCTCATCGACATGAGCGACTTCGCCGCGTTCAACACCGCGTACGCGGCGCGGTTCGGTGACGCGCGGCCGGCGCGGTCCACGATCGCGGTCGCGGCGCTCCCGCGAGGCGCGCGGATCGAGATCGACTGCATCGCCATCCGCGGATGACCCCGCCACGCGACGAGCCTGAGCGCACCGCGCTGCCGCTCCGCGCGACGGGCATCGTCCTCGGGATCTGGATGGCGATCCTCCTGGCCATCGCGGTGGTCCTCGTCCCCGCGGCCTTCGGCGCCTGCTACCCGGCGAGCGCGCCCTGAGCGCGGCCCTCCCGCCCATCCGCGTCATCGGGACCGCGGGCCATGTCGACCACGGCAAGTCCACCCTCATCCGCGCGCTGACGGGGATCGATCCCGATCGCCTGCGCGAGGAGCAGGAGCGCGGCATGACGATCGATCTCGGTTTCGCCTGGGCGACGCTCGCGGACGGGACCGATGTCGGCATCGTCGACGTCCCGGGTCACCAGGACTTCATCCGCAACATGCTCGCGGGCATCGGTGGCATCGATGCGGTCGTGCTCGTCGTCGCGCTCGATGAGAGCGTGATGCCGCAGACGCGCGAGCACCTCGCGATCCTCTCGCTCCTGGGCATCGACCGCGGCGTCGTCGCGCTCACGAAGCGCGACCTCGTCGACGACGATTGGGCGGCGCTGGTCCGGGACGAGACGCGTGTCGCGCTGCGCGGGACGCCGTTGGAGCGGGCGCCGTTCGTGGAGGTCTCCGCCACGAAGCGCGCGGGCCTCGACGAGCTCCGCGCCGCGATCTCGAGCGTGCTCGGCGCAGCGCCGGAGCGTCGCGATACCGGCCGGCCGCGTCTGCCGATCGACCGAGCGTTCACGATGACCGGCTTCGGCACCGTCGTCACCGGGACGCTGCGTGACGGCTCGCTCGCGATCGGCGACGAGGTCGCCATCGTGCCCGGCGATCGGCGCGCGCGCATCCGCGGGCTCCAGACGCACCGTCGCGCGATCGAGGTCGCGCGCCCGGGCAGCCGCGTGGCGGTGAACCTCAGCGGCATCGACAAGGACCAGCTGCGCCGCGGGCTGGTGCTCGCGCGGCCGGGCACCCTCGCCCCGACGTCGCTGCTCAGCCTGCGGCTCGCGGTGCTCGAGGGCGTGAGCGCGACGGTGACGAATGACGATGCGCTGAAAATTCACGTCGGCACCGACGAGGTCATGGCGCGCGTGAGCGTCCTTGAGACGGCCGGCATCGCGGCCGGGCAGGAGGGCTGGGTGCAGCTGCACCTCGCGCAGCCGGTCGCTGCGGCAGTGGGGGATCGTCTCGTCGTTCGCCGGCCCAGTCCCTCCGAGACGATCGGCGGCGGTGTCGTCGCCGACGTGAGTGGCGAGCGCGGGAAGCGGCGCGCCGACGCGGTCGCCCGCCTCGAGCGGCGCACGGCGCCTTCGCCCGCCGCGCGGTTGCTGGCGAGCTTCGACGTGGCGCGCACGCTCGACGAGGCCGCGGAGCGCGGAGGGCTCGACACGGCCGAGCGCGCGGCGGCGATCGCGGCATTGCTGTCCGCTGGGGACGCTCTCGCCATCGCCGATGCGTATCTTTCGCGCGACTCGTTCGAGGCGCTCGCGGTCAAGGTGGAGCGGATGCTCGCGATGGCGCACCGTCGCGAGCCACTCCGACCCGGCCTCGCGCGCGAGGAGCTGCGCGCGGTCGCGAGCCTCGCCCCGAAGCGCTGGCAGGCCGTGCTGGCACGGCTCGTCGCGGAGGGCCGCGTCATCGAGCGCGGCACATCGCTGGCGCTGCCGGCGCATCGGCCGACGCTCAGCGCGCTACAGGAAGCGAGCTGGCAGCGGGCGCGCGCCGCGCTGGCCGCGGCGCCGCTGCAGCCGCCGGCCCCGAGCGCACTTGAGATCGAATATGGTATCGACCGCGCGCTGCTCGTCGCGCTCGCCGATCGCGGTGATCTGGTGCGCATCGGGACGGATGCGGTGTTCCTGCCCGATGCGGTGGCGAGCTTCGCGACGCGCGTGATCGACGAGCTCGCGAGCGCGACATCCATCACCGTCGCGCGCGCGAGAGATCTCACCGGCTCGAGCCGGAAGCACGTCCTTCCGCTGCTAGGATTCCTCGACGACCAGGGCATCACGCGTCGCGTCGGCGACGAGCGCGTCCTGCTCGTCGGTCCCGCCGAAGCCCACGAGCGCCTCGCGCGCGCCATCCACAAAGGGGTCCCTCCGGGAGAGTAAAGGGAGCAGCCATGAAGTTCCGCGCGGCGCGCCCGAGCGAGGTCTCCGGTATCGATGTGATCGTGGTCCCGCTGTTCGACGACAAGGTCCTGCCGAAGGGTCTGCCGCGCGCGACCCGCGCGATCGTCGAGCGCATGGCGGATGAGGTCGGGAGCGCGCGGCTCTACACCGTGCACACGCACTTCGGCGAGAAGGCCGGGCGGGTCGTCCTGGTGGGAGCCGGGAAGCGCAAGGAGTACGAGCCGGTGCGCGCGCGCGGGTTCGCCAGCGCGGCCGTCAAGTCCCTGTGGTGCTCGAACGCGCGGACCGTCGCGTTCTTCGCGGAGAGCGAGGGCATCGGGATCGAGCGAGCCGCGCAGGCGACCGTCGAGGGTGTCCACTTCGCGATGTGGCGGCCTGAGACGCACCGCAGCCGGCCCGAGGAGCGACGTCTTCCGAAGCTGGACACCGTCACCCTGCTGATCGACGGCGACGTGCGCCGCGCCATCACGCGCGGCGAGGTCGCGGGGCGGGCCGTGAATACCGCCCGCCGGCTGGCCAACGAGCCGGCCAACAAGATGACGCCGACGATGTTCGCCGCGGAGGCGCGCGAGCTCGCGCGCGCCGCGGGGATCGAGTGCGAGGTCCTCGACCGCAAGAAGTGCGAAGCGCTCGGTATGCACAGCTTCCTGTCGGTCGCGCAGGGGAGCCACCAGCCTCCGCAGCTCGTGGTCATGCGCTACAAGGGCCGCGGCGGGAAGGGCTACGACCTCGCCTTCGTGGGCAAGGGCATCACCTTCGACTCCGGCGGCATCTCGCTCAAGCCCGCACTGGACATGCACCAGATGAAGGCGGACATGACGGGCGCCGCCTCGGTCGTCGCCGCGATCGCGGCCGTGGGCGAGCTGCGTCCGCGCATCAACGTGATCGCGATCGCGCCGTGCACCGAGAACCTGCCGGGCGGGGGAGCCACCAAGCCAGGCGATGTGTTCACGAGCATGAGCGGCAAGACGGTCGAGGTCATCAACACCGATGCCGAGGGTCGTCTCGTGCTGATCGACGGCATCACCTTCGCCCAGCGCGAGGGCGCGAAGCGGGTGATCGACGTCGCAACGCTGACGGGCGCGATCGCCGTGGCCCTCGGCCCCGTCTTCACCGGACTTTTTGGCAGACCGGACGAATTCGTGGAAGTCGTGCGCCACACCGGCAAGGAGGCCGGTGACCGCCTCTGGGCGATGCCGCTCACGGACGAATATCGCGACGCGGTCCGCAGCGACATCGCGGACATCACCAACAGCGCCGGCCGCGACGGCGGCGCGATCAAGGCGGCGGCCTTCCTCGATGCGGCGGTCGAGTCGGGCACGGAGTGGGCGCACCTCGATATCGCGGGCACGGATTGGTCGGACAAGGACCGCAGCGAGTCGCCGAAGGGTCCGCAGGGGCCCGCGGTGCGCACGCTCATCGCGCTCGCGGAGCGGTTCGCGGTCTGACGGAGCGGCATCGGTAAGATAGAACAGATGGTCTATCCATGACCGAGCAGCTCTCCTTCCGCCTCGCGGAGCCACATCCCGACATCCTCCAGACGCTGACCGCGGAGCAGCGCCGCGCGGTGGACCACGGGACCGGACCGCTGCTGATCGTCGCCGGCGCGGGCACCGGCAAGACCCACGTCCTGACCGCGCGCATCGTCCGTCTCATCACCGAGCGCGCCGCGCGGCCGCACCAGATCCTCGCCCTCACCTTCACCGAGAAGGCGGCTGGTCAGATGCAGGAGCGCGTCGACGTCAACACGCCGCTCGGCCTGAACGACGCCGCCATCCGCACCTTCCACGCCTTCGGCGATGAGGTCTTCCGTGAGTTCGCGCTCGAGCTCGGACGCAGCGGAGAGCTCCGGGTCCTATCGCCGGCCGAGCAGGTCATCTTCGTGCGCGCGCATCTCTATGAGCTGCCGCTGCGGCGCTACCGGCCGGCGGGCGATCCGCTCCGTCACGTCCGGGCGCTGCTCGACCTGTTCTCTCGCGCGCGAGACGATGACATCTCCCCCGAGGAGTACCAGGCGTTCGCCGCGAAGCTGCGCGCGGCGGCGGCCACTGCCGACGATCGCGATGTCGCGCTCGACAAGGCTGACGCCGCTGAGGAGCTCGGCGCCGCGTACGCGGCCTACTCGGCACTCAAGGAGAAGCATGGGGTCGTCGACTTCGGCGACCAGATCGCGCTCAGCCTGCGGCTGCTGCGCGAGCATCCGGCGGCGGCGGAGCGGCTCCAGGATCGCTACCGGTTCGTCCTGGTCGACGAGTTCCAGGACACCAACGACGCCCAGTTCAAGCTCATCCGGGCGATGGTGGAGCCGCACCACAACCTGACCGTGGTGGGCGACGACGACCAATCGATCTTCGGCTGGCGCGGCGCGACGCTCGGGAACTTCGACGCCTTCCGCGCCGCCTATCCGGAGGCCAAGATCGTCACGCTCGTCGAGAACCGCCGCTCTAGCCAGGGGATCCTCGACGCCGCGTATCGGCTCATCCAGCACAACCCCGAGCGGCTCGAGGTCCGCTACGGCATCGACAAGCGGCTTCGCGGGAGAGCGCCCGAGGGCGACGTCGAGGTCGACCACCTGGCGTACGCGACGGCTGCCGACGAGGCCGAGGATGTTGCCGACCGGATCGCGCAGCTCGCCGTCCGGACCCAGCGGCGGCTCGGCGAATTCGCGGTGCTCGTCCGCTACAACAGCGACGCGACACGTGTGCTCAACGCGCTCGCCGCGCGCGGTCTCCCCGCCCACTTTTCGGGCGGCGGCCAGCTGTACGACCGTCCCGAGATCCGCCTGCTCCTGTCGTTCCTTTCATCGGTCGCGGCGCCGACCGACTCGCGCCACCTCTTCTACCTCGCGACCTCCACGCTCTACGCGTTCCCCGCGGCCGAGCTGGCCAGGCTGACCGAGGCGGGGGAGCGGCGCCAGCGCCCGCTGCGGGAGCTGTTCGAGGACCTCGCGCGCGGCGAGCTGCCGGGCTTCAGCGACGAGGCCACGAGCTCGGCACGACATCTCGTGAAGGACCTGGCCGGCTACGCCGAGCGGGCGGCGGAGCTCACGACGGCCGAGCTGCTCTTCGATTTCCTCGAGCGTTCCAAGCTCCTCGATCGCTACCGCGACCCCGATTCGGCGCTCGCCGAGGAGCAGGGTCGCAACGTCGCGAAGCTGCTGCGGCTGGTCGCGAGCGCCGGGCGCGCGCTGCTCACCGATCGCGCCTCGTTCTTCGTCCCGTACCTCGAGCTACTGCGCGAGGCCGGGGATGACCCCGCCGCCGCCGACTTCGAGGCGTCAGAGAACGCCGTCAACGTGCTCTCGGTCCACAAGGCGAAGGGTCTCGAATTCGGCGTGGTGTTCCTGGTCGTCGCGACCGAGGAGCGCCTCCCGGGATCGCTCCGCCAGCCCGCGCTGCCGCTGCCCGAGGGGCTCGCGCGCAGCGCCGCCCCGGACCGCGACCGCCATGCCGCCGAGGAGAGGCGGCTGGCGTACGTCGCGATGACCCGGGCCAAAGACCTCTTCTACTTCACGAGCGCCACCGACTACGGAGGCACGCGTGGTCATCGCCCAAGCCGGTTCATCGAGGAGGCCCTGGGCTACCGGCCGGAGCGGAAGTCCGCGCGGCTGGCTGCCTACGAGGAGCTGCAGCGGTTCCAACCCGCGAGCGTCGAGCCCGACTCGCTCCTGCCAGGGCTCGGGCCGGACGACGTGCTGACGGTCTCGTACAGCCAGATCGACGACTACCGCCGCTGCCCGCTTCGCTATCGCTACGCGCATGTTCTGAGGATCCCGGTCCTGCCCACGCCGCAGCTGACCTACGGCCTGGCGCTCCACGAGGCCGTGTCCGACTACCTGCGCCGGAAGCGGGATGGCCAGGAGCCGGGGGTCGAGCAGCTCGAGGCGACGTTCCGCGCTGCCTGGCTCGCCGAGGGCTTCATCTCTCCCGAGCACGAGCAGGAGCGGTTCAACGCCGGGCTTGCCGCCCTGCGCCGCTTCCACGAGAGCGAGCGGAGCGCTCCGCCGCCCGAGATGGTCGAACAGCGCTTCTCGTTCATGCTCGGCCGCGACCGGGTCGTCGGACGCTGGGACCGGGTCGACGACGGCCCGCTCGGGGCTGAGATCGTGGACTACAAGTCCACGGTCCTGGACGACGACGAAGGCGTGCCGCAGCGGAAGGCGGCGCAGGACCTCCAGCTCCGCGTCTACGCCCTTGCTCACGAGCGGATGTATGGGGCCCGACCAGCCAAGACCGTCCTGCACTTCCTCGAGAGCGGGGCGCGGGGCGAGGCGGTGCCCGGCGACGACGACATCGCGGTGGTCGCGGCCCTGATCATCGCGACCGCGACCAAGATCCGCGCGCGGCAGTTCGCCGCCGCGCCGCTGCGTCCGGAGGCGCGCACCTGCCAACAGTGTCCCTACCACCAGATCTGCCCGGACTCGTGGACGGCACGTCAGGCCGGCGGGAGGGGGGAGTAGGGGCGTCGCGGCGCCTCGCTCGGAGAGCGTCCCAGCGCTGTCTGTGCAGAAAGACGCGCTACCAGATCAGGTGGCAGCCGCGCGACCCGCTGAGGGCGCGCGAACGAAGGCGACGAGGACGACGATCGCCAGCACGATGAAGATCGCCAGGAGCGCGAAGATCCCGCGGTAGCCGAAGCGCGGGAGGAGCAGCTCCGCGGCAATGGTCACCGAGAGCGGGATCGACACGGAATCCGCCGAGGCCTTGGGGCCGGCGAAGACACCGGTCGCTGCCGGCGGGATGAGCAGGGTGAGGAGCGGCCAGGCCACGCGAGGTAGCGCAGCGCCTGGCGGTGCTCGCGTAGGGCCCCCAGCGATGCGCGGAAGCCCGGCGCTCCCTCGACCGTCGCCGGTGTGGTGGGCTCGCGGATCCCCACGACGGTCAGGCCGAACTCAGGAGCATCAGCGCCGAGACCGCCAGGTAGGACCACGCGGGGACCCCGGCGGTGGCGGTCAGCGCGATGACGGCGAGGAAGGCAACCTGGGCGACGAGCTGGACGGCGTTCGAGATGCCGGAGAGGAGCGCGCGCTCGCGGGGCGGCGCGATGTCGGCGAGCAGGGCGACGTAGGGGTCGTACGCGACGTTGAAGAAGACCGAGAACGGGAAGATCGCGATCGCGAGAGACAGGAGGCTCGACGCTCCGCTCGCGAACAGGAAGAACGCCGCCGACAGCGGGACCGCGACGAGGATGAAGGGACGCCGGCGGCCGAGACGCCCGCGCGTCCGGTCCGACAGCGCGCCCAGCACCGGCGGGGTGACGCTGCCCTCGATGCCGCGGGTGCTCGAGAGGAGCCCGGTGATGAGGTCGGGCGAGCCCGCCGCGCGGAGCAGCTGCGGCAGCACGAAGTTGTTGAATGCGTAGAAGGCGCCGCTGCCGACCTGACCCGCGGAGTAGAGCGCGATCCGCGCGCGCGGGGGGTCAGCTCCGGTGGCTCGCTCATCTCGATCAGATCGGACATGGCGGCAGCCTGGTCAAGCCCTTGCCGATGCTGGTGCGTGAGATTAGAACAGGTGTTCATGATGCTCCGCAGATGCGAGAATGGGGCCGCGCGGGGCGGCGCAGCTGGCCTTCGGAGGGTCCGGTGGATCTGATGGTCGCGGTCGCCGGCGTCTCGCTACTTTTTTTGGTAGCTGGTGCGGTGCTGTGGTGGCGCGGCCGCCCGCAGGCCTCAGCGCCTCGGGCGAGCGCTCAGCTCGACGCGGTGCAGCAGGCAATGCACTCGAACATGACGCTGCTCCAGCAGGCGATCGGGGAGCTCGGCACGAGCAACGCCCAGGCCATCGCCGATCTGCGCGGCGAGGTGCAGCGCTCGCTCGGGGCGACCGAGCAGCAGCTGCTGACGCAGACCGGCTCCACGCAGCGCGTCCTGGGCGAGCTCTCGCAGCAGCTGGGGTCGCTCGGTGAACAGAGCGCGCGTATCGGCGAGCTGGCGAAGGACATCGGGTCGCTCCAGGATCTGCTCCGGGCCCCGAAGCTCCGTGGCGGGTTCGGGGAGCTGCTCATGGAGCGGCTGCTCGAGGACAACCTGCCGGTCGGCAGCTACGAGCTCCAGTACGCGTATCGGAACGGCCTGCGCGTGGACGCGGTGGTGCGCTTCTCCGATCGTCTCGTGCCGATCGACGCGAAGTTCCCGATCGAGTCGTTCAACGCCCTGCGCGACGCGAACGACGACACCGAGCGCAAGAGCAAGCGGCGAGCGTTCCTGCAGCAGGTGAAGAGGCACGTGGATGCGGTGTCGCGCTACATCTCCCCGGAGGACGGGACCGTCGACTTCGCGTTCCTCTACGTGCCCGCTGAGAACGTCTTCTACGAGTGCCTCATTCGGGACGACCCGGAGATCGACCTGTGGACCTTCTGCAACGAGAAGCGGGTGATCCCGGCCTCGCCGAACACGCTGGTCGGGTACCTGCGCGTCGTGTCGCTCGGGCTCCGCGGGCTCGCGATGCAGGAGCGCACGCGCGAGCTCCAGCGCGAGATCCAGCGGGCCGCGCTCGAGCTCGGCAGGTTCCGCGATCAGCACGACCAGCTGGGGAAGCATCTCGTCAACGCGGCGAACAAGCACGCCGAATCGGTGCGCGCGCTGGATCGCGCGACCGACGCCGTGACGGCGCTCGCGCGCACCCCGCTCGCCGAGCAGAGCCGCCTTCCGCTGCCTCGCACACCCGATGAGCTGCTCGGCGACGCGCTCGGCGCGGCCTCCGTCGATCGGGAGCCGCGCTGAGGTCGGCCCTCGCGGCCGTGGCGGCGGTGGCGTTCGCGGTGCTCGCGTTCGCGGTCGCCACACGCGATCCCGCCGAGCGCATCGCGGTCGGCGTCGTCATCGGGAGCGCGGGCATCGGCGTCGGCGCGCTGGCCGCGTGGATCATGTTCGGTGGGGCGGCGAGCGGTCACGGGCGCCGCGCGCGCGCGCGCGCTGCCGTCGCGCTGCGGCGCGGGGCGGCCGTCGGCCTGGTCGTCTCGATCCTCGCCACGCTGCGCGTCGCCGACGGACTGACCCCGATCACCGCGGCGTTCGTGGTGCTCGCGTTCGCGCTTGCGGAGGTGACGCTCTCGGCGCGCGCATCCTGAGTGCTCTAGCGTGGAACGCGTGGACAGCGCTGCTCTGAAGGCCAAGGTCGTCGAGCGCGTCGCCGCGCGCCGAACGGACCTGGATGCGCTCTCGCTCGCGATCCACGCGAAGCCGGAGCTGTCGTTCGAAGAACGGTTCGCCTCGAAGAGCCTTGCCGACTACGTCGCGACGAGCGGCGCGGCCGTCACGCGCGGCGCGGGCGGCCTGGAGACCGCGTTCGTGTCCGAGTCGGGCAAGGGCGGACCGCTCGTCGCGATCCTCGCCGAGTACGACGCGCTGCCCGGCGTGGGCCACGGCTGCGGTCACAATCTCATGGGGACCGCCTCGGTCGCGGCGTACCTTGCGGTCCGCGAGGTCCTCGACGGCCTCCCTGGGCGCGTCCGGCTGATCGGCACGCCCGCCGAGGAGCGCGGCAACGGCAAGGCCATCCTCATCAAGGCCGGGCTCTTCAAGGACGTGGACGCGGCGATGATGTTCCACGCGGGCGACCGCGACGAGATCGATCCGCTGATGCTCGCGATGGTCAATCTCGACGTCGAATTCCGTGGCAAGGCCGCGCACGCGGCCGCGGAGCCGCACGCCGGCGTGAACGCGCTCGATGCGCTGTTGCTCGCGATGGGTTCGGTGTCCGCGCTGCGGCAGGTCGTCCGCACCGACTCGCGGATCCACGGGATCATCACCGACGGCGGGCTGGCGCCGAACATCATCCCGGAGCGTTCGGCAGCGCGATTCATGGTGCGGTCACCCGACAACGCCTACCTCAATGAGCTGAAGACGCGCGTGCTCGCGTGCTTCCAGGGCGCGGCCACGGCGACCGGCTGCGAGCTCAAGGCGTCCTGGAGCGAGACCTGCGAGCGCGTCACGACGAACGCGCCGCTCGCGGAGGCGTTTTCGAGGAACGCGAAGTCGCTCGGGCGGACGCTCGACCCCAGGCGGCAGGGCGACACGCACGGCTCGACCGACATGGGCAACGTCATGAGCGTCGTCCCCGGCATCCATCCCTTCCTCGCGATCTGCGATGATGGCGTGCCCGGCCACTCGCACGCCTTCACGCAGGCGGCCGCGACGCCGCGCGCGCTCGAGACCATGCGTCTCGCGGCCGCGGCGCTCGCGCAGACGGCCATCGACGTGCTCGCGGATCCCTCGCTCGTGAGGCGCGCGCGGGAGGCGTTCGACGGCGGTCGCTGAGCGGGCGCGCGACCGGTTCGGCGAAGAGGCGTCGGTCGAAGAGGCGGAGCGCCTGGCGCGGTACTACGACCTCATGCTCGATCCCGAGGACCGCATGGCCTGCCTCACGCGGGCGCGCGCGCACCTCGCGGCGGGCGGCCGGCTGGCGCTCGATTCCGCGCACGGCGGCTACGACGGGAGCCCGCTCGACGAGCGTCCGCGCAAGATGCTCATCGTCGCGACACGCCGCGAGCGATCCGGTCGCGAGCGCCGCCGTGCCTAGCGAGCCGTGCGTCGCCATCCTCACCGAGGGACTGCTCACACGCGTGACGGCGAAGACCGCGATCGGCGTGCTGCGCTACGCGCCGTATCCAGTGGTCGCGGTGATCGATTCGACGCGCGCGGGCACGGACGCCTCGACGCATGTCGGCGTCGGCAGCGGCGTCCCTGTCGTCGCCACCGTCGCCGAGGCCATCGAGCGTGGGGCGAACGTCGTGCTGGTCGGCACCGCCGCGCCGGGCGGGAAGATCCCGGAGTCGTACCGGCCGCTGCTGCGCGATGCGCTCGAGCGTGGGCTCGAGGTCTGGAACGGGCTCCACGAGCGCGTCCTCGACCATCACGATCCGCGGGTGCGGGAGCTGCGCGAGCCGCCGAGCGATCTGGAGATCGGCGGGCATCGCGCCCGTCGCGCGGGCGCGCGCGTCATCTTGACCGTCGGCTCCGACGCGGCGGTCGGGAAGATGACAGCATCGCTCGAGCTCGTCGCGGCGCTCGAGCGCGGCGGCGCGCGTACCGCGTTCGTCGCGACCGGCCAGACCGGCATCGCCATCGCGGGGCAGGGGATCAGCGTCGACGCGGTCGTCGCCGATTTCATCGCCGGAGCGGCGGAGCGCCTCGTCTGCGACGCGGCCGAGACGAGCGACTGGGTCATCGTCGAGGGGCAGGGCTCGCTCACGCATCCCGGATTCTCGGGCGTGACGCTGGGCCTGCTGCACGGCAGCGCTCCGGACGCGCTCGTGCTCTGCCACGACGCCGCGCGGGTGACGGTGAAAGGCCATGACGACATCCCGCTGCGGCCGCTGCGCGACCTCGTCGCGATCTACGAGTCCGCGGCGACCTGGTCACGAGCGGACCCCCGCGTGCGCATCCCGGTCGTGGCGGTCGCGCTCAACACCGCGGGCCTCGCCGACGCGGCCGCGATGCGCGCCATCGAGGCCGCCACGCGTGATATCAGCCTGCCTGCCGCCGACCCCGTGCGCGAGGGTCACGGCGGAGCCGACCGCCTGGCGCGCGCGATCCGCGGGGCGCTGCCGTGAAGGTCGCGGTCCGGACCGTCGACGTCCACCTCGAGGTGCCCTTCGCGATCTCGCGCCACGTGCGCACCGAGAAGCGCGTCGTCCTCGTCGAGGTCGACGACGGCCGGATCGTCGCCCGTGGCGAGGCATCGCCGGATCCCTTCTTCGGCGAGACAGCGGAGACGCTTGAGGCGGAGGTGCGCGATGCCGTCACGCTGCTGCCCGAGGATCCCGCCGACCTCGCGTCGCTGCGCGCGGCACTACGGCAGCGCTTCCCGCGGGGGGGCGCTGCCGCGTGCGCGATCGACATCCTCGGCCACGACCGCGCGGCGCAGGCCGCCGGTGTCCCACTGCGCACCTTCCTCGGGCTCGCGCCTGCGGCCGCGCCGCCGACGTCGTTCACCATCGGCATCGCCGAGCCGAGCGTCATGGCCGACCGTGCGGCCGCGGCGGCGCAGAAGGGGTTCACCGTACTGAAGGTGAAGCTCGGGCATGGCGAAGACGCGGAGATCCTGCGCGCCATCCGCGAGCGCTATGGCGGCACGATCCGCGTCGATCCCAATGCCGCGTGGACGCCTGGGGAGGCGCCCGAGCGCATCGCGCGCATCGTGCCCTTCGGCATCGAGTTCGTCGAGCAGCCGGTCGCACCCGCGGACGTCGCCGGCCTGCAGTGGGTGCGCGAGCATTGCGAGGTTCCGATCGTGGCCGACGAGGCGGCCGTCGTCGCGAGCGACGTCGACCGGCTCGCGCCGGCCTGCGATGGCATCAACGTGAAGCTGCAGAAGTGCGGGGGCATCGCGGAGGCGCGCGCGATGATCGCGCGAGCGCACGAGCTCGGCCTTCGAGTCATGTTGGGGTGCCGCGCGGCGGAGACGAGCATCGCGATCGCCGCGGCCGCGCATCTGGCCCCGTCGGTGGAGTGGGCGGACCTCGACGGGAACCTGCTCATCGTGGATGACCCATTCCTCGCGGTGCCCGTCGAGCGCGGGCGCTTCGTGTTCAGCGAGCGACCCGGCCTGGGCGCGGTCGCCAGATGAGCACGCGATGAAGACCGGCCCCGCGCGCTGGGAGATCGCGCTGGCGGCCGTCGCGTTCGCCGTGTTCGGGCTCGTCGCGTTGAGCCTCGCGCACAGCGGGAGCTGGGCGTACCTGTGGATCGCGCCGCGCGGCGACGCGACCTTCTACGTCCCGGCGGACAGCCCGGCCGCCGCCGCGACGCGCGTGGACAGCGCCGCGCTCCTGCGCTGGCACGCCGGATGGTCGTCCTACGTGACGGGGCTCACGGAGGGGCCACCGCTCGACGCCGGTCCCGCGACCTTCACCGTGGATGAGTACCGCCACATGGCCGACGTGCGTTACGTCTTTCGTGGCGCGGAGGTCGCGGCGGTCGTCGCGCTCGTCACGCTGGCCGCGCTCGCGCTGCGCGCACGCTCGCGCGGCGTGCTGCCGCTCCTCGCGCGCTCAAGCGCGCTCGCGAGCGCCGCGCTCGTGACGCTGGTCGCGGCGTTCGCGGCGTTCGCGTTCGAGCCGCTGTTCCTCGCGTTCCACGAGGTCCTCTTTCCACAGGGCAACTTCCTCTTCGGGCCGCGCAGCAATCTCATCGCGCTGTACCCCGACGAGTACTGGTACGGCGTCACGCTGCGCGTCGCGCTCACGTTCATCGCGGTCGCGCTCGCGGTCGCGCTCGCGGCCCATCTCCGCGTGAAGCGACTCGGTATGCTCGCGACGTGAAACGGGTCCTCATCATCACCGATCTCCCCCAGATCGCCGAGCACCTGAAGGCGATGGTCGCCCGCGAGCAGGATGTCGAGCTCGCCGGTGTGCAGGCGAGCGCCGAGACGGGGATCGCGCAGGCAAGCACCGAGCAGACGGACATCGTGATCGTCGACGGGCTCATCCAGGGCAAGATCAAGGGCCGCGAGATCGCGAAGCGGATCCGCTCGACGAACCCCGGCACGCGGATCGTCCTGGTGACCGTACCGACCAAGCCCGAGGTCCCCCGGCCCGAAGAGGGCGTCGACGCTGTCTTCGTCCTCCCCGGGGGCGCGAACGAGCTGACGACGGCGATGGGAGCGCAGCGATCGTCGCGCCGCGAGGGCAAGGGACAGATGATCGCGGTGTACTCGCCGAAGGGCGGGACGGGCAAGACGACGATCGCGGTGAATCTCGCATGCACGCTGCGGCGCAACGGCGCGTCCGTCGCGCTCGTCGACGGCGTGATGCAGTTCGGCTCGGTCCGGCACCTCTTCGAGATCCCCGACACCGCGCGCTCGATCATCGACCTGCCCGCGGGCGCCGCGATGCGGGCATCGATCTCGGAAGCGGTCTGGGAAGGTCCCGGTGGCGTCGACGTGCTCTTCGCGCCGCCTCGCCCGGAGCAGGCGGAGCTCGTCTCGTCGACGGAGATCGCGAACGCGATGTCGCTCCTCGCGGATACGCACGACTACGTGATCGTCGACACGCCGGTCCGTCTCCATGAGGACACGCTGCCGGTGTTCGACGAGGCGACCACGATCCTCCTCGTCATCACCTACATGGCCGCGACGCTCGCGACGACGCGCGCCGCGATCGACACGTTCGACGCGCTCGGCTACCGCGGGAAGAAGCCGATCCTCCTCGTCCTGAACCAGGCCGACACGAATGCGGGGATCTCGCGAGGCTCGCTCGAGCACACCCTGAACCTGTCCGTCGTCGCGGAGATCCCGACCGACTTCAAGCTGATCGGCGATGCGAACAACAAGCACACGCCCTTCGTCCTGATGGATCCGAATGCGCCCGCGTCGAAGGCGATGGGCGCGCTCGCCACGGCACTCGTCACACAGAAGCGCGGGTAGTGGCCGGCGCGAGCGATCGCCCGATCGGGGTCTTCGACTCCGGTGTCGGCGGGCTCACGGTATTGAAGGAGCTGCGCCGGCAGCTGCCCGGCGAGTCGACGGTGTATCTCGGCGACGAGGCGCGCATGCCGTACGGACCACGGCCCGCCGACGAGGTCATCGCCTTCACGCGCCAGGCGATGGCCTGGTTCGCGGAGCAGCGGTGCAAGCTCGTGGTGCTCGCCTGCAACACCGCGACCGCCGTCGCGCTCGAGACCGTGCGCGATGAGGCCGCGGTCCCCGTGATCGGCGTGGTGCGGCCCGGTGCGGCGGCCGCGATCTCGGCGTCGGCGCGCCGCGCGGTCGGCGTGCTCGCGACGACGGGGACCGTGCGCTCCGGTTCCTACCTGCGCGCGCTGCGAGACCTCGATCCGCTCGTCGACGTCGTCCAGCAGGCGTGCCCGAAGCTCGTGCCGCTCGTCGAGGCGGGGGAGGCTCGGTCACGCGCGGCCGAGGACGCGGTCCGCGAGTACGTTGAGCCGCTGCTGCGCGACGGGGCGGTGGTCAGCCCCGCCGTCGACACGCTCCTGCTCGGCTGCACCCACTACCCGCTGCTCCGCGAGACGATCGAGCGGGTCGCTGGGCCGGGCGTGCGTGTCGTCGACTCGGCCGCGACGACGGCGCTGGCGGTCCGCGAGGTGCTCGAGTCGCACCATCTGCGGCGCGCGGCTGGCGATGCGGAGCATCGCGTCCACGCGACCGGTCCGAGCGACCGGTTCCGACAGGTCGCGAGCACGATCTTCGGCGAGGAGCTGCCGCTGGTTGGGCAGGTGGAGCTCGTATGAATCTCGCCTCGGCGATCACGGGTCTGCCCTATGTGGGGAAGACGACCCTCTTCAACCTGCTCACGGGCGGTCACGCCACAACAGGCGCGTTCGCCGGAGCCGAGGCCGAGACGAACGTCGGGATCGCGAAGGTTCCGGACGTCCGCATCGACAGGCTCTCCGCGCTCTTCAAGCCGAAGAAGACGACGTACGCCGAGATCACCTACCGGGACCTCGGCCTCGCGCCGGCCGCCGCCAAGGGCGGCGCGCCGGGCTCGACGATCTCGACGCAGAAGCTCGGCGACCTGCGCACCGCGGACGCGCTCGTGCATGTCGTGCGCGCCTTCCGCGACCCGACCGTCCCGCACGCGCTCGGCTCGGTCGATCCGCTTCGCGATCTCGCGACGCTCGATCTCGAGCTGCTCTTCGCCGATCTGGCCATCGTCGAGAAGCGCATCGAGCGCGTGGACGCGGAGCTACGCAGCGCGAAGGGGCCGGACCGCGAGCCGAAGGAGCGAGAGAAGGCGTTCCTCGCGCGCGCGAAGCCCGCGCTCGACGCCGAGACGCCGCTGCGTGATCTCGACGTCGACGCCGAGGAGCTCAGGCTCATCCGCGGCTATCGCTTCCTGACGCTGATGCCGCAGCTGATCGTCGTGAACCTGGACGACGCGGACCTGGGCTCGCCCGACGCCATCCTCGCGCCGATCCGCGCCGCGGCCGCGAAGCACCGCGGCTCGGCCGTCGTCTCGGCCTCGTTGAAGCTCGAGGCGGAGATCGCCGAGCTTCCCGCCGAGGAGGCCGAGGCGTTCCGTTCCTCCCTCGGGCTCAAGGAGCAGCCGCTCGACCGGATCGTGCAGGCGACCTACGAGCTGCTCGGTCTGCGGTCCTTCTTCACGACCGGCCCCGATGAGGTGCGCGCGTGGACGATCCGCGCCGGCGCGAACGCGCAGGAGGCGGCGGGCGCGATCCACTCCGACCTCGAGCGCGGCTTCATCCGCGCGGAGACGATCGCTTGGGACGAGCTGTTGCGTGTCGGCAGCGAGGCCGCCGCGAAGCGAGAGGGCGTGCTGAGGACGGAGGGCAAGGCCTACCTCGTGCGCGATGGCGACGTGATCAACGTCCTGTTCAACGTCACCAAGTGACCTCGTTCTCCGGATGATCCCGGACGTCGTGGCTGTGGGTCACATCGCGCGGGACGAGTTCGCCGGTGAGGATGGCTGGCGTCTCGGGGGCTCCGCGCTCTACGCCGCGGCCACGACCGCGCGGCTCGGCGCCCGCACGCTGCTGATCACGCGCGTGGCGGAGAGGGAGCGGCCGGCGTTGGCCGAGCGCTGCCACGAGCTCGGCATCGAGCTGCGCGCGCTGCCGGCGAGCGTGACCACGACCTTCGCGCACCGCTTCGACGAGCACGGCCACCGCACCCTGCGCCTGAAGGCGCGCGCCCTGAGCATCGGCGCGGCCGACGTGCCCAGCGAGGCGCGCGGCGCGCCCGCGCTGGTGCTCGGCTCGATCGCGCACGAGCTCGGCGAGGATCTCCTCGCGTCCCTGCCGCGACACGCCGCGGTCCTCATCGGGCAGGGCTACCTGCGCGAGTGGACCGCCGACGGCACGATCAAGCCGCGCGAGTGGGACGACGCGCTCGACATCCTCGAGCACGTCCGTGTCGTCGTCGTGAGCGAGGACGATCTCACCGATCTCTCGGTGGCGAAGCGCTGGGCCGCGGTCACACCGGTGGTGGTGACCCTGGCCGAGCGCGGTGCACGGCTCTATGAGCCATTGGGCGAGGTGACCATCGACGGATTCCCGGTGCGCGAGGTCGTGGACCAGACCGGCGCCGGAGACGCGTTCGCGGCGGCGTTGGCGCTCGCTCTGGCCGATGGGCTCGCGCTGCGCGAAGCCATCCGCGACGCGAACGCGGTCGCCTCGTTCGCTGTCGAGGGCAAGGGCACGAGCGGGCTCGCCGACCGCGCGCGCGTCGAGGAGCGCACGCGGGCCGGCTAGGCCACCTGATCGCGGAGCTGGATCTCGGCGAGCTTCGCGCGCACATCCTTCGGCGCCTGCCCGAGCTCGAGGCGTCGTGACAGCTGCGAGAGCGTGAAACAGATGACGAAGTAGATGATCGAGATGAAGCCGAGCGCCTCGATCGGATTGAAGTTCTGCGTGTAGATGATCCGCGCGCTTCGGTAGAGCTCGAAGAATCCGATGGTCCCGACGAGCGAGGTGTCCTTGATGATGGTCGTGAGCTGCGCCATCAGCGCGGGCACCATCGCGCGCAGCGCCTGCGGCAGGACGACGAAGCGCATGGTGCGTGGGTAGCTGAGGCCGAGCGCGCGCGCCGCCTCGGACTGCCCGCGCGGGAGCGCGAGGATCCCGGCGCGGAGGATCTCGGCGATGATCGCGCTCGTGTACATCGAGAGGCCGAGCACGCCCGCCCAGAACCGCGGCAGGTCGAAGTCCTCACCGAAGAACGGCTGGAAGAGCGACGAGCCCTTGATGCTGAAATACACGATGAGGAGAAGGACAGGGACGGCGAGCACGCCTTCGACGTAGGCGATCGAGGGCCAGCGCAGCCAGGCGCGCGTCGAAAGCCGGCCGAGCGCGAAGAGCAGACCGACCGCGAATGAGAGCGCGATCGACGTGATCGACAGCAGGACGGTCCACATGAGGCCCTCGGCGAAGAACCGGAGGATGCCCGGATCGATGAAGAGGTGCCAGGTATCCGGACGCATCTAGCGCGCCACCCGCAACCGCTTCTCGAGCCAGTTGACGCCGATGCCCATCGGGATCGTCAGCAAGAGATAGAGGACGGCGACGGAGCCGAATGCCTCGACCGTCCGGAAGGTCCGGGACTCGATGAGCTCGCCGGCCTTCAGCAGCTCGACCACGCCGATCGTCGTCGCGAGCGAGGTGTTCTTCACGAGCGCGATGAAGATGTTGGCGAGCGGCGGGACGACGGCGCGGAACGACTGCGGGAGCTGCACGTAGCGGAGCATCCCGAGGTAGGACAGGCCCAGCGAGCGCGCGGCCTCGATCTGCCCCTTGTCGACCGCCAGGAGGCCACCGCGGACGACCTCGGCGACGTACGCCGCGTGATAGAGCGAGAGGCCGAGCAGCGCCGCGCGGAAGTTGAACTCGAGCGGCTCGTCGGAGAAGCGGATGCCGAGCAGCGGCGCGCCGAAGAACAGGAAGAAGAGCTGGACGAGCAGCGGCGTGTTGCGGAACAACTCGACGTAGCCGGTGCCCACCCAGCGGAGCGGCGGGATGGGCGAGATGCGGAAGAGCGCGATGACCGTTCCGATGACGAGGCTGCCGATGAGGCTGACGACGGAGAGCTGGATCGTGACCCACAGGCCGCTGGGGAACAGGTAGAGATCGGGGAACTCGAAGATGATCCCCACGGCTCAAGCGGTCCCGGTGCTCTGGACGCGAACGGGGGCCGGCTGGCGCCGGCCCCCATCAGACACGGATCGTTGTGAGCTAGCGGCTATCGGGGCTCTTCTTCTTGTCGTTGGAGACCGGTGAGACCCAGGTCTCGTATGCCCTGGCCCAGCGGCCGTCCTGGATCATCGCCACGAGCTGGCGGTTGATGTAGTCCACGAACCCGGTGCGGTCGCCGGTGCTCTTCTTCACGCCGATGCCGTATGGCTCCTCGGAGAAATAGGGGCCGACGATGTTGGTGCTGGGGTCCTGCTTGACGAGCCCGAAGAGGATCGTCTCGTCGGTGGAGACCGCGTCCGCCGTTCCCTGCTGCAGCGCGAGCAGGCAGGGCGGGTAGCTATCCAGCGCGAGCGTCTTCGCCTGCGGTGCGGCGGTCTTGATGTTGTCGATGCTCGTCGAGCCCGTCGCCGCGCAGATCGTCTTGCCGTTCATGTCAGCGGGGCCCTTGATGCTCGTGTTCGTCTTCTTCACGAGGATCTTCTGGCCGGTGCTGAAGTACACGTCGGAGAAGTCGATCTGCTTCTTGCGGTCGGCGTTGATCGTGAACGTCGCGATCACGAGGTCGGCCTTGTTGTCCTGCAGCGTCGGGATGCGTGTCGCCGAGACGACCGGCACCCACTCGATCTTCTCATCGATGTTGGCCACGGGCCCGAAGATCCCCTTCGCCAGCTCGCGGGCGATGTCGATGTCGAAGCCCTCGAACTTGCCGGACTGCGGGTTCTTCAGCCCGAAGGGGACGTTGTCCTCGCGCGTACCGACGCGGAGCTTGCCCTTCGTCTGGATCGCGTACATGTAGGTCGACAGCTCGAACTTCGGCTGGGTGCTTGCGGCGCTGGCCGCGGCGCTCGGGGCGGCCGCCGACGGCGCCGTCGTGCCTCCCGTGCCACCGCAGGCCGCGCTGACGAACAGGACCGCGAGCGCCACGGCCACCGGCCGGATGAATGTGCGCATGTGCCCTCCTTCGCTCTCCGCTAGTGCTTGATGACCTTGCCCAGGAACTGCCTGGCCCGCTCCTCCTTGGCCCCCGCGAAGAACTCCGCGGTCGGCGAGTCCTCAATGATGCGGCCTGCATCCATGAATACGACCCGATCCGAGGCTTCCCTGGCGAATCCGACCTCGTGTGTAACGACGAGCATCGTCATGCCCTCTTTGGCGAGGTCGCGCATGACGTCGAGCACCTCCCGGATCATCTCGGCGTCGAGGGCGCTCGTCGGCTCATCGAACAGCATGATCTTGGGGTCCATCGCCAGCGCCCGGGCGATCGCGATGCGCTGCTGCTGGCCTCCCGACAGGCGTGCCGGGTGGACGTCGGCCTTCTCCGGGATCCCGACCTTCGTCAGGAGCTCCATCGCGCGCTCCCGGGCCGCCTTCTCGGAGAGGCCGCGCACGCGCCGCGGCGCCAGCATCACGTTCTCGGCCGCGGTGAGGTGGGGGAACAGGTTGAAGCTCTGGAACACCATGCCGACGTCGCGGCGCAGCCGGTTCACGTCGACCGTCTTCGCGTTCACCTGCGTGCCGTTCACTACGAGCGACCCGCTGTCGATGGGCTCCATGCGATTGACCGTCCGGATCAGAGTGCTCTTGCCGGAGCCCGACGGTCCGATGATCACGACGACCTCGCGCTCGGCGACGCGCAGGTCGATGCCCTGGAGCACGTGCAGTGCTCCGAAGTGCTTGTGGACGTCCTCGAATTCGATCATCGGTCGCGTACGGATAGTGTGCGGCCGTGGACGCATTCGGTGCCGTGCGTGTGCGTCTTCCGTTGAGCGGAGGGGTCTTTGGCGGGATCGCCCTCGACGAGGAGGGTAGGACGCTCTTCGAGGCCGACGCCGATCAGGTGTTCCCGGCGGCATCCGTGATCAAGCTCCCAGTGCTGATGGCGCTGTACGCCGAGGCGGCCGCGGGCCGGTTGTCGCTCGCGGAGCAGGCCCCGGTCGGCGATCCCGTCGATGGCTCCGGCGTCCTCCGCTTCAGCGCGGACTTGAAGACGCTGTCGCTCCGCGATCACGCCCTCCTGATGATCTCGGTCAGTGACAACACCGCCGCGAACCGCCTGATCGAGCGGATCGGCGTCGAGGCGATCAATCGATGGATGCGCGAGTGGGGGTGCGTGAAGAGCGTGCTGGGCCGCCGGCTCTACGACTTCGCGGCCCGGGCCCGCGGCCTCGAGAACCTGATGACCCCCCGCGAGACCGGCGGCCTGCTGCTGCGCCTGCTGCGCGGGGAGGTCGTCGATCGAGCGACCGGCGACGCCGTCATCGCCGTCCTCGAGCGCTGCGAGGACGCGACCATGCTGAAGCGCTACCTCGGCAACGAGGTCCGTCTCGCGCACAAGAGCGGCTGGATCGATGGCGTGCGCAGCGACGCGGGCATCGTCTGGGGAGATCGTCCGGTCGTCGTGGCCGGCTTCACCAAGGAGCTGCCGTCGCCGGACCCGGCGCGCACGCTCCTTGGCCTGCTGGGGTGGTGCGCCTACCGGGTCGGTGGCGGAAAGGTCCCGCCCCTTCCCCTCGAGGCCGGTATGTCTCATGATGCGACGTAAGATGCGCGCTGAAACAAGCCGGACGGCCGGAAAGACACGCGCAAAGACAGGGACCGCCGCCCGGCGGCCCCGCCGGTTCACCCTCGCGAAGCTGGCGCGACCATTCGTGGCCGCGGTGCTGTTCTTCGGGTGCCTGCTGCTCGCCGCTGCCTTCATCGCCATCGCCATCCAGGACAACGCCGTCGCGCGCGAGATCACCGGGACGCGCGCCGAGATCGCGCTCCTGACCGCGGACGTCGCCGCGAAGCATGCGGAGATCGCGGTGAAGCAGACCGACGCGTACGCGCTCCAGCGCGCGCGCGACCTCGGCTACGCGCGGCCCGGCGAATCGCTCATCGCGATCCGCTCCGACGACACGGCCGCACCGACGACGATCGTCGACGATCGCGCACCTGGCCGGCTCGCTCGCTGGGTCCAGCTCTTCTTCTCGCGCTGACCCGAATACGCGCACGCGTGCGCGCGGGTAGAATCAATGTCGCGGGATGGAGCAGCGGTAGCTCGTCGGGCTCATAACCCGAAGGCCGAAGGTTCGAATCCTTCTCCCGCAACAGCGAGGCCCGGACGAGATCCGGGTCTTTTCATGTCCCTAAACTCACAGCAGTCGGCTGGGTAGCTCAGTGGTAGAGCAGAGGACTCATAAGCCTCCGGTCCCGGGTTCAAGTCCCGGCCCAGCCACCGGTGTCTCCCTCATCTGCCCTGGTGATGGTGCGGGCGTTCGTGCGTGAGCACGGGTTGCTCCTGCCGGGACCGCTCGTCGCCGCCGTGTCGGGTGGGACCGACTCGTGCGCGCTGCTCGTCCTGCTCCACGAGCTCTCCGAGGAGACCGGCGCCCTCGTCCATGTCGCGCACTTCGACCACCGCACGCGCCCGCGCACCGCGGCGGCGGACGCCCAGTTCGTCGCGGATCTCGCGGCGCGCTACGGCGTCCCGCTCCGCGTCGGCCGCGCCGAGCATCGCGCGTCGAGCGAGGACGATGCGCGACGCGAGCGCTACGCGTTCCTGCGGCGCGCGGCGGCGGAGATCGGCGCGCTGGCGATCGCGACCGGTCACACGCGCGACGACCAGGCCGAGACGGTGCTGCTGCACCTGACACGTGGAAGTGGGATCGGCGGCCTCGGCGGTCTCCGGCCGTCGCGCGACGGCATCGTGCGGCCCCTGCTGTCCCTGACCCGCCGCGACACCGCCGCGGTGTGCGCGGCGGCAGGCATCGTGCCGCGCGAGGATCCGACGAATGGGCAGCTGCGGTTCGCCCGGAATCGGATCCGTCATCGCGTGCTGCCAGAGCTCGCGCGCGTCAACCCCCAGGTCGTCGAGGCGGTCGCGCGTCTTGCCGACGCGGCGGCCCTGAGCAGCGGACGCCTGCGCGAGCGTGCGGAGCGCGCGCTGCTCGATGCGCTGGACGGTGACGCGCTCATGCTCGAACGGTTCGATCCGGATCCCGAGGTGCGCGGGGAAGCGCTATCGCTGGCGTGGCAACGTCTCACCGGCCGCGTGCTGTCGGCGAGCCATCGCGCCGAGCTGCTGAAACAGACGGATCGCCGGGACGGCTCGGCCGCGATCGACCTGCCGGGCGGACGAGCGCTTCGCGAGTACGCCGTGCTCACGTTGATGCCGGCGACGGCCGTGGCGACGACCGCGGAGGCGCAGACGCTCGGCCCGGACGTTCCGGTCAGCTGGCGCGGCTGGACGATCGCGTGGGCGGACGCGGCCACCGAGTGGCCACTCTCGCTGCGGCTCCCCGCGGGCTTCGACCGGGTCCTGACCGTGCGCGCACGCGTCCCAGGTGACCGGATGGCAGGCGTCATGCGTACAAAGGTGCAGGACGTGTTCACGGACGCGAAGGTCCCGGTCCGGCTGCGCGCGACGCATCCGCTCGTCGTCGGCGACGACGGGGTCGTGTGGGTGCCGGGCGTGGCCGTCGCCGACGGTTCGGCCCGGCCGCACGGCGGTGCGGACGGTCCAATGCTGGTAGCGCGGCCGCCCGACGACGGCCCTGAGAACATCTTTTGGTCCCCGCGCGTTACACGGTTAGCATCGAAGGCAGAGACCCGATCGGAGGATCCGTCCTGAACCTGGACAACCGCATCATGAAGAACGGCATCCTCACCCTCCTCCTCGTGGTGATGGGGGTGGCGCTCATGTACGCCTATCGCGCACAGGCGCCCGCGAGCGCATCCGTCCCGGTCAGCCAGGCGATCCAGGAGATCCAGGCCGGTCAGGTCCGGAAGGTCAGCCTGGCCGGGAACAAGGCGACGCTCGAGCTCAACGACAACACCAAGCAGCTGACGACCGTCCCGGACAAGGACGACATCTTCCAGAAGGCCATCGGCGACTACAACACGGCCAACCCGACACGCGGCGTGCAGTTCACGGTCGAGGAGCCCAACCAGAGCTTCGGGATCATCGGCTCGGTGCTGCTGAGCCTGCTGCCGGTCGTACTCATCGGCGGCTTCTTCATCTACATGATGCGGCAGGCACAGGGCACGAATAACCAGGCGCTGTCATTCGGCAAGAGCCGCGCGCGGATGTTCATCGGCAACAAGCCGACGGTGACGTTCGACGACGTGGCGGGCGTCGAGGAGGCGAAGCAGGAGCTCACCGAGGTCGTCGAGTTCCTCAAGTACCCGGAAAAGTTCTCGACGCTCGGCGCGCGCATCCCGCGTGGCGTGCTGCTCGTGGGCCCGCCAGGCACGGGCAAGACGATGCTGGCCCGCGCGGTCGCGGGTGAGGCGGGGGTGCCCTTCTTCTCGATCTCCGGCTCGGAGTTCGTCGAGATGTTCGTCGGCGTCGGCGCGTCGCGCGTGCGCGACCTGTTCGATCAGGCGAAGCGCAACGCTCCCTGCATCGTGTTCATCGACGAGATCGACGCGGTCGGCCGCCAGCGCGGCGCCGGCCTCGGTGGCTCGCACGACGAGCGCGAGCAGACGCTCAACCAGATCCTCGTCGAGATGGACGGCTTCGACACCGGCACCAACGTTATCGTCCTCGCCTCGACGAACCGGCCCGATGTGCTCGACCCGGCCCTGCTCCGTCCCGGCCGCTTCGACCGTCAGGTCGTGCTCGACCGTCCCGACATCAAGGGCCGCAAGGCCGTTCTCGACGTGCACGTCCGCGGGAAGCCGCTCGACAAGACCGTCGACCTCCTGCGCATCGCCAAGATCTCGCCCGGCTTCTCGGGCGCCGATCTGGCGAACGTGGTGAACGAGGCCGCGATCCTCGCCGCGCGCCGCAACAAGAAGCTCATCGGCATGCTCGACTTCGAGGAGGCGCTCGAGAAGGTGTCGCTCGGACCGGAGCGCCGCTCGCGCGTCATCACGGAGAAGGAGAAGGTGATCGTGGCGTACCACGAGGGTGGCCACGCGCTGTGCTTCAAGCTCCTGAAGAACACCAACCCGGTCCACAAGATCTCGATCGTGTCGCGGGGCATGGCCATGGGCGTCACCTGGTCCCTGCCGCAGGAGGACCGCTACTTCCGCACGAAGAAGGAGTTCGAGGACGACATCGCCGCCGCCCTCGGCGGCTGGACGGCCGAGCAGCTGCACCTCGGCGGCGACGTGACCACGGGCGCCTCGAACGACATCGAGAAGGCGTCCGAGATGGCCCGCCAGATGGTCACCAAGTACGGCATGAGCGAGAAGCTCGGTCCGCTCCAGTACGGCAAGACGGACGAGCTCATCTTCCTTGGCCGGCAGATCCAGGAGGAGCGCAACTACTCGGAGGACGTCGCGAAGCTGATCGACGCCGAGGTCCACGCGATCGTCGATAGGGCACGCCGCCGCGCCTACGAGGTCCTCACGCAGAACCGCGACAAGCTCGACCTGCTCGTGCAGCGCCTGCTCGCGGAGGAGACGCTCTCGAGCGAGGAGTTCGAGAAGCTCTTCAACGACGGCGACACCGGCCTGCCCGTCGCGGCCGCGACACCGGGCCCGACGCCGCCGACCGGTGGGGTTGTCGCGGGCGACGAGAAGCGACGCGAGCCGGGCAAGGGCCCCGCGACCGCACCCACACCCGCTTAGCTAACACTTCCGTTACGCCGCCGCGGCAGCCAGAGATGGCACGCGGTGTGCTTCCGACGGATGTCGTGAGCGAGCTGATCGCGACGACAAAGCAGAGCTTCGAGCTGAACGAGACGTTGCGTACGGCCGCGCTGACCGCTCTGACGGCGGTCCTCGCGGTGGCCTTCCTGGCGCTCCTCGTCTCCGATCAGGTCCAAGCGGCGGCCTTCTAGGTGGTCACCACGCCGCGGCGCGGTGACCGTCCTGCTACTGCGCCTTCGGCTACGGAGTAGGCCAGACTCAGGCGCGCCATGCGCCTGTTCGTCGCGATCCGATTCCCCACAGCCATCGCCGCGGCCGCGTCGCGGGTCCTCCCAGAAGCACTCCCCGCGGTCCGCCCTGTCCGCGAGGAGCTGCTGCATCTGACGCTCGCGTTCCTCGGCGAGACGCCGGATGAGCGGCTCGGCGACGTCACGCAGGCGATCGCCATCGCTTCCCGCGCCGTCCCTCCGTTCCGCGTCTCCCTGGCGGCCGTCGGTCAGTTTCCCCCGCGCCGCGGCGACGCGGCCATCTTTCTGAGCATCGCGGACGGCGCCGAGGCGGCCGGCCTGCTCGCTCGGTCGGTGCGGGCCGAGCTCGCGCGGGCCGGCCTCGCCTTCGACGCGAAGCCGTTCGTCGCTCACGTGACCTTGGGACGTCTACGCGCCGGCGCGGCCCCCGAGCAGCGAGCCGCGGCGATCGCGGCCGTCGGAGCGCTTGCGCCGACAGCGCTCAGCTTCGTCGCCGAGCAGGTCGAGGTGATGCGGAGCGTCCTTTCGCCGCCCGGCCCGCGCTACTCTGCGCTTGCATCCGCGAGGCTCGGGGAGGAACGGCGTGACCATGCAGGCGGTGTCGGAGGTGCTGGAGCGCGCGGTGCGTGACGCGGAATTCCGCGAGCGCCTCGCGAAGGATCCGCAGTCCGCGCTGAGCGACTACGACCTCACGGCTGACGAACGCGCCGCCTTCGGCGCGAGCTCTCTCAGCGCGGAGCAGCTCGAGCCGCGGATCTCGAAGACGGATCTCTCGGCCGCGGTCTCCGCGAAGACCTCGGCGACCGCGATCCCGTCGCGTCGCGAGGGTAGCTAGACCTCGGCGACCTTTCCGGCCGCGCGCACCTCGTTGACGAACGGCGCGATCAGCGTCGCGACGAAGAAGAGCGCGACGACCGTGCCGGCGATCGTCACGACCAGCGGCCCGAAGGTGCGGCCGAGCATCCCCTCGACGAGATTCGGCACACCCGTGAGGACGAATCCCGTCATCGCGCCCACGTAGACGACCGAGGCGATCGCATAGGCGATGAAACCCGCCTGGAGCCGCGTGTGCGGCGCGTGGCGGCCACTGACCAGATCGTGGAAGACGTACCGCAGCGCGCGCTTCCGCAGCCGCTGCACGTTCGTGAGGTCGGAAAGCACGTAGTACCCGTCGAACTCCAGTAGCGGCGAGAGGTTGAAGGCGACGCTCACGAGATTCACGCCGGCGAGCCACAGCAACAGATCGCGGAATGACCCCGTCGCCAGCAGCGCGGCCAGGGCGCAGACGCCGGCAAGGGCGAAGTTGAAGACCGGACCTGCCGCGTTGACGAAGACGCGCCGATGACGGTCGATCAGCCATGCGTCGGATGTGTCGACGTAGATGAGCGGCGTGAGGAGCACCAGGCCGATGCCCGCGCGCCCGACGCGCCTGCCGGTCGCCTTCGTCGCGATCGCGTGCGCGGCCTCGTGCCCGAGGCCCGCGAGGAACAGCCCGACGAACCCGATTGCGAGCCCCACCAGACCGAGGTCCGATGGGAACTCCGCGAACTCGAGCGCGAACACGAAGAGGCCCGTCGTCCCCAGTACCAGCGCGAGCCCGAGGCCCGCCCGGCCGAAGAGCGGCCCGAAGATCCGATGGAGACGTGTCGCGAGGGGGTCCGCGTCGGCGAGCTCGAGGCGCGGTGAGAGGACGAGATCCGCGAAGCGCCGGAGCGGTCGGACGATCTCCTCATCCATCGCGACGCGCGGAGTGGAGGCGAAACCCGCCGCCTGGATCGTCGCGACCGTCGTCATCACGCCATGCGGATCGAGCGAGCCGGTGCGTGAGAAGTGGCTCAACGCGAGATCGCGCAGCGAGCGCGATCCATCGAGGTCGCGGAAGATCGCGTACGAGTCGGCGCTGAGACGCAGGTAGGTTCCGCGGACGCGATCGTGGAGGATCACGTCGCTGGGATCGTCAGGTGCCGGTGCGACCTCGACCTCGTTGACCGCGCGAGGCGCGTGCCTCGACTGCATCGTGGACTCGAGACGCGTGACGAGCGCGCGATGACGCTGCACGACGCGGCGCGCGTCCTCGCCCGGGATGCGGAAGGCTCGGACCTCGGTGCGCGCGATGGCCGTCGCCGTGCGCGGCACGCCGGTGAGCACCGAGATCTCGCCCAGCAGCGCCCCGGCGCCGAGCGTGGTGACCAGACGTCCACCCTGCGTGATCCCGACCTCTCCGCTCCGCAGGAGGAACGCGTCATCGCCGTCGTCGCCCTCGCTCAGGATGACGTCGCCCGGAGCGAAACGGACCGCGCGCATCGCCGCCGAGAGCTCAGCGAGGGCGGGGGAGGGGAGGTCGCTGAAGAGAGCGCTGAGGCGGAGGATCGTCGCGGCCACGCGCACCCCGGCGAACGCGCGCAGCTCGCCGGCGAATGTCGCGTCATCCGCGACGGCTCGCAGCAGGGCCTCAGCGGGGATCCGCAGACCGCTCACCGGCTCGGTCGCGACGACCGTCGCGAGCCGAGGCTGCGCATCGAGGATGGCGATCTCTCCGACCAGCGTTGGCCCCGCCAATGTCCCGATCGCGACCAGCTCGTCCCCACCGTGGACCCGCACGGTCCCGTGGAGGATGGCGAAGGCCTCGGTCGCGGGATCGCCTTCCCTGATCAGGACCGCGCCGCGCGGCAGCGCCAGGGGCGTGCAGGCGGCCTCGAGATGCGTCCGTACCGCGTCGTCGAGCAGCGCGAATGGTCCGAAATCGAGTCTTGGAACGCCCGGAACGGGGGGGACGGCCATCGCCGCAGCCTACCGAGCGGCAGGCGACGCGATTGGGCGCTCTGCACCGGCCGCCGCACAAGGGCGAATTACCAACTAGAATGGTCGGAAATGGCAGCCATCGCGGTCCTTTACGAGAACGAGGCATGGCTCGCGCCGCTGTTCGACGCGCTCGAGCACGAGGGCGCGAGCGTCGAGCGCGTCTACGCGAACGCGCTCGCCTTCGATCCGACGTCGGCCGCGCCGGCCTGGTCGCTGGCGGTGAACAAGGTGTCGCCGTCCTCATATCTGCGCGGGCACGGCGCGAGCATCGCGTTCGCGCGCCAGTACCTGGCATTCCTCGAGGGGAGCGGGATCCCGGTGGTGAACGGCAGCGACGCGTTCCGGCTCGAGACCTCGAAGGCATTACAGCTCCTGTTGCTCCATCAGCTCGGTATCGCGGCTCCGCGCGCGCGTGTGACGAACGAGCCGCTGCGCGTCGTCGAGGCCGCTTCAGCGCTGCGCTTCCCGGTGATCGTGAAGCCGAACGTCGGCGGCTCCGGCGCGCTCATGAAGCGCTTTGACTCGCTCGAGGAGCTGCGCGACGGCGCGGCCGCCGTGGACTTCGGCCCCGACGGCACGGTCCTCGTGCAGGAGTACCTCGAGCCGGCGGACGGCTCGGTCGTGCGGGTCGAGTTCCTCGCTGGCCGCTACCTCTACGCGATCCGCATCACCAATGATTCAGCGGACTTCAACCTCTGTCCTGCCGACATCTGCCAGGTGCCCGCACCGGATCAGTACGGCAACCTCGCGACGGCGGCGAAGAAACCGCTGCGCATCGAGGCCTGCGAGCCGCCTGCCGGGATGATCGACGCGGTCCTGCGAATCGCGAAGGCCGGCAGGCTCGATGTCGGGGGCGTCGAGTACCTGGTCGCAAAGCGCGACGGGCAGCCCTACGTCTACGACATCAACGCGCTCTCGAACTTCGTGACCGACGCGCCCGTGCTGGTGGGCTTCGACCCGCATCAGCGCTTCGCGCGCTACCTCGTCGCGCGCGCCAAGGTGGCGGCATGATCCGCGCGGCCGACCCGTACCGCGACACCGACGTCATCGATGCCCGCGCGCCGCGCGTCAATCAGACGGTCGTCGGTGTGGTCTCGCTCATCGCGTTCCTGACCGGATGGTGGCCACTGCTGGCGCTGCTCGCGCTGCAGCTCGCGATCGGCCTGCGCTTCGGGCGGCGCTTCTGCCTGCCATGCCTGCTCTATTTCGAGGTCATCCAGCCGCGCATCGGTGAGGGGCGTCTCGAGGACTCTCGGCCGCCGCGCTTCGCCAACATCGTCGGCGCGATCTTCCTCGGTGGCGCGACGGTCGCGCATCTTGCCGGCCTCACCGCGCTGGGGTGGGGGCTCGGTCTCATCGTCGCGGCCCTCGCGCTGCTCGCCGCGAGCACGGGCATCTGCGTCGGCTGCGAGATGTACCGGATCGGCGCACGCTTGCGTGGCGTCCGCTCAGGCCTGCTGTCGCGGATCGACCCGGCGGATGTGAGCGCGCTGCGCGAAGGCTCGATCGTCGAGTTCACGCATCCGCTGTGCACCGATTGCCACACGCTCGAGCGCGACCTGGCCGCGCGCGGCGAGCACGTCGTCTCGGTCGATGTCTCGAAGCGGCCGGATTTGGCGCGCAAGTACGGCGTCGCCGTCGTCCCCACGGCCGTCTCGGTCACCGCTGCCGGTCTCGTCATCGCTCGCGTGGCCTAGCGGCTCGCGCTACGCGACGCGCGCGCTCCGTCGCAGCGTCGGCGGCGGCACCGGGCCCCGCCTGCGGAAGTGGGCGTAGGCGTAGCGATCGCAGGCGATCTCCGCCGAGGTCCCCCAGCCATGCAGCAGGTAGAGCCACCAGTGACAGAACTCGTGGAGATACAGGAAGCGGATGACCTCGCGCCGGTTGCGGAAGAGCACGATCGGCATGCCGTCGGCGCCGAGGTCCACGAGCTCGCGGAACGGCTTGAAGGGCTCGGGCACCTGGATGACGATCTCGGGGTGATCCCAATAGGTGAAGGCCTGCAGGTGCGGGCGGGTCCGGTAGCGAAGCGCCTTGACCGTGACCGTGTAGCCCGTCGCGGTGGGCAGGCCGCGCAGCACCTCGCGCACTCGCAGCGGCGGGTGCGTCGGGAGCTGCGAGCGCACGGCCATTGGCCCGAGGGGGCGGCCGGGGATGGAGAGCGGGTTCCTCAGGGCCATGCGCACCCATAGAGCAAGCCACGTTCCACACCGGTGAATTCGGCCATTGCTTGCTCCTTGGCTCCCCTGCGCCTCTTCGCCGCCTTCGGCTGCTCCGGCGCGTGGCCCGGGACGGCATATCCGGGACGGCATATCATTGATACACGTCGTTCGAGCGGGAACGAGTACGCCAGGCAGGCCGTGAAGCGAACCGGGACACATGGTGCGAGCCGGGACGGCTGATGGGGCGGAATGGATCCCGTGAGACGCCGAGGCGAATCTGGGAGACCAAGAGTAGCCGAGGCCGGAAGCCCACCGTTACCGAAGGGCGCGCCGTACACGGTGACTCGTCGCGGCGGCAAAGGGTCGGACCACGAGGTCCGGCCGAATTCGGGTGGCACCACGAGCCCTCGTCCCGATCACGGACGAGGGCGTTTTTGCGCCCAAAGGAGGTATCGCGATGACGGTCGTGGCGACGGCGGAGCGGCAGACCCTGCGCTACACGACGCGCGGGGGCATCGACGTCGAGCGTGTGACGACACCCCTCGCGATGGCGGGCGCGATCGAGCCGATCGTGGACGCGCTCGACGCGCGCCGCGGCGTGCTGCTCGCCTCGAGCTACGAGTACCCCGGCCGCTACACGCGCTGGGATATCGGCTTCGTCGACCCACCGCTGGAGATCGCGTCGCGCGAGCGCGAGCTCACGGTGACCGCGCTCAACGACCGCGGTCGGGTGCTGCTGCCGGTCATCGCGGCGCACGTCGCGCGGGGAGAGGCGATCGCTGCCTGTGCGAGCGAGGGCGCCGCCCTGCGCATCACGGTCAAGCCGGCCGAGCGCCGATTCCCGGAGGAGGAGCGCAGCCGCCAGCACTCCGTGTTTTCCGCGCTGCGTGCCATCATCGACGTGTTCGGCAGCGCCGACGACGATCATCTCGGCTTCTACGGCGCGTTCGGCTACGACCTGGCGTTCCAGTTCGAGGAGCTGCGGTACTCGCTGCCGCGTCCTGAGGACAAGCGCGACCTCGTCCTGTACATCCCGGACTCCCTCGTGATCGTGGATCACACGCGCGGGGTCGCGGTGCGCCACGACTACGAGCTCACGCACGGCTCGCGCACGACGGTGGGTCTGCCGAGGTCCGGCGCGGTCGCCCCATATCGGGCCGGCGAGGTCGAAGCGGGCAGCGACCACAAGGCCGGTGAGTTCGCGGCGACCGTGCGCACGGCGCACGAGTCGTTCCGGAGAGGCGACCTCTTCGAGGTGGTCCCCGGACGGACGTTCTACGAGCCCTGCCCGGCGCCGCCGTCCGAGCTGTTCCGCCGCCTGCGCGAGCGGAACCCAGCGCCGTACGGCGCGCTCATGAACCTCGGCCACGCCGAGTACCTGGTGTGCGCGTCGCCGGAGATGTACGTGCGCGTCGAGGGCACGCGCGTCGAGACCTGCCCGATCTCGGGGACGATCGCGCGCGGGCGCGACGTCATGGGCGACGCGGAACAGATCCGCGAGCTGCTCAACTCGGAGAAGGACGCCTCCGAGCTGACGATGTGCACCGACGTGGATCGCAATGACAAGTCGCGGATCTGTGTCCCAGGCAGCGTGCGCGTGATCGGGCGCCGGCAGATCGAGATGTACTCGCGCCTCATCCACACGGTCGATCACGTCGAGGGGATCCTGCGGCCCGAGTTCGACGCGATCGACGCGTTCCTCAGTCACGCCTGGGCCGTGACCGTGACGGGGGCACCGAAGCTGTGGGCAATGCGCTTCATCGAGAAGCACGAGCGGTCCTACCGCTCGTGGTACGGAGGCGCGATCGGCTTCGTCGGGTTCGACGGCAGCATGAACACGGGCCTGACCCTGCGCACCATTCGCGTCCGCGACGGCCTCGCCGAGATCCGCGCGGGCGCCACGCTGCTCATGGATTCCGACCCGGAGGCCGAGGAGCGCGAGATCGATCTGAAGGCGGCCGCGCTGCTCGACGCCGTCCGCCGGCCGGGCGGACCGGCGAGCGGGCCGGGCGCTCATGCCTCACGGGCCGGCAAAGGGCTGCGTGTCCTGCTGCTCGACTACGAGGACTCCTTCGTGCACACCCTCGCCAACTACCTCCGTCAGACCGGCGCCGAGGTCTCCACCGTCCGCGGCAACATGGGCCGCGAGGAGCTCGCGCGGCTCGTGGACGACGAGCGTCCGGATGGGATCGTGCTGTCGCCGGGTCCCGGCGCGCCTCGCGATCTCGACGTGCCGATGGCCGTGGGACTCACGCTCGAGCGCGGGCTGCCGCTCTTCGGCGTCTGCCTCGGTCTCCAGGGGATCGTCGAGCACCTCGGCGGGCGGCTCGGGACCCTGGGCTACCCGGTCCACGGAAAGGCATCGCTCATCACCACCAACGGCGGCGCCCTGTTCGAGGGGCTGCCGCCATCGTTCCTGGCCGGCCGCTACCACTCTCTCTATGCGCTCCGCGAGACGCTTCCATCCGACCTGCGGGTCACCGCCATCGCGGACGACGGCGTGATCATGGCCATCGAGCACATCACGCTGCCGGTCGCCGCCGTCCAGTTCCACCCCGAGTCGATCCTCACGCTCAAGGAGGAGATCGGCTCCCGCATCATCCACAACGTGGTCGCCAAGCTGATGTCCAGGCGAGCGGCGGCCGTCTAGATGGACGTGCGCGAAGCGCTCATGGCGGTGACCGCGGGTCGCACGCTGACGCGCGCGGAGGCGCAGGGCGCGATGGCGACGGTCATGGGCGGCGAGGCGACACCCGCGCAGCTCGGGGGCCTGCTCGCGGCCCTGCGCGTGCGCGGCGAGACGAGCGAGGAGATCGCCGGCTTCGCGCTGGGGATGCGCGAGGCGAGCGTGAAGGTGCCCGATAGCGCGGACGCGATCGACATCGTGGGCACGGGTGGATCGCGCACCGACCCGTTCAACATCTCGACCGTCGCCGCCATCGTCGCCGCGGCCGCCGGCGTGCGGGTCGCAAAGCATGGGAACCGCGCCGCGACCGGAAAGTGCGGCAGCGCGGACGTCCTCGAGGCGCTCGGCGTGCGGATCGATCTCGGTCCGGACGAGAGCGCGCGGTGTCTCCGCGAGGTCGGGCTCGCGTTCCTCTTCGCGCCGCGTTTCCATCCCTCGATGCGGCACGCCGGGCCGGTGCGGCGCGAGCTCGGCATCCGGACGGTCTTCAATATCCTCGGGCCGCTCGCGAATCCCGCGTCCGTGACGCGCATCGTGCTGGGTGTCGCGACGCCGGGACTCGCGGAGACCATCGCGCGCGTCCTCAGCGAGCTGGGCACGACGCACGCGCTCGTGGTGCACGGCGACGATGGGCTCGACGAGATCAGCCCGACCGGGCCGACGCGCACCTGGGAGCTGCGTGACGGCGCCATCCGCGAGGGCGTCATCGAGCCCGAGGCGCTCGGCCTGGAGCGTGTCCGGCTGGAAGACATCCAGAGCGGCGACGCGCAGGCGAACGCGGCGACCGCACGCGCGGTCCTCGCGGGCCACGCCGGCCCGGCGCGCACCGCCGTCCTCATCAACGCCGCCGCCGGCTGCGTCGTCGCCGGACGCGCGCGCGATCTCCAGGAGGGGGTCGGCATGGCGGCGCTCGCGATCGACGGCGGCGCGGCCGCGGCGCTGCTCGAGCGCTGGGCGGCGACCACGCAGCGGCTCGGCGCGGCCGCGGCGACGGCATAGGTGGATTTCCTCGAGCGCGTCGTCGGCGAGCGCAGAGCCGACATGGCCGGACGCACGGCCGCGGCGGTCCAGGCGCGGCCGCCCGGGCGCTTCCGCGACGCGCTCCTCGCCTCGCGCGCCCGCGGTCGCCTCGCGGTGATCGCCGAGGTCAAGCGTGTGTCTCCTGCGCTCGGCGCGCTCGACACGGCGGTCGACCCGGTCGCGCAGGCCCGCGCGTACGCGGCGGCGGGCGCGAGCGCGATCTCGGTGCTCACCGAGCCACGCCATTGGGGCGGGCGCACGGAGGACGTCGTGGCGATCCGGGCTGCGCTGCCGGATGTGCCGATCCTCTGGAAGGATGTGGTCATCAGCGAAGCGCAGGTCGCGGACGCCGCCGGCGCCGGCGCCGATGCCGTGCTGCTGATCGCGGAGGCGCTCGACGACGTGGAGCTGCGCGCGCTGATGGATGCCGCGAGGCGGCTCGGGCTCGAGCCGTTCGTCGAGGCGCACGAGCCGGACGCGTTCGCGCGCGCGATCGCGAGCGGCGCGCTCGTCGTCGGCGCGAACGCGCGAGACCTCCGTGTGCCCGCGGAGATCGACCGCTCGCGCGCCGCCACGCTCGCGCCGCTCGTCAGCGCCGGTCAGCTGTTCGTCGCGGAATCGGGGATCGAGAGCGCCGACGACGCGCGGCGCCTGCCCGCCCGAGCGGACGCCATCCTTGTCGGGACGGCGCTCATGCGCGCCGCCGATCCCGGGCCGCTGCTGCGCGAGCTGTCCTCGATCAAGAGGGGCGTGGAGGTCGCATGAAGGGTCGCTTCGGTGAGTTCGGCGGGCAGTTCCTTCCCGAGACGCTCATGCCCGCCGCGGCGGAGCTCGAGACCGCGTACGAGGCGGCGCAGGCCGATCCCGCGTTCCGGAGCGAGCTCGCGCGGCTGCTGCGCGACTTCGTCGGCCGTCCGACACCGCTCACCGACGCGCGCCGCCTGAGCGAGGCCGTGGGCCTGGAGCGCGTGCTGCTGAAGCGCGAGGATCTGGCGCACACGGGCGCGCACAAGATCAACAGCGCGGTCGGCCAGGCGCTCCTCGCGCAGCGGATGGGGAAGCATCGTGTCGTCGCGGAGACCGGCGCCGGCCAGCACGGCGTGGCGAGCGCCGCGGCCTGCGCGCTGCTCGGGCTCGAGTGCGTCGTGTACATGGGCACCGAGGACATGCGGCGGCAGGCGCCGAACGTGTTCCGCATGAAGCTGCTCGGCGCCGAGGTCCGACCGGTCGAGTCCGGGACGAAGACGCTGAAGGACGCGGTCAACGAGGCGATCCGCGATTGGGTGACGAACGTCCGCAACACCTACTACCTGCTCGGCTCGGCGATCGGACCGCACCCGTACCCGACGATGGTGCGCGACTTCCAGTCGGTGATCGGGAAGGAGGCGCGCGAGCAGTCGCAGGCGCTCCTCGGCCGCCTGCCGGATGTCGTCGTCGCCTGCGTCGGTGGCGGCTCGAACGCCATCGGCATGTTCCACGCGTTCCTGGGCGACGGCGCGGTGAAGCTGCGCGGCGTGGAGGCCGCGGGGCACGGGATCGCGACCGGGGAGCACGCCGCGTCGATCGTCGCGGGCTCCGCCGGGGTGCTGCACGGGACACGAACGCTCGTGCTCCAGGACGATGACGGGCAGATCCGCGGGACGCACTCGGTCTCCGCGGGCCTCGACTATCCGGGTGTGGGACCCGAGCACGCCGCGCTCCACGCCAGCGGTCGCGCACACTACGTCGCGCGCACCGATCACGAGGCATTGGAGGGGTTCACGCTGCTGTCACGGATGGAAGGGATCATTCCCGCGCTCGAGCCGGCGCACGCCATCGCGGACCTGCGCGCCATCGCGAAGGAGCATGGCGCGGAGAGCATCGTGCTGCTGTGTCTCTCCGGCCGTGGCGACAAGGATCTCGAGACGGTCATGAAGGAGCTCGGATGAGCGTCGCGACACTGACGGGCAGCGAGCGTGTCGCGCGTTCGTTCGCGCGCGCGAAGGACGAGCGCCGGCTCGCCGTCATCGTCTACCTGACGGTGGGGTACCCGGATCGCGCCGCGACGCGCGGCCTTCTCCGCGCGGCGCTCGACGCCGGCGCGGACATCCTCGAGCTGGGCGTCCCCTTCAGCGATCCGCTTGCCGACGGCGCCACGGTCCAACGCGCGAGCGAGGTCGCGCTGCGCAACGGCGTGACGCTCGCGGACTGCCTCGCGGAGGCCCGCGAGATCGTCGCGGAGCGTGATGCCACGGCGCTCTTCATGGGCTACACGAATCCGTTCCTGCGCTTCGGCGCCGCGCGCCTGGCCGAGCAGGGGCGCGCGTGCGGCCTCAGCGGGGTGATCGTGCCCGACCTTCCCACCGAGGAGAGCGCGGTGCTCGACGATGCCCTCGCCCCGGTGGGTCTCGCGCGCATCGACCTCTATGCGCCGACGACGCCGGACGCGCGCCTCGACGAGCTCCTGCCGCGCTCGCGAGGCTTCGCGTACTGCGTCTCGCTCACGGGTGTCACCGGTGCGCGGCAGGCGCTCGGCACCGACGTCGCGGCCTTCGTCGGCCGCGTGCGCGCGCGAACGCAGCTGCCCGTGGCCGTCGGCTTCGGCATCAGCCAGCCGGAGCACGTACGCGCGCTTCGCGGGGTCGCCGACGGCGTGGTCGTGGGCAGCGCGGCGCTCGACGCGGTCGGCCGTGGCGGCGAGCGGGGCCTGCGCGACTTCGTCTCCAGTCTTGTGGTCGCGGGACGGACGTGAGCGCGGCGCGCGGCGTCCGCGGCGCGACGACCGTGGAGAAGAACGATCGCGAGGCGATCCTCATCGCCACGACGGAGATGCTGTCCCTGCTCGTCGAGCTGAACGACCTGCGGGTGGAGGACATCGCGAGCGCCTGGTTCACGGTCACCGACGACCTGAACGCGGAGTTCCCGGCGTTCGCCGCGCGCGAGCTCGGCTGGACCGAGGTGCCGCTCATGTGCGGGCGAGAGATCCCGGTCCCCGGGGCGGTGCCGATGTGCGTGCGGGTGCTCATCACCTGGAACACCGACAAGCCGCAATCGAAGGTGCGGCACGCGTTCCTGCACGGGGCCCGCGTGCTGCGCCCGGGATGGGCGGTCGACCTCTCGGGTGAGACAGCGGCGGAGCCCTAGTGTCGCGGCCCGGAAGGCGTACGCATCTCCGACGGCCCGGCACCGCCGATGCCCGCGTCGCCTTCGTCCGCGCGCTCGGTCATGCACCTGCGGGTGCACTCCCTCGCGTGCTCCTCGGCTCCTTGGCCTCGGCGGCCCGGGCCGCGGAGCTGCGCACGCCTTCCGGGCCGCGACACTAGTGCGCGTCGCGATCGTCGGGCTCGGTCTCATCGGCGGCTCGCTGGCCCTCGCGCTGCGTGGCGGTCATGACGTCGCCGGCTTCGAC
>JACQAT010000008.1 GCA_016194865.1 Chloroflexota bacterium
GACCGCCTCCTCGACGCTCGCCGCGCGGACGTAGTCGAACGGAGCGGGCTTCACGGGCGCCTCGCGAGATATTTAGTCCGAAGTTACCCGGATAGACCGCCGAGATTCGGCTCTGCGCCGTTGATTGCGGCGTGGAGCGCCTGTCTTGTTCGTGGCTACGCGAGCTTGGGGACGCGCTCGAGGAGTCCGAGGGCGCGCGCCTGGGTGGGGTTGCTCTCGGTGACGGTGTCGAAGGTCGCGTGCTTGCCGCGGACGCGGTTGGTGTTGCGGACGATCAGGGCGAGCTCGCTGAGCAGGCTGGTGAAGGAATGGCAGCGGTCGCCGCTGGCGGTGCGCTGCGTCGATGCTTTCCGTTTCGCCTGCGGCGAGCGTTCGGCTTTGGCGACCGGGTCGGCGTGGAGCGGCGGCTGTTCGTCTGTGAAGAGCAGCGGCGCCCAGGCGGCGCGCAGGTGCCATTCGAGGTAGTAGGCGAGCAGGCAGAGGAAGGCGTGGGCGCGGACGCGGTCTTCGCGCCGGTGGCGGACCGGCCGGATCTCGAGCTCGGCGCCCTTGAGCGTGCGGAAGGCGCGCTCGGCGTGGGCGAGCTGCTTGTAGGAGCGGACGACGTCGGCGGCGGCGAGCGTCTGCTCGGCGAGGTTGGTGCGCAGGACATAGAAGCCGTCCAGGGCCGCCTCCTGCTCGATCTGGGCCTGCTTGCGGGCGTACTCGAAGCGCGTGTCCTCGAGCACGAGCTCGAAGTGCTTCTTCACCTTGCGTCGGCTGATCACCTGCCCGACCGCGAGCGCGATCGCGGTCGCGCCGGTGAGCGTGCCGGCGTCGACCCGCTCTTTGATCGCGGCGAGCGGCCGCTCGGTCGCCTGGAGCAGGTCCTCGCGTTTGCGTGCCCGCTCGGCCGCGACGAGCGGGTTGCGGCAGACGACCAGCCGCTCGCCCGGGTAGTCGGCGCTCGCGATCTCGCCCAGGTTCTGCTCGTCAAACAGCGACAGCTGCAGCGAGCCCACCTTGACCAGCTTCTTCACCTGCGGCGCCTTCAGCGCCGTGATCCAGCCGAGCCCCGGCTCGGTGGCGAGCGTCTCCAGGTTAGCCTTGGTCGCCATCCCGCGGTCGACGACCAAGACCAGCGTCGTGAAGCCGAAGCGGGCGCGCAGCTTCTCGATCTGGGCGGGCAGCGTCTTGTCGTCGTGGAGGCCGCCGGGGAAGACCTCGATCGCGACCGGCCGCCCCTGCCGGTCGCAGAGCAGCCCGTAGACGATCTGCGGCATCCCGCGGCGGCCGTCGCGCGAGTAGCCGAGCGCGAGCAGCGGACACGTCCTGCCCTCGAAGTAGGAGGAAGAGACGTCGTAGAGCACGTGCGACCCATCGCCGAGATGGCGGCGGGCGAGCCGCCGCTCGATCGCTTGCTGGCGCTCGCCCAGCCAATCGAGCGCGGCGTACAGCTCGTCCGCGTCCACGTCCCCCAATCCCAGCTCCTCGGCCAGGGTCGACTGCGAAAGCTGCCGTGTGCAGGCCAGCTTCGAGCCCGGAGCGAGCACCCGCTGCACGATCATCGCCAGCACGAGCGAGCGCTCGCGAGAGGGGGCCCGGTCGAGCAGGCGCGCAAGGCCGAGCCGGCTCGCCATCTGAAGCGCCGCCTGCGCGTGCCCGTGCGGCAGCGAACGCTCGGTCGTAAACAACTGCCCGGCGGCGACCAGCGCCTCGCCGGCGAGCGCGCCACGCAGCGCCTCGAGCGCCGCCGCCGGCAGCTTCGACACGTTCGCCACCGTCTCGTGACGGACGCGCTTGCCCTCGCGCACGCTCCGCCGCACCAGCCAGTACGTGTAGACGCGGTCGCCGTGCCGGCGCTCAATTTTGGCCACGTGCATCGCGGGATGGCCGCTCTCCACAACCGCCAGTATCGCAGGCCGACCGGACAGCACTCTTGGCTACACACTCCGCCCGAAAAGACGCCTCATCCCGCATTACAAGCCAACTCAGGCGTCAGCCGGCCGGGTAACTTCGGTTTAGTTAGGCTAACTAAATAATTCATGGTCGTTGCTGGAGGAGCTCCCAGACCCGGCCGGGGGTGAGCGGGATCTCGACTCCCTCCACGCCGAGCGCGTCGGCGACCGCGTTCGCGACCGCCGCGGGTACGCTCATCGTGTTCCCCTCGCCGAGCCCCTTCGCCCCGAGCGGCGTGAACGGCGAGGGCGTCTCGCGGTGGCCGGTGCGGAGCGGCGGGAGGTCGGGCGCGGTCGGGCAGAGGTAGTCCATGAACGAGCCGGTGAGGAGGTTGCCGTCCTCGTCGTAGACGACGCGCTCGAAGAGCGCCGCGCCCGCGCCGTGGGCGAAGCCGCCGCGCACCTGGCCCTCGGCGAGGAGCGGGTTGAGCAGGCGCCCGGCGTCGTGGACGGTCACGTAGTCGAGCACGGTCACGCGGCCGGTCTCGCGGTCGACCTCGACGACGGCGACGTCGGCGATGAAGCCGTGGGCGGCCGAGGAGACGACGCGGTCGTCCGCCTCGGGCGGGGCAAGGTTCGGCGCGGTCGCGAAGGCCGTCTCGTGCAGGCCCGGCTCCATCCCCGGCGGCAGCGCGTCCGGGTTCCAGTGCGCGATCCCGGCGACCCGGCGCAGCGAGAGCGTCTCGTCGCCGGCGTGCTCGCGGATCGCCCGGATCCTGGCGGCGAGCTTCTCGGCCGCCAGGTGCACCGCCCCGGCCCCGACGCCGGAGAAGCGCGAGGAGTAGTTCCCGGACGCGACCGTCCAGGCGCTCGTCGAGGTGTCGATGTCGGTGAGCACCTCGACCTCCTCCGGCCGCACGCCGAGCGCGTCGGCGACGACCTGCGCGCAGACCGTCGCGTGGCCCTGTCCCTGCGGTGTCGTCCCGATCCGCACCGTGATCCCGCCGA
>JACQAT010000009.1 GCA_016194865.1 Chloroflexota bacterium
GCCCGGCGGCGGCGAGCAGGTCGTGGCCCGCGGTCGCGCGGTCGTGCCCGCCGTCGACGAAGGCCAGATCGAAGCCGGTCTCGTCGCGTCGCAGGCGCTCGACGACCGACGCGCTCCGCCCCTCAAGCGGCACGATCCGCTCGAGCCAGGCGCGGGGGAACCGCGACCGCCAGAACGACTCGCGGGAGCTCGGCTCCTCGTGCACGCCGCGCTCATCACGGTAGAGCCAATCGAATGACCTCCGTTGCGGGACGAGGTCGATCGTCGAGATCGTGCCCGAGATACCGTGGACCGCCATCGCCCAGGCCATGCAGAGCGCGCCGTACCCGCGCCCCGTGCCGAACTCGAGCACCCGCTGCGGCCGGCGCGCCGCGACCAGGGCATAGAGCAGCGGGCCGCGCGCATCGTTGGATCGGTAGACGCCGCCCGTCGCGTCGCGGCGCAGGGCGGTGAGGTCCGCGACGCGGTCGAATTCCTGATCGGCGGGAACGCTCACCCCGAGCGAGTCGATGAGCTCGCGCGGTGTCGCGATCGCTACGCCTTCCGCCCGGCCTCGCGCCGCGCGAGCTCTTCGCGGAAGGGCGCCATCTCGGCGAGCCGTTTCGTCTTGTTCGTCGCATGCATCCGATAGCGGTAAAGGGGGATCCGCAGGTAGTGGATGCGGTAGCTCTCGCCGAGGCGCTTGCGCAGCTCCTCTTCCTCAAGATGCCGGAAGCGCGCGTCGTAGAGGCCGGCCTTCGTCAAGAGATCCTTGCGGTACAGGATGCCGCACGAGATCGGGTGCTCCTCGGCGTGGCGGCGCTCCTGCTTCTCGCCGGACTCGTCGGCCATGACGTAGTCGCAGGCGACGCCGAACGCGTCGTGGTTCTCCGCGAGGTACGTGCTCAGGAACAGCAGGAAGTGCGCGTTCACGAAGTCGTCGGCGTCCACGCGGACGACGTACTGACCGAGGGCGGCCCGAATGCCGATGTTGGCCGACTCCGCGACGCCCACGTTCTCCTTGTTCGCGATGACGCGGAAGTTGGCGAAGCTCTTGAACGTCTCCACGATCTCGAGCGTCTGATCGTTGCTCGCGTCATCGACGAGGATCACCTCGTATTCGCTCGGTGACAGCGACTGCGAGAGGCACGAGCGCAGGCAGCGCTCGATGAACTCGCCGTAGTTGTGCGAGGTCACGATGATGCTCGCCCTCACCGGACGGCGCTCGCCTGCTTCCGGAACGCTGTGGCGGTCCGATCCATCACTTCAATATCGTCCGCGAACGAGCGGATGGCGACGAGATCGTCCATGCGCATCGAGCCGAGATGCGCCTGCGCGGTGCTCTTCTGCAGAGACGGAGAAAGGGTGAAGTGCTTCTCGATCACTTTGGCCCCGCGCGAGATCGCGAGAAGACACGCGCTGATGCCGACGGTGTGGTCGCTGTATCCAACGAAGTCCGATCCTCGGAAGTCGGGCATCTGGACGTCCTCGAGGAGCGCGGGGTACTTCGCGACGCAGTAGAGGTACTCGACGTTCGGGGCGCGGAATGGCATCCCCTGACCCTTCCAGTCCCACTTGCCGAGCGACATGATCACCCGTCGGCCCGTCGCGACCGCGAGCTCGCAGAGCTCCGGGTAACGTTCGACCGTGATGCTCGCGATCTTGAGGATCTTAAAGTCGAGTTCGAGGCACCATTGAAGGCGTTCGCGGTCAAAGAACGACGCGAAGATGTCGATCCGAAGCAGGTCCGCGTATTCCTTAAGCCTCTTCGTCTCGTCGAATGTAAGGCTCAGGTACGCCCGCTCCGCCGTCCCGTAGAGCGTTTGCGAGTCATAAAGCTGGAGCTTCACCGCGTGCGCGCCCGCCATCTTCGACTGCAGAATCATCTGTTCCGCGGTCGAGATGTCTCCCTCGTACTGGTTGTGCAGCTCAGCGATCAGATACACGAGCGCCTCCCGGACCGGATGTGCGCTTGCTCACGCGTCCACCTCATGTGCGCTGTGCACGTCGATGACGTCGCCAATTATGACCCGGCGGGCACCGAGGCACGGCGGGTGCTTCGGACCAGCCGTCCGACCGCGATAATGAGGCCAGAGTGAACGCGTGGTCCCGTGTGGCGCGGCGCAGCCAAATGGCGTGACGCTGCCTCCCGCATCGCGCGAAGCCGTCGAAGCGCCATATGCGGAGATCGCTGTGGGATCGCGCGCTTCGTTCGTCCGCCGCGTCGTCGCCGCTGATATCGAAGCGTTCGCCGAACTTTCGGGCGATCGCAGTCCGCTGCATCTTGACGAGTCGTACGCCGCGACGACGGAGATGGGCGGCCGCGTTGCCCACGGCATGTTGATCGGCGCGTTCTTCTCGCAGCTCATCGGAATGCACCTTCCCGGCCGGTTCGCGCTGCACCTCTCGCAGAGTCTCGATTTCGTCCTCCCCGTCCGCGCCGGAGACGAACTCGAGATCAGCGGAGAGGTGCTCGCGAAGCAGGACGCCACCCGCACCATCGTGCTGAGGACCGAGGCGCGCATCGTCGGCGGCGACATCGTGGCGCGCGGACGCGCCGTCGTGAAGGTCCTCCGATGAGCGGGAGGTTCGCCGGCCAGAGGATCCTGGTGTGCGGTGCCGCGACCGGGATCGGCGCCGCGGCGGCCCGCCGTCTCGCGCGCGAGGGCGCCAACGTGTCGCTGCAGTACCGGACGAGAGCATCCGAGGTCGAGACGCTGCGGGACGAGCTACGGAACGAGGGCGCGGCGGTCGAGATCCTCGCGGCTGACCTCACGTTGCCCGCCGATGTCGATGCGCTCTTCAGCGGCGCCGATGGTTTCGGCGGGATCGTGCATTCCGTGTCCGCCCCGCTCCCGTCAGCGCGTTTCGACCGGCTGCCGTGGGACGAGTACCAAGCGCATTTCGATGTCGCGGTGCGCAGCGCCTACCTGATCCTGCGCGCGGCGCTCGCGCGACCCGCGCCGGCGCTGCGAGCCAGCGTGTTCGTGCTGACGTCGGCGACCCTGACCGCGCCGCCCGCCGACTGGGCCCCGTACCTCGTCGCGAAGCACGCGCTGTGGGCGCTCGTCCGATCCGCGGCGGTCGAGCTCGCGGCAAAGGGCATCCGCGTCAATTGCGTGTCCCCCGCGTTCACGACGACACCGTTGACCGCGGGGATCGATCCACGCGTGTCCGAGCTGATCGCGAAGAGCATCCCGATGCGGCGCCTCGGGACTCCCGAGGACGCGGCGAGCGCCATCGCGTACCTGCTGAGCGATGACGCCGCGTTCGTGACGGGAGCGAACCTGCCGGTCGGCGGCGGACTCGGGATCTGACAGCGGTGCGGGACCGCGACGCGCTGATCGAGAGGCTGGCGTCGGCTGGGGATCCCCTCGGCGCGGCGGTCGCGGTCCTGGGCGCCGACCTCGGATCGCTCCTCGAAGCGACGGAGCGATTCGGTGCGCGACCGTCCACGCGCCATGCCCGAGCGCTGGTCGATCTCGGAGGATCGCTCGCGGCGCGGACACCACCCGTGGAGCTCGTCGAGGGAGGCACGCCCGCGCGGTCCTGGCTTCGCGCCGGGCTCCTGGCCGCGCGCGGCGAGCACGACGCCGCTTGCGACGCCGCCGCGAGCGCCGCATACGACGAGGACCCGGAGCTGCGCTCGTTCCGCGAGCTCTTCTGCGCTCGTCAGCTGGCGCGCGCGAGCGATGCGGCGACGCGCTCGCGCGCCTGGCCTCACCTGCGGCGCGCCGCGCTCGCTGCGATCGACCTGGGAACGCTGCTGACGATCGACCGGCTGCGCGGGAAGCTGGCCGGCGACGGACAGCCGTCGGCTCGGCTGCGCATCCGGCTCGCGGTGCTCGGGACGCCGACCCTCGATCTCCTCGCGCCCGCGATCCGCGCGGCGTGCTTCGGACGCGGCATCAGCGCCGAGCTCTTCGTGGGCGGGTACGGTCTCTATCAGCAGGAGCTCCTGGGGCCCGACCCGCGCCTCGACGCGTTCGCGCCCGAGGCGGTCGCCCTGCTGATCGATGGGAGCTCCCTCGGCGTTGCCGACGAGTCGCCCGACCCCGACGCGGTGGTGGCTCGCGAGGTCGAACGCCTTGGATCGCTCTGGCGTCAGGCGCAGGAGCGCTGGAACTGCACGGTCTTCCAGAGCAACTTCGTCGTCCCGGCCGTCGACCCATACGGCGGCCTGAGCGCGAGCCTCCCCGGTGGGCGCGCGCAGGTGCTTCGCCGCCTCGGCCTCGAGCTCTGGAGCGCCGCGGCTCGCGAGTCGGGCGTGCACATCATCGACGTCGATCAGCTCGCGAGCGTCGTGGGAAAGACGGTGTGGGACGATCCAGCGGCGTGGCATGCGGCGAAGCAGCTCCCAGGTCCGAGGGCCGTCCCGACCCTCGCGCACGGTCTCGCCGGGATGCTCCAGGCGGCGGGTGGGCTCAGCGCGAAGTGTCTCGTCGTCGACCTCGACAACACGCTCTGGGGCGGTGTGGTCGGCGATGATGGCGTCGAGGGCATCGAGCTCGGCGATACGCCGGCAGGCGAGGCATACGTCGCCTTCCAGCGCTATCTGCTCTCGCTGTCACGTCGCGGTGTCGCGCTCGCCGTGTGCTCCAAGAATGACGACGCGGCGGCGCGTGCGCCATTCCGCGCGCACCCCGAGATGGTGCTCGGCGAGAGCGACTTCGCGCGGTTCATCGCGAACTGGGAGCCGAAGCCGGATAACCTGCGCGGGATCGCGAAGGCGCTCAACATCGGGCTCGACCGCATCGTGTTCGTGGACGACAACCCGATGGAGCGCGAGCTCGTGCGCCGGACACTGCCGGAGGTACGCGTCGTCGACCTGCCGCTCGACCCGGCGGGCTTTCCCGGGGCCGTGGCCGGCACCCTCGCGTTCGAGATGCTCGCGCTCACCGGAGAAGATCGTCAGCGCGCGGCGTCATTTCGCGCCATGGGGCAGCTCGCCGCGGAGTCCAGCGCGAGCCCGCTGACGCTCGATGCCTTCATCGACTCCCTCGACATGACCGTCGACATCGCCCCGTTCCGCGAGCAGGACGTGCCGCGCCTCCATCAGCTCGTGAACAAGACGAACCAGTTCAATCTGACGACGACGCGGATGAGCGAGGTCGAGGTCAGGAAGCTGGTGGCCGACGAGCGCTTCTACGCGCGATCGGTGCGGCTCCGCGATCGATTCGGTGACCACGGACTGGTGGCGATCCTGATCGCGCGACACGTGCCGACCGAGCTGCGCGTCGAGCAATGGCTGATGAGCTGCCGCGTGTTCGGCCGGCGCCTCGAGGACGTCATGATCGCGCACGCCGCGGAGGCCGCGCTCGCCGGCGGGGCTGTCATGCTGACCGGCGTGTACAAGCCGACGGACAAGAACGGCCAGTTCCGCGACCTCTACGAGCGGCTGGGCTTCTCGCTCGCGCGCGAGGACGCTGACGGATCGTTGCTCTTCACCGCCGAGGCTCGCGCGATCGCGGCCAGGCAGGGTCCGAAGGTGCGTGTCGTGGCGCCCGCGACGAGGTGACGACCGGTGCTCGATAGCCGCGTGCTCCGTGTCTTCCGCGAGGTGTTCGACGACGAGCAGCTCGCCGTCAGCGACACGACGTCGGCGCGGGACGTGCCCGACTGGGACAGCCTCGCGCAGGTCAAGCTGGTGATCGCGCTCGAGCAGGAGTTCGACGTGAGGTTCTCGACCACCGAGATCGGGACCTGGGCCTGCGTCGGCGATCTCAAGCGCGCGCTCCGCTCGAAGCTGGGCGCCGCGTGAGCGCGCCGGCCGAGATCCGCGTCTCGCTCGACTGGGGCGGCGGTGAGCCCATGATCGTGCGCTGGCTCGTCGCGGACCGGGCGCCGGTCAAGCGTGGACAGGCCATCTGCGAGATCGAAGCGTCGAAGGCGACCGCCGACATCGTGAGCCCGGCCGACGGCATCCTGGTCGTCGTGATCCCCGACGGCGACGTGCGCGACCAGGAGGTCGTCGGTCACATCCACGCCGTCGGCGAGGCCCTGCCCCTCTCCGCGGCAGCGGTCGAGCGGGGGCCCGAGCCCGATGTCGAAGGCGGCACGCACGTGCCACGCTCGCTCCGCAAGGCGGCGGAGATCCGGACGCTCGAGGAGGGCAGGCGCGGCTCGTTGCCGAGCACGGTCATGCAGCAGCTCGTCGTCGGCGACCTGGTGGACCGTCTCCGAGATGGAGGCGCGTCCCTGACGGCGCTGGTGATCCTGGCGGTCGCGCGCGCGCTGCGGAAGCATCGGGCGTTCAACGCCAGCGCGTCCGATACCGGGGTCCTCCTGCACGATGCCGTGCGCATCGGCGTGGCGCTCGACGTCGAGCCACATGGCCTCCGCGTGCCGATCGTGACCGACGCGGACACGAAAACCGTCGCAGAGATTGCGGGCGACCTGCAGATCCTGCTCTACAAGTACATGACGAAGACGCTCGAGCCGGACGAGATCCGCGGGGCCACCTTCACGTTGACGGACCTCAGCTCATTCGGCGTCGCGTGGTCGGTGCCCCTGCTCGTCGGCAGGCAAGCGGCGATCCTCGGCCTCGGGATGATCCGGGGAGCGGACCCCAGGGACACGATGCTCACGTTCTCGCTCACGTTCGACCATCGGGTCGCCTCGGGACGCGAGGCGGCCTTATTCCTCAGCGACGTTCGCAAGCGGATCTCGGAGCACATGGTCTCGAACGACAGCGGCGCGTGAACTACTCCCGGGTCGAGTTCCTCGTTCTCTTCGCGCTTTTCGCGGCGCTCTATTGGTGGATCCGCTCCCATCGCCAGCGGCTGCTGCTGCTGCTCGCCGGCTCGTTCGCCTTCTACGCCTCGGGGACCGCCGCGGACCTGCCGGTCCTATTGATGGTGATCGCGATCACCTACGGCGCGGGCCTGGCGATCGGGCGCTGGGATCGCCGCGCGAACACGATCGCGGCCGTCGCGGTCACGCTCCTCGTGGCGGATCTCGCCGCCTTCAAGTACTCGGCCTTCATCGCCGAGTCGCTGCCAAGCGGGATGCTGGCACTGCCGACTCTGCTCGTGCCGCTCGGCATCAGCTTCTTCACGTTCGAGGCCATCGCCTACATCATCGATCTCAAGCGCGGCATGACGGATGTCGAGCGCTCGCCGCTCAACGTCGCCCTGTACATCGCGTTCTTCCCCCACCTGATCGCCGGACCGATCATGCGCGCCGACGATCTCATCCCGCAGCTGAAGCGCTATGTCGTCTGGGATACCGCCCGCTTCGTGTCGGGCGTCGAGCTCCTCGTCGAAGGGCTGGTGAAGAAGCGCCTGCTGGCCGATCCCGTGGGGCTCATCGCCGATGCGGTGTTCGCGGCGCCGGCGACCGTGGGCACGCCAGGCGCTTGGATCGGCGTGCTCGCCTACACGGTGCAGATCTATGCGGACTTCTCCGGGTACACCGACATGGCCCGCGGGATGGCGCGCATCCTGGGACTCGAGCTCCCAAAAAACTTCAACGGCCCGTACGTGGCGCACTCGGTGAGCGACTTCTGGCAGCGCTGGCACATCACGCTTTCGACCTGGCTGCGGGACTACCTGTGGATCCCGCTCGGCGGGCTGCGGCACGGTCGCTTCCGGCCGTACTACACCGTCTTCCTCACGATGCTAATCGGCGGCCTGTGGCACGGCGCCGGCTGGACGTTCGTCGCCTGGGGCGCGTACCAGGGCGCCTGGCTCGCGTTCGAGCGGCGCTGGCGGTGGAGCGATCGCCTGCCGCGCTGGCTCGCGATCGCGACGACGCTCTTCATCATCGTCAACAGCTGGGTCCTGTTCCGATCGCAATCGTTCGACGCGGTGTGGTCGTTGCTGAACGCGATGTACGTCCCCCACCATGGCTGGCTCCCGACGCGACGCGACATCGCCTACACGCTCGGCGCGTTCGTCCTCATCGTCGGCGCCATGGCCGTGCAGCGCGCACGGCCGCAGATCGCGGACGCGCTGCGGCAGCCGTCGATAGGCCGCGGGCTTATGTACGGCACCCTGGCGGCCGCCGCGATCATCGCCGCGCCGACGACGACGGTGCCATTCATCTATTTCCGCTTCTAGAGGCGCGGCCGGCCTTGCCGACGACACCGCCTGCGGGCAGACTCAGCGGGTGACGAACACGCTTCCGCGCGCGGAGGCTCTGGAGCTCGTGCTGCGCGAGACCCAGCGAGCGCTCGCGGAGAGCGATGAGAGCCGCGATGTCACGGCCGATGAGTCCACCCGGCTGATGGGAAGCCAGGCGCCGCTCAACTCGGTGGGTCTGGTGTCGCTCATCATCAGCCTCGAACGCGAGATCGACGCGCGCTTCGGGCGAAAGCTCGAGCTCGCCGACGATCGGGCGATGTCGCGGCGCCCCAGTCCATTCCGGACCGTCGGCACGCTGGCCGATTACATCGCCGAACGCGTCAGCGAGTAGCCCGAGCGCGCCGCTAGGGAACGAGCTGCAGCGGGCCCACGCGCCGCGACACGAGTCCTGTCAGGTAGGACGAGCTGGTGTACGGCGACATGCGAGCGCGCGCCGCGGGATCGTCCAGGATCCGCGCCAGCAGCCGCGCCGTGCACACCTCGCTGTAGTGGAAACCGTCCCATCGTTCTTCGCCACCGCAACCCACCTCGCTGGTCCGTTCCACGGTCACGAAGGGGATCCCCCGGCGCGCGAATACAGAGACCAGGGTGTCGCGGACCGCGGCGAACCCCGCGGCCGTGCCCGGGGTGGCGGCGATCGCGTCCGCGACGCTGTCGCCGACCGGGTTGGAGAAGCCGACGACGGTCGTGCCCCGTCGCCGCGCGAGGTCGAGGAGCTCTTCGAGATCGGCGACGACGGCCGGATCGGGATCCGAGAATCGGACATACACGCCGATCCCGTCGTTCACCAGGGTTCGCGTCCCCTCGTCGCGCTGCAGTGGTGTCTGCGCGCTGACCTTCGCCAGCTCCGAAGCCGGGTACGCGAAGGAGCCGTCAGGGCGGAAGCCCGCCCCGTGGACGATCGCCTCGAGTCCACGCCGCCGCGGCGGGATCGGCGCTCGTCCGAGCACCACGTCGCGGACCCGTTGATCCTCGACGAGCAATGGAAGCAGGCTCCGCGCCACGGCGATCGCGTAGTCGACCTCGGGCCCGGGTCGGCGATCGGGCCCGCCTTCGGCCGATTGGATCTCGGGGTTGAACTGCCAATAATCCAGACCGAGCAGCAGCACGCGTGGCGGATGCTCTGCGCTGAGCGCAGCGAATACGTCCCTCGCGGCACCGATGGGACGGGCCGCCCCCGCCGCGTTGTAGAAGCAGCCAGGACCTTCGCAGCCAGGGAACATGAACGAGCGGAACTCCTGCACCGCCGATGCGCCGAGGACAAGGAGCTGCGGCGCTTCCATCTTCGCCTGCTCGAGCTTGTACCTCCTCCAGTCGGTCGCGAACCAGGTGCCGTGCAGCTCGACCGTGCCACGGGGCGCTCCGTACGCGAAGACCTCGCCCAGGGCGGCCAGGCGGCCGATCCAGAGCGTGAACGGAAGGATCGTCAGGGTGAGCGTGAGCAGGAGGCCGATCACGAATCGGCGCGGAGCGCTCGCGATCACGTCCGAGCGCCCCGAGCCCGCAGCCGTCCCTCGACGAGCGTGACGTCGGCAGCCGTGTGCACGTCGACGACATCCGCGATGACCACTCCGCAATGCACGCTCAGCGCGCGCTGCCGCACGACCTCCGCGCGCATGATCCGGAACGCACCGTTCTGCACGAGCCGGGCGTCAACCGAGAAGACCTCCCACAGTCCGTGCGCGCGTAGCTTGTCGATGCCCTCATCGAGCATCGCTCCCCGCAGCTCCGGGGAGTTCGCCTGCACCGAGATGACCAGCTCGAATCGCTCGCCGCGCTTCTCGAGCGTATCGAGCGCGTGCACGATCGCGTCCATCTTGAACACGGCGTGGTGCGCGAGCTCGGGCGGGCGCTCGATCACCGTGGCGCCGCTCGCCGTGGCAACGGCGGCGATCTCCGCATCCTCGGTGCTCACGTAGACGTCCGTGACGTACGCGCTCTCCCGGCATGCGGCCACGGACCAGGACACCATGGGCGCGCCGAGGACAGGCTCGATGTTCTTGCGCGGCAGGCGCTGAGAGCCACCGCGCGCGGGGATGATAGCCGCGACGCGTGCCATCGTCAGTCGGCGCTCGGCGCAAGCGCGTAGTCGGCCCCGCGGTCGCCGCGCTCGTAGAGGCGGCGGTACAGGCCACCGAGACGAAGCAGCTCGGCGTGCGTTCCGCTCTCGACGACGCGTCCGGTCTCGAGGACGATGATGCGATCCGCGCGCTCGACCGTCGTGATGCGATGCGCGATGACGAGCGCGGTGTGACCGCTGATCGCCCGATCGATCGCCTCTTGGACGACGCGCTCGGATTCGTTGTCGAGCGCCGACGTGGCCTCGTCGAAGATGAGCACGGGCGGGCTGCCGACGAGCGCCCGGGCGATCGCGATCCGCTGACGCTCGCCACCGGAGAGCCGCGTGCCACGCTCACCGACCAGGGTGCCATATCCCTCCGACAGCTTCTCGATGAAGCCGTGCGCGTTCGCGACGCGTGCCGCCGTCTCGATATTGGCGTCAGTCACGTCCTCGCGTCCATACGCGATGTTCTTCCGCACGCTGTCGTTGAAGAGGAGCGCCTCCTGCGGGACGATCCCGAACAGCCGCCGGTACGACTCCTGGCCGAAGGACCGGATGTCCTCCCCGTCGAGGAGCACGCGTCCGCCGGTCGGGTCGTACAGGCGGACCAGAAGATCGGCGAGCGTCGACTTTCCCGAGCCGCTCGGGCCGACGACGCCAACGATCTCGCCGCGCCGCAGCTCGAGGTCGATGTCGCGCAGGACCGGCTCGTCGCCATACGCGAACTGCACCCGGCTGAAGGTGATGCTGCGCTCGAACCCCGTGGCGCGGAGCGGACCGTCCACGAGCGCGGGCCGTACGCGCCAGAGCTCCAGGACGCGCTCGGCCGAAGCCGCCATCTGATAGAGCGACATGATCGATTGCGCGACGACGGCGGAGGTGAGGAGCAGCGCGACGGACGCGGTCAGGAACAGGATGAGCCCTTCCTCCCTGAGGTCACCGGTCGCTACGAGGCCGAGTCCGACGACGGCCACGACGATGGCCGCGGCCGCGCTCAGGATCTGGCTGAGCGCGTCGGGGTACTGCGCCGACAGGAGATCGCCGCGCACCTCCTCGCGGACCAGATCCTCGAGCTCGCCACGGAGCTCCCCCACCTCGGCCCGCTCGGCGCCAAAGGCCTTGACCACGCGGATCGCGAGCAGCGCCTCCTGCGCGAGTGAAAGAAGGCTCGCGCGGGAGCGCGACTGCCGGATGAAGCTCTGCCGCACCAACCGGCCTAGGACGATGCTGACCACGAGATAGACGATGGCGGTCGCGATCGTGACCAGCGTCAGTACGGGACTGGTCCGCAGCATCACGACGAGCGAGCCGATGATGACGAACGGCGTCCTCAGCAGCGTGTGAAAGAACAGCGGGAGCATCGCCGCCACGCTGCCGATGTCGAGGTGCAGCCGGGACAGCAGGCCGCCGGCACGATTGCGGACGTGGAACGACATCGGCTGCGCAAGCAGGTGCGCGAACAGCCCGACCTGCATCTCCATGATCACGCGGGTCCGCACGCTCACCCACAGCCAGCGGCTGGTGACGTTGCACATCACCGCGGTGGTGGTGCTCAGCACGAGCAGCGCGCCGACCACCGCGATCGCGGCCTGGGTGCTCTCGCGCGCGAATGGCAGCGCGCCGATCACGCGCACGACCTCGCCACCGGCCTGGTTGAGGTCCAGGAGGCGTCCGCCGTCGATGCCACCGCTCGAGAGCGCGGGGGGACCGTTCCGCAGCACCTGGAGAAGCGCGGCCATCAGCAGGATCGAGACGATGCCGAACCCGGCCGCGACGAACGAGAGCAGCGTGCCGAGGACCACGCGGACGCGCTCCCGGGAGAGGTGCGGGCCGATGTACGCGAAGATCTCGCGTACGTAGGTCAGACGGTCCCGCGCGGACACGGAGAGGCCGCTCACGTCAGTCACCCGCCGTCTGACAGTAGCATCGAGACGTGACCACGGAAGCGCTCATCCGGCCAGATGGATGGCTGTCGGGGGTCATGGCGCGCGCGGCCTTCGCTGTCGACGTGCCGTCGCGTGACGCGTCGCTCCGAGAGCTCGCCCGACACGCGCGCGCGCATCGCGGCGCGTTCTACACCGCGAAGCTGCCGGTGGATCGCGTTGCCGACGTCCGCGCGCTGTGCGAGATCGGTTTCGCCGTGGTCGACACGGGCGTCACCTTCGAGCGACCCATGGGGAGCGTGACGGCGACGCTCCGTGATGTCCCGATCACGCTCGCGGACGACGAGAGCGGAGAGCAGGCCGCGCTCGTCGCCATGCGATCGTTCCAGTGGTCGCGCTTTCATCTCGACCCCCGTATCCCGCGCGAGACCGCCGACCGCATCAAGGGCGAATGGGTCCGGAGCTACGTGCGGAAGAGCCGTGGCGACGCGCTGCTGGTCGCGAGCGCGGGAGGGAGCGTCGTCGGTTTCGTCGCGGCCCTGGTCGCCGATGGGTCCGCCGTCATCGACCTCATCGCCGTCGATCCGTCGCACCAGGGAGCGGGCATCGGCCGGGCGCTCATCGCGCGTCACATCGACGCCTACGCGAGCACGGTCGCTCGCTATCGGGTCGGCACGCAGGCGGCGAACTCGGCGTCAGTGCGGCTGTACGAGTCGCTCGGCTATCGGCTTCACGGGGCGACGTACGCCCTGCACCTGCACGCCTAGCGCGCCGCGCTCGGAAGGTATCTGACTGGGATCTGGGAATGCGCGACCGTGCCACTCAGGATGTGGTCGCAGATGGCGTCAAGGTTCGGGTCGCGTCCCGGGAGCAGATCGTCGAGCGAGCGGAACACCTTCCACCACGGCTTCAGCCAGAGTCCGGGATGCACGTCATGATTCCACTGCGCGAATGGGACGTTGCGCAAGAAGTAGAAGTAGTACGCGAACGCGCGCGCCCTGCGGGAGCGATCAGCGTCCGGCTTCGCGATCTCGCCCAGCTTCGAGACGAATGACTCGTAGTCCGCGCGTGTGTGAACGTCGTAGGTGAAGCCCTTCTGCCAGTACGCGGCGCGGCCCGCGGCGATGACGGGCTTTCCCGCGGCTGCGAGCTCGAGACCGATGAGCGAGCCATACAGCAGCACCGCGGCGCTCACGCGCGCGAGCTCGTATGACGAGAGCTTGCTCTCGGGTGGGACGATCCGCACGTTCTCCGGGAGCTCGGGAAAATCCCGGGCGACCAGATCGATCGTCTGCCGGCTGTTCGTTCCCGGGAGCCATGCCTCGTTCGGATGGACGCGGATGACGAGCTGTTCAGGGCGCCCGGCGAACAAGCGGATCGTGTCGAGGATCCACGAGTCGCCGTCCGGGTAGAGCGGCGTGTCGTACCAGGCCTTCGTCTCGAAGCCGATGTTCGTGTACGCCGTGACGATGGGCCGGTCCGGATCCAACCGCAGACATGCCAGATCGAGGTGTGGCGCATTATTCGCACCGCTGGGATCGATGTATTGGACATCGACATTGCGGTTCGATCGATCGGCCAGCAGCTCCTCGAGCTGTGCATCCTGCTCGGAGGTCAGCCGCAGGTCCTCCCAGTGCCCGTTCGTCTCATTCGACATCGACACGAGCGCGTTCTCGCCCTCGCCGAACATGAGGACCTCTTCGAGGCCGTAGCCACGCGACCAGACGACGCAGCGCTTCCCCGCAGCGAGCGCGGCGAGCCGCACGGTCCCGCGCGCGACGTATGTTCCCCAGTGCAGCAGGTAGAGATCGGGCTGGAGCGTTCGTTCGAGTCCCAGCGCGGCCTCGGCGGCCATCACGCCGCCGCGTAGCATGCGCTTCGCGATGGCCCAATCGAGCTCGCTCGTCGGCGGCTGGTTCGTGAGGAAGAAGCGCGTGACGGACGCTTCGACGAGCGGACCCAGCTCCAGATCCTTGTACGCGAAGTCGTAGTACCGATCGCGAGGGAGGGCGTTGGCCGAGTCGATCGCGTGACGAAGGCCACCCGGCTCGGCGAGGGAGCTGAGCTGATACGTGGGCAGGCCGAGCGTCGCGTACAGCCGCCGCGCGAGACCGTTGCAGGCCGCGCACAGCGGGCGCGGCCCGAGCGCCGCGAACGTCTCGGTGTCCATGACCTTGCCGCTCACGAATTCGCAGCCATCGAGCCAGGAATCGCAGAACACGATGAACGGGTCGGCCCCGCGAAGACGCAGGGCGTACGCCATGACTGCGCTGTACCCGGCGTTGGTGTAGCCCTTCGACATCTGCGTCACGACCGCGATCTTCGGACCGGTCGGCGGCGGCAACACGGCCAGCGTCGCGCGGCTTCGCGCGAGGACCCGCCTCCAATGCGCGTTCAGGTCCGGGGTGATCGTGCTCGGAACACCGAGCAGCTCCGGAAGATCGGAGCGAAGCGCTCCCGCGGGGATCCCGATCGTGCGCGCGGCGGCGCGGAGGCGACCGGCGATGCCGGGCCGCGTCACGGGCGCCGGGCCACGAGGAACGCGCGGAGCGTGTACTTCGTGCTGGGCTCTTTGAGGCGCTCGAGCGCGCGCACGTCGAACCCGGCGCGCGCGGCGAGCAACGCGAGCGACGCCGCGCTGAACACGTGAGGGTGATCGATGAAGAATTCCTCGCGATCCTTCCCGTCGCGCGCCGCGACCTCACCGTCCGGTACCTCGACATAGACGAAGCCGGACCGCTCGAGGTGAAGGGCCGCCTTCTCGAGCATCGCGATCGGATCGTCGACGTGCTCGAGGACCTTGTTGAACGTGATGACGTCGAAACGACCCAGGGCGGCGGCGCTCTCGAACGTTCCCTGGACCGCGGCGATGCCGACGCGCTCGCGGGCATGTCGTACGGCCCGTGCGTCCGGATCCAGCGCGGTGCAGCGCCAGCCGTGCACCTTCAGCGCGTTCAGGAAGACGCAGAGGCCCGATCCGACATCGAGGACCGCGGGAGCGATCGTTCGCGGCCCGAAGTGCCCCTTGGCGAAGTCCACGATCCGCGCGACCCGTCCGGCGTTGTCCGATCGCTCCGGCGGGAGCGCGGCGATCCGCTCGAACGCCGTGGCGATGCCGTCGTCGCCATAGGTCGAGCTCACGTACTCACCGCTGTACAGCGGGCCCGGATCCATCTCGTGGAGCGAGACGAGGTGCCGGCAGACCCCGCACTGCCAGACCTCGCGCTCGTAGCGACCGCCCGCGCTGAAGGTGAAGCGCACCTCTCGCTCCGGTGGAGCGTCGTATGAGAAGACCCGGGTGAAGTGTCGCGCCTGGCAGTCGCACCGCAGCGGAGCGCTCTTCGGCCGAAGGGTCATGGCCCGTGATCCAACGCGGCGAGCGAAGCTTCGTCGTCGAGCCAGCTGACGAGGCGGCTCCCCTGGCTCCGCAGGTCTTCCGCGAACGCGTCCTCGCTGCCGCGCTCGACGAGCATGACGTAGTACTTGCCCTGCGCGTTCCGTACCAGGGTGCCGCGCAGGCCCTGCCCGGCGAGCCGCGCGTTCAGCGAGGGTGTCGCGTAGAACCCCCAGCGCGTGCGAGCCACGTCGTACTCCGCGCCGGACGGGAGCACGAACGTGACCTGCTCTCCTGGCTCGAGGGCCACCGTCCCGCAATCTCGCAGCTCGCGGCCCTCGGCGACGGCGAACATCCGTGGCGGATCCTTGCGCGTGACCTTCATGCCCAGACCCTGTCGGGCACGAGGAATCCAGCGATGACCCAGTGGCCATCTCGTCTCGTCCACACCGCCGGATGGCGGAAGCGCTCGCAGATCTCGAAGAAGCGCTCGCGCGTGATCCCGGTGAACTCACAGAACCGCGCGATGTCCTCATGGGGGGTCTCGTCGCCCCGCGCACGGATGATCTCGACCGCCTGATCCCGCATCAGCCGCCCGTTACGGATCTCCAGCGACAGGTTGTCGAAGGTCCGCGTGAATCCGAACTTGAACCACTTCAGGTAGTGATGGATCGAGATGAAGTGGTCGTCGACGTCGGCGAACCCATAGATCCCGGTAGCTGCTCCTTCGGGGCGCGCCTGGAACCCGTGGGCCTTCGCGACCTCGTACGTCGCGACGGGATCCCAGCGGAAGAAGTGGCCCAGGAAGAGCGCTTCGACCCCGGCGCTCTCGAGCTCGGCATCGCTCGGTCCGAAGTACGGCGTCAGGTCGCGTGCGGTCAGCTCGGGGGAGATCCAGTCACGCGCCGTCGTCCCCTGCGTCACACCGTAGGTGCGCAGCCACTCCCGATCCATTCGCCAGGCCTGCGCCATCCGCTGGGGCCCGCCGTACTCAAGGGCGGAGTTCTCACCCCACACCACCAGCGGCGCGCCGAACTTCAGCGCGAGGCCGAGCGGGATATTGAAGAGGGCCATATGCATCGGAATCCCGCTCGAGCCGAAGCGCTCGAACGCGCGGAGCATGAACCGCCGCTCGACCCTGGGATCGATCTGGAAATCGATGTGGTCGACACCGAGGCTCACCAGGTTCGCCAGGTTGCGGTCGCCGAGCTCGGTGCGCGCGGGCGACCGCCAGGTGACGGCGAGCACGTGCAGCCCGCGCTCGAGACAGGTCACGACCTGCCAGGTGCTGTCCTTCCCGCCGCTGACGGGGATCACTGCGTCGTACGGCCGCCCCCTCACCTTCGCGGCCGCGACGATCTCGGCGAACCGTCGCTCCCGTGCCGCCCAGTCGACGCTCGCGCGCTCGTCGTGCCGGCGGCAGGCGTCGCACACGCCCGAAGCGTCGAAGCTGATGTTCGGCCGCGTCTCCGGGATCACACAGCGCGCGCAGTACCTCAGGAGCCGAACTCCTCGAGGAACATCTTCGCGCTGAGGAACGAGAACAGGAACTTGCTCCTGCTGTTGGGCAGCTCGCGAACGCCGTGGTCGATGAGCCGCTCGATCGCCTCGCGCCTCACGAGCTCGAAGATCGGACTCTCGTCGAGGAGTGCGCCGCGCACCGCCGGATCGGCAGTATCGAGCAGCGCGCCGATGGGCGCATTGAAGCCCACCTTGCGGTGGTTGTCGACGATCACGTCGGGGACGATGCCGCGCACCGCATCGCGGAGCACGGCCTTCGCGTAGCCCCGCTGCATGAGATGCCGCGCCGGGATCGACGCCGCGAACTCGAACAGCTCGCGGTCGAGGAAGGGCGAGCGGTTCTCGATCGAGTAATACATCGCGTTGAGATCGTCCTCGTGGAGGATCACGGGGATCGCCTCGTGGAACAGCTCGTTCAGCGTGCGGTCCCGCAGCAGGACCCCGGTGTACCGCTCCTCGGTGAACGCCTCGGACCACGGCGTGCGGAGCAGGCGCGAGAACTCGGCGCTCTCGAAATAGACATGGTCGCGAAAGCCTGGCTCGCGCACGAAGCGGTCGGGGTCCTGAAGGTGCGGGTTGCGCACGACCGGCCGTACGTGCTCGGTCCACGCGGCGAGGGCCTCCGCGTGCCCCGGCCGTCCGTGCATCTCGGCGAGGTAGAACAGGTGGTGGTCGAAGTAGCCCGTGAACAGCTCGTCGGCCGCCGAGCCGCTGACCGAAATGCGATACCCGGCCCTCGCGATCTCCTCCATGAGCAGCCAATGCGCGTAGTAGGTGATCGTGTATACCGGCGCGTCGTGGTAGCGGACCAGCGTCCGCAGACGCTCGAGGAAGCTCGCGGTCGAGAGCGTCACCGACGTGTGGCGAACGCCGAGCTCGGCCACCGCCTGCTTCACCAGCGCCTCTTCGTCGTAGCGCTCGTCGCCGTTGATGATGGTGAACCCGTGGACGTCGTAGGAGAACACGCGCTTCGCGATCGCCACGAGCGCGTTCGAGTCCATGCCGCCGCTCATACAGAACGCGAGCGGAGTGTCCGCACGGAGGCGCAGCTCGACGGACCGGATCAGTCGATCGCGCGTGCCGCGGACCGCGTCCTCGTAGCGCATGCCCTCGTCCACGCTCAGCTCGGGTCGCCAATAGGTGCGCTCGTCGGTCCGGCCATCCGCGTCGATCCGCAGCATCGTGGCAGGCGGTAGCTCGCGCAGCCCCTCGAAGAAGGTCTCACGACCCTTGTAGAGGGCCTTGTAGCCGTTCACGAGGTAACGGCGCAGCTGGTCCTGGTTGACCTTCAGGGGGTGCCCGCGCAACGCCACGATGTCCTTGACCTCAGAACCGAAGTAGAGGTCCGGCCCCTCCTGGTAGAGGTACAGCGGCTTCTCCCCGAAGCGGTCGCGGCACAGCACGAGCGATCGATTCGACTCGTCGTAGACGGCGAACGCCCACATGCCCTCGCAGCGGTCGAGCCAATCCCAGCCGAGGTACTGGGTCGTGCGCAGCATGACCTCGGTATCGGAGGCGGTCCGCATCTCCGCGCCGCGCGCGAGAAGCTCCTTCCTCAGCTCCAGGTAGTCGTAGAGCTCGCCGTTGTAGACCATCCAGGTCGAGCCGACGTGGAACGGCTGGTTGCTGCGATCGTCGAAGTCGATGATCTTGAGGCGGCCGTACAGCAGATCGGTGTTGCGACCGTCCCGGCTGAAGCGCCTGTGGGCGGCGTGGTCCGGCCCTCGCCGGTGCATCAGCCGCAGGCACTCGTCGATGCGCTCTCCGGGGATGACCTTCGGGCCGACGTGACCCGCGATGCCGCACATCTACGCGCTCACTCCAGATCCGCAGGCGCGAACGCGTGGCCCGCGGGCACGTCACGCGTGAGCGCGTGCCCGACGACGCGGGCCTCGTCCCCGGGCGCGATCCCGCCGCCTGGTCGCAGCCAGTCGAGGTCCTCGCTCGCGACGCGGTGACCCGCGACGAGAGCGCGTGCCGCGCTGATGGATCGGCGGTACGCGATGCGCCCGCTCGACTCTCCCGGCTGCACCGGCTTGCCGCTCGTCCCGAGCAGCTCGCTGACCAGCTTGATGCGGACGACGAGCTCGCGGAGGTCGGCCGGGTCCGCGGACAGCTGGTGGTCGCGGAAGCCGGGTTTCGTCTTGTCGAGCGTGAAGTGCTTTTCGACAAGGCGCGCGCCGAGCGCGACCGCGGTCAGCGCGGCGTCGATGCCGAGGGTGTGGTCGGAGTAGCCGACCGTCAGGCCCAGGCGTTGCGCCAGGAACGGCACGCTCAGGAGATTGGCCTCGCGCGGGTCGACCGGATACGCGCTCACGCAGTGCAGCACCGCGAGGCTCTCGCGGGTCCGCGCGCCGCCCCGGATCCCCTCGATAAGGCGCACCGTGCCCTCGATCTCGTCGATCGTCGCCAGGCCCGCGGAGATGATGAGCGGCCGGTCGCTGCGCGCGGCCAGCTCGATCAGCGGTACGAAGGTGTTGTCACCCGAGGCGATCTTGAGCGCGTCGACGAGCGGGATCAGGAATCGTGCGCTCTCGAGATCGAATGGGGTGGATAGGAAGAGCAGGCCGAGAGAGCGGGCGAGCTCGGCGAGCTCCGCGTGGGCCTCGTACGGCAGCTCGAACGAGCGCAGCCGCGTGAGACGGGCCTCGTCGAGGGGTGACTGGAATCGCTCGGCCTTGAAGGTCTGGAGCTTCACGGCCTGCGCGCCGGTCTCGCTCGCGCGCTTCACGAGCTCGCGGGCGACGGGGAGATGGCCCTCGTGGTTGTTGCCGATCTCCGCGACAACGAGCACCTCGCGACCGAGGTCGACCCGCCCGATCAGCATCGCGACGGGCTCAGCGCGCGAGCGCGGCGGCGCTGGAGGTGCCGAGGAGCTTGCGATACCACTCGATGTAGATCGGGAAACCCCGCTCGATGGGGAACGCGGGCTCATAGCCGATGAGCTCGCGTGCTTTCTCGACGCTCAGCGTTCCGCGGAAGGGCACGAGCCGGTCGCGCTCGACGTACTGGAGCTCGACCTCGGGAAAGTGCGTTCTGATGATCCCGGCGAGATCCTTGATGCTCCGGGCGGCGCCATAGGTCAGATTGAAGACCTCGTTGCGCGCGGCGGGATGCGTGATCGCGAGCGATATCCCCTGGACCAGGTCGTCGATGTACGTAAAGTCGACCCTCTCGTCGCCGCCCCCGTCGATGCGCAGCGGCGATCCGTCGATCGCGCTCTCGATGAAGACCTGCCCGACGCGCCGGCTCACGCAGCGCGGCCCATAGAGCGCCGAGGGACGCACGATCGTGTAGCTGAGGCCGAAGACCTGCTGGTACGCGATGACCATCTTCTCGCCCGCGACCTTCAGGGCGCCATAGATGCCGATCGGGTCCAGGGGGTGATCCTCCGTGACCGTGTCGCTGCGGAAGTTCCCATAGGCCATGCTCGACGAGAGGAAGACGAAGTGCTCGACGTGGCCGCGCGCGGCATCGAGCGCGTTCTCGAGGGTCCGCAGGCTGTGGTCGAAGGTGCTGTACGGATCCTTGTTCGACTTGCCCGCGTGCGACACGGCTGCGAGGTGCACGATCGTCTGCGGCTTCAGCTCGGTGAGGATGCGCGTGAGCGCGTGATAGTCACGCGCGTCCTGCGTCACGATCGGTACACCCGCCGCGCGCAGCAGGTCGAGGCGCTCATTGATGATCCGCAGATAGAGCTCACGGTTGTGGAAGTCCGGCAGCGATGCGCTGAACTCGCCGAGGTTGTTCACCTGGAGGCTGTCGACGATGGTCACGTTGGCGCCGGCCGCGCGCAGCGAGAGTGCGAGGTGGTGGCCGATGAATCCGGCCCCGCCGACCAGCGTGATCCGCCGATCTCGTAGTCCTTCGATCACGCCGCGACCGCCCGCTCGAAGCGCTCGGCGACGTAGTCCAGCTCGTCCCGACCGATGTGCGGCCCGATCGGCAGGGCGATCGAACGGTCGCTGATGAAGGCCGCATTCGGGAACCGCGCGCCGTCGTACCCGTACTTCTCGCGGTAGAACGCCATCCGTGGCACGGGCTGCGGGTAGTAGATGCTCGTACCGACACCATCAGCGTTGAGCTTCCGGATGAGCTCGTTGCGCTCGATGCCGGCATCCTCCACGACGACCGTGAGCACGTAGTGGCTGTTCGAGCGCGTAGGCGCGTCGGTGTCGACGACGCGCACGCCACGCACCCGTGAGAGGTGTCCGGCCAGTCGAGCGAAGTTGTTGGCACGGACGGTCAGGATGCGATCGAGGCGCGTGAGCTGCGAGCGACCGAGCGCCGCCTGCATTTCGCTCATCCGATAGTTCAGTCCGAGCACGGGAACATCGTACAGACCCGGTGTGCTCCGCTCGGCATGCGTGCGATCGACGCCGAAGGCACGGATGCGCCCGATGCGCTCCGCGATCTCGGGATGCCGGCTGGCGACCATGCCTCCCTCTCCGGTGGTGATGTGCTTCACCGGATAGAACGAGAAGCAGCCGATGTCGCCGATGAGCCCGACGTGCGTGCCATCGATCCGCGCTCCCAGCGCGATGGCGGCGTCTTCGATGACGCGCAGACCATGTCTCTCCGCGAGCGCGACGATGGGGTGCATGTCGCACGGGATTCCTGCGTAGTGGACGAGCGAGAGCGCCTTCGTGCGCGGCGTGATCGCCCCTTCGAGGGCTCCCGCGGTCACGTTCCCCGTCCGGAGGTCGCAATCGACGAATACCGGCGTGGCGCCGACCCACTCCACCGCGTGGGCGGCCGCGACGTGGGTCATCGCCGGAAGGATGACCTCGTCCCCTGGCCCCAAGCCGAACGCCAGCGACGCGAGGTGTAGCGCGGCCATGCACGAGCTGACGCTCACGCAATGCGCCCCAGGACCGAGAGAGCGCGCGAACTCGTCCTCGAACGCCTTGCCCTCAGGCCCATGCGTGAGGATGTGACCCCCGAGCACGCGCGCGACCGCGGCCCGGTCCTCATCGGTGATCCAGGGTCGCGCGAAGGGGATGTCACGCCGCTCCGTCAACGCTGCTGCCTCACTCGTACCGTACCGCACGCTGGCCGCCGTCCGCGCGTGCCAGGTCGGCGGCGGCGACGGCGCTCACGAGATCGAGCTCGTGCTGGGCGGCCCACGGATCGTCGCCGAGCTCGACGCTGGACACGAAGGCGGGGATGAGCACTCCCTTCGACGGTGGGAGCGGATCGAGCGTGAGCGCGATCGCGTCGCTGTCGCGGGACCGATGCATGCGCACACCCGCGTCATCCGACACGACCGTCGCCTTCGTGCCGAAGACGCGGACGACGTGCTGATGCCGCTCAACGGCGCCGAAGTTCGCGGTGATCCGGCCAACGAGTCCCGAGTCGAAGCGGAACGTGGCGGCCGCGTAGTCCTCGTAGCGGAACGCGGTGCCACGTGACGCGATCCTCGCGCCCACGCTGGTCACGTCGCGCGGACGCTGGCCGGTCAGCCAGATCATCAGGTCGATGAGGTGGATGCCACCGCCCGCCATGACCGAGTAGTCGGGCACGTCGCTGCGCCAGCCCTCGGTGACCTTCGCGAGACGTCCATAGAGGTAATCGCCATCGAACGCATACACCTCGCCGAGCTCGCCGGCCGCGATCGCGTCGCGGAGCCAGACGAAAAGCGGAGCTGCGCGGAGCACGAGGTTCGAGCGCAGCACGAGGCCGCTCGAGCCGCGCCACGCCGCCGCGATCGCGGCCAGCTCCTCCGGGGTTCGGCACAGCGGCTTCTCCACGAAGCAGTGCTTACCCGCCCCCAGCGCGGCCACGACCTGCGCCGCGTGCGCGTCGTCGTAGCTCGCGATCGAGATCAGCTGCGTCTCGGGGTCCGCGAGCACCGTGGCGAGCTCCGCTGGACGCCCGCCGAGCTCGCCGCCCAGCCGCTCGGCCTTCCGCTGATCGAGATCGACGAGCCAGCGCAGCGAGACGCGCGGATCGGCGCTGTACGCGCGCGCGTGCTGCTCGCCGACACCGAGACCCACGACCGCGGCGCCGAACGGTGCCGTCATGGCCGGCCCTCGAGACGCTGGAGGTCCTCGACCGTATCCACGGCCATTGTCCGCTCGGCGAGCGAGGGCTCGGACGATGCGACGTTGAGGATGCGATAGCGCTCTGGATGCGCGTAGAACCAGGGCGTCACGTGCTCGCGGTCGCTCGCGCTCAGCTCCGGCTGCGGGAGCGAGAGGAGCGACGCGGCGCGAATGAGCTCGCCGTTCTGCCCGCGCGGGAACGTGCGTGGGAAGATCGTCGTCACGATATCGGCCAGCTCGCGATCCGGGTGATCGATGAGCCGCTGCAGCACGTCGCCATCGAGCAGCGGGCTGTCCGCGCTGAGGCGGAGCAGCCAGGCGTGCGGCGACCCTGTGGCGAACGCGCGAAAGCGCGCGAGCACGTCATCGAGCGGGCCGCGCCGCAGCGGGATGCCCGCGTGCTCGCAGTAGGCCGCGAGCGGGTCGTCGGAGGGCTGATCGCTTGTGAGGACGACGGTCTCGGCGATGCCCCGGAGCGCCCGCGCGCGCCGTACGACGTGCAGGATGATCGGCTCGCCGCGGAACGGAGCGAGGACCTTGCCCGGGAATCTGCGGGAGCTCATGCGCGCCTGGATCAGGCACGCGACCGTCTGGCTCAGAGTCGCACGTGCCGCCCGTCGGCGGAGCCGGGCGATGCCAGCACGTTCACCGCGTCGAACAGAAGTTTCGCCTTGGCGCGCAGCTTCGCGTAGTCGACGGCGGTGTGACCAACGAGGATGGCGACCGCGTCCGCCGCGCCGATCTCGCTGTCAGTCAATTCGACGGATCGCATCTCAACGTTGCGCTCGGCCTCGCCGTAGACCGTATCCGCGACGCGGATCATGGGCACGTGCGGGTCGTGGTAGCGCACCTCGGCACCCTCGCGCCGCAGTATCTCGATCACCTTGATGGCTGACGAGTTCCGCGCGTCGTCGATGTCCCTCTTGAACGCCGCACCGAGTACGAGCACGCGCGCCCCGAGGAGAGCTCGCCCATGCGCGCCGAGCTGCCGGCGGAACTTCTCCACCGCGAAGAAGGGCATGTCCTGATTCGTCTCGGCGGCGACCTCGATGAACTTGGTCGAGAAGTCGTACTCGCGCGCCTTCCAGGACAGGTAGTAAGGATCGACCGGAATGCAGTGCCCACCCACACCGGGACCCGGATAGAAGGCCATGAAGCCGTAGGGCTTCGTCTTCGCCGCATCGATGACCTCCCACACGTCGATGCCCATCCGATCACAGAGGACAGCGAGCTCGTTGACGAGCGCGATGTTCACCGCGCGGAACGTGTTCTCGAGCAGCTTCGTGAGCTCGGCTGCTCGTGGCGTCGAGACCCGGTGCACCGCGCCTTCTTTCACGACCTGCTGCAGCAGCAGGGCGGCGCGGTCCGTGCTGTCCCGATCTATGCCACCCACGACCTTCGGCGTGTTCGCGATGGTGTACGTCCGGTTCCCTGGATCGATGCGTTCGGGCGAGAACGCGACAGAGAAATCCGCGCCGGCCCTCAGCCCCGATCGTTCGAGGATCGGGATGAGCACCTCCTCGGTCGTGCCCGGGTAGGTCGTGCTCTCGAGGAGGATGAGCTGACCCTTCCGGAGCACCGGGACCAGACTCTCGGCCGCGGAGGTGATGAAGCTCAGGTCGGGGGCCTTCGCGCGATCGAACGGGGTCGGCACGCACACGAAGATCGCGTCCGCGACGGACAGCGCATCGAACTCGACCGTCGCGCGGAACCGACCACTATCGAGCTGCTCGCGGACGTGCCCCGCCGGTACGTCGAGGATGTAGCTCTCGCCCCTCGTCAGGGCTGCGACCTTCTCCGCCGAGAGATCGACGCCGATCACGGGGAAGCCGGCGCGCGCGAAGGCTACGCCGAGCGGGAGCCCCACGTAACCGAGGCCCACGATGCCGACCGTCGCCGTCCGATCGGCGACCTTGCGCTCGAACGCCTTACCCATGCTCAGCTCCGCGACGCCGCGTAGTTGCTCGCGCACCACTCGATGGTACGGCGCAGCCCCTCTCGCAACGGGGTCTCCGCCCGGAACCCGAGCACCTCCACGGCGCGCCGGACGTCGGGCACGCGACGCATCGTGTCCTCGAACCCGGGTCCGTAATAGGTCTCGTACGAAACGCGTTCGACACCGGGCCCCCTGCCGGCGATCTCCTGGACGAGCTCCGCGAGCTGCGCGATGGAGACCTCCTCGGTGCTGCCGATGTTGAAGACCTTGCCGTTCGCGGCCGGCATCTCGGCGGCGAGGATGGTGCCGCGGACAGTGTCCGCGACGTAGGTGAAGCAGCGGGTCTGCGCGCCGTCGCCATGGACCGTCAGTGGCCTTCCGGACAGAGCCTGTGACGCGAATCGGGCGACCACGGTGCCGTAGCCGCTCTCGTCGATACGCGGGCCGTAGGAGTTGAAGTAGCGCACGATCGTCACCGGCAGGCCCTTCGCGCTGTAGGCGAAGCCAAGGTGCTCGTCGATCGCTTTCGCGGTCGAGTAGCTCCAGCGATGCACCCAGGTCGGTCCCAGCACGCGCTCGCTGTCCTCCGCGAACGGCGGCGCGAGGTTGCGCCCGTAGATCTCCGACGTGGACGCGATGAGCACGGGGGTCCCGCTGCGGAACGCCGACGCGAGCACGTGCTCCGTCCCGCGCACGTTCGCGAGCACCGAGCCGAGCGGGTCGTTGACGATGTGCTTCACGCCGACCGCCGCGGCGAGGTGGTACACGACCTCGTGATCGGCAACAAGCCGATCGACGAGCTCCTGATCGAGGATGTCGCCCTGCACGAGCCGGAATCCGGGACCCTCCGTGTGAGCCGCGATATTCGCGTGCTTGCCTGTCGTGAGGTTGTCGAGAACAGTCACCTCGCTGCCCCGCGCGCGCAGGGCGTCGACGAGGTGCGAGCCGATGACGCCCGCCCCGCCCGTGACGAGGCACCGCGTGTACCGCGGCATCAGACGGAGATCAGGAACGGGCGGCACTCGATGCGGCGCGCCGCGCAGACCGCGCGTACCTTGGCGGCGACGACCTCGTCGTCCAGGCTGAGAATGACGAGATCGGCCGCGGTTCGCTCGATGACCTCCTCGAGCTCGTCGAGCGTGCCGACGATCGGTACGCCCCCCACCCTGCGGTAGCGCTTCCCGGGATCGTCGTCGACGAAGCCGACCGGCCGGTAGCGTTTCGCGGTCGCTCGCGTGAGCATGCGAAGGGCGAGCGCGCCGTTGTCGCCGGCGCCGACGACGAGCACGCGGCGAGCGTCGCTCGCGGGCCGGCCGGTGACGGTGTTGCGTAACCAGAGGAGCGAGACGCGGGCGCCGATGATCAGCACGCTTGCGAGGACGGCGTCGACCACGAACACCGCGCGGGAGTACTCCTGGAAGCGATAGATCAGGAGGACGCCCAGCGCCGCGGCTGCGGTCCCGACGACGATCGCGCGCACGATGCCGATCCCGTCGCTGACGCCCAGGTAGCGCCACAGCGTGCGATACACGCCGAAGCCGACGAGCGACGTGAGCTGCACGGCGACCACGAGCGGCACGGAAGGCCCGAACAGGTAGATCCAGTCCTTGAGCGGTTGCCCGTCGAAGCGGATGAGCCACGCGACGTAGTACGCGGTCGTCAGGAGCAGGACGTCGAGGCCGATCTCCGCGCCGAAGCGTCCGTAGGTGCCGAGCGCGCGAGAGACCGCGGTCTCACGGCGGTGCTCGCCGTAGACCTCGACATCGTGCAGGAAGATCCCGAACAGCACCATGCCCACCGCGGCGAGCACGAACAGCGGCGCGATGAGCGCGCTCACCGCGTCGGCGACGAGGCCGAGCGTGGCGAGCAGGATCGCGATGCCCCACAGCACGAGCACCGCGGAACGATCCGACAGCCCGAGCGCCGCGAGCCGGTGCGACGCGTGATCGCGGCCGCCCTGGCCGATCGGGATGCCCGCGATGCCGCGTGACGCCGTCACGAACGCGGTGTCGAAGATGGGAAGCGCCAGGATGGCCAGCGGTCCAAAGAGCGCGAGGGTGAGGTTTGCGGCGCTGCCCGTCGTATGCAGCAACGCGATGGTGCCGAGCAGAAAGCCCAGCAGGAGACTTCCGGCGTCGCCCATGAAGGCTCGCGCGGGCGAGAAGTTGTGCACGAGGAAGCCGAGCGCGGCCCCTGCCGTCACGGCCGCGAGTATCGCCGCCTCGGGGTTGACGTCGCTGGCCGCGAGGCCGAGGAACACCGCCGCGATCACCGCGATGCCCGCGGCGAGACCGTCCATGTTGTCGAGGAGATTGACCGCGTTCATCATCGCGACGATCCAGAAGACGGTCAGGATGAATGACACGGGCAGGATCGCGATCAGCTCGACGCGCACGCCGCCAAAGAACAACGCTGCCGCGATGAGGACCTGGCCGACGAGCTTGGTCGCGGGCGCGAGGCGGCGGAAGTCATCCAGCAGCCCCAGCGCGAAGGCGGCGAGCGCGCAACCGAGCACGACGGCGACGCGCAGGCCGATCGGCGCGAGCACCAGCGCGACCGGAATGATGGCGAGCGCGATCGCCGCGCCGCCGAGGATCGGCGTCGGCGCGCGATGCCAGCGATCGCTGCGCGGCACCACGACGAGGCCTCGCGCCGCGGCGAAGCGGGCAAAGAGGGACGTCCCCAACGCCGCGATGAGGGCGGCCGCGCCGAAGGCCAGGAAAAGACTGCTCAGAACGAGCAATGCTAGCCGACGAGCTCCGTGTAGAGGGCGTCGATACGCTGGACCAGCCCGCTGACGTCGAAGCACGGATAGACGCTCTCACGTGCCTGGCGGCCAAGCGCCTCGCGTCGGCCGGGATCCCCCAGCAACGCGAGGATCGCGCGCGCGATGGCGTCGCGGTCGCCATCCGGCACGAGGATGCCGTTTGCGCCGACGACATCACGGACACCGCCGACATCCGTCGCGATGACGGCACGGCCGCTGGTCATCGCCTCGATGAGGCTCACCGGCGTGCCTTCGTTGTGCGAGGTGAGCACGACCACGTCGCAGTCGGCGTAGACCGCTGCCAGATCGGCCCGCCACCCGAGAAAGCGTGTCCGCGACGCGAGACCGAGCTCCCGCGTGCGCGCCTCGAGCGCCTCGCGTAGCTCGCCGTCACCCGCGATCACGAAGAGCGTGTCGTCCCGCGCACGTGCCACGATCGCGCAGGCATCGAGGAAGACGTCGACTCCCTTGATCGGCACGAGCCGAGCCGCGATCCCGACGATGGGACGATCGCTCGCGATCCCCAGCTCGGAGCGCAGCGCACCCGGCACCGGATCGAGGAACGGGCGAAGGTCGAGGCCAAGTGGGATCTCGAAGAGCTTCGGCGCGCGCGCGATGCCGATGCGCTCGATCTCGGCACGCTGGCTTGCGCTGATCGCGATGATGCGCGTCGAGAGCGCGGCGAGCACGCGTTCGATGCCTCGAAAGATCGCCGAGCGCAGCGTCCCGAAGTAGCCGCTCAGCACGTTGCCGTGGAACGTGTGGATCACGACGGGCACGCCGACCAGCCGCGCCGCGACGCGTCCATGGAAGCCGGCCTTCGCGAGGTGGGTGTGCACGATGTCAGGTCGGTACGCGCGCAGCGCTCGCACGACCGCGACGAACGCGCGAAGATCGTCGAGCACAGAGATGCGCCGGCCGAGCGCCGGGACGACCAGCGGTCGCACGCCCTCGTCCGCTCTAAGGTCGCGAATGTCGCCCTCGCGCTCGCTGGGGACGCCACAGATGAGCAGCGTCTCGAACCGGGCGGCGTCGAGTCGCGCCGACAGCAGCAGCGCCTGAAGAGAGGGACCGCCGACATTGAGGCGCGTGATGACGCGCGCGACCCGGATGCGTCGGCCTAGCGGCTTCGGTACCACTCGTACGTCCGCTTCAGGCCATCCGCGAACGTCACCCGCGGCTCCCAGCGAAGGTCGCGCTTCGCAGCGGAGACATCGGCGTGCGAGTGCTTGATGTCCCCGGCGCGCCGCGGGCGTTGCACGCGCTCGAGGGGGTGCCCGACGAGGCGCTCGAGCTGCGTGACGAGATCGAGAAGGCTGTGCGGGTCACCGGCGGCGATGTTGTAGACGCCCCCACCCGGAGCATCGGCGTCCGCGGCCTTCACGTTCGCATCGACCACGTTATCGACGTAGGTGAAGTCGCGCGTCTGCGTACCGTCTCCGTCTATCGGAAGCGGTCTGCCCGCGAGCGCCCTGGTGATGAAGAGCGGGATGACGGCCGCGTACTGCGAGAGCGGGTCCTGCGCCGGCCCAAAGACGTTGAAGTAACGGAGTGCCACCGTGGACAGGCCGTAGAGGTCAGCGAACACCCGCACGTAGCTCTCCGCGGCCGCCTTCGCGACCGCGTAGGGAGAGAGCGGACGGAGCGGCAACCCTTCGTGCTTCGGCGACGTTTCGGTGTCGCCGTACACGGACGAAGAAGAGGAGAACACGAAACGCTCCACACGACCGTCGCGCGAGGCGATCAGCAGGCGCAGGGTCGCCGTCGCGACGGCCTGATGCGTGCGGAGCGGGTCGTTGACCGAGCGCGGCACCGACGGCACCGCGGCGAGGTGGAACACGCGACTGACGTCCGTGAGGTGAGGCGCGAGGTCGGCCGTGGCCAGATCGATCTGAACGAGGTCGATCGGTCCGGGGAGATCGGCCAGGCGCGCGGGGTCGCCAGTGCTGAGATCATCGATGACTCGGACGTTCCTGCGTTCGGCCAGCAGGCGGCGCACCAGATGCGAGCCGATGAAGCCGGCACCGCCGGTGACAAGGTCGACGCTCATCTCGAACGGACGCGGTCGAACGCGAGCGTCCCCAGAGCGACCTGCCCTCTGAGCCGAGGCCAGAGCAACACGAGCGATGGAGCGCCGAGCACGATGACCGTGGGGATCAGCATCGCTCGATGCCGGAACAGCGTCCCCACGTTCCCCTCGAACAACGCGAGGACCACGTACATACCCCCAGCGTATATAACGAACGGAACGAGCTCGCGCCAACGCCGGCGCTCCCGCCAAAGCGTGGCGACGGCGGCGATCTGGAGAACGTACCAGGCCAGCATCTCGGGGATGGTCGCCGCGTCCGCGATGCGGCGCAGCGCCCAGGGGAACGGCGCGAGCACGACGTACGTCAATCCCTGCGGCAGGTATCCGACGTTGCGGCCCACCGTGTCGTTGTCGGCCGGGCGGGATTGAACCCCCCCATCAGGCGCGGCGAGCGTGTGGCGCAGGTCGAGAGGCTGCGGCGTCGTGTCGGGCTTGCCGAAGACGACGAGGTCGCCCGGCCGCGCGACCACCACCCCCGGCCGAGACGGTTGTGCGGACGAGCTCGGCGCCTCGACCACGACGCGGCTGCCGGGTTCCGCCACGACGGTGTTGCCCGTCTGGGGGCCTGGGACAACGAAGGTGTCGCCCTCATGGACCTTCAGCGGTGGATTGGCGACGAAGGCGCTGTTCGCGTTGAGCGTCTGCGCCTCCCGGATGATCTCGATCGAGGCGAACGTCGAGGGCCTCAGCAGGAGCGTCGAGTTGTAGTCGAGCGAGACCAGCGTGGCGCAGACGAGCGTGATGGATACACCGGAGAGCAGCCGCGCGCGCGCGGTCAGCCGCGGCGCGACCCACACGGCCACCGGCAGCACGATGGCGAGCGCGATGAAGAGGTATCTGCGTAGCGTTTCCATGGGCAGCAGCATCGCCACCAGCACCACGAGCCATATCCACCGCGGCCGCTGCGCGAAGCGGACGAGCACGCACAACGTGGCCGCGAGAAGCAGCAACGCGAGCGAGTCTTTCAAATTGATCGATGACCAGACCACGAGCGAGGGGTAAAAGCTGACGACCGCCCCAGTCGTCCAGGCCGCCCTGTCGCCGAACAGGTGGCGCGTCGTGTCGAAGAGGAGCCCGATCATGACGATCGCGAATCCGACGTTCATCAGATCGACGACGAGGATGTTGTGACCGAAGAGGAAGAGCAGACCCATCTCGAGATAGACATATGTGCCGAAGAGATATTCCTCGCCATACCAATACGGCGGCCCGTTCGGCAGGACGTTCTTGCCGTGGATGTACTCCACCGCGGCCCAGCTCAGCCGCGCATACGCGCCGTCGTCACCGACGACCCCCAGATCCGGACGGTTCTCGAACGCGACCCAGGCATCGAGGGTCGCCGCGCAGGCGACGCGGAGCGCGAAGGCGATCCCCAGCATGATCAGCAGGCGCGTGCGCTGGGACGGCGGAGCCAGGCGCGCCGCCAGCGCCATGGCGCCGACGACGAACGTCATGAATGTCGCCCCAAAGTTCCCGCTCGAGACCATGAGCCCGAGCCCCATGCCGAGAAGCAGGCCGGTGGCGATCGCGCAGAGCCGAAGGGCGACGCGCGCCGTCGGCATGGTCACAGGGGTCGATTATCAACGAGTTCACGATGCCAGAGCTCGAGCATCAACAGCGACCACAGGCGCGCGCCGTGATCCGCGCGGCCCGCGCGATGGTCCTCGTAGAGCGCGCGCACGCGCTCCGGACGGAAGTACCCGCGGTCCAGCGCGCGCTGAGAGAGCACCGTATCTCCGACGAGCTCGCGCAGCGGATCGCGGAACCAGGCGCTGACCGGGATCCCAAAGCCCTGCTTCGCGCGCGAGATGATCCCGGCGGGGAGGACTCCGTTCATCGCGCGGCGCATCAGGTGCTTCCGCTCGCCACCGCCGAGGCGGAGGGAAGTTGGGAGAGAGAGCACGAATTCGGCAAGCGCGCGGTCGAGCAACGGGCTGCGCACCTCGAGCGAGGCGGCCATCGAGGCGATGTCCACCTTCGCGAGGAGGTCGTCCGGCAGGTACAGCGTCAGATCGAGTGCCTGCGCCGACGACACAGGGTCTCCCTGAGACCACGCCGGCCGTTCCGCGAGCGCGTCGGCAAGCCCCCCGGCGGCGCGCGCCGCGAACGCGGACTCGACGATATCGGCGAGCGCGGGAGCGTCGAAGAGCTCGGTCCAGGCCAGGTAGCGGTCGCGCCCGGATCTTGCCGCGCCGCGCAGGAATCGCCCGATACGGCCACGCTTCCCACGCAGCGAGGGTCCGAGCGGCAACAGTCGGGAGACAAGGCCGGCGACCTGCGGGCCACCAGGAATGCGGTCGGCGAGCGCGGCCAGCCGCAACGCGACGTAACGGTCGTAACCGGCGAACACCTCGTCGCCGCCGTCACCGTTGAGCGCGACGGTCACATCAGCACGTGTCAGACGCGAGAGGAGATAGGTGGGCAGGGCCGACGAGTCGGCGTATGGCTCGCCGTAATGACGTGCGAGCATGGGGAGGACGTCGGCCTGGAGCGGGTCGACGACGAGCTCGTGATGGTCGGTATCGAACGCGGTGGCGATGCGGCGCGCGTGGGTGAGCTCGGAGTAGTCCGCCTCCGCGAAGCCGATGCTGAACGTCTTGACGCGTGGCCCGAGCGACGCCATCGTCGCGACCACGGCGCTCGAGTCGAGACCGCCTGACAGGAACGCGCCCAAGGGCACGTCCGACATCAGGCGCTTCTCGACGGCCGCGCGCAGGAGCACGCGAATCCGCTCCACCGCTTCCTCCTCCGCGATACGGAGCGTGCCGAGCGCGGGGACCTGCCAGTAGCGGTGCAGCACGATCTGACCGTTCTGCCACGTCAGCTGCTCGCCGGGACGGAGCTTGCGGATGCCCACGAACGCGTCGAGCGGCGACGGCACGTAGCCGAGCCGCAGGTACGCGCCGATGGCGAGGGGATCGACCACAGGGGCCGCCTCCGCGGCCCCGAGCAACGCCTGATGCTCGGAGGCGAACGCGAGCTCATCGCCGTCGACGCGATAGAGGAGCGGCTTCTTGCCGAAGCGGTCACGCGCGAGGATGAGACGCCGCTCGCGCGCGTCCCAGACCGCGAGCGCGAACATGCCGTCGAGGCGCTCCACGAAGCGCTCGCCGTGACTCTCATACAGGTGGACCACGACCTCGGTATCGCTCGCCGTGGCGAAGCGATGGCCTGCCGCCTCGAGCTCGCGCCTGAGCTCCCGGTAGTTGTAGATCTCACCGTTGAAGACCGTCCACACGGTGCGCGTCTCGTTCGCGATCGGTTGATCGCCGTGAGCGATGTCGATGATCCGAAGGCGCCTGACCCCGAGCGCGGCGTGATCATCGAGGTACTCACCCGCCGAATCAGGACCGCGATGTGCGATGCGGTCGCGCATGGCACGCATGCGCTCCGGCGACGCGCGCGGGCCGACGATGCCGTTGATGCCGCACATCGCTAGCGGGTGACCGGGGCCGTGTCGACGCTGAGCGGCTGACCGTAGATGTTGGTCACGCCACGAACGACGAGCCGCAGGCCAGGAATCGGGACCGGTCCCTCTAGCGGGAGCTGGATGACGACGGTGTTCCTACCGTCGTAGCCGAACTCCGCGCGGGTGAGCGCCCGACCGTCGAGCACGTAATTGTCGACGCGTAGCACGGAGGCCGGGCCGTCGGCGGTGAGTGTCACCTCGCTCGCGAAATTGACGCGGATGCAACGCGGGACCGAATAGCCGGCACTGTAAGACACCATCCCGTTCACCGCCGAGCAGTTGGTGTCGGCGCTCCTGATGCTGGGTGGCCGTACGAGGCGAGTCGCGTTCGTCATGTCCCCCGACGCCCAATAGAGAGCCGCGAGACGTAGGCGATCCTCGTCGGACCCCTGCGCCGCGACGACCTTCTCCTGCAGCGCGATCGCAGTTGCGCGGTCCCCTGCGGCCTCGTACGCCCGGCTGAGGTCGGAAAAATACGAAAGGCCCACCGGATACAGCTCGCGCGCACGCTCAAGCTCGGCGATCGCCAGCCGGGGATCGCCGACGCGCATCGCGACAAGCGCCAGCGTCTCGTGCGCCTCTGTGTCGTTCGGGTCCGCGCTCACGGCACGTCGCGCCGCGTCCAGGGCGGGTTGCGCGGTCCGCGCGTCCCCCGGCACGTAGGTCCGGATGCGCATTAGGGCCAGGTTTGACCAGTACTGTTGGACGTAAGGCGAGCGATCTGCCGCCCTTTGGAACGCGTCGGCTGCCGACCGGTATTCGCCTTCGTAGAAGCTTGCGAGGCCGAGCGTGTTCCAGTGCTCCGCGCGACCAGGATCTCTCGCGACCGCGCTTCGGGCGGACGTGATCTTCGTCGGCGTGTCGCCCGCCGCGAGCGACAGCCGCGCGTCCCAGCTCGCGTAGAGCTCGTTCATGCCGAAGGCGCCCGCCGCGATCGCGAGCGAGAGCGGTGCCAACGCGAGCGCGCGCGGCGCGAAGCGGACCGGTGCCACCGTGCTGACGGGCGCGCTCAGGCCGACCGCGACACCGTTGGCCAGCCACGGCCACCAGTCGATGCCGAGCGATCCGATCGACACGATCCCGTGCGCCCAGTAGGCGACGCAGCCGAAGACGATCGCCAGCGCCGCGACTGGCCAACGCGCCTGGACCTGGCGGACCGCCAGGAGCGTCCCGGAGACGGCGAATGCGATGAGCGTGAGGGTGCCGAGCGCCCCCGTCGTCGCAAGGGCCTGCAGCAGCCAGCTGTGCGCAGTGTCACTGCCGACGCCGGGACCGAGCACGCGCGCGCTCTCGGGCGGCCGGTTCAGCGTGAACGCCGCCGCGAAGCCGTCGGGGCCGTAGCCCAGCAGAGGACGATCGGCGAACGCATCGAGCGCCGCGCGGTACACGATCACGCGATCGCCACCAGGTTGCGCAGCCGTCACGGTGTCGCGAACGCGCCGACCCAGCGGCGTGACGACGACCAATATCGCGATCACGACGAGCGTGCACCCGCCCAACACGACAGCTCGGCGTGTGCGCAGCGCAGTGATCCCGTGCACGCGAATGATGGCCAACGGCAGCACGATGAGCAGCGCGAGCAGCGCGAGTGCGGTCCCGCGGGTCGCGACGAGCACGCCGACGGCGAGCGCGACGGTCCCGAACAGAGCGGCGGCGAGGCGGATGCGGCCAGACGCAAAGACCGTCAGCGCAAGCGCGACCGCGACGAGGACGCTCACGAGGTGGCCGAACGAATCCGGGTTCCCCAGCGTCGCGAACGGACGGCCGCGGGGATCATCGCCCCATTTGATCGGATCGAGCCCCACGTACTGTACGAGGGCGTACACGCATGCTGCGGCCCCGCAGGCTGTGAGGGCGCCGACGAGAATGAGCGCGTCGGAGCGGCCACGGACCGCGATGGTGACGGCCAGATACAGGATGAACATGTCGATCGTGAACACGAGGCCGAGGTAGCGGGCATCGCCGAAGATCGCGAGGTAGCGGTTCTCGGCGACGAGCGCAGACAGCGCGACCACGATGACGTACGCGACCGCCGGGATGTGCCACACGCTGCGCGGCAACGCGGCGCGCCCGTAACGGAACAGCAGCATGCCGATGAGCGCCAGGAGCACGAACGCGGTCGTGCGGCTCCAGATGGATTTCGGCAACTCGATGCCCTGAATCGAGCGGAGGCTCCAGTCGAAGACGAGCACGAGGCCGACGATCTTCAGCGCGACCACCCACACGATGGCGCGCCGGATGAGCGAGCTCTGGATCAGTTCCCCAGCGGCCCGAAGACGCGGTCCGCCGAGCCCGCGATCTGCCACTGCGCGCTGCCCCGGTCGGTGATGCCGCTGCTCGCGGTGATGTCGACCGGGAACTGCGAGCCCGGCGCCGATCCGCTCTGCGCGTCGGTCGGCGGGGCGCTCATCGTGATGTTGAGCGTGAGCCCGTCGAAGCTGAGCACGCAGGTCGCGTTGATGCCGCACGAGATGGTCGAGATGGTCTGCGAGCTCCCTGTGTTGCAGGCCGCCGGCCCCGAAGATTGGGAGGCGGGCGCGCCGCAGTCCGCATCCGTGATCTGGATCGTCGCGAACGTCGACACGATCATGGCCTGGGAGAAGACGATCGTGACGATGTCGCCGGCATCGAGCGAGCCCGCGTCGCCGCTCGAGTTGACGAGCTTCGCGCTCGTCGAGGTCGCGGATCCGGAGCCGGTCGCCCCACCGAAGATCGACGCGTTGGCCTGGTTCGAATACGCGAACGCGTTGGTCGAGGGGTCCTGCGCGCGGACCTGATAGCACCAGTCGCCGCTCTTCACGTCGAAATCGGTGTAGCCGGCTTCCTGGCCCGCGAGCACGCTGACCGTCGTGAGCGTCAGCCACGCGGGCGAGGTCGCGGTGATCGGGCAGCGCCCCTGGGTCCGTTGGATCTCGTAGCCGCGGATCGTGTTGGCAGCGGGCGCCGTGAACTGGACGCGCACGTCGTTCTGGGTCGGGCCGCCGTCGAGGGAGGCCGCCGTGGCCCGCACGTCCGCCGGAGCGGCGGCGCCGCTCGGCGGCGCGATCACGGTCGCGTCCTGGTAGTAGCCCTCCGGATGGATCGATGTGCCGCTGCCGGCGAGCACGAGGTCGCCGTTGAAGCGGTACCGGCCCTGCGGAGTGCCGGCCGGGACCTTCACGCTGTAGCTGAAGGCGGTGAAGTCGCCGACCGGCACCGCGGACTTGGCCTGCGTCGCGTACGCCGTGGCCGTCGTCCAGCTGCCCGGGTTCCATGCGGCCTTGTCGCTCGTCACGTTGCAGGTCACCTGATCCGAGCGACAGATCCCGAGGTTCACCTGGGTCGCGGTGCCGCTCACCCACGCGCTCGCACCGGTGTTGTCGAAGAAGACGGAGAACTGCGCCGTGTCGCCCGGGCGCAACCCGGTCACGAACGCGGATTCGAAGCGGTACGCCGAGTCGATGCTCGCCGCGCGCGCGGGGAGGATCGGGCCGGCGAGCACCAGCAGCAGCGCGGCGACGACGATCCGGGCCATCACGAACAGCCTACCGCGACGCGGCTCATTGACCGACCGCCGGTCCGATGCTGCGGTCGTTCGACAGCGTCAGGTCCCAGGTGTTCCCGTTGAGATCGCTGATGCCCGTGTAGTCGGTGAACACGACGGGGTATTGCACCCCGTTGGTCGTTCCTTCGAACACGATTCGCGGGGCGGCCGTCATGTTCACGTTCAGCGTCTTGCGGTCGAAGCTCAGGAAGCAGGTGGCGTTCGCGCCGCACACGATGTCGGCGACGGTCTGCGAGGTGCTGACCGGGCACTGCGCCGGCGGCCCGCCCTGCCCCCCGGGTGCGCCGCAGTCGGCGTCCGTGACGCGGATCGTGGTCGAGACGGTCGCGCTCAGCTGCATGGCCTTGTTGAAGGTGATCGTGAAGGAGTCGGGCACGTCGAGAGCGCCCGAGTTGCCTCCGTTCGTGACGAGCACCGCGCTGGTCGAGACCGGACGCGCGAGATCGGCGGCGACGTTGATCGTCGCCTCGGCCTGGTTCGAATAGGCGAAGGCACCCGTCGTCGGCTCCGTCGTGCGGACCTGGTAGCACCACGTCCCGTTCGGGCGGTCGAGGTCGCGCGTCTCGCTGATCACTCCCGGTGCCGCCGTGATCACGCTCACGTTCACGAAGCCGCTCGACGCCGCCACGACCGGGCAGCTCGAGGGCGCGCGCTGGAGCTGATAGCTCGTGATCGTGTTCGTCGCGGGCGGGGTGAACGTCAGGCGCACGTCGTCGAGCGCGCCGTTGCTCCCGCCATTGAAGTTGCCCACGGCGGTCTGGAGGTTGTCGGGTGCCGCGGCGCCCGGTGGTGGCGCGGACACGCTCACCACCTGGAAGTAGCCCTCAGGGTGGATGCGCTGGCCGGTCGCGGCGAGGACCAGGTCGCCGTTGAAGCGGTAGCTTCCCGTCGCGGCGCTGGCGGGCACCTTCACGCTGTAGGTGAAGGCCGTGAAGTCGCCGGGCACGACACTGGCCTTCGCGTGCGTCGCGTATGCCACGGACGACGTCCACGTCCCGGGATTCCAGCCCCCCTTGTCTGACGCGACGTTGCACGTGACCTGATCAGCGAGACAGGCGGCGAGGTTGATCTGCGTATCGGTATTGGCGACCCACGCGTTGCTGCCGGTGTTGTCGAAGAAGACGGAGAGCTGACCGGTCTCACCGGAGCGGAGCGACAGGAACGCCGACTCGAAGCGATAGGCCGAGTCGATCGTCGCCGCCGCCGCGGGCGCGCCAGGCATGGCGAGGGTCGAGAGGACGAGTGAGAGAACGAACGCGGCGTGTAGCGGCCGCATCGATGGGAACGTCACGGCACGGTGTCCAGGTTGGTCTGCCACGGCCTTCCCTCCGGCGTCGCGAAGAACGTGAGGATGCGGACCGGCTCCGGGCCAGCGACGACGATCTGCATCGGGACGCCCGGCTGAATGGTCCCACCGCCACCGCTCGCGACCTTCTGGCGCGCGCCGTCCCCGGTCCGCAGCTCGACCGAGCCGGTGAGCACCGCGAACGCCTCGGCGCCTCCGTGCGAATGCGACGAGGTGCGGCCGCCCGCCGCCATCTCGATGAGGCCGAGCTGCTCCTTCACGTTCACGCCGGGGGGCAGCGTCGCGAGATCGCCGCTCGCGTATGCGAGCGCGCCACCGCTCACGATCTGCGTGCCGCGCAGGTCGATGCCGCCGAGACCCACGAACCACCAATCCTGAGCGGCAGCGGCGGCGCGGTGCACGTCGCCGTGACTCACGAAGAGCGTCTTCCCTTCGTCGGCCCCGCGCATGTGGTCGCCATCCTCGCGCGAAACGACGTGGCGGCCCTTCACCGCGTACACGAGCCCATCCGGGCCGTCGTGGGTGAGGCTGATGCCCGCCGGCTGCGTGACGTGCACGAAGGACACGAAGGTCACGCCCGCGGGCGCGGCCAGCGGGTCCGTCTCCACGATCTTCGTGTATCTGCCGATCCCCGTTGTCTGCTTCTGCTCGAGGGGTGTCGGGCTGACGCCGCTCGGGAGGATCGGGTTCGTCGCGGTGCCCTTTGCCGGCCCGCACGCGGCCAGCAGACAGGCGAGAACGAGGACGGTGGTCATTCGCTGCATCCGACCCATCGTATCGCGCAAGGACCGCTTGAAATGAACGCCCGAGCCGCGGCTCCGCCGCGGCGGAGGGAGCTGCGCATGAAAAGAAGGACCGGGGCTCGAAAGCCCCGGTCCTTCCAGGATCGCGAGTGAGTTGACCGGGCCTACGGGTTCGTAAGCAGACGGTCGCTAGATGCGTTCGTGCTCGCGAAGTTCCACAGGTTTCCGGACTGGTCAGTGATCCCCGTGGTGTCCGTGACGACCACCGGGTACTGGAGGCCAGCCGTGCTACCCGCGGCCACGACGCTCGGGCTACCCGTGAGGGTGACCGTCAGCGTCGTGTTCTGGGTGTTCGCCGTGCAGGTCGCGTTGGTGCCACAGATCACATCTGCGACCGTGTTGGTCGTTCCACCGGCACAGGCGACTGGGCCAGTGTTCAGTGCGCTGCCGCAGTCGGAGTCGGTGAAGCGGATGACCGCGTTGGACGAGAACGACATCGGCTCATCGAAGTCGATGACGAACTTGTCGCCCTGGTCAAGGGTGTTGGCGAATCCTGCCGAGGTCGACAGGACCAGCGAGGTGGAGAGCGGAGCGCGAGTGTCTCCAGCTGCGGTGGTGACGTTCACCGGGACGTAGTTGGAGTAGCTGAAGGAGCCGGTCTGGGAGTCCTGGGTACGCACGCGGAAGCAGTAGCCACCGGTGCCCAGGTCGAAGTTCACGAAGGTCGCCTGCTCGCCGCCACCCGGGAAGCCGTTGGCGTTCTGGGTGACCGCGCCGACCGTGGCGAAGGTCGAGTCCGCGGGCGTGTTGCCCGAGGGCAGGCTCTGCTGCGGGGGCGTCGCACCGAGCGCGCAGTTGCTCGACGACGCGGTGACCGAAGAGCCGAGGAAGCTGCGCTGAATCGGGTAGGTCGTGGTGTTGAAGGTCGGGACCGTGAACGTCAGACGGACGTCCTCGGCCGAGGTGCCGTTGTCGAAGTTGCCGACGGCGGCGGCGAGGTCGGTCGGAGCGAGGAAGCCGGTGTTGCTGCAGATGTTGAACTCGGAGGTGCCGGCGGGGTCCGGCGAGTAGTTGATGGTGACCTTGTCACCGGTGCCCGTGGAGCCCGAGGTGAGCGAGCTCTTGAACTGCGCCAGCGTCACCGGGGTGCCCTGGACGCGGAAGATGTCGTTGGCGTCCATGATGAAGCGCAGGCTGGTGGCGCCGGTCGGACCGGAGGTGAACATGTTCAGCGTGGACGAGAAGCGGAACACCGGGTTGCAGGTGGCCGCGCCACCGCTGTCCGGGAACTGCGCACCGAAGGTGCCCGCCGGACCGGTGTAGAACTTGCGGCCGGAGACGGCGATCGCGCCATCCACGGCGGCGTTGTACGGGGTGTAGGCGTCGCAGTTGACATCACCCTGCGCGGTCAGCTCGAGCTGGCCGTTCTGGGTCTTGTCCTGCCAGCCGATGACCCGCACGCGCTGGTTGCGCGTGGCCGAGTCGATGGTGATGGCCAGCTTGCCATCCGCGGGGACCGCCTGGTTGACGATGGTGTTGGCGTTCGCGATGGCGGTGCCATTCACCGCGGTGAACACCGTCGCGGTCGAGGTCTGGATGTCGGCCTTGTTGTCCTGGTTGGTGTCACAGAAGCTGTAGCTGCCATCCGCGTTCAGGGCCACGTTGCCCGACGCGATGAGCACGAAGGTCAGATTGGTGCCCGCCAGCGAGGGGGCGTTGAAGGTGACGGTGTGCTGGCCGATCCCAGGCACGGTGTCCGACACGAAGTTCATCGCGTCGTTCGCGCTGGCGAAGGCCGGGGTGGCCGTGATCACGCCGGTGCCGGTGGTGGCGCCGGAGACCTTGGCGTCCTGGTAGTAGCCCTCGGGGTGGACCTTGGCCTGGGTGGAGCCCAGCACCAGGTCACCGTTGAAGCGGTAGGTGGCCGCCGCGGCGGTGGCGGGGGCCTTGATGGTGTACGTGAACGCGGAGAAGTCACCCGGGATGACCGAGTCCTTGGTGTGCGTCGCGTACGCGGTGGCGGAGAGCCAGCCGCTGGCGAAGGCGGCCTCCTCCGGCGGGACGTTGCAGGTGACCTTGTCGTCCAGGCAGGTGGCGAGGTTGACCTGCGTGGCCGTTCCCTTGACCCAGCTGGTCGTCCCGGTGTTCGCGAAGAACACCGAGAACGTGCCGGAGTCGCCGGGGTTGAGCGTCAGGAACGCGCTCTCGAACTGGTAGGCCGAGTCGTATCCCACGATCGCGGCCGCGGGCGTCGGGAGCATCCCGACCGCCATACCGATCGAGAGCACGGCCGCACTGAGTGCGGTGCTGAATCGGCGCATTCGTTGTTTCCTTCCTGTCTACTGTTTTTGCTGCTTGATTGAGCGCATACGGATCGGTTGCGAGTGCGGCACTAGGCCCCCGGTCGCTTTGTCGTCACCTCCCGTTTCATCGAATTGGCGTGACGGGCAATCACGTCGGCCCCGGGGGGCAACGCGCCGGGGACCGCACCCGCACTGTTCTCGTGACGCGTCGGACCGCTTGAAAACCGCGTAACGGCTTGCGCCGCGTCGGTTTTGTACCACAAGCGGTCAGACGACGCCAAGGGCCAGGAGCAGGTCGCTATGCCCGTAAGACGAACGAATGTGGCGTTTTGTCGCATTGTCAACGTGGCCCACCCACGCTGACGTAGAAGCCGGCCGTGGCCCGGTCTGCCAGCCAGGCCTGGCCCCTGCCGTCAAGCCAGAGCCCGCCCATGCTCCGCGGGCCGATCATGCCGCCCATCCCGTCCACCGGGCCGTACCGGACGTCGTTCCCCGCGGTCGCGTACCAGCCGGAGCCGTCGGCGCCGACCGCGATCGCCGCGACCCGGCCCTGGACGTTTCGCGATGTGATAAGGCTGCCTCCACGCACACCCAGAAGCTGCCCGGACGAGGTGCCGAGCCAGAGAGTCCCCCTGCCGTCCACCGCCATGGCCGTGACCGGGCCATCGTGGTCGAGGCGGTACTCGGTCGCGCTGTGGTTGCTCGGGTCATAGAGGCTGATCGCTTGACGAGCCTCGTCGGCGATCCAGAGGCGTCCGGCGACGTCGGCCGCGAGCGCGCTCACGTCATAGATGCCGATCTTCGTTGCCTGGATGACCTTGGTGGCCGGGTCCATCGTCAGGATCTGGCCCGAGTCGGCGACGGCGAACCAGAGATGGTCGTCCGGCGTCACCGTGATCGCGGCGGTCGTGCGCAGGAACGGGAGCGTCAGGGTCGAAACGGTCTCGCTCGGCAGCGAGACGACGAACACGCGATTCGAGCTGCCGTCGATCGCGTACACGTGCTGCGTGCCGATCTCGATCTGCCGGATGTGCGCGTCGCTCGGGAGCTGCGCGACCGCGTGGGTGGCCGATGTCGCCGGATCGAGCACGCTGAGCGTGCCGTCCTGGTCGACGAACCACAGGCGGTTCCCGCCGCCGTGACCGATCACCGCGGGCTTGTTGTCAGCGGGAAGATCGACGTGCCACGTACCCGGCCACGCGAGGCGCGCGACGTCAAAGAGATCCTTCGGCTTCACGAAGCTGACGGGCCCCGCCGGCGCGGGCTTCGCGATGGCGACCGGCTCGCTGGTCGGCTGCGCGGTCGGTGCGCCCGATGCGACCGGTGACGCGCTCGCCACAGGTGCGCTCGACGCGGACGGGCCGGCGCTCGCGGACGGCGCCGCGGACGGGGCCGGCGATGCGACGGCAAGCGCCCCACCGTTCGCGAAGGCGATGCCCTTCGCGCCGGCGACGGTATAGCGTCGCGCACTCGCGTCGTAGCTCAGCGTCCCGCCGGCAAGGAAGACGTCGGCGCTCGAGCGGATGGCGCCGTCCGCGGCGATCTCGACGATATTGCCGCGGCTGCTGAGCGTACCGTTGTCGCCGACATCGAGCAGCACCGCGTAACCGCCCTGCGGCAGCGCGATGACCGCGAGCGGCCTGCCGCTCAGTGCGACGCTCTGTTGACCGGGCGCAGCCGCTTGACCGGGCGCAGCCGCTTGACCGGGCGCAGCCGCTTGACCGGGCGCAGCCGCTTTCGCGTCGCCGCTCAGCTCCAACTGCGCGCCCGTGGACACCGAGGACAGCACCGCGATGCCATCACCCCTGGCGGCGAATGCGGCGGACACGCCGCCCGGCAGCTGGCCGATCGCCTTGTACGTCGCGCCGTCCACGATCGTGGTGACGTCACCCGAGACCAGCAGCGCGCGAGCACCGGTCGCGTCGAGCACGACGTAGCGCGGCGCGACGTCGATCGGCCGCGAGGCCTGGAGCTTGAGGCTGCGGTCGAAGACGATGACGGAGCCGGTGCTACCGGACAGCGCCGAGGGCGCCGCGCTCGCGATGGCGCTCACGACGATGCGCCCGCTCGTCTGATCGACCTGGATCGATGTCGGGGTGCCGGCGCCAGGCACCGCGGCGGTCGCGATGATCGTGTTGTGTCCACCGTCGATCTCGGTGACCGTCCGGCTCGACGAATCGAGCACGAGGATCGTGTTCGTCGTCGCGTTCAGCGCGAGTGCGCTCGGGCGGCCGCCGACGTGGATCACCGCGAGCTGCGCCTGCGTCATCGCGTCGAGCGCGGCGACGGAGCCGGAGTCCGGAAGGAGCACGTACAGGGTGTTGGTGCGCGCGTTGAGCACGGTCTGCTGGACCGCGGCAACGAGGGCGTTGTTCGACGCCGCGCCGGGGACGTCGCGCGCCACCGGGATCTTCTCGGAGGGGAGCGTGAGCACCACCGCGAGCGCACCCGCGGCGACGCCGGCCGCGGCGAGACGGAGCACGACCGGTGCGAGGGTGCGCCGCGTGCCGCGGCGGCGAGCGCGGTCGGCGAGCGTGTGGACCGACTCGTCAACGCGGGCGGACGGCATCCCCGCCGGGATCGCGGCGAGGGCGAGATCGAGCGCAGCCAAAGCGGCCCTGCGGCCGTCGCACGCGGAACAGCGCTCGAGATGGGACGCGAGCAGGGACGATTCGTGGCCGCGCAGCTCTCCGTCGATCGCGGCGGACAGGAGCCAGCTGACGCCCAGGCACCCGAGCCCTGCGTCGGCCGCCAGCCGCTGGTCGAGCCGGCCGAAGGACGCGAGCTGGACGGCGCAATCCGCGCACCCCTGAAGGTGCTGCTGGACCGCGCGCGCCTCGGCGAGCGCGAGCTCACCGTCGGCGAACGCGGAGAGGGTCTCCCCCGGGATGCATGACCACCGCCCCACGGTGATAAGACGCCTGCCCTAGTCGGTTTGTCGCTCCGAATTCGGCTCCGGGGGATCAGCGGCCGGCGGCTGCTCGTATTTGGCCTTGAACGCCGTCCGGGCGCGCGCGATCCGGCTTCTGACGGCGGTCATGGAGACCCCCTGGATGGCGGCGATCTCCTGGTAGGAGTAGCCCTCGAGCGCGTGCAGGAGCAGCGCGCTGGCGTTCTCGGGAGGCAACCCGCCGAGCGCCCGGCGCAGGCTCTCGCGGTCGGCGACGCGCCCGTGGTCATCGCCCTCGTGCGGCTCCTCGGCGGTGCCGTGGACGGCCCCAAGGCGTACCCAGCTGAAACGCCTGCGGCGGCGGAGGTGGTCGATCGCCGCGTTGTTGGCGATGCGATAGAGCCACGGCAGCACGCGATGCTCCCGCGTCAGCGTGCGCATCGCGCCGAACGCCTTGGTGAACGTCTCCTGGGTGACGTCGTCCGCCACATCGGGATCGGCCACGAGTCGCAGGAGGAAGCCATAGATCCGGCCTCGATACGCCGCGTAGATCGCCTCGAGCGCATCGGCCGGGGCCTCGTGCGCGAGCGCGACCAGCTGCGCGTCGGACAGCACGCCGGCCTCGACGACGCTCGCCCCGCCGGCACCGCCCTCGGGACGAAGCGCCGAAGAGAAGAGCGCGCCGGCGCGGGCGTTCATCGCGGCAGGGTACCGGAGGTGGCCTGGCCGGTCATCGCCTGACCATCCTGACGTCGAGGTCGCGGGGCCCCGTTGTCCGTACGGTCTGATCGACCTGCGCGTACCCGTCCTTGCTGAAATGGAACTCGTACATCACGTCCACCTGGGGGAAGTCGATGACCCAACGCCCGTCGGCGTCCGTCGTGATGCTCGTGAAGTGGCATTCGCCGGGACCGATGTGGACGCAGACACCCGGCAGGGGCTTGCCATCGCCGTCCAGGACCTGGCCGGTCCAGCGCCAATGCCCGGCGGGCACGGTGGGGCCGGGTGTCAGGAGCTTGAACGGCGTTCCCTCCGCGAGCGGCGTGGCCGCGACCGGGATCGGCTCGAGCGTCGACAGCGGCGACGCGGTCTGGGGCGCGAAGGCGCGGAAGACGAGCGCGCCTGCCGCGAGCACGACGATCAGCCCGCCCGCGAGCAGGGGCGCGAGCGCGCGAGCGTCGCGACGACGGACCGCCGCCCACCAGGTCTTGATTCCGATGCTCCCCCTCGTCGTGATCGTGTCGACCTCGGCTCTTCCGCCGGTCTCGCCTTTCGTGCGCGGAGGCGCGGCAAAGTCTGCCGCACCTCACATGGTGCCGTGCGCCGTTACGGCGTGCTGGCCGGGAATCCCTCGTAGATCATCGCGTTGTCCCCGCCCGTCGCGAGCTCGATGACGATCGCGTCGACGGTCCCGCCCGTCGCGTCGACGACGACCGCGAACTGCGTGTCGTTCGGCAGCTCCGGAACGTCGCGTGGATCGATGCGGATGCCGGCGCCCGCGGTCAGCGCGACGGTCTGCGTGTGCACGATGGAGCCGTCGCTGAACTTGTACCAGCGCAGCTGCGCCGACGTCGCGGTGACGGATTGCAGCAGGATCGGCGTGGTCCACCCCGCGGCGCCGCCCAGCGTCTTCGTCACGTTCGGCAGGAAGACCCTGGCCGACGCCTTGGTCGCCGCCGAGTAGCCCATGGCCGTCGCGTCGCTGATGACGTTGACCGCGGCGGCGATCGCGCCGCCATTCGAAGTGATGCTGAACGTGAACTCGCCGTCGGCGAGGCAGTTGCTGGCCCCGCTCGGGCCGCACAGCACGTTCGAGGTGCTGTCCCCGTTCTGGTAGCGAGGGTCGAACGCCGCCGAGCGTGTCGGATCGATGTTGCCAAGGGGGAACGCGGCGGGCGTACCGCCGCCGAGCGGCGTGAACGTGATGGTCGGACTCGCCGCGATCGTGCCCACGTTCTGCACGACGACGGTCGAGATCCGTCCGATGCCCTGCGCGTTCTTCGCCGCGTACGGGCCGTAGATCGTCTGCGCCCCCGAGGCCGTGCCGTTCGTGCTGTACGCGACCGGATGGACCTCGCTCGCGCTGTCCTTGTGCGTGTTCACGACGACCGCGATGGGATCGGCCGCGGTGACCGTGACCGAATACGCGGTGCCGTCGACGAGGCCCGGCGTGCTGTTCGGATCCACGAATTGCGAACGGCCGGGCTCGATGACCCGGAGGACCGTCACCGGCGGGGCCGAGCTCGTGCGTGACACGAACTGGGCGTTCGCGGTCGTGCTCTGCGTGCCGAGGTTCTGGATGATGAACGGCGTCACGAAGCCGAAGAAGCGCCGCGTGATGTTCGGCAGGAAGACGCTCTTCGCGCCCTCCGAGGCGCCGACGTAGGAGAGCGCTTCGGCGCGCTCGCCGACGCCCTGGTGCTCGTTCACGACGGACACCACCGGAGCGCCGTAGCTGCGCACGACGACCGAGAACTGGCTGTCGTCGGCCAGCGTCACATCGTTGTTCGGAACGTACGCGTACGACGTGCCGGACGCGCGATCGACGCTGTAGCGCTTCACGCAGGTGCCATCGGAGAACTTGTAGAAGCTGATCTCCATCGTCGTGTTCACGACACCGGTGTTCTGCACGATGAACGGCGTTTGGAAGCCGGTCGGCCCGCCGAGCGTCTTGGTGATGTTCGGCAGGTACGCCGACGAGGTCGGGACGTCGGCGCGCGCGGTCACGCAGGGCGCCGGCGGTTGCGGGGCAGGCGGGGCGTTCGCGTCCCGCACCATCTGCGCGTTCACGGTCGTGGCGCCGTTCACGATCACCCCGGGGATCTGGACCGGCGTGCCGTACGCGCAGGACGGTCCGCCAGGCGTGACGAGACACCCCGCGTTGTCCTTGAAGAAGCCGACGTCCCAGGCGAGGCCGTCGGGCGCGCCCTCGAGAGAGACCGTCCACGCTCCGCCCGTCTTGGTGAACGTGGCGCAGCGGGCCGGCGGTCCGATCGTCACGCAGACGCCGACGATCGGCTGGCTGGTGTCCTTGTCGGTGACGATGCCGCTCAGCACCCCGTGGCTGGCGGCCGCGGGGAGCGAGAAGCTCAACGTGGTCGCGAGCAGGGCGAGCACCGCGAGCGCGATGCAGGCGCGTCGTGTAACGGTCATGTGATCCCCCTCCAGCGTCGGCGCAGGGCCTGAGCACTGCGGATCCGGTGCCTACTGGGAAAGAACGCGTGAACCGGACACATGCTACCAGCGGAATGGCGTGAAATCAGCCATATCGCGCGAAACGTTACACGGCTGGGTGTTCATCTCCAATACAGGCGTTCGACGCTGGCGAGGGCCTGCTCGTCGGTCCCGGCGCCGGTCAGGTGCCAGATAGCACCCTCGCCCGCGATGAGCCTTCCCTGGAAGCGCGCGAGGGACGCCGGCGCGATCTCGGTCCACGTCGAGGTCGCCGGATCCCAGAGCTCGGAACGCGGCGTCGGCGTGAAGTCGCGCGGCCCGGGGATCACCGGCAGGCCGCCGGTGACGATGACGCGGCCGTCCGGCAGGGTCGCCGCCGACGGCAGCATCCGCGGCTCGGCGAGGCTGCCGCTGTACACGAAGGTGCCGGTGCGGCGGTCGTAGCGCTCGGTCATACCCGAAGCGGAGCGCTGGCCCCCGATAAGCAGCACGTCGCCGTCGGGCAGCTGCACGGTGGCATGCAGCACGCGATCGGCGAGCGTCGCGGGGCCCTCGTCCCAGCGATCACGCGCGGGGTCGTAATAGAGAGAGAGCTTCGCGGGGAGCGAGTTCTTGCCCTCGAGCCCGCCGGCGAGCAGGACGCGGCCATCGGGCAGCGTGACCAGGGAGAAATCGCCGCGCACCTGCGGGAGCGACATCGCCGAGGTCCAGCGATCGGTTCGCGGGTCGTAGATCTCCGCTGACGAGATGAGCCGCGGCCCGTCGTAGCCGCCCGCGACGAGGATGCGGCCGTCGGGCAATGCGGCGGCGCCGTGGCCGGTCCGCGCGCGCGCCATCGGGCGCGCGACCTGCCACGTGCGCGTGAACGGATTGAAGACGTCGACGCGATCGAGCACGGACCAATGATCCCCGCGCCACTCGCTGCCGCCGGCGATGACGACGCGCTCGCCCCAGCCGGTCGTCGCGCTCATGTTCACGCGGCCGGGGAGCCGGTCCGCGAGGAGCCTGCTCTTTTCCGTGACGGGATCGAAGAGCTCGCTCGTCTCATTGACGACGTTCGGTGTGTCGCGGTCGAGGCCGCCGACGATCAGGAACTCGCCGGTCGCGAGCGGCACGACGGTCGCGTAGGCGCGCGGCACGCTCAGCTCGCCGGAGGACGCCCACTCGGCGACGAGCGGAGCGCCATCGCCACGCGCGCTGAAGACCGCGCCGCCAAGAAGGAGCAGTGTGAATGGGATGGGCAGCAGGGCCGAGGGACGAGGCATCACTGGCTTGTCAGGATAGCCACGCCGATCGGGACGTCCTTCCCCGAGAACCAGCTGACACCCTCCTGCACGAGATCGAAGCGCACCGTGTAGACGCCGCTCAGCGGCGCGCGCACGAGCGCGTTCAGTGCCACGCTCTGACCCGGAGCGACGATGCCCGGAAGCGCGCTGCGCAGCCCGTCCCACGCCACCACCGTGCCGTCGGCGGCGATCAGGTGGTACGAGAGGTTGAACAGGCCGCCCTGCCACTGCAGCGATCCGGTGTTCGTCACGGTCACGGGGATCTGAAGGACGGTCCCGCTCGGGCCCGCCGCCGACGCGGGGACCTCGTAGAGCGCGCCGTACTGCGGCACCGCCACGTCGATGGCGACGGCGGGGAGCTGCATCCCTTGATCCGAGAACCACGACACGCCCTCGCGCACGATGTCCCAGCGCAGCGTCCAGGCACCCGGCGCGGGCGGCCCGGCGACCGATGCGGTGAGCTGGCGGACCTCCCCGATGCGCAGTCCGCCGAGCGAGGTCCGCTTACCGTCCCATACGGCGGCGCGGCCCGACGCGTCGTACCAGTGGTACGAGAGGTTCACGGTGCCATCGAAGTCGAAGTTCGAAAGGTTCTGCACGCGCATCGTGACCGCGCTCGTCATTCGCGTCGGGAGCGTCGACGGCGTGCGGCTCGCGTCGATCGAGCCGCCGTAGAACGGCGCGACGAACGGCGAGACCTTCACGAGCTGATCGAAGGTCGCGACGCCCTTGCCGCTGAACCACAAGACCCCCTCTTCGACGAGGTCCCAGCGCAGCAGGTAGTTGCCGGGGTACTGCGGGAAGCGCACCTGCGCCTGCAGCGTGGCCGTGCCGCCGACGCCGACGTCGGCCGGCAGCTTCGTGCGCAGCCCGTCCCACACCGCCGTGCGGTTCTCGCTGAGCGACCACCAGTGGTAGCTCAGCGTGACGGGGTTGGCGCCGCCGCTCGGCCACGCGAAGTTGCCGCTGTTGCCGATCTGGATCGGGACGGCGCTCTGCGCGCCGCTCATCGCGAGCGTCGTCGCCTGCGGGACATAGCTCGCGCCGTAGCTCTTGATGAGCGGACCGTTCACGGTGACCGGGAAGCTCGGCGTCAGGACGCCCTTCGTCGAGAACCAGGCCACGCCCTCTTGCACGAGATCGAACGTGAGACGGAACGTGCCGCCGTTCGGCGGGGCCTGCACCTGCGCGGTCAGCGCGACGGACGCACCGGGGGCCAGATCCGCAGGCAGCTTCGTGCGCGGGCTGTCGTAGACGACGGCCTTCCCCGCCGCGTCGTACCAGTGATAGCCGAGCGAGATCGGCGTGCCGCTCGTCGTGGGGAGGACACCGCGCCCCGTGTTCGTGACGGTCACCGGGACGTTCAGCGTCGCGTTCGCTGCGACCGGCGCCTGCGGCATCGTCACCGCGTACGTCGCGGAGTAGTTGACGAGGACGGCGATCGAGGTGTCGTCGACCGCGATGCCGCGGTCGCCGAAGCGGAACTCGTTCGTCTTCTCGAGGTCGAGCGTCAGCGTGTAGTTCGTCGGATAGAGCGGCGCGACGACCGGGATGTTCACGGTGATCGTCTGTCCTGGCTGGACATCGAACGGCAGGGGCAGCTTCGTGAGGCCGGGGAACCTATTCCCGGTCGAGGTGCTCGTCCACGTGTAGCTGAACTGGACCGGGTTGACCCCGCCGGCGTTCCACGTCCGGCCGCCGTCGTTGGCGACGATCACCTTGATCAGCTTCACCTCGCCGGCGACGAACGAGTTCGGGATGTTGTCGTCCTGCCAGTCGGCGCTCCAGTCCGTCGACCGCAGCCAGCTCTCGCGATACGGCGTGCCGTACAGCTGGTTCCACCACACGCCGGCGGTCTGGAGATCCCAGCGCACGACGTAGCTGCCCTGCGCGGGAGCGCTGAAGGGGATCGTGACGACCGTCGTCGCGCCCGGCGCGAGCGGCGCCTGCAGCACCGCCGCCGTCCCCTGCGGCGTCACGACGACGCCGTCGCGCAGCATGCGGTACGAGACCGCGGTCGACGCCGGGATCGGAGTGGTGCCGCGGTTCGTGATCGACACGGGGACGCTGCTGGTCGCGCCGGGATACGTGCCGTGCGCGAGACCCGGCTCGATGCGCACCAGGTTCGTGTAGCCCTGGATCACCGCGTTCTGCGCGAGCGCGCGCAGGCCGGGGAGCATGTTGTAGATGCCGGCGCCGGGGCAGCCTGTCTGCCCGCCGCTCTGACCGACCACGTAGTTGGAGTCCCGGTGCCCCTGGAGGTTCGGCGGGTTGCTCGCCACATCGACCCAGGTGCCATCGGTCCGCTGCTCCTGGTGCGTGAACGGGTCGTTGCCGAACGGCTGCACGCCGTACTGCGCGAACTTCAGCGCGATGATGTTCGCGATCGCGCCCTGCAGCTGACCCGTCGGCTGCGCGACGCTGTAGTCGCCGATCGCGGCGACGCCGAACGCGCCGTTGTTCCAGCCATACGCGTGGCCGCCGGTGGTGTGGTCGCCGCCCTGCCGGCCGGTCCAGATGTTGCCGAACTTGTCGACGAGGTAGTTGTAGCCGATGTCGCCCCAGCCACGGGTGACCGCGTGGTAGTAGTAGATGCCGCGGATCGTCGACGCGACGTTGCTCCCGCCGTCGTCGGTCACGGTGTGGTGGACGATCGCCTTGGTGTGCGGCTTCTGATACTGCGGGGTCCACTTCATCAGCGATTCGTCCGCGCCCCAGTCCTGGCGCGTGAGGATCTTCGGCGCCCCGGCCGCGGCCAGCGAATACGGCGCCGTCATGTCGGCGAGCGCGCCGCGCACGTCGTTCAGGAGGCGCGCGACCGGGCCCGCGTTGAGGTCGTCGACGTCCATGAAGGTGAGCCCGACGCGCACGAGCGCGCTCGGATCCCCCGCGGTGAGCCACACGCGGTACTGCGCGTAGCGCGCGGCCTCCACCGCGAGCGGCGGCGCGTACCACTCGTTGCGATCGAGCGCGGCCATGTCCTCGTCTGGCCTGCGCTGGACCCAGTCGCTCCATTGACGCGCGTCGGCCGAGGTGCGGAGCTCGAAGAAGATCGTGTCCTGCGTGTCGCGCTCCGCGATCCAGTGCAGACCGACGCGGTCGAAGAGCTGCCCGCTGTCCACGACATCGGAGGTGACCACGAGCGTCGGCGCCTCGGTGCTGCCGGTGTCGGCGGAGCCCAGGATCGTCACCGGCCGGGCGAGCTGGCCGCCGTTGCTCGCGGGCGCGAGCTGGGTGACCTCATTCGCGACGACGACGCCGGAGGCGCGAGTCGCGGCGAAGCTCGGATGCTCCGACTGGGGGACACCCATGAAGAGGATGAGGCCGCACAGCAGTGCGAGCCGCTTCGGACCGAGCAGACGTCGGCGCACGGTTCCCTCTTCCTTCCCCGCCACCGTCCCCGACGCTCTGTCGATTCTGGGGCCATGCCGATGCGGCGTCTATGTCTAATGAGGAGCGAAGCGCGCTGTTACGTAGATAGGGAGGAGCGAGCGAGGGAGGGCTTAGCCCGGCCGAGGGAGTCCACCAGCCCTGAGCCGCGCCGCGGCCTTCGATGCGAAGCGAGAAGGACGCTGCGCATTGAAAGGACGCTGCGCTTAGAAAGCGCTGAGCCTCACCATCGTCGACTTGAGGCCGAGGTAGCCGCGGAGGAATCCGTCCGCGGGGACCTCGACCGAGGCGTTGGTCCCGGTGAAGCGGATCGAGATCACGTGACCGACACCCGCGGGCACCTGGTTGGAGAGGTCCACGGAGGTCAGCGTCCCGATGTCCACCCCGCGATAGCCGGCGATCGCGTTGCGGATCTCGGGGCTCGTGTAGGTCGCGGTCCAGCTCGCTTGCCTGTTCGGTCCGGGCACGCTCACCAGAAGGTCCGCCGGATCGGCGACCGCCGAGAGATAGGACGGGCTGCTCGCGCAGGTCGTGCCCGTCGCGTTCCAGCAGCCGTACGCGAGCGTGTAGCCGCCCGACGAGCTCGCGAAGTAGGCGCGCACCGGCTGGTTGTTGAAGGCGATGACGAGACCGGCGGTCGTGGTCACCGCGAGGTTGGTGATGTCGCTCTCGACGGGCCGGCCGTTGTTGAGCTGCACGCCGCCGTAGCACTGGTCCGACTGATCGTCGGTGACGTCGTAGTCGGCGGCGGTACCGCGATACGAGGTGAACGCGTAGCTGCGCGCCGCGAGCGCCTGCGCGCGGTAGGCCTGGATGTGCCAGCCACCCGGCATCTCGAGCGGCACCACGCCGCGCACGTAGTCGTCGTAGTTGAGGAAGTTGATCGTCCGCAGCGCGCCGCCCGAGTTGGTGAAGCGGAAATTGCCGCGGTAGACGCCCTTCTCCTTGATGGTCGTCGCCACGGCCGGGTCGACGGGCACGGTCACCACCGGACCGGGACCCTCGTAGACCGTGGTCGGCGGATTCGTCGCCTGGTTGTACACACGCACGATGCCCGCGGTCGCGAAGAACTGGAACGTCACGGTCGCCGACGCGTTGGCGATCACCTTGTTGCCCTGGCCCTCGTCGAGGATGTTGTATCCACCATTGGAGACGACGTTCGCGAGGCTCCCGTTGAAGAACTGCGTGCCGCTGCAGTTGAAGCGACCCGCCGACGACGGCGCGGACAGCAGCACGCGGATACCGTTGCCGGGCGGCGAGAGCCGGCTCACGGTCGAGCCGCTGTAGTACTTCGCGACGATCTGCTCGCCGCTGAGCGGCGGGCCGCTGGCGCCCGTGGCCCAGCCCTGCGCGCCCCACTGGCTCATGCCGACGCCGTGTCCGAAGCCCTTGCCGTAAAAGGTCACACCGGGCTGCACGCTGACGGGCTCCGTCTTGCGCGGGATGTTGAGCTGGCTGAACCAGGCGACGCCCTCCTGCACGAGATCCCACGACACGGCGTAATCGCCGACGGTCGAGGGCAGCGTCACGTTGATGGGCACGGTCACGGTCTCGCCGGCCGCGATGTCGCGCGGCAGCACGCCGCGCCTGCCTTCCCAGGTCACGATCGTGCCCCCGGCACCGAGGATGTGGTACGAGAGCGCGATCGGAGTGGGGCCGCCCGCCACCAGCGTGCGCGGGCCGAAGTTCATCACGTCGACCGACAGCTGCAGCGTCGCGCCGATGGTCGCGAGCGCGGGCGTGGTCGTCGCGCCGTAGCCGGCCGAGAAGCCGCTGGTCACGGTGAGCGCGCTCGCCGCGGCGGGCACGCCGTAGCCGCTGAACCAGCTGACGCCCTCGCGCACCGCTTCGACGTTGAGGCTGTAGCCGCCGATCGTCGCGGGCGCGGTGAACGTCAGCGCCAGGGCCCGCGATTGACCGGGTGCGAGATCCGACCCGAGCGGCGTGCGTGTCCCATCCCACAGCACCGTCCGTCCGGCGCTGTCGAACAGGTGGTAGCCGATATTCACGCGATCGCCGCCGCTCGCGCTCCACGGGACGTTGCCGGTGTTCGTCACGGTGATCGCGAGCTGCTTCGTCTCGCCGATCACCGCGCTGCTGGTCGCGGGCACGTCGTAGCGGCCGGACCAGCGCGCGGCCTCGACCGTCGTCCGTAGACGCACGGGTGCGCCGCCGAGGAACTCGAACCAGTTCACGCCCTCGCGCACGAGATCGAACGTGAGCGTGACGCCGCCCTCCACGGGCTGCGGGGGCGCGGTCACGCGCGCGGTGATGACCGTGGTCGCGCCCGGCACGACGTCGGCGGCGAGCGGCGTGCGCACGCCGTCCCACACCATCGTGTTGCCCTGCGCGTCGTGCCAGTGATAGCTGAGCGAGACCGGGTTCGGCGCGGCCGCGTTCCACGGCGCGAGCCCCATGTTCGTGGCCGGCACGTCGATCGAATAGCTGCCGCCGGCGACGAACGTGAAGATCGGCACGGACCCGAAGCGCACCGCGTACGCGGTCTGTGCCTGCACCGGATACGGCTGGCTCGCCTGAGGGAACCACGCGACGCCTTCCTTCACGAGATGGAAGCGCAGGCGGTAGCCGCCGCCCTTGTCCGGCGCGACCACGCTCGCGTTGATGAGCCGCGTCTCGCCGGGCGCCATCGGCGGGCCGAGCGGCGTGCGCCTGCCCTCCCACACGAGGATCCCGCCCTGGGCGTTCTCCCAGTGATAGGAGAGGTTGACCACGTTCGGGCCCGCCGAGAGCCAGGCCTCGTCGCCGATGTTCGTGATCGTGACCGGGATGCTCGTGGTGCTTCCGGCGCCGATCGTCGCGGGGACGGTCGCCTGGTAGGTCGCGGCCAGCGTGGCGTCGGGGCGTGCCAATGCCGGCGCCGCGGCGCCCAGCATCAAGAGGACAGCGAGCGCCAGGGTCAGCGAGCGCACGAGCAAGCCCCTTCCCGATTCCTTAGACCATCGCCGAACAGATGTCGCCGTTCCATTCAAGGAACGCCGGTCACGGTATCAGCGTTACCGGTCGCGCCGGACCGACACCGAACCAGCGAAGCCCGTCGGCCACCACGTCGATGACGACCTGCGTCGCGCCGTCGGGCACGGGACCGAGCGACGCGCGGATCGTGACGCTCTCCGCGGGCGCGACCGGCGTCGCGATCAGAGTGCGCGGCCCGTCCCAGACGAGCACGTTGCCCGCGGCATCGAGCCAGTGCGCGGCGACGGCCACCGGCGCCGCACCCCCTGGCGTCCACGTGGCGCCGGACGCGTTCGTGATGGTGACGGTGGCGAATGGCGACGCGCGCGAGACCGTGAGCGGACCCGAGGAGAGGACCGCGCGAAAGTCCGCGGCGACGGAGAGCAGGCCGTCGCCCGGCGGGACCGCGAGCCCGGAGAACCAGGACACGCCTTCCTTCACGAGGTCGACCCGCACGCGATAGCCTCCCGCGATCAAAGGCGCGGCGACGAAGACCGTCGAGGTCACGGATGCGCCGGGCGCGACGTCCGTCGCGAGGTCGGTGCGCTCGCCGTCCCAGAGCACGGTCGCCCCCGTGAAGTCGGAGAGGTGCGCGGCGATGTGGACCGGGTTCGGGCCCGCCGCGTTCCACGTCGCGATCCCATCGTTGCGGATCGTCACCGGAAGCGCGTAGCGGCCGCCCGGCAGCAGCGTCGGCGGCTGGCCGACGGTGTAGCTCGCCACGAGGCCGCTGGAGACCAGGACCACGAGGTCCCGCGTCGGCACGCCGAGACCGGAGAACCACGACACTCCCTCCTGCACGAGGTCGATCCGCAGGGTGTACGTGCCAGGCACGACCGGGGGTGTGACCGCGAGGCCCAGCACCGCGGTCGCGCCCGGGGCGACGTCGCTCGCGAGCGAGGTGCGCTCTCCCTCCCAGGTGACGAGGGCGCCCGTCGCGCCCAGCCAGTGATACGAAAGGTGGACGGGCGTGGCGCCGTTCGCGATCCAGGTCGTCGTCCCGGTGTTCGCGAGCGTCACGGGCACCGTGGTACGCGTGCCGATCGTGAACGCCGGCCCGGCCCCGGTCAGCGTGTACGTGGCCGTCGTCGTCGCGGCGCCGCTGCCGACGGTCACCGGGACGTTGCCGGTGGCGACGCCCTTCGTCGCGAACGATGGTCCGTTGTCCTGCGCGAGGTCGAAGCGCAGGAGTCGAACCCCGCTCCCGGCGGGCACCGCGAGGACGACCGGCAGCGTGACGCTCGCGCCCGCGGCCACGTCGTTCGGCAGCGCGATCTTCGCGCCGGTCGCGAGCACGTTGCCCGACAGGTCGAGCCACTGCGACGTCAGGCGGATCGCGCTGGTGCCCGCGCTCGCCCAGGTGAAGGACGACGTGTTCGTGACCTTGACGCTCCCCGCCAGCGACCCGCCGGCCGTGGCCGTCGTGGGTATGGCGCTGACGTCGTAGATCGCGCCGTAGCTCACCGTGCTCGACGTCGCGGTCACCGCGCGGAACGCGTTCACGCGCCCCGCTCCGAATGCGCTGTCCGCCCCCGCGGTCCCGAGATCGTCCGCGGTCGCCTTGAGCCGGTCGGAGACCTGCTTGGCCGTGAGCGTCGGGTCGGCGCTCATCACGAGGGCGGCCGCGCCCGCGACGAACGGCGCTGCCTGCGAGGTGCCGGACAGCGCGCTGTAGCTCTGCGTCGCGCCATGCGTCGAGAGGTACGACGGGTACGTGGGGAGCGTGCTCACGATCTTGCGACCGGGCGCCGAGATGCCGACGTAGGACGCCTGCGTTGAGAAGAACGCGCGTGTGTCGTCGACATCCGTCGCGCCGACGGCGAGCACCTCCGGGTACGCGCCCGGGTAGCTCACCTCGTTGAGCGAGCCACAGGTGCCGCCGACCTGACCGCAGTTCCCCGCCGCCGCAACGACGAGCACGTTCTTGCCCGCGGCGTACACGACGGCGTTGCGCATGGTCGTGCTGTTGCTCGTCGAGCCGAGCGAGACATTGACGATGCGCGCGCCGTGATCGACCGCCCAGGTGATGCCCTGCGCGACATCGCCGGTCGAACCGCTGCCTTCACAGTCAAGCGTCTTCACCGGAAGGATCTTCACGCCGTACGCGACGCCCGCGATCCCGATCCCGTTGTTGCCGGCGGCGCCGATGATCCCGGCCACGTGCGTGCCGTGTCCGTTGTCGTCGTTGGCGGCGGTACCGCAGCCGGTCGTCGGCGCCGCCACGAAGCGCGCTCCGGAAAGCACCGCGCTCGCGAGCTCGGGATGCGTCGGATCGATCCCCGTGTCGATCGTGGCGACGATCACGCTCGGCGACCCACGAACGACGTCCCACGCCTTGTCGACGAAGGCCTTGCGGATGCCCCACTGCCCGAGGCCCGTGTACGGGTCGTTCGCGTAGTAGGCGTCGTTCGGCGTCAGATCGAGATGCACGGTCGCGTCGAGCTCGGCCGAGCTGACCGCGGGATCCCGCGCGAGGTACGCGGCGACCGCGTCCCCGTCACCGAACGCATCGTTCGCGCCGCCGGGCAGAACGACACGGGTCACGCCGAGCGCGCCGATCGTCCCCTGGATGGCGCCGCCAACGGTGTGGAGCGCGCGCAGGACATCGTCGCGCGTCGCGTCAGGGGAGAAGCGGACGAGGAGCCGCATGCCCGCCGGGCCATCGAGCGGAGCGGCGAGCGTCGCCGGGTCGAACGGGCGCGCCACGGCGGCCGCGGCCGGGAGCGGCGCGAACAGTGCGGTGACGAGGATCGCGCACAGAGCTGCGCGGACGCTTGCGTGGAGCACCCTTCTCTTCCCGTTCAGGCTACGCGGATGAGCCGCTGTGGTCTCTAGCCAGAACGGGTGGACCTGTCCGCGGTTACGACTTCGTCGCGAAGCGAGCAAGTCGGCCCGAGGGCTACGACGTTGTCTTCACCACGAGGACCCGCTCGAGCTTGCGCAGGTCGACCGCTGGAAGCAGCACGGCCCGCTGGTATGCCGCGTTCTCGGCGCGGCCCACCTCCACGACGCGCCCCAGCAGCAGCCCCTGCGGATACAGCGAGCGCACCTCGTTGCCGGCCCCGAGTCCGGCGGTGACGACGAGGTCCCCCGTCTTCACGGGGTCGCTCTGGAGGATCCAGTCCATGACGAGAGTGTCGCCGAACTGCCCGCGCACGATGCCCGTCGCGCGTGAGCCCTGCACCAGCGCCGACACGATCGACGCGGAATCTGTGACGAGCAGCACTTTCGAGTAGTCGCTCCCGGCATCGGTCACGCGGCCGACGACGCCCTGCTCGGACAGCACGATGTCGCCGACCGAGACACCGCTGTCGGTGCCGCTCGCGATCACCAGCCGGCGAAGCACGCCGCTCGGGTCGCGCGCGATGACGGAGCTCGGGATCGTCGCGTACGGCAGCGTCCGGGCGGTCGCGTCGAGCTTCGCGCTCTGCTGCGCGGCCACCGACTGCTCGCGCAGGCGGACGTTCTCGAGCGTGAGGCGGTCGTTGTCCTCGCGCAGGCGCGCGTTGTCCGCGCGCAGACGCTCGATCTCGCCGATGGTCGTGAAGAATCGATCGAGCGTTCCACCGGCGTCGGCGATCATGCGCTGCACCGGCACAAGCGCCGCGGTTCCCGATGAAGACGACGCGCGCACCGGATCCGAGTTGCGGAGCGCGAGCAGCAAGAGCGAGATCGCCAGCAGCAGCACGAACGGCCGGAGGGTGCTGGGCCGCGCCTTCGTGCGACCGCGGCCGAGCGCGCTCATCTCGTGCTCATCTCGGCGCCACGGTGTAGGTCTCGGTGACGAGGCTGCGCTCGTATTTCTCGAGCTCCTCGAGCACGCGGCCCGTTCCGCGCGCGACGCAGGTGAGCGGGTCGTCCGCGATGTGGACGGCCATCTGCGTCGCCTCGCTGATCCGCGTGTCGAGCCCGCGCAGCAGCGCCCCGCCGCCCGCGAGGTAGATGCCCTGGTCCATGACGTCGGCGACGAGCTCGGGCGGCGTCTCCTCGATCGTGTCCTTCACCGCGTCGACGATCTGCTGGACCGAGGGATTGATGGCCTCGCGGATCTGCGCGCTCGTGACCTCGATCGATCGCGGAAGGCCGGTGAGCAGATCGCGCCCTCGGAAGAACGTCGTGACCTCCTCGTCGAGCGGATACGCGGAGCCGACCGCGATCTTGATGTCCTCCGCGGTGCGCTCGCCCATCAGCAGGTTGAACTCACGGCGCGCGTACGAAACGATGTCCTGATCCATCTCGTCGCCGCCGATGCGGATCGAGCGCGCGATGACGATGCCGCCGAGCGAGGTCACCGCGACCTCGGTGGTGCCGCCGCCGATGTCGACGATCATCGAGCCAGATGGCTCGTTGACCGGAAGACCGGCGCCGATCGCCGCGGCCATCGGCTCCTCGACCAGGCGCGCCCAGCGCGCGCCCGCGGAGATCGCGGCGTCCTGGACGGCGCGCTTCTCGACCTCGGTCACGCCGGACGGGATGCCGATGATCACGCGCGGCCGCGCGAAGAGCGCGACGCCGCGATGCACCTTGTGGATGAAGTGGCGGATCATCAGCTCGGTCATGTCGAAGTCGCTGATCACGCCGTCCTTCAACGGACGGATCGCGACGATGGACGCGGGGGTGCGGCCGACCATGCGCTTCGCCTCGGCGCCGACCGCGAGGATGTTCCCGTTCCGCAGGTCCTTCGCGACGACGGACGGCTCGCTGATGACGATGCCGCGGCCGCGCACGTGAACGAGGGTGTTGGCGGTCCCGAGATCGATGCCGATGTCGCGCGAGAACAGACCGAGAAGCTCGTCGAGCACTACGGGGAACGATAGGTGTCACAGCATCGCTTCGCGATGCCGTGACCGTCCTGCTCCTTCGCCTGCGGCTCCGTAGCAGCCGCGGAGCGGGTCAGCGGCCTTCTGTCGGTCGTGGGACGAAGGTGGTCGGCTGCGGCTTCGGCAGCGGAGGAAGCGGTCCGGTGAACCCCGGAGTGCGGCCCGGCGGCAGCACCGTCCCCGTCGGCGAGGGACGAGGCGTCGGGGTGACCCCGGGCGCGAAGTAGGGCGTCTGCGGCCGGGGGGTGACGATCCGCTGCGTCGGCCGCGGGGTCGAAGGCCGTGGCGTGAACGGGCGCGGCGTGTAGTTCTGCCGAGGCCTCGGTGTCTCGCCCGGACGGCCGCCCTCGCGGGGCTGCGACGGCACGAACCCGCGGTCCGGGATGGGCGACGAGAGGGGCGCGGGGACGACGGCGGCGGAGCCGGCGCCGGAGAGGCCCGCCAGCCGGATCGGCTGGTACCGCGCGTCGTACGCGACGACGCGATGGACCGAGCGCGGCGGGGTCTCCTCGTACACCCAGACCAGGCTGTGGGCCTCGTTCGCCCAGGCCTCGAAGATCCGGATGTGACCGAAGCCCTCGGGGTCGCGGCCGATGGTGAGGTCCATCGCGTCCCCGGCGCGGAGGTCTTCCTTATCGACGCTCGCGGCGACCTGCCAGATCGAGTCGGTGGTGTAGCGGTCGACGCCCCAGGCGCGGCTCACGTAGGCCGAGCAATCCATGCCGTACGAGGTCGAGTTCCCGCCCCAGACGTAGGTCAGACCGAGCATCTGCGCGGCGCGCGAGAGGATCGTCGCGCGGACCTCGAGAGAGCGGTCCTTCGATGCCTCGGGCGCGGGCGCCGGGACGACGACGGGCGGTGGTGGCGGGGGCGGCGGCACGGCGGCGGGGGCGCTCGGGCCGTTCTGGTCCGCGCGCAGCGACGCGAGCGCGATCGCGATCGCCGGCGCGAGCTGCGCCCAGTCATGCTCGATCGAGTAGGCACGCACGACGAGGCGGCGCTCCGTGTCACGAGCGACGAAGTACCGGGTCAGGGTGTGCATGCCCTCGTAGGTCCCCTCGTCGTCGACGGAGAGGAAGCCCGGGACGGACGCGATCGCGCCCTTCTCCGCCTGCCAGTCGATCTCAAGTGTCGAGAGCGCGCTCTCTTCCCGGACGACGCCGACCGAGATGATCGCGCCGGCGTCGAGGACGAGGCCGCTGGTGAGGGGCAGCGGCTGCGCGTACAGGCTGGGGTCGCCCATCCTCAGCTGGAAGCGGACGACCTCGAGCACCGGGTCCATGGGATCGGGGTTGAGCGCGGTGTCGGGTCCGAGTCGCCAGCCGATCGGCGGCGTGATGGACACCTTCGCGATGGGATCGATGAACGGCACCGCGGCCGGGCGGAGGGGGTCGGGCAGGTCGTTCGTCGCGACCCGGTAGCGGATGGGGGCGGCGACGGGCGCCGTGCCGGCGGTTGGCTGGGCCGCGGTGACGCTCGTCACAGGGAGCAGGACGACCGCGAGCGCCGCGACCACGATCAGGCCACGACGGAGCTCGGCGCGCAGATGCATCCCCACCTGTGAGCCGAACGCCCCGCCAAGCGAGCCGTTACGCCCCCGTCACATGGTCACGTGGCTACCGGTCACCCGCCGAGCTGGCCCCGGCGCTTCAGGCTCACCCAGCGACCGCCCGCCCCGATCACGAGATGGTCCACGACCGGGATACCGAGAAGCCGGCCGGCTGCCACCGCCTCGCGGGTCGTGCGGACGTCGTCCGCGGAGGGCTCGGGGTCGCCCGATGGGTGGTTGTGGGCCAGCAGCACGCCGGCCGCGTTGCGCCGGACGGCCTCGCTGAAGAGCTCGCCGATACGCACCGAGGTCCCCGAGACGTTCCCGCGGTAGAGGCCGGTCACCGCGATGAGCCGCTGCTTTCGATCGAGCAGCGCGACGACCACCGCCTCGCGCTCGAGATGCGCGAGCCGAGGCGCGAGCGCACGCGCGGCGGCCTCGGGCGTGTCGAGCGGCTCGGCGTCGGCATCGGCCGACACCATGCGGCGCCCGAGCTCGGCGGCGGCGAGGACGCGCGCGCGGGTCGCGGGCCCCAGTGCCGCGAGCTGCGAGCCGTCCGCGCGACCGAGCGCGCGCAGGCCACCGAGCGAGACGAGGAGGTCGTGCGCCATGCGGCGCGCGTCGCGGCCCGGGCGGCCGCTCGCGATCAGCAGCGCGAGGAGCTCGTCGTCGGCGAGGCTGGCGGCGCCGTCGCGGAGCAAGCGCTCACGCGGTCTGGTCGACGCGGGCCACTCGCGGATCGCCGGTATGCCTTCGTGATCGGCGCGCGCTTGCTAGGTCGAAGACTCCGCCGCCTTCCCGCCGGTGTGGACGGTCCAGTCGCGCTCGTCGAAGTCCTTCGCGCAGAACGGGCAGATGTTCCACTCGGGGCGGATGAGCTTCGCGCACGAGGGGCAGACACGCTTCAGGCGGGTGCGGCAGGTGGGGCACAGCAGGAACTCGTCACCCACGCGCTCGTGGCAGGTGGGACAGACGAGACGCTGCTCCGCCTCCGCGAGGAGGCTCTCTTCCGCGAGCTGGCGCTCGTACGACTCGGCCAATGTCTCGCGCGGACGGATGATCAGGTAGAGGAACAGGCCGAGGACGTTGAGCACGACGACCATCAGGCCATAGAGGTACGGCGTGATCTGGTTCTCGGTGCGGCTCTGCGCGTCGCGAACGGCCCAGTAGACCATCGCGAGGTAGAGGAAGAGCACGTACAGCCCGATGAAGCGCAGCGAGAACTGCACGAGCGCGTTGTTGACGAACGACGTCCAGATCCCACCGATATCGGGCATGGCCCTCTCCTAACGCGACAGTGGCGTGCGCGTGTCAAGCGACGAGCGCGCCACCCTGTCCCTCCAGTAGTCCAGCAGGTCACGCAGTGTCTGCTCGAACGGGATGCGCGGCTCCCAGCCGGTCGCCGCGCGGAACTTCGAGGTGTCGGCCCACAGGATCTTCACGTCGGAGGGCCGCAGCCGCGCCGGATCCTCTTCCGTGCGGATCTTGATGTTCGAATGGGACAGCAGGATGTCGAGCATCTCGCGGATCGACCAGGTGCGGCCGCTGCCGACGTTGTAGCTCTCGCCCGGCTCCGCTTTCTCGAGCGCGAGCCAGTAGGCGCGCACCATGTCGCGCACGTCCGTCCAGTCGCGCTTCGAGGTGAGGTCGCCGTGGTAGATCACGGGCTGGTGGCGACCGGCCTCGATCTCGGCGATCTGGCGCGCGAAGGTGCTCGTCACGAAGATGGTCCCGCGGCGCGGGCCGGTGTGATTGAAGCCGCGCGTCACGACCAGATGCATGCCGTACGACTTGAAGTACTGATACGCGAGCTTGTCCTGCGCGACCTTGCTCACCGCGTACGGTGAGAGCGGCCGCAGCGGATTCGTCTCCTTCATCGGGACCTCGTCGGGATGGACCAGGCCGTACTGCTCGCTCGAGCCCGCGACGTGCATCCGGATCTGGGTGTCGTGGCGACGGATCGCTTCGAGCAGGTTCAGCTGCGACTCGATGTTGGTGCGCAGCGTCGCGGCCGGCTCGTCGAACGAGGACTGCACGAACGACTGTGCCGCGAGGTGGAAGATGCGCTGCGGCTGCACCGACGCGACGAGCTTCTCGACCGCGCCCGCGTCCGTGAGCTCGCAGTGCAGCAGCGTGACGCGGCCCTTCTTCGCGTCCGCGCGAAGGCCGGCGCCGTCGCTGTAGCGGCCCTCGACGATGTCGATCTTCCCGGCGCGGGTCAGCTCCTCGAGGTTCTCCATACGGGAGCGCCAGCGATACGTTCCGTAGACCGAGACGTCCGGGTGCTCGGCGAGGATGTGCTCGGCCAGATGGCTTCCGGCGAAGCCCGTGATCCCGGTGATGATGACCCGCATACGAGGAAGGCAGAGTAGCAAAGGGCATGCCGCGCTTGGCTGGGGAGCGAGGGGGCGAGCGCGCGAGTCGGTGAGCGGCCTAGCTGGGTCCTTGCGATCGGGGGGAGCGGGTCGGTGCCGGCCGGAATGCCGGGCGGTCGAGGATCGCAAGCAGCTCAGGCGGCACGTACACGCGCCCGTAGTTCTTCCCCGTGATCTCACGCAGGATGTCGACACCCACCAGCTCAGAGATCGCAGCCCGGGCCGATACCGCGGTCACCTTCTGTCTTGTCGCGACACGCGCCGCCGTGACGAACATCGACATGAAGAGGTCGTCGATCATGCCATGCGTGACGCGGCTACGAGATCGCTTGATCCGCTCGCGGTACGACGCTTCCAGCTTCGTGATCTCGTCAGCGCGTGCTGATGCATCGCGCGACTGGGTCTCAACTGCCTTGAGAAAGAGTCGCAGCCAAGGATCGAGGTCCCCCTTCAGACGGCCGAGCGACAAAGCGGTGTAGTAGTCGGATCTATTCGACTCGAAGTAGGCGCTCAAGTAGAGAAGCGGCTGCGAGAGACAGCCCCGTTCGATGAGGAACAGCGGCATCAGGAGCCGCCCGATCCGGCCGTTGCCATCGATGAAGGGATGGATCGTCTCGAACTGGTAGTGCACGAGCGCACACCGCAGCAATGGCGGAACGTTGTCAGCTTCATGGATGTAGCGCTCCCAGTCATCCAACGCATCGGCAAGCGCCTCGGGCGGTGGCGGAACGAAGTCCGCGTCCTCGATCGGAGTGCCCCGCGCTCCGATCCAGTTCTGCGAGGTGCGGAATTCTCCGGGCCGCTTGTTCTCGCCGCGGACGCCCTGCAAGAGCAGGCGGTGCAGCGACAGGACGAGCCGGTGGCTGATCGGAAGCGAGGGCAGCCGACGGATGCCGCTCTCCAACGCGCGGACGTAATTCACGACCTCGCGTGCGTCATCGGCATCCGGCAATTCGGCGTCGGCCTCGAACAACAGGAGGTCGGAGAGGGAGCTCTGAGTCCCTTCGATGCGTGAGCTGAGTACCGCCTCACGGTGAAGGTATGGCCGGATGAGCATCTGCGGATTGCGGAGACGCTTGCCGACGCCAGAGAGCTCCCCGAGTGCGCGATCCGCCGCCGACAGGTCGAACAGTAGCTCGGAGCTGACAGGCACCGACCGAGGGACGTGCGGCGGAAAGTAGGCGAGGTGACCCTCCCGCGTCTGCCGCAGGTGCTTCAGTTGGCTCTCATCGAAGGCTTCGCGTTTCACTCCATGGAAATGATAGCGAGATGCCGCTTTGCTATCAATTGCCGCATGAGATTGTCAGCGGGCTTGCGACATCGAAAGAGGTATCGAGGACTCATAAGTCCTTACACGGCGGCCTGGCGCGCGAGGCGGCCTACCGCTTCCACAAGTGCGAGGTGCTCCTCCGCCAGGACCCGAGCGGCGAGTGCTTCCGCGTCGTCACCGGGCAGCACCGCGACGCGTCGCTGCACGAGGATCTCGCCATCGTCCACCGGACCTGGCTGCGCACGATGGACCGTCGCGCCGCTCTCGCGGGCGCCACTTCGCAGCACCGCCTCGTGCACCCTCATCCCATTGAGACCGCCGAACGCCGGCAGCAGCGAGGGATGGATGTTGATGACCGGTATGGCGCCGAGCTCGTCCCAGAACCCATCGGTCAGGATCCGGTCGTAGCCGGCGAGCACCACGAGTCGCGCGCCGCTCGCCACGATGGCCCGCGCCATCGCGCGCTGCGCGTCCGCGCGCGTCGCGTTCGTCACGGCATGCACCGCGGTCGGAACGCTCGCGCGCGATGCGCGCTCGAGCGCCGGTGCGCCGGCGCGGCTGGACACGACGAGCGTGATCCGCGCGTCGAGGCGGCCGGCGGCGATCGCGTCGATGATCGCGCCCAGGTTCGAGCCGCGGCCGCTGACGCAGACCGCGAGCGGGAGCGTCACGCCCAGCGGACGCGCGTCGCGGCCGAGCTGCGCTCCACGCGTCCGATGAGGATCGCGTCGGGAAGCGCGCGGAGCGCGTCGCGCTCCTCCCCCGCCGCGACCACGCAGACCAGACCGATGCCCATGTTCCAGGTGTCGTAGCGTTCCCGCTCCGCGATGCTCCCCGCGTCGCCGAGGACGCGGAACAGCGGTGGGACGGACCACGCGCCGCGATCAACGGCCGCGCCAAGCCCGTCGGGGAGCGCGCGCGGCAGGTTCCCCTCCCAGCCGCCGCCCGTCAGATGCGCGATGGAGCGGAGCGTGACGCGCGCGCGCAGCGCGCGGACGTCCTCGAGGTAGCAGCGATGCACCGCCATGAGCGCGTCGCCGAGCGTCCCGCCGCGCAGCTCCGGTCGCGGGGCGCCGAGGTCGAGACCCGCGCGATCCACGATCGCGCGAGCGAGCGAGTAGCCGTTCGTGTGCAGACCGGTCGACGGCAGACCGACGAGCGCGTCGCCCTCGCGCACGCTCGCGGGGTCGAGCAGCCGGTCGCGCGCGACGCCGCCGACCAGGAACCCGGCGAGGTCGTAGGCGCCCTCCGCGTACATGCCGGGCATCTCCGCGGTCTCGCCCCCGAGCAGCGCGCAGCCCTGCGCGGCGCACGCGTCGGCCATCGCGCCTACGACTCGTTCGAACACCAACGGTTGGATGCGCGAGGTGGAGAAGTAGTCGAGGAAGAACAGCGGCTCGGCGCCCATCGCGAGCGCGTCGTTCACGCAGTGGTTCACCAGATCCGCGCCGACGGCCTCGTGCCGGTCGAGCCGGCGCGCGAGCTCGAGCTTCGTGCCGACGCCGTCGGTCGTCGCGACGAGCACCAGGTCCCCCGCGACGCGAAAGAGCCCGCCGAACGCGCCGATGTCGCCGATGACCTCGGGTCGCTTCGTCCGGGCGACGCGGTCGCGTATCCGCGACAGCGCATCCGTCGCGCGCCTGACGTCGACCCCGGCGCTCCTATAGGTGGTGCTCAAACGATCTCCAGGGCCTCTTTGCCGAGCTCGAGCTGCACGGGCACGGGGTACTCGCCGGTGAAGCACGCGCTGCAGAGATCGCCGGAGGCCGCGCCCGTCGCGCGGACCATCCCCTCGAGAGAGAGGTAGCCGAGCGTATCGGCGCCGACGTGCCTGCGGATCTGCTCGACGTCCATCCGCGACGCGATCAGCTCGTCCCGTCGCGCCATGTCCACGCCGAAGAAGCACTGGTGGCGGATCGGCGGCGAGCAGACGCGCATGTGGACCTCGCGCGCGCCGTTTCGCTTCAGCAGCTGGACGATCGGGCCCGAGGTCGACCCGCGCACGATGCTGTCGTCGACGACGACGACGCGCTTGCCATCGAGCACGTCACGCAGGGCGTTGTATTTCAGTGCGACGCTGTGCTTGCGCAGCTCCTCCGACGGCTGGATGAACGTGCGGCCGATATAGCGGTTCTTGATCAGACCTTCGCGGAACGGGATCCCGCTGCGTCTCGCGTAGCCGACCGCCGCGGGGATCGCGCTGTCGGGGACCGGGATCACGACGTCCGCATCGGCGGGCTGCTCGTCGGCGAGGATCTCGCCCATGCGCTCGCGCGTCGCGTAGACGGTGCTGCCGCCGAGGGAGCTCGAGGCGGATGCGAGATACACGTGCTCGAAGACGCAGAGGCCGCGGCGGTCGGCGCCGAGCTCCGCGATGGTCGTGAGCCCGGCATCGTCGATCTTCAGGATCTCGCCGGGCGCCACGTCGCGCACGTACGTCGCGCCGATCGTGTCGAGCGCGCACGTCTCGCTCGCGACGAGCCACGCGCCGCCCTTGCGGCCGAGGCAGAGCGGGCGGACGCCGAGCGGGTCACGGATCGCGTACATCGCGCGCGGCGTCAGCAGCACCAGCGACCACGCGCCCTGGAGCGTGGGCATCGCGTGCGCGATGCGGTCGTCCCAGGTGTGGCCCGGCGCGGCCACGATCGCCTGCGCGACGACCTCCGTGTCCGAGGACGTCGAGAACTCCACGCCCTCCAGCGCGAGCTCCGCGCGGACCTCTCGCGCGTTGATGCAGTTCCCGTTGTGGCCGATCGCGAGCTCGCCCAGCCGGTCGTCGCGCACCAGCATCGGCTGCGCGTTCTCGATGCGCGAGCCACCGGTCGTCGAGTAGCGCGTATGTCCGAGCGCCGCGCGCCCGGTCAGCGCGGCGAGGTCGGGCTCCGCGAAGACCTGCCCGACGAGGCCCATGCGCCGCACGATGCGCAGGTCGCGCCCGTCGGTCGCCGCGATGCCCGCCGACTCCTGACCGCGATGCTGCAGCGCGTAGAGCGCGAAGAACATGAGCCGCGCGGCGTCGGTCGGATCGTCCTCGCTCGGGCTCCAGATGCCGCAGACGCCGCACACGACTAGCGCTCCGCGCGGGAGCCCGAGGCTCTTCCGAGAGCCTCGGGCAGGCCGCCGTCGTACGCGCGCCGCAACGCCTCGACCGGCAGCGCCAGGAGTGGGGCGATCTCGAGCAGATCGCCGCCGACCGCGCCCAGCGTCCAGAGCGGCACATCGTTCGTCGCGGCGAGCGCGCGAAGCGCGGCCTCGTGCTCGGGCGCGACGACGAGCACGATCCCGGAGGGGCCCTCGCCGAACAGCGCGTCGCGCCGCCCGACACCGCGCAGGGATGGCAGCGTCGCGCGGATCCCGATCCCATCCCGCAGCGCGAGCTCGGCCAGCGCGATCGCGAGCCCGCCCTCGGCGCGATCGTGGGCGGCGCGCACCAGCGAAGCGCCGTGCGCGGCGAGCACGAGCTTCTGGAGACGCGCCTCGAGCGCGAGATCGATCGCGACAGGCGCGCCGTGATCGCGCGCGAGCGCGCTGCCGGCGAGCAGCACGAGATCGCCGGCACGTCCGGTCGTCACGCGAATGTGATGGGCGACGTCGGCAAGCTTCCCCACCGCACCGATCGTGGCGGTGGGCCAGATGTCGGCGCCGCGCGTCGCGTTGTAGAGCGACACGTTGCCGGAAACGACGGGGAGGCCGAGCGCATCGCATGCCGCGGAAATGCCGGCAACGGTCCGCTCGAGCTGCCACGCCCCCTCGGGCTTCTCGGGATTGCCGAGATTGAGGCAATCGGTGATGGCCAGCGGCTCGGCGCCCATGCACACGAGATTGCGGGTGGCCTCGGCGACGGCGCATGCGGCGCCCAGGAACGGATCGTGGCGAGCGATCGCGGGCTGCGCGTCGATCGCGATCGCGATGCCGTCCGGGCGGCCCTTGAGGCGCATGACCGCGGCGTCACCACCCGGCCCGACGACCGTGTCCGTCCCGACCATCTGGTCGTACGTGCGATAGAGCACGCGCCGCGAAGCCACACGCGCCGAGCCCAACGTCTCAAGGAGCAGGAGGCCCGCCTTCTGAAGTTCGCCACCCTGGAGGTCGCCGCCGGGGCTTCGCTCCGCTCCTCGGGCCTCCCCAGCCTGTACCGCGCGCGAGGCGAACGAGGCGGCTGGGGCCCCTCCCCATGCGCTCCGCGAAGCCCCGGCGTCGGCCTCGTCGAATGGCGCCCTTGCCCATTTGGAGATGTCGTATTCCGGTGCGTCTTCGGCCAGCGCCGCCGGCGGCAGGGACGCGACGACGGTCTCGCCGTCGCGGATCTCGAGCACGGGCTCGCTCGTGACTTCGCCGATTCTCACCCCATGCAAGCCCCAGTGCTCGAAGACGCGCTCGACATCGCGCTCGCGGCCTGGCCGCGCGATCACGAGCATCCGCTCCTGCGACTCCGACAGCATCACCTCGAATGGGGCCATGCCGCTCGCTCGTCGCGGCACCAGCTCGACATCGATACGCATGCCAGTTCCTGACTTCGCTGCCACTTCACTGCTCGCGCACGTGAGGCCGGCAGCGCCCAGGTCTTGCACCGCTTCGACGGCGTCCTGCTCCACGAGCTCGAGCGTCGCTTCGAGCAGCAGCTTTTCGACGAAGGGGTTGCCCACCTGCACCGATGGCCGCTTCGTATCGTCCTGCGCGCCCAGCTCGAACGATGCGAGGAGAGAGGCGCCCGCGATCCCGTCGCGGCCGGTGTCGCTGCCGACCAGATAGACGGCGCTCCCGGGCCGCGCCGACGCGGCGCTTCGCAGGTCTTCCTTCTTGACGATGCCGACGCACATCGCGTTGACCAGGGGGTTGTCGGCGTAGCAGGGCTCGAAGGAGACGTGACCGCCCACATCGGGGATGCCGACGCAATTCCCATAGAAGGAGATGCCGCCCACGACACTCGACACGAGGCGGCGCGTGCGCGGCAGGTCCGGCGGTCCGAAGAAGAGCGCGTTGAGGACGGCGACGGGGCGAGCACCCATGGCGAAGATGTCGCGGAGGATGCCGCCGACCCCCGTCGCGGCGCCCTGGAAGGGCTCGACCGCCGAGGGATGGTTGTGGCTCTCGGCCTTGAAGACGCAGAGCAGCCCATCTCCGAGGTCCACCGCCCCGGCGTTCTCGCCCGGGCCGACCGCGACGCGCGCGCCGGTCGTCGGCAGCGTGCGCAGGAGCCGCTTGCTGTGCTTGTACGCGCAGTGCTCGCTCCACATCGCGCCGAACATCGCCCACTCCAGCGGGTTCGGCTCGCGAGCGAGCAGCGAGCGGACGCGCGTCGCCTCCGCGTCGGTGAGTCCGACCTCTCGCGGGATGTCCGCCGTGGCATCCAGGTGGCTAGGCTGCGCCGTCGCGTTCCCCGACACGATCGGGGATGCGCTCACGACTTCGCTGAGCTCCCGAGGAACCGCTCGACCTGCATCGCGAACGCGGCGAGGTCTCCCGTCCTGGTCTGAAGGTGGCTGTAGACCTCGTCGATGTCGGTCTGCTCGCGGTCGTACGCGAGGAGGTTCCGCAGATTCGCGAGCTGCTCGAGGCGGTACGCGAGGTCGCGGTCGATGATCCCGTGACCCGCGACCGCGTCGAGGATGTCGTGATACGCGTCGGGCTTCGGGAGCGCGAGCGCCATCACCAAATATGCGCCCGTGCCGAAGAGCAGCTCCACCGCCTGCTGCAGGTACCACTGCGCGAGGCCGTACAGCTTCGGGTCGCCGCGGAACTTCAGGTGATCGATGGGCCGGAGATCCTGGAGCAGGGCGACGTACTCGCGCAGGCGCGCCAGACGCGCCCGCACGTATTCCTCGTCGACCGCGAACCGCTCGCCGCGCGTTCGCTCGGCGAGCGCCTTCGACTGGAGCTCGTCGTACTTCTGGAACTCGAGGTACTCCATCACCGAGCGCGCCTCGAACTGCACGCGCCGCTTCTGATCGCGCTGGAAGAGCAGCGACCAGCTCTTGATCACCTGCGCGCGCTGGAGGAGCGAGGCCTGATTGAGGATCACGACGTCGAGCCCGTTCGTCTCGAGCGCCTTCGACAGCTCGCTCACGAAATAGACCTGGTAGTCGAAGAACTCGCTCGTCTTGATCTTGTCGAGCAGGAGCAGCGCGACGTCGAGGTCCGCGTAGCTTCCCGCGAGGCGCCGGCCCGATGCCGTGCCCTGCGCGTACGCCGCGTCGACCGGACTCGTCTGGAAGAGGCTCTGCAGCTGCGCCTGCTTCTCGAAGAGGTCCATTACGAGATTGTAGAAAGGGCCGGGCGCGCGGATGCCGCCAGCCAGCCAAGCATCCTGATCCCGTCGCTCCCTCCCAACAGGGGCTCGACGCAGCGCTCCGGGTGGGGCATCAGCCCGACGACGTTCCCCTGCGGGTTCCGCACGCCGGCGATGTTCCCCAGCGAGCCGTTCGGGTTGCCCTCGGGCGTCGCGCTGCCGCGCGCGTCGACGTAGCGCAGGGCAACGAGCCCCTCGTCCTCGACCCGCGCCAGGGTCCGCGGGTCCGCGACCCAGCACCCTTCGCCGTGCGCGATCGGCATGCGCAGCAGCTCGCCCAGCGCTCCGGCGGTGAACGGTGTCGCGTCGCTCTCGACGCGCATCGTCACCCAGTCACAGCGGAACTCGAGGCCGGTGTTCCGCACGAGCGCGCCCGGCAGCAGGCCGGCCTCGCAGACGATCTGGAAGCCGTTGCACGAGGCGAGGATCGGCATGCCCTCGTCCGCCGCGCGCCGCAGCTCGGCCGTGGCGGGCGAGAGCTTCGCGATCGCGCCCGCGCGCAGGTAGTCGCCGTAGGTGAAGCCACCGGGCACGACCGCGGCGTCGAAGCGGCGGAGGTCGGCGTCCTCGTGCCACACGATCTCGTGCTCGACACCCAGCACGCTGAACGCGTGGGCGAAGTCGCGCTCGCTCCAGGTGCCCGGATAGCGAAGGATCGCGACCCTCATCCGAGCTCCACCGAGAAGTCCTCGATGACCGGGTTCGCCAGCAGCTGATCCCCCATGCGCTCGGCCTCACGCGCGGCCGAGGCCCGATCGACCGCGCTGAAGCGCACGACGATCTCCTTGCCGGTCCGCACGTCGGCGATGTCGAGGCCGAGCGAGCGGAGGGCGCCGGCGACGGCCTCGCCCTGCGGATCGCGCACCTCGTCCTTCGGCCGGACGTGGATGGTCGCGGTGAAGTTCACGACAGCCTTTCCCCGGTGACACGCTCGTACGCCGCGCGGTAGCGGTCGGTCGTGCCCTTCACGACCTCCGCCGGCAGCTCGGGCGCCGGCGGCTCGTGGGTCCAGCCGCTCCTGTCCAGGAAGTCGCGCACGAACTGCTTGTCGAACGACGGCGGCGATCCCCCGGGCCGGTACAGCGCGGCATCCCAATAGCGCGAGCTGTCCGGCGTCAGCGCCTCGTCGATGAGGGTGAGCATGCCGTCGCCGAACCCGAACTCGAACTTGGTGTCCGCGAGGATGAGCCCCCGGCCGAGCGCGTACGCGTGCGCGAAGCGGTACAGCGCGAGCGTGGCGGCCTCGAGCTGCCTCGCCAGGTCACGGCCGAGCAGCGCGCTCAGCTGCGCGCGCGAGATGTTCTCGTCGTGGCCGGTGATGGCCTTCGTGGCGGGCGTGAAGATCGGCTCATCGAGACGCGCCGACTCCAGGAGGCCGGCCGGGAGGCGCTCACCGGCGACGGTCCCGCTCTTCTTGTATTCCGACCAGGCGGAGCCGGAGACGTAGCCGCGCGCGACGCACTCGATGTCGATCCGCTCGCATTTGCGCACCAGCGCCGAGCGCCCGGACAGCTCCGGGCGCGACCGGAAGGGCTCCGGGAACCGCGCGAGGTCCGTCTCGATGAGGTGGTTCGGCACGATGTGCGTCGTCCTGCCCATCCAGAAGTTCGAGAGCTGCGTGAGCACGCGGCCCTTCTCCGGGATCGGCGTCGGGAGCACGACGTCGTAGGCCGACAGCCGGTCGCTCGCGACGATGACCAGCGTGTCGGCCCCGCTCTCGAATACCTCGCGGACCTTGCCCTCGCGGAACAGCGTCGCGCCCTCGATGGCCGTGCGCGTGATGGTGGTCATTCCGGTGTCACCCCCATGAGCTTCTGCCGCCACTGCGCGCTGACGTCACGCGCGACCGTGGCCGAGAGCCCCCGGTACTCGTCCGGGTGGTCGAGCACGAGCCGCTCGGCCTCGGTCAGCTTCGCGAGGAAGGCCTTGAGCTGATCGTCGAGCGTCGCGATCTCGAGCACGCTGCGACCGCGCCGCTCCGCCTCGAGCGTGAGACGTCGGACGGCCTCGTGCGCGTCGGGATGCCCGTACTTCGCCAGCAGGATGTACAGCGGCTCGGCGACGATGCCGCCGCGGGCGCTCGCCAGGTTCGCGCGCAGCCGCTCGCGGTCGACGCGCACGCCCTCGAGCGAGCCGCTCAGGCGGCCGGCGCAGTACGCGACGCTCGCGAGGATCTCGCCGAGGAAGCGCTGCGACGCGGAGTTCGTGAGATCGCGCTGGTGCTCGCTGATCTGGTCCATGTAGGTCGTGATGATCCGCGGCGCCATCGCCTTCCACAGGCTCTTCACGTTCTCGAAGGAGACCGGATTGCGCTTGTGCGGCATCGTCGAGCTGCCGACCTGCTCCGCGGCGAAGGCCTCGGCGATCTCGCTGATCTCGCTGCGCTGCAGGTGACGCATGTCGTCCGCGAGATTCGCCATCACTCCGAGCGAGGTGATGAGCGCGTGCGCGAGGTCGGTCCAGCCCTCCGGCGGCACGATCTGCGTGCTGACGGGCGCCGCCTTGAGCTTCAGCGAGCGCAGGAAGCGCGCCTCGAGGTCGCGCGGGTCGTCCGTGAGCAGGCCGAGCGCGTTGTACGCGCCGACCGCGCCGGACAGCTTGCCGACCAGCGCGCGCGCCGCCTCGCCGACCCGCAGGGTGCGCTCGCCGAGGCGGGCGACGTACTCGGCCATCGCGAAGCCGAAGGTGATCGGCTCGGCGTGGCGACCGTGGGTGCGGCCGATCTGCGGCGTGTCCGCCTCACCCTCCGCGAGCGCGATGATCTGCGCGACGGCGCGCGCGAGGCGCGGGACGACGACCTTCTCGACGCACTCGCGGTAGCGCAGCGCGTTGGCGGTGTCGACGATGTCGTACGAGGTCGCTCCGAGGTGCACGAAGCGCTTCGCGTCGTCGGGGACCGTGCTCTGTATGACGTTGACCAGCGCGCGGATGTCGTGACGCGTGCGCGTCTCCTCTTCCGCGACGGCCTCGGCCTCCACGGTCGCCGCGGCCTGGACGATCGCGTCGGCGGCGGACGCGGGGATGAGGCCCGCCTTCGCCATCGCCTGCGCGAGCGCGCCCTCGACCCGGGCCTTGTATTTGATCGTGGCGTCCTCGCTGAGGTACGGGTGGAGCGCGGCGTACAGCTCCTTGTCCCCGCCGTAGAAGCGGAAGTCGAGCGGCGAGATGGCGTCGAAGCGGCTCTGCATCAGCGGCCCAGGACCTTGTCGGCCATCGACACGCGCATCGCGCGCAGGCGCGAGGCGAGATCGGGATCGGCAAGCGCCAGGATCTCCGCCGCGAGGATCGCCGCGTTCGCGGCCCCCGCTTCACCGACGGCGACCGTCGCGACGGGCACGCCGCGCGGCATCTGCACCGTCGAGAGCAGCGCGTCGAGACCGCCCGCGATCGCGTTCGGCGACGCGAGGGGCACGCCGATGACCGGGAGCGCCGTCTGCGCGGCGATCGAGCCGGCCAGGTGCGCCGCGCCGCCGGCCGCGGCGATGACGACGTTGATGCCGCGCGCGGCGAGCCCCCGCGCCCATTCCGCGGTCTCGTTCGGCGTGCGGTGCGCCGACAGCACGCGCGTCTCGCTCTCGATCCCGAGTCCGCGAAGCGTCTCCTCGGCCGCGGCCATCGTCGGCCCGTCCGAGCTGGAGCCCATCACGATCGCGACCCGCGCGCTCACCCGCTCACCGTAGCGCCATGCGGCGTCGCGATGTCGGTACGGTTGAATTTGCCCTCGAAGCGGATGCGCTGGGCCCCCTGATACGCCTTCGCACGTGCCTCGCCGACCGTGTCCCCGCCGGCGACGATGTGGATGGCACGGCCGCCGCTCGTCACGACGCCCCCCGGTCCCTGCCGGGTCGCGCCGTGGAACGCGTACACGCCCTCGGGCAGCTCGCCCAGGCCGGCGATCGGGTCACCGGTGCGTGGCGCGCCGGGATAACCGGCCGCGCAGAGCACCACGTCGACGAAGCAGCGCGCGTCGAAGCGGACGCCGTTCGCCGCGACGTGCTCCGCGAGCCGGCCTTCGCCGTGCGCGAAGAGCAGCTCGCCCACGTCCCCGCGGATGCGCGGCAGCGTGACCTCGGCCTCCGGATCGCCGAAGCGGGCGTTGTACTCGATCACGCGCCAGCCCTCGCGCGCGCGCATGAGGCCCGCGAAGATGACCCCGCGGAACGGCGTGCCCCGCGCCGCGAGGGCGCGGGCCACCGGAAGGATGAGCTCGTTCGCCGCGTCCTGCGCCTCGTCGTCAGGAAGCACCTCGGTCGGTGAGACCGCGCCCATGCCGCCGGTGTTGGGGCCGGTGTCGCCGTCGCCGACGCGCTTGTGGTCCTTCGCGGGCGGCAGCGCGACCACGGTCGCGCCATCAACAAGCGCCTGCAGCGAGACCTCCTCGCCCTCGAGGACGTCCTCCAGCACCACCGCCCCGCTGCTGACTGCCGGCGAGCCCAATGCCTCGAGCGCTTCGCGCCGATCGCGCGCGACGACGACGCCCTTCCCCGCCGCGAGGCCGTCGGCCTTGACCACGACCGGGCCATCGCGACGCTCCAGCGCGCTGCGCGCGTCCGCGGCGCTCTTGTAACTGATCCACGCGGCCGTCGGGACGTTCGCCTCGGCCATCAGCTCCTTCGCGTACGTCTTGCTCCATTCGATCTTCCCGGCGTCGCGGCCGGCGCCGACGACCGCGACGCCGGCACGCTTCAGGGTGTCGCCCACGCCGGCGGCGACGAGCTCGTCCGGCCCGACGACGACGAGGTCGATCTGCGACGCGGCGAGGTGCCGCTCGAGCGCGGGCCGATCGCGCGGGTCGAGCTCGACGTTGCGCGCGAACAGCGCGGTGCCGGCATTGCCCGGCGCGACGTCGATCGTGGCGACGCTGTCGCTGCGCGCGAGCGACCAGGCGATGGCGTACTCGCGGCCGCCCGCGCCGAGCACGAGGCAGTTGAGGCCGGGCATCGCGCCGTGTCGTAGGAGTGGTCGTTGCGCGCGCAGCGCCTCGAGCTCGGCCTTGCGCTTCTTTCCAAAGAGGAGGCTCATTCCCGCACCAAGAAAGACACGCTCATTCCCACTCGATCGTCCCGGGCGGCTTCGAGGTGATGTCGTACACGACGCGGTTCACCGCGGGCACCTCGTTCACGATCCGCGCGGACACGCGCTCGAGGAGCTCGTGCGGAAGGCGCGCCCAGTCCGCGGTCATGAAGTCCTCCGTCGTCACCGCGCGCAGCGCGACGAGCGACCCGTAGGTCCGGAAGTCGCCCATCACCCCGACGCTGCGGACCGGCGTGAGCACCGCGAACGCCTGCGCGACCTGGCGGTAGAGATCGGCCGCGCGCAGCTCCTCGAGGAAGATGGCGTCGGCCTCCCGCAGCGTGTCGAGCGAGGCACGGTCGATCGCGCCGATCACGCGCACGGCGAGCCCCGGACCCGGGAACGGGTGCCGCCACAGGATGTCCTCGGGGATACCGAGCTCCGCGCCGACGCGGCGCACCTCGTCCTTGAACAGGCGGCGCAGAGGCTCGACGACCGCGAGCGACATGATCTCGGGAAGCCCGCCAACGTTGTGGTGGGTCTTGATGCGCGCGCTCGTCTTCGAATCCTTCGAGCGCGACTCGATGACGTCGGGATAGATCGTGCCCTGGACCAGCAGATCGACCGCGCCGAATGCGCTCGACCTGGTCGCCTCTTCCTCGAAGCAGCGCACGAACTCCTCGCCGATGATCATCCGCTTGCGCTCGGGATCCGTGACGCCCTCGAGCTTCCCCAGGAAGCGCTCCGACGCGTCGACCGCGACGAGCCGCAGCCGCGGGCCGAACGTCGCGATGACCTGCTTGCCCTCGTCCTTGCGCAGCATCCCGGTGTCGATGAACACGCAGGTGAGCCGATCGCCGATCGCGCGGCTGACCAGCGCGGCCGCCACGGCCGAGTCGACGCCGCCCGACAGCGCGCAGAGCGCGTGCCGATCGCCGATGGTGGCGCGCAGCTCGGCCACCGCCTCTTCGACGAACGCGGCGGACGTCCAGTCGCCTGTGCAGCCGCAGACGCGGTACAGGAAGTTGCGCAGCACCTCCGCGCCGCGCGGCGTGTGCATGACCTCGGGGTGGAACTGGACCGCGTAGCGATTGCGGCCGTCGCTCATCGCCGCGACGAGCCGTGACGTCGTCGCGATCGGGTGGAAGCCGGGCGGCAGCGTGCGCACCGAATCGCCATGGCTCATCCAGGCGCGTTCCTCTGCACCCAAGCCTTCAAAAAGACCGCTGTGGTCCGTGATCTCGACGACGGCCGGGCCGTACTCGCGCCTGCCCTCCGCGACGACCTCGCCGCCGAGCACGTGGGTCATGAGGTGCATCCCGTAGCAGACGCCGAGCACGGGCAGACGGCCGTCCAGCAGGTCGGCGGCGATGCCGGGCGCGCCCTCGTCGTACACGCTCGACGGGCCGCCCGAGAGGATCAGCCCGACCACACCCTCGGCGTCAAGCTGCGCGCGCGTGACGTCGTGCGGGAAGATCTCGCAGTAGACGCGGCTCTCGCGCACGCGTCGCGCGATGAGCTGCGTGTACTGCGAGCCGTAATCGATGATGGCGATGCACTGACGAGAAACGCCGGCGGTGGCCCCGGTCACCGAACGGGGTGCGCTCTTCACGTCCGACATCCTCAGTACTGCGTCGCGCCGGTGAAGGTGAAGCTCGCCAGGTGCAGCGCCGGCACGCGCGCCGAGATCGCCTGCAGGCCGAACGCCTCGCCCGCGACGAGCAGCGAGAGCTCGCTACCGATGCCGCGCACGCCCTGCAACGCCTCGTGATACGACTGCGTGAAGCGGAAGTTCTTCACCGGATACGCGATCTCGCCATCCACGATCGCGAACGTGCCGTCGCGCGTCATCCCGGTCACGATGGTCCGGAGCTGATGGACCCAGCGCGTGTACCAGAAGCGCGTGACGAGCACGCCGCGCCTGCAGTCCTTGATGAGCTCGTCGCGCGACCGCGTCCCCGCCTCCAGGCGCCGGTGCATGGGCGCCGCGGGCATGAAGGCATTGGCAGGGAGCGCGTGACCGGTGGGCCGCGCTCCCGCGCGGCGCGCGGTCGCCGAGTCGTAGACGATGGCGCGCGCGACGCCCGTGTCGATCAGCGTCAGTGCCTGGCTCGGTCGCCCCTCGAAGTCGAACGCGCGTGGCAGCCCCGCGCGGTCGAAGGGGTCGTCCACGATCGTGACCGGACCGGTCACCTGCTGCCCGAGCCTGCCGCCCACGAACGAGCGCCCCTCCTCGACCGCGAGCCCGGTGAGCTGACCGCACAGGAAACCCACGATGTCGTAGACCGCGTAGGGCTCGAGCACGACCTCGTGGTCGCCCGGCGCGAGATCGCGCGGGCCCTGCGCGAGCAGCGCCTTGCGGATGGCCTCATCGCTGGCGGCACGCACGTCGAGCGTCGCGAAGTCGGTGGACACGCGCTGCCCGAACGCGGAGCCCGCGTCGCCGATGGCCGCGACCTGGACCTCGCAGGTCGTCTGCGGCCCGTACGCCCAGATCCCGAGCGAGCTCGCGACGGCCAGCTCCTGCACGTTCGTCGAGACGAAGCCCGCCGCGCGCAGCCCCTTCCCGCGCGCGGCGTCACAGACCTGCTTCACGGCGAGCGCGCGATCGCGCGGCGTCGCGCGCGCGGTGCCATCGACGAACGCGCTGGGCGCGCTCGGGATCGGCGCCGGCTCGGGCAGGCCGCCGAAGTCAGGGTTCTCGGGCACGATCGCGCAGAGCGCCGACGCCTGCTCGGCGACCGCGCGGATGCCCTCTTCGTCGATGCGATCGGTCGCGAGCGTCGCGACGCGCTTGCCCTTGACGACGCGGACGCGGAGGTCGATCACGCGGCTGGACACGTTCTGATGAATGGCCGCGTTGGCGAAGCGCGTGAGCGAGTCGTTCCGCGCGATCACGACCGCCTCGACCTGATCCCCGCGCGCCGCCCTCAGCGCCTTTTCCGCGATCGCGCGCAGCGCCTTCTCGCCAAGCTCCACGGCGTCGCCGCTCACGCGATCACCCCGACGCGGACGTCGCGGAACCGTGCGGGAGCGGCGCCGTGACCGGTGTGCGCGCTCTGGCCCGGCTGGCCCTTGCCGCAGTTCGGCGTCCCCCACATGACCCACTCGCTCTCGGAGCACACCGCGTCGCACGAGCCCCAGAACTCGGGTGTGATGCCGGTGTAGGTCGGGTTCCGCAGCATCGCGCCGCGCTTGCCCTTCCTGATCTCCCAGCCGATCTCGGTGCCGAACTGGAAGTTGAGCCGCCGGTCGTCGATGGACCACGAGCGATTGGTGTCCATGAGGATGCCCTGATCCGTGTCTGAAATAAGATCGTCGAGCGTGCCCGCGCTCCCGGGCATCACCGAGACGTTCGTCATGCGGATGATCGGGACGCGCGCCCAGCCGTCCGCGCGCATCGTGCCGTTGCTGGTGAGCCCGAGCGCGGCGCTCGACTCGCGGCTCATGAGGTAGCCCACGAAGATGCCGTGGTCGATGGCCCAGCCCTCGCTCGCCGGCACGCCCTCGTCGTCGTACGCGAAGGTGCCGAGGCCGCCGCGCGAGGTCGAATCGATGCGGATGTTGATCTGGTCGCTGCCGTAGCGAAAGCTTCCGCGGCGGTCCGGAGTGAGGAACGACGTGCCGGCGAATGCCGCCTCGCTCCCGAGCGCGCGATCGAGCTCGATCGGGTGGCCGCAGCTCTCGTGGCACTGCAGCGAGAGCTGATTGCCGGCGAGGATCACCGTCGTCCGCGTGTCGCGCGGGCACGCCTTCGCGGAGAGCAGCGCGACCGCCTCCTCGGCGACCCGCGGCGCGTTGCCGACGAGATCCCAGTCCGTGAGGAACTCCCACCCCGCCTGGTTCTGGCAGCGCACGCCGTCGGGGTAGCTGCGGATCTGCAGCTCGCCGTCCCCCGTGGCCTCCGCCGCGATGCCGCCGCCGACTTCCGTCAGCGTCTGCGCGATGTCGGCGCCCTCGCTCGAACGGAAGAGCTTCTCCTCGCGCCAGATGTCGTAGACGGCGCGCGTCGTGCGCACGCCCTTCTGCTCGCGCAGCTTCGCCTCCGCGGCGATCATCAGGCCGATGCGCTCGTCGAACGAGAGGGCGAACGGATCCACGCGCATCGGCGACGCGTACGTCGCCTGCGCCGGCTTGACCGGGGAAAGACGGACGTCGGCGATCTTCGTCAGCGCCGAGGCGCGCGCGATCTCGACCGCGAGCGCCGCGACGCGGTCTGCCTCCGCCGCGGTCGTCACCTGCGACGCGGCGAAGCCCCAGGCGCCGTCCGCGATCGCGCGCACGCCGAAGCCGAAGCTCGCCTCGCGATCCACCGACTCGATGCGCGCGTTCTTGACGAGTGCGTGCTCCGTGTCGCGCCGCACGAAGCGAACGTCGCAATAGGTGGCGCCACGCGTGCGTGCGGTGTCGAGCGCGCGATCGGCGAGCTGACGCTCGACGGTGAAGCTCAGGCCCGCACCTTGTAGTTCGGCGCCTCGGTCGTGATGCGGATGTCGTGAGGGTGCGACTCGCGCAGACCCGCACCGGAGATGCGCACGAACCGCGCCTTCGTGCGCAGGTCGTCGATGGTGGTCGCGCCCGCGTAGCCCATTCCCGCGCGCAGGCCGCCGATGAGCTGATGCAGCACCACGTCGAGCGGACCCTGCGCCTTGACGCGGCCTTCGACCCCTTCCGGCACGAGCTTGCTGAACTCGCCCACGCTCTCCTGCGCGTAGCGATCGCGTCCGCCCTGACGCACCGCCATCGCGCCGAGCGAGCCCATCCCGCGATAGCTCTTGAAGCGGCCCTCCGTGGTCTCGACGGCGTCGCCGGGCGACTCGTCGACGCCCGCGAGGAGCGCGCCGAGCATCACCGTGTGCGCGCCGGCGCCGATCGCCTTCGCGATGTCGCCGGAGTGCTGGACCCCGCCATCGGCGCAGATCGGGATGCCGTGCCGGGCGGCGACGTTCGCGCAGTCGAAGATCGCGGTGATCTGTGGCATTCCCGCGCCGGCGACGACGCGCGTCGTGCAGATCGCGCCCGGGCCCATCCCGACCTTCACGCCATCCGCGCCGCTGGCGATCAGCTCCTCGGTGCCCTCGCCCGTGGCGACGTTGCCGGCGAGGACCTGCACGCGGTGGCGCGCCTTCACCTTCTCGACCATGCGGACCTCGTTCGCCGAGTGGCCGTGGGCGGTGTCGATGACGATCACGTCCACGCCCGCGGCGACCAATGCGGACACGCGCTCGTCCGCATCGCCTGAGACGCCGACCGCGGCCGCGACGCGAACGCCAGCGGCCTTCACGAGCTGCGCCTGCGCGACCTGATCCGCGACCGAGAGGTTGCGGTGCAGGACGCCAAGGCCGCCCGCGCGGCCGAGCGCGATCGCGAGCGGGGCTTCGGTGACGGTATCCATCGCGGCTGAGAGGATCGGGATGTCGAGCTCAAGGGCGTTCGTGAGCCGGGAGCTCACGCTGACATGCGTCGGGAGGACATCGCTGCGGCAGGGGATGAGGAGCACGTCGTCGAACGCGAGACCTTCGCGCCCGAACTTCTCCTCCCAGTTCACCGCGCCCTCATTGGGAGATTGTAGGTGGTCACAGCACCGCTCAGCGATGCCGTGACCGTCCTGCTCCTTCGCCTTCGGCTACGTAGTAAAGGTCGCTACCGCTGGTGCTTTTGTGCCAGGAGCTCCCCATAGCGGGCCGCGCCGGAGGACCATTCGCCGATCGACGCGATGCGTGCCCGCGACCACGAACGGGCGCGGACCCCGAAGACGATCGCGGTCGCGAGGCTCACCAGGACCGCCGCCGGCAGGATGGCCGACTGACCGGACAGGAACAGATCGAAGCGGTGCGCGACGACCGCGAGTCCGAGGAGGACGACCAGCTCGATCTCGACGAGCAGCACCACGAACACGAGCGCGGTCGAGGTCACACCGAACTCGCGGTTGTCGCGATACGGGAACGCGAGATCGACGAGGCTCACGCGCGCATCATCCGTCCGCCGCGGCGGCCCGACAAGGCTCGCTTAGAGGATCGTCGCGGTGCGCTCGGGGCCGATCCCGACCATGCCGATCGGCGCTCCGACGGTCTGCTCGATCCGCGTCAGATACGCGCGCGCTTCCTTCGGGAGCCCGCGCCGGTCCGAGACGCCGTCGAGCGAGCACAGCCAGCCCGCGAGCTTCTCGTAGCGGGGCACGGCGCGCTCGAGCAGCGCGGTCGGCGGCATATCCGTCGTCAAGCGCCCGTCCAGCTCGTACGACGTGCAGAAGGGGATCTCGTCGTACGTGCCGAGGATGTCGAGCTTCGTGACCGCCAGCTCGGTGAACGCGTTGAGCCGGTGCGCGTGGCGGGGGGCGACCGCGTCGAACCAGCCGACGCGCCGCGGCCGGCCGGTCGTCGCCCCGTATTCCTGCGCCGTCTCGCGCAGCGCGTTGGCCAGCTCACCGTGGAGCTCGGTCGGGAACGGCCCCTCGCCCACGGCCGTGGAGTACGCCTTCACCACCCCGATGACGCGCGTGATGTAGCGCGGGGGGATGCCGGCGCCCACCGCCGCGCCGCCCGCAAGCGGGTTGGACGACGTGACGTAGGGGTAGATCCCCCAATCGAGATCGCGCATCGCGCCGAGCTGGCCCTCGAGGAGCACCCGCGCGTCGCGCGCCACGGCGTCCTCGACCAGCGGGAGCGTGTCGACGATCCGATCGCCCAGCCTCGCGGCGGCGCGCAGCACGTCGTCGGCGGTCTCGCGCGCGTCGAGCGGCTTGTCGCCGAAGCGCTCGAGGATCGCGTTCTTCGTCTCGAGCTCGCGCGCCACGTGCTCGCGGAAGCGCTTCTCGTCGCGGACCTCATAGACCTGGATGCCGTGGCGCGCGACCTTGTCCGCGTACGCGGGACCCACGCCCCGGCCTGTGGTGCCGAGCTTCTGGCGGCCGCGCTCGCGCTCGTCGAGCCGATCGAGCGCGATGTGCCACGGCATGAGCAGATGCGCGCGATCGGAGACGCGCAGGCCGCCTGTGGGCACACCGGCCTTCTCCAGGCCGTCGAGCTCCGCGCAGAGCACCTGGAGGTCCACCACCGTGCCCGGACCGACGATGCAGAGCGCGTTCGGATTGAAGACCCCAGAGGGAACGAGGTGGAGCTTGAAGGTGCCGTGCTGGTTGACGACGGTGTGCCCGGCGTTGTTGCCGCCCTGGAAACGTATGACGACGTCCGCGTCCTGGGCGAGCAGATCGGTGATCTTGCCCTTGCCCTCGTCGCCCCATTGCGCGCCGACGATCGCGGTGACCGGCACGTGGAACGATGCTAGCGATGCTCGCGGGAACCGTCGCCGGGCCCCCGTTGTAGTGGGGTCATGAAGAGATCCATTGCGCTGCTCGCCCTGCTCATGCTCGTCGCGGCCTGCGGCACGACGCGGGCATCCGCGCCGGGCGCGTCCGCGACCCCTGTTGCCTCCGGCCGGCTCGTCATCGAAGGGGGCGAGCGAACGCTCGTCCTCGACCCGCAGACCGGCGCCGTCAAGGCGACCCTGCCCGGCGGCACGCTCTCTCCCGCGGGCGACCTGATCGTCCGTACCGCGCCGGCAGGCGACAAGACCAGGGTCGTCGCCTACGACCTGAGCGGAGCCCAGCAGAAGGAGTGGATGCTCGCCGGAGACTTCAAGCTGCCGGCGGCATACGGGCCGTCCGCGAGCGGGTTCTCACCGAACGGCAGGTGGCTCGTGCTCGTCGCACGGACCGCGACCGCGAGCAGCTTCGCGATCCTCGATGTGGCCAACGGCACGAGCGCGACGCCGGTCGAGCTGGGCGCGAGATTCAGCTTCGACGCCATCCACGACAGCGGCAGCGCCCTCTATCTGATCGAGCATCCAGTGGCGGGCTCCACGGCATACAACGTCCGGCTCTACGACGTGCAGGCGAAGCGGATGCAGGCGGAGCCCATCTTCGACAAGGCGCAGCTCGTGGCCTACGACCCCGCGGCCGGCCTCATGGACGGCGCGTTCCACGTCTCCGTCGCCCCGGCCGGCGGTGATTGGAGCTACGGGCTCTACGTGAAGCGAGACGGCAGGCCGTTCGTGCACGCGCTGAACGTGGCGCAGCGCTACGCGACGTGCATCGTCGACCTCCCCGGCACGCGCACGGCGGACTCGGCGCTCTCGCTCGCGCTCGGTCCCAACGCGCGCGCGCTCTACGTCGTCGACACCGGCACCGGATCGATCAGCGAGATCGACGCCCTGACGCAGAAGGTGAAGCGCAGCGCATCGTTCCCCGCGCACGCGGGCGGCGGGGTGCGGTCGAGCGCGGTCGTGTCGCCGGACGGCGGACGGCTCTACGCCACCGGGGCGACCGGCATCGCCGCCATCGTCACGCACGACCTTTCGTTCCGCGTCTGGGCGGCGCCCGACGTCGCCGCGCGATCGCTCGCGATCGCGGCCGACGGGACACGCGTGTACGCGCTCGCCGACGACGGCGTCCACGTGCTCGAGGGCTCCAGCGGACGCGAGCTCGCTCGCTACGACATCCCCGTTGGTGGGAAGGCGCTGCGCGTCCTCGCGCCCTAGTCACCACCGCGGCGCAGGGGCGTGCCGATCGTCTCGACGAAGAGCTTCGCGAGCTCGACCACGGTGAGCGAGCGTGACGGCTCTCTCAGCCACCAGAGGTTCGGGTCCCAGGAGGGATCGCGGGCCGGGTAATTGCGGAGCGTCAGCTCGCGCGCCGCGAACGAGCGGCTGAACAAGAGAGCGGCGCGCCGCTGGTGGTAGGGGCTCGTGACGAGGATCGCGCTGTGGAGATCGCGCTCCCTCATCAGGGCGGCGACGCCGACGGCGTTCTCTTCCGTCGTCGTCGATCCGGTCTCCACGAGGACACGGTCGCCCGGGACGCCCTGCCGCACGGCCTCCCGCTGCATCAGCTCCGACGATGGAGCGGAGGCGGGATCGAGCGAGGCGCCGCTGAAGAGCAGATACGGCGCGTAGCCCCGGCGCCAGAGGTCGATCGCGGTGTCGAGGCGGGCTCCCGTGTCGCCCGAGATGGCCACGATGACATCGGCGCGAGCGAGCGGATCCTCGGGTGAAAGGACGTGGCCGATCCCGAGGAGCACGACGAGCGCCGCGACGATGCCCGCGCAGAAGCCGAGGGCGAAGCGCTTCATGGGAGCGCGGCGGCGAGCGCGCGAAGCCCGTCGGCGAGAGAGGTGCGCGGCTTCCAGAGCCCGTCGCGCGCCGCCTTGCGTGGATCGATGCACGAGCGCTTGAGCTCGCCGGGACGCTCGGGGGCGTGGACGATCCCGGGCGGCGGTCCGAGCACCTCGGTCATCGCGTCGATGAGGTCGTTGACGCTCGTCGCGACGCCGGTACCGACGTTGTAAACGCCGCGCGCGCCGCGATCGATCGCGGCGATGACGAATTCGGCGACGTCATTGGCGTACACGTAGTCGCGGACCATCGTGCCGTCGCCGAACACCGTCAGCGGCGTGCCCTCGCGCCAGCAGCGCATGAAGATCGCGACGACGCCTCCTTCGAGGTCAGGGCGCTGGCGACGGCCGTAGATGTTGGCCGGCCGGAGCGTCACGGCGTTCAGCCCGCTCGCGGCCACCAGCGCCTCCGCTTCCGCCTTGTAGGTGCCGTAGGGAGAGCGCGGCCCGATCTCGCGCGTCTCCGACGCGCACTCGGGCGTCTCCCCGTACACGACCCCGCCCGACGAGAAGTTCACGAACGTCGTCGCTCCCGCGCGCCGAGCCGCGCCGAGCATCACCCGGGTCCCACCGACGATCACGCGCTCGTAGAGCTCCGGCTGGCCCATCGATTCGACGACCTTCGTCTTCGACGCGAGGTGCACCACCGCGTCGAAACGCTCACCGCCGATCGCGTCCGCGACCGCCCGGCTGTCAGAGACGTCCGCGACGCGGACGCTGACTCCCGGTGCGACGTTGGCGCGCGCGCCGGTCGAGAGATCGTCGATGACGACCACGTCGTTCCCAAGGGCTCGGCAGGCGTCGACCACGGCGCTCCCGACGAAGCCGGCCCCGCCCGTGACGAGCACCTGTTTCTTGTCGGTCATCCACAACCTCCGTGTGCACCGATGGTGGACGAGTTGTGGAGGCGGCGGCTCCGAGCACGATCCATTGACGCGTCCTCGACCGGCCTGTGGAGGGGCCGACGCCTACCCTTCTTCAGGTGAGGGTCCTCTTGACACGACCGAACGAGTGTTCTATTTGGTGTTCTCCATGACCCTCATGACCGGCACGAACGGCCAGGGCGACCAGGCCGACCGCGTCGCTCCGCACGATGCCACCGCCGAGCAGCAGGTGCTCGGCGCGCTGCTGATCGACCGCGACGCGATCTTCAAGGTGGCCGACCAGCTGCGGCCGGACGACTTCTACCTCGCCCGGCATCAGCGCATCTACGGCGCTGCGCTGGAGCTGCTGGAGCGGCGCGAGCGGATCGACCCGCTCACATTGCAGGTCGAGCTCGCACGCAACGAGCGCCTCGATCAGGTGGGCGGCAGCGCGTACCTCCGCGAGCTGGTCGAGCTCGTGCCCACGGCCATCGAGGTCGAGCGCGATGCCGGGCGCGTGCGCGATCGGGCGACGATGCGGCGCCTCCTGGCCGCCGCCACCTCGATCGCGACGGAGGCCTACAGCGAGCCGACCGACGTGTCGCTCACGCTCGACCGTGCCGAGCAGCGGATCTTCGCGCTGCGGGACGAGACCGCGAACGCCCAGCTCCGCCATATCCAGCGCGCGCTCCAGGCGAACTACGAGCACATCTCCGAGCGCATGGAGCATCCCTTCGAGGTGAGCGGTCTCGCGTCCGGGTTCCGCGAGATCGACGGCTTCACCGAGGGGTTCAGTCCGGGCGATCTCGTGATCATCGCGGCGCGGCCGTCGGTCGGGAAGACGTCGCTCGGGCTCGCGATCGCGCACGCGGCCGCGAAGCGCGGCGACGGCACGCTCGTCTTCTCGCTCGAGATGGACACGAAGCAGATCGTCGCGCGTCTCCTCGGGCTCAACAGCCGGATCGACCTGCTCTCGATGCGGACCGGGAACATCATGGACACCGAAGCGGCGGCGTCGCTCACCAACCTGCCGATCCTCCTCGACGACACGCCGGGCATCTCGATCATGGAGCTGCGCACGAAGGCGCGGCGCGCGATGGCGCAGACGCGTCTGTCGCTGATCGTCATCGATTACCTCCAGCTCATGCGCACGGCCGAGCACGAGGAGAACCGCGTCCAGGAGATCGCCACGATCTCGCGCAACCTCAAGGCGCTCGCCCGCGAGCTCGGCGTCGTCGTCATCGCGCTTTCGCAGCTCTCGCGCGCCGCCGGCGACGCCGGGAACGAGCCGATGCTCTCCACCCTCCGCGAATCAGGCGCCCTCGAACAGGACGCGGATGTCGTCGTGATGCTGTGGCGCGACCGCGAAGACGCGCAGCCGGGCGCGCCGCGCCTCATCCATGGATCGGTCGCCAAGAACCGCAACGGGCCGACCGGCCACTTCGAGCTGTTCTTCGAGAGCGAGCAGGCCCGCTTCTTCAGCCGCGCGGACGAGGGCGGCATGCCGGTATGACGCTGCTCCGAGGCACGGATCGCGGCGGCCCGAAGCCGCCGCCCGAGAACCCCGATGCCGAGGCGTCCCTGCTCGGCGCGATGCTCCTGGACACGCACGTATACGACGAATTCGTCCGCGGGCGCATCGCGCCCGCCGATCTCTCGCGCGAGCAGCACCGCCTGGTGCTCGATGCGATCGTGGCGCTCTCCAGCCGGGGAGACACCATCAGCTTCGCCGGGGTGCAGGGCGAGCTCGCCGCGCGCGGCGATCTCGACGCCGTCGGCGGTCCGCAGTTCCTCGTCGGGCTCATGCAGGACGTCCCGACCGTCGCGCATGCGGAGACCTACGCGACGATCGTGGAGCGGACCGCGCTCCTGCGCCGGCTCATCGGGACCGCGAACGAGATCGCGCGCATCGCGCTGACCCGCGACGCCGCGCAGATCGCGGTCGACGAGGCGCAGAAGCTCTTGTTCGCCGTGAGCGAGACGAGCCTTCACCGCGACATCGTCACGCTCGACACCGCGCTCCGGCGCTACGCGGAGCAGATCAGCGCTCGCAGCGAGGAACATCCGATCGGCATCGCGACCGGCCTCGCGAGCCTCGACGCGAAGACCGGCGGGCTGCAGCCCTCGGACCTGATCATCCTCGCCGGTCGCCCCGGCCTCGGGAAGACGAGCCTGGCGCTCTGCATCGTCGAGCACGCGGCGCTGTACGCGAACAAGGTGACCGCGGTCTTCTCCCTCGAGATGAGCGAGATGCAGATCGTCCAACGTCTCATCTCGATGAACGCGCAGATCGAGGGCAGCCGGATCCGCCGCGGAAGGCTCGAGCTGACCGAGCTGCAGGCCATCAACGACGCGTCGGCGCGGCTGCAGCAGGCGCCGATCTTCGTCGAGGAGTCGAGTCGCCTCACGGTCACGAACATCCTCGCGAAGGCGCGGCGGCTCCAGGCCGAGCGCGGGCTCGACCTGATCGTCATCGACTACCTGCAGCTGATCGAGGGCGTCGACGAGGACGAGACGAACCGGGTCCAGGAGGTCGCCAAGATCAGCCGCGCGCTCAAGGCGATCGCGCGCGAGCTTCAGGTGCCGGTCATCGCGCTGTCGCAGCTGTCGCGCCAGATCGAGACGCGTGGCAGCGAACCGATGCTCTCGGACCTGCGCGACAGCGGCGCCCTGGAGCAGGACGCCGACCTGGTGCTCTTCCTGTGGCAGAAGGACGTCCAGGATCGCCGCGACGGCGTGGTCCGCCTGAAGCTCGCGAAGCACCGCAACGGCCCGACCGCCGACATCGACCTGCACTTCGAGTCGCAGCTCACGCGCTTCCGCGATCTCGGAGAGACGCGCGAGGTTTGACCTGTCTAGCTGCTCTTGGCCGGCTCGACCGCGACCGTCAGGTGCGCGCGCACATCGCTCAGCAGCCGCGCCTCGACCTTGTGCACGCCGAGCGAGCGCAGCGGCTCCTCGAGATGGATCTTCGTGCGGTCGAGATCGATCCCGGTGTCCCGCTTGAGCGCCTCGGCGATGTCGCGGTTCGTGACCGAGCCGAAGGTCTTGCCGTCCTTGCCGGACTTCAGCGTGAACAGGAGGGTCGTCGCCTCGAGGCGCTTCGCGAGCTCCTCCGCGTCGCCGTGCGCGCGATCCTGCTTCGCGCGGACCTTCGCCTTTTGCTGCGCGACCTCACGCAACGCGCCGCTGCTGGCCGGGGTCGCGAGGCCGCGCGGCAGCAGGAAGTTCTGCGCGTAGCCGTCGGCGACATCCTTGATATCGCCGGGGCGACCGAGACCGCGGACCTCTTGCTTCAGGACGACGCGCATGGCCCTCGCCCGCGGTCAGGCGGTCGGGACGGTCGGTGGCTCGCTGAGGACGCCATCGGATTCGCTCTTGCGCAGCTCGATCTCCCACGCGAGGACGGATGCCGCGACCGCGAGCACGCCCATCACGGCCAGCGCGCCGATGATGGCGAGGAGTCCCTCGATGAGACCGAAGAGGCCGGGTCCGTCGTCGCGGTCGCTCATGTGCTGGGTCCCCCTTCGCGTTGCCGTCTGACCAATAGGGCAGGCCGCTGGACTGTATCGCGCAGGTCGCCCTCAGGCACTGTGCACCACGACGAGGTCCGTCATGAGGTTGGCGTTCGGGACGATGACCTGCTGGCCGTCGGCGGTGCTCAGCCTCGTCGTGCGGAACGAGATCTCCTCCACGACACCCTTGGCCCCGCCGACCTCGATCGTGTCGCCGATGCGGAACGGGCGCTCGACGAGGACCCAGATCCCAGCGAAGAAGTTCTTGCCGATGTCCTGCAGGGACAGCCCGACGACGATCCCCAGCACGCTGAACGACGTCAGGATCCAGCCGAACGCGCCCTGGGTGTAGATGGCCAGGACGACGAGGATGCCGAGGGTGAGCACGAGCAGCTGCGCGAGATTGCCGAGCAGCACGGTCGCGTTCGCGTGCGCCCGGTGGCGGGCCAGCGCGCGCATCGAGGTCCGCCGGACGATCCGCGCGAGGACGATCGCGACCACCGCCACGAACAGCGCCCAGGCGGTCCGGATCGCGTATTCGAGCAGCGTTTCCTTCAGGGCGGCGGGGTCGATGGGCACGGCGGCGAGCATAGGGACGCCCCACGGAGAAGCCGGGGGCCGGGCTTGACAAACGAACATCCGTTCGGTTATGGTCGGCCAGATGACGAAGCAGGATCAGCAGCGCGCCGACCGCATCCTCGCCTACGTACGCGACTCCATCGCCAGGAACGGGTACCCGCCGAGCGTGCGAGAGATCGCCGAGGCAGTCGGTCTCGCCTCGACCTCGGCCGTCCACCACCACCTCACGAAGCTGATGGAGGCCGGGCGGCTCCAGAAGAAGGCCACGCGCTCACGAGCCCTGAGCGTGCCGGGGAGCTTCGCGGGAGAGGGCCGCCTGGTGCGCGCGCCGATCGTCGGCGAGATCGCCGCCGGACAGCCCATCTACGCCTACGAGGACAAGACCGAGACGATGGACCTGCCGAGCGAGCTGGGCGTCCACGGGCGCGACACGTTCGTCCTGCGGGTCCGCGGCAAGTCGATGATCGAGGACCACATCGACAACGGCGACTACGTCGTTGTGCAGCAGCAGAACACCGCGCGTGACGGCGACATCGTCGTCGCGCTGCTCGACGACGGTACCGCGACGCTCAAGCGCTTCTTCAAGGAGAAGGACCGGATCCGGCTGCAGCCGGCGAACTCGGAGATGGCGCCGATGTACCACCGCAGCGTGCAGATCCAGGGCAAGGTCATCGGAGTGATCCGCCGCCTCACCTAGCCAGACGCGAAACCGGTCCGCGTGCCACGCGTGTCACGAGTGGGGAGCGCTAAACGAAGCAGCCGGCGACGAGGAAGGCGCACCGCGAAGGGCGCGGGATCGGCGATGCGAACCAGCTGCACGCGGACGCGCTGCGCTACGCACGATGCTCGCGTACACACGGGTGAAGGGTGACGCGGTGCTGACGCTCTCGCCCTTCGTCAGGCTCGCGCGCGCCGACCGGGCCGCGCTCGAGGAGGAGGGTGCCAGTCTCGCCCGCTTCATCGAGCCGGAGGCGCGCGACGTGTCCGTGCGGTGACCACGCGCGCGATCCTGCACTGCGACCTCGACGCCTTCTACGCGTCGGTGGAGCAACGCGACCACCCCGAGTACCGCGGGAGGCCCGTGATCGTCGGCGGCGGGCCGAACGAGCGGGGCGTGGTGAGCGCGGCGTCGTACGAGGCGCGGCGCTTCGGCGTGCGATCGGCGATGCCGCTGCGCGAAGCCGGGCGCCTCTGCCCCGACGGGATCTTCGTCCCCGGCGATCACGAGAAGTACATCGCGGCATCGGACGCGGTGATGGCTCTTTTTTCGCTGCGCACGCCTTTGGTGCAGCCGATCTCGCTCGACGAGGCGTTCCTCGACGTGACCGCGACGCATCACCTCTTCGGCGGACCGCTCGCGATCGCGCAGGAGCTCAAGCGGCGGGTCCGCGCGGACCTCGGGCTGGTGCTGTCGGTGGGACTCGCGACGAACAAGCTGTGCGCGAAGATCGGCTCGGATCTCCGCAAGCCGGATGGCCTCGTCGTCGTCGAGGCCGGTGAGGAGGCCGCGTTCCTCGCGCCGCTGCCGCTGGAGCGCCTGTGGGGCGTCGGTCCGAAGACGCGCGCGGTCCTCGAGGGCTACGGCATGAAGACGATCGGCGATCTCGCGGCGACCGATCCGCGGGTCCTGGAGCAGCGCCTTGGCGAGCACGGGAGCGCGATCTCGGAGCGCTCCCGCGGCATCGACACCGATCCGGTGGTGCCCGAGATGGAGCCGAAATCCATCGGCCACGAGCACACCTTCGACCGCGATACGTCCGAGCGCGCCACGATCGAATCGACGCTGCTGCGACTCTCCGAAGGTGTCGGGCGCCGCGCGCGCGATGCGGCGCTGGCCGGGCGGACGATCACGCTCAAGCTTCGCGTCGCCCCATTCGAGACGCGGATGCGGCAACGGACCCTGCCGCGGCCCACCGATGCGGACCTCGAGATCTTCGGGGTCGCGCGAGCGCTGCTGCGCGAGGCGCTCGCCGCTGATCGCGCGAGCGGGCGCGCTCGACCGGTCCGGCTCATCGGAGTGACGCTGTCGGGGCTCGTCGAGGGCCGGCAGCTCGGCCTCTTCGATCACGCGCGAGCGTCCCGGCTGGATGCGGCGCTCGACACGGTGCGTGATCGATTCGGCGACGGCGCGCTCGATCGCGCCAGCGCGAAGGAGATCCCGATGCGCAGACGGCTCTCGGATCGACGGACGCCGCGCGCCTGAGGAAGTCAACGAAAGAAATGTGGACGCGCTGTGGACGGCGGTGCGTCGCGCGTGTGGACGAAGCTGTGGAGAAGAAGGTGGACAAGGTCCTTGTGGTGGACGGCGTCCGTCGGCGATGCTGCGCCAGGTCCAGCGAAGGGGAGGCCGACGGATGTCGGAGGAGCGGATCGCCGACCTGGCGATCGAGTTCATCACGTTCTGCTTCAAGCGTCGTTCAGTCGAATGGCCGCAGCTCTATGACGAGATGTGTCTCGTCGCGGGCAACCGTCTCTACAAGGGCCTCGGGTACGAGGAGCTGCGGGAGGCGGGGCTCGACTTCACGCTCGTCGGGCTCGGACAGACGAGCCGCATCGCGAACGCGGTGACGAGGGAGATGCGTAGAGCGGCCGTGGCGTAACGATCTGACTGGGGCCACACCGGCGGGGCGGCGAGTGAAAGGAAGCACACTCGCCGCCTCTTTTTGATATTTCTGCTGCTTGTTTTCTTTAGCATCTTGGATCATCAAGCGCGTTACCACGGCCACCCTGATCACCATCGCGATCCTGGTCGGAGGATGCACCTCGCCCGCGGCGGTCAGCTCGCCCGGCCCCGTCCCCACGGCGGTTGAGACTCCGGCGCCTCCTCCCACCACGATCCCGACCGCGACACCTGTACCGACGCGTGCGCGGCCGACGGGCGACCCGCTCAGCTGCGCCGAGCGCGTGCCCGTGCCCGAGATCGCCGATGTCGTCGGCACGGCGTGGGCACCGGACGGCGCGAGCGTCGTCCTCGCGCACGTCGTGCCCCTGCCCTCCAGCCGCATCACCGGCTCACCGGAGGACTTCTTCCTCGACTCGCTCGACCTGCGCAGCGGCGAGCTCGTGCCGATCGGCGTGGGCGAACGCCCGCGCTTCTCCGCGAGCGGCCGCTATCTCTCGTACTGGAGCTGGGACGGGGACCTGCGCGTGGCGATCGGGGGGCGCGTCGTGGCGCTGCCCCATGCGACCACTCCCGACGTGCGCTGGGCCGGCGACACGCTCTTCTTCATCGAGAAGAAAGAGATCCGCACGTGGGCGGACGGGATCGAGCGCACCATCTCGCATCTTCCTGACGAGCTGGAGCTGAGCTATCCGCACGACGACGCGCACTTCAGTGCCGACACCGAGCGCTTCCTGGTCACGCGCTATCTCGCCGACGGCTCGGTGCGCCGCTACCTGGGGAACACGCGTGCCGGGACTGCTGGCGAGCTCGATCTCCCCGGCGCGACCTACACCGAGTGGGCGCCCGCGGGGCACACGCTCCTGGTGCGCTACGCGGACCGGCTCGAGCTCCGCGATGACGCGATCGTCCGCGGCGCGCCGCTTTCGCGCTTCGCCGGTCCGGTGCACACCTGGCTCCCCGATGCGCGCGCGCTCCTCGTCGGCCAGCTGAGCGCCGCGCAGCTGGGGAGCATCCGCTTCGACGCGTTCGCGGCATGGGCGTCCGATGCGAGCGCCGCGACCGCGACCCTGCCGGACCTCGTGGGTGCGCGCGAGTTCAGTCCGGACGGCGCGTTCTTCGTGGGGACCGCGCGCACCGGTCTGCGCGGCGGACGGCTCGAGATCTTCCGCTGCGGGACCGGCGTCGCGGCGGCGCCGATCGCGATCGCGGCCGCGCCTGAACCATCGGACAGGCGACTGCTGCGTCCCGTTGTCGGCGCCATCACGCAGGTGGTCCGGCCGACCCACACGGGTATCGACATCGCGGCCCCGCTGGGGACCGTGCTCGTCGCGTCGGATGACGGCGTGGTCAGCGAGGTGGGCCAGGTGACCGTCGGCGGCCGGCGCGTATGCGTCCGCCACCCGAGCGCGATCGAGACCTGCCAGTACCACACCTCCGCGGCTCTGGTGACGGTCGGCCAGCGGGTGGTCCGCGGCCAGCCGATCGCGTTGATCGGCCTCACCGGGGTCACAACGGGTCCGCACGTCCACTGGGAGGCCACGGCGGTCGGGACGATCGTCGACCCGCTGACCCGCTGAACGTGACCGGACCGTTACACGCGAAACCTCGGGCGACGGCCGGGTGTACGGTCAGCGCACCCATCGAGCCGGAAGGGCGCGCGCAGGCGCTCCTGAGGGGCCCTCTGGCAGAATGGGCCGTGCTCGGGGGAGCAGCCCGCTCCCGCACGGTCCCGTGGTGCAGCGGCCTAGCATACGTCCCTGTCAAGGACGAGATCGCCGGTTCGAATCCGGTCGGGACCGCAGCGTTGCTCTGGTACGCGCGTTGCTACGTTACGGCACAGACCCGCGTACGAAAGGAAGGACCATGCGTCGGATCGTCACCAGCATCATGGCGTTGGCGCTCGGGCTGAGTCTGGTCGTCGGCCTGGCGCCGGCCCCAGCCGCGGCCGTTGCGGGCTTCGACTCGGCCTATCAGTTCGAGAGCGCGTTCCTCAGCCTCGCGCCAGGAGACACCGGAACGTTCTCGGTGTTCTTCGCGAATACCGGCACCACGGCATGGGTGAAGGGCACGGCGAATCAGGTGAACCTTGCCACGTGCCTGAGTGACAAGCTCACGTGCAATGTGCCGCCCGAGAACGCGGCCTTCGCGAGCGCGTGGCTCTCGTCGGTCGCATACGCAGCGCACACGAAGGACACGGTCACGCCGGGCGACTTCAGCGCGTTCACGTACACCGTGAAGGTGCCGACGGGCCAGGCGGCCGGGACCTACCGCTTCAACGGTGACCTCGTGCAGGCATCCACGCTGCAGAAGATCCACCCCGAGGGTTATTACCAAGACGTCACGGTCGCCGTCGCGGCGGCGACGTTCACCGCGACACCGGCGTTCGCCGCGGCCAACGACAAGATGAACTTCGTCAGCACCACGATCCCGGGCAACGGGCAGCACACCGTGACGTTCACGGCCTCCGCGCTCGTTGGTCAGAACCTGAGCTTCGTGGTGATCGACTCGGCAAATGTCGTCAACAACACCGATGGCACCTACAGCTTCTGCGACACGAACAGCGACTCGAAGGCCGACATCCTCACGGATGGCACGGTCTCGTTCACAGCGGTGAACGGCGTTTCGATCACGCAGGCCGCGACCGTCATCAACCAGCCGGTCCCGTCGAGCGGGATCATCACCGTCACCATCGACTCGTCCACACGTAACCGTCGTGTGCGGGTCATCGCGTGGCAGGACAAGAGCGCCAACGGCCAAGTCGAGCTGACCGGCGCCGGCGACACCAACTGCAACGCGTACACGCCGTACAACGTGAGCACCGACGGCCTCATCGCCGTGTCGGGCCGTAAGTTCTTCACCGGCTCGAACGGCACGTTCGGCGCGCAGTTCCCGGACACGGCCGGAGCCGCGACGTGCAACCCCGTGTACCGCTTCTCGGCGACGCTGGGCATGTTGACCGCCGGCCCGACGAGCGACACGAGCCTCCGCTACGTGTTCGACTCGAACGACACATTCCGGATCAGCGGGACGCCTGTCTCGCTCACCCAGTTCTTCAACGCGATCAACGCCAACGCCAGCGGCACCGGCGACAAGGTGACCGTCAACTACAACCCCGACCCCGCCGGCGTCTCCGAGATCAACATCTGCAGCCGCTCGGGCTTCGCCGCTCCCAGCAACGTGACGGCCGCCGTCGGCAACTTCGACGCCGGCGCGACCGCGGAGGACGTCCGCCTCTCCTTTACCACCAGCGCGAGCAACACGATCACGACCTACCCGGTCCAGCGGGCGCCGATCTCGACGACCGCCACGAGCAGCAACTGCGCCCTCGGCGCGACGGCTCCCTCCTCGGGAGTCTCCTCGGCAGTACCTGCGGACACGAACTTCGTGACCGTCGGTAGCGTTACCGCGAACTCGGGCCAGACCGCCAGCTTCACCAACTTCGACCTCGCGAACGGCGGGTACTGCTTCCGCGTCCGGACGACCGACCCGACGACCGGCGCCTTCAGCTATTCCAACTACGTGCCCGTGAACGTCCCGGGAGTGGGCGACACGACAGCGCCGACCTCGACGTCGGCCGTCCTCTCCACCTCCGCGGGCTTCGGCAACACCCTGGACACGGGCGACAAGATCGCCTTCAACTTCAGCGAGGCCATCTCGCTCGCCAGCAACGCCACGATCCGCTTCACGGACAGTGATTGCGGCAACGCCACCAACGCCGGCCCAGCCGCATGCACCGGCGGCACCACGAACACCGTGGGTGACGTCATCTGCGGCACGAACGCGACGTGCACGCTCAACACCGCGAACACCGAGCTCACCGTGACGATGACGGCCAACCCCACCATCGCCGCGGCGGGTAGCACCGCCGGCCTTCAGTACCCGATCGTCGTGACGGATGCCTCCGGCATCACCGACACGTCGGGCAATCTCTGGAACTTCGCGAGCTCGGCGGACCGTCTCATCACGAACCCGTAACAGCGTCGGATACACGAAAAGACCGGGGCCGACTGGCCCCGGTCTTTTCATTTCATGCGCAGCGGCCCTCTCGCTTCGCATCGAGGGTCGCGGCGCGGATCAAGGCTGGTGGATCTCGCTCGGGCGGGCAAAGCCCGCCCTCGCTCGTTCATCTTGTCCCCGCTAAGGTGACGCTGGTGAGCGGTGCGCTGGGGATGGGAATCGAGGAGCTCGGCAAGGGCTACCGCGCGAAGTCCCTCTCGGTGAGCGAGGTGGTCGAGGGCGCGCTCGCCCGCATCGCGGAGCTGGAGCCGCGGGTCAACGCGTTCATCGCCGTCACCGCGGAGCGGGCGCGCGCCGACGCACGGGAGCGTGACCGCGAGCTTGCCGGTGGGACCGATCGGGGGCCGCTCCATGGCGTCCCAATCGCCGTGAAGGATCTCTTTGACGTTCGTGGCGTTGTCACGACCGCGGGATCGAGCTTCCTGCGCGACTCGGTCGCGAACGCCGACAGCGAGGTCTGGCGACGCCTGCGCGAGGCCGGTGCGGTGATGCTCGGAAAGACCAACCTGCACGAGTGGGCCTTCGGCGTGACGAACGACAACCCGCATTACGGCCCCGCGCGGAACCCCTGGGATCTCGCGCGCGTCCCCGGCGGCTCGAGCGGCGGCAGCGCCATCGCGGTCGCGACGGGCAGCTGTCCCATCGCGCTGGGCACCGACACGGGCGGCTCCATCCGCATCCCCGCCTCGCTGTGCGGCGTCGTCGGGCTCAAGCCCACACGCGGCAGGGTCAGCCTGCGCGGCGTCATCCCCCTGAGCTGGACGCTGGACCACGCGGGCCCGCTCGCGCGCAGCGTGCGCGACGCGGCGCGGGTGCTCTCGTGCATCGCGGGATACGACGATGAGGATCCGGGCTCCGTCGATCGGCCGGTCGACGACTACCTCATCGCCATCGAGGACGGCGTGCGCGGGATGCGGATCGCGGTCCCGACCGATCCCTTCTTCACGGACGTGGATCCGGAGGTGCGCCGCGCGGTGGAGGAGAGCGCGCGTCTGCTGGAGCGCGAGGGCGCGCGACTCGTCCCGCTCTCGCTTCCCTGGGTCGCGGAGATCGGTCCGTTCCAGGCGATCCTTATCGGCTCGGACGCAGCCGCCTTCCATCACGACCGTCTCGCCGAGAGCGCGGACGGCTTCGGCGCGGACGTGCGCGAGCGGCTCCAGCGGGGCGCCGCGCGCACGGGGACCGATGTCGCGCTCGCGCGTCGCGCGCGCACGCGGATGAGGCGCGAAGCGGCGCGCTTGTTCGGCGAGCACGACGTGCTGTTGCTGCCCGCGACACCGATCGCCGCACCCGAGCTCGCGGGGAGCGACGCGCTTGCGGCGGCCGCGCGCCTCACGACGTTCACGGCGCCGTTCAACTTCACGGCGCTTCCGGCGATCGCGCTGCCCTGCGGGAACACCGCGGGCGGGCTCCCGATCGGGCTGCAGCTCGTCAGCGGGCCGTGGCGTGAGGCGGAGCTGCTCCGGTGCGCGCGTGCGTTCGAGCGCGCGACCGGCGGCGCGAAGCTCGCGCGCCTTTAGGGGGCCATCAGCCCCTTTCCCTTAGGGAGAGGTCAGCCCGCGACGGGCTCGCCGGGGTCGGTCGAGCCGCGGATCAACAGAAACAGGAGCGCGACGAGCAGGCCCACGACGCCGGCACACCCGCAGCCGGTCACGCGCGGTCAGCTTCGACCGCAGCCGCAGCCGCCTCCGCCAAGGGTGGGATTGCGAACGATGAAACCGCTGCCCGCGTCCTCGTCCACGAAATCGACGGTCGCGCCGCGCACCAGGGGCGCGCTGGCAGCATCGATCGCGAATGCGATCCCGTCGTGCACGCTGAGCTCGTCCCCATCGGCCAGCTCATCGAGCGCGAGGCCGTACTGATAGCCGCAGCAGCTCTTTCCGGCGACGTAGACGCGCAGGATCCGACCGTCCTCGTTCGAGGGGCGGATCTCCTGGAGCTTCGACACGGCGGCGGGCGTCACCTCGATCACGACGCGAGGGTACCATCGGTCGCCGACGAGATGACACGCGATGAGGCCTGGGCCCTGCTCTGCGAGTACACGACCGGCGAGAGCCTGCGCAAGCACGGGCTCGCGGTCGAGGCGGCGATGCGTCGTCTCGCGACCCGCTACGACGGCAACGCCGAAGAGTGGGCGGTGACGGGCCTGCTCCACGACTACGACTACGAGCGGGATCCGGCGGGCCATCCCCAGAACGGCAGGTCCCTGCTCGAGCAGGCGGGCGTACCCGGCGAGATCGTGCACGCCATCCAGACCCACGGCGACCACCTCGGCATCCCGCGCGTGACGCCGCTCGAGAAGAGCCTCTACGCGGTGGACGAGCTGGCGGGCTTCGTGACCGCGGTCGCGCTGGTGCGGCCGGACAAGCGCGTCTCCAGCGTGACCGCCGAGAGCGTGCGCAAGAAGATGAAGGACAAAGCGTTCGCCCGCGCGATCAGCCGCGAGATGCTGACATCGGGCGCCGACGCGCTGGGCGTGCCGTTCGACGATCTCGTCGGCGAGGTCGTGGCGGCGCTGTCGGGCATCGCCGATCGGCTCGGCCTCGGGGGCTCGCCCTCCATCTGAGCGCGGCGTAGGAGCGCGATCGCGGCGGCGCGGTTGGGCGCGCCGAGCACTTCGCAGGAGCGCCGGATATGCGTCCGCACGGTCGACTCCGCGAGCCCGTGGCGTGTCGCGATCTCCTTGCTCGTCAGACCCTCGGCGACGCATTCGAGGATCTGCCGCTGACGATCGGTCAGCCCGTCGGGCTTCGTCGCAGGCGCTCGCGCCTCACCACCGCGCGCGAGGAAGGCCGCGCAGAGCGCGCCGAGGCATAGCCCGGCGGCGAACGCGAACGGGCCGTCCCTCACGAATGAGGAATACGGCCGGCGCTTGCGCTAGCTGGCCCGCCTCAGCGGCTTGCGGACGACCTCGTGCTCGAAGCGCTCGAGGAAGAGCTGTCCACCGCAGCGCGGGCAGATCGGCTGGCCGCTGTCCTCCCACTTCGGGGCGCCGTTTCCCGCGACGCGGTCATACGCGACCCGCAGCTGCTCGGCGGTCGGCCGGCGCGCGCTCGTCGCGACCAGCACCTCACCGCAGCCGTGGCCGCAGAAGTAGCAATAGAGCTCGGCACGCAGGGGCATCGTCGTGGCCTCCAGTTCGCCGTCCATCCGGACGGTCTCCCACCTGAACAACGAGGGGACCGCGGTTCGTGTTCCGTGTTCCCCTCATACCGCGCAGCGGCACGTCGTGTTCCAACCGGCGGCTGCGCCTTGTCAAGGGATACGAAGATCGGCGCGGTCCGGACGCCTGGCTCGCGACCGGGCGGGTCCTAGCTCGCCGCGACGTCCAGCGAGACGAGCGCACCCTGCGACCGGAGGATGGTCAGCTGGCGGATGACGCCTCTCGGAATGATGTGGAAGTCGTTGTGGCGGTAGTCCTTCCCGGCGTTGCTGATGTCGTAGTCGCCGACCACGACGATGTAGTCGGGGGTCTCCTTCCACAGGAGGCCGCAGGTGAGCTTGCGCAGCCGGTAGGCCTCGAAGTCGTCAGGGATGGCGGTCCGGGAGTAGGCGGTGATGTCCTCCCACTCGACCGCGACCAACGGAGCGGTGATGTCGTCCAACGCCTTCCCTTCCTCCGAGCGAGCAAGCGCTGTGCGCTTCCCGGTACACGAACGGCCGAGATCGATCCGTCTGCGTACAAGAACGGAAGATACGGAGGCGTGTCGCGGTGTCAATGCCCTCGTGGGGGCATTTGCTCCGAACTGATCCCCCGAATATGCGGTGGTCAGCTTGCTTGGCGACCGCGCGCGATCAGCTCGGCGACCTTCTGGCCGCCCTTCTTGCCGATCTCCTCGAAGTGCTCGTGACCGTACTTCTCGGAAACGGCTTCCCCGCCGATCTTCCCGATGCGGCCGTAGAAGCGCGGCCCGTACAGCTCCTTGACCTTCTGCCCGCCCTGCTTGCCGATCTGCTCGTAGAAGTCGGACCCATGGCGCGCCGCGGTCGTGCGTCCGCCCTTCTTGCCGATCTGCTCGTAGAACTCCGGTCCGTGCCGCTGCGCCGTGGTGGCACCACCCTTGCGACCCGCTTCCGCGACGGTCATGGCGCCCTTGTTCTTCGTCACCACTGATCCTCCAAAGAGCTTCGACGGCGGGTCCTGTCCGACCCGTCCTGCCGCCAGCCGAGCGTGCACGTTCCGTGCCGACGCTCGGCAGCCTGTGGTGCGGACGAGCAATACGCGGACACCTAGCGGACGAGCTGCATCCGAACCGTGCACAGGTCCGGACACCCGAGGAGCTGACGCGTCGCGTTCGAGAGATCGAGCTCGCGGCTGTAGACGTACGGGCCACGGTCGATCACGTGGACCTGCACGACGCGATCGCGGTAGGTCAGGACGAGGGGCGTGCCGCAGGGCAGCGTGCGGTGGGCGACACCCACGATCTCGGGCGTGTAGGTCAGGCCGCAGGCCGTACGGTTGCCGTAAAAGCCGGGCCCGTACCAGGACGCCATCACGACGCTGCCGCTGACGGGGTCCGCCACGACGGCCGGGGGCGGCGGTGCGGGCGGCGCGACAGCAGCGGACGCGATCGTCGGCGCCTCGGTGTCGGCGGGCGGCAGCTCGGGGACCGTCCGCATGTCGAGATCCTCGGACACGGCGCTGCGGAGGATGACCGGCGTGCTCGCCGCGGCAGGTGTCTGGCCTTCGGCGCCGAGCGCGAGCACCAGGGTCACGATGAAGACCGCGCTGCCCACGGGCGCGATGGCCCGGTGAGCACGCGATCCGAGCGTCCGACCCCGATGCATCCCGGGGCGCGGTTGCACGGCCGTTACCAGACGCTGTCTGCCGGACGGACAGAGGGGCGGTCGGCTGACATCTCGTGCGGGGCGAGCGCTCGCTTGGTCTGGGCGCTCTCTCGCGATGCGAGAGGTGCTCAGCCCCGCTTTGGGTAGGCGAGCACCACGAAGCGCGGATCGCTGGGGTTCGGGCCGGTCGAGGTCTGCAGCGTCAGCCGCTCGCTGGTCGTGTGCTGCGCGACCGAGACATCGGTCGGGCCGACCCGCGGCAGCACCTCGCGGACCTCGTAGGTCAACAGCTTCCCGTCCGGCGTCGAGATGTACACGGTGTCGCCGGCCTTCGCGTCCCACAGCGACAGGAACATCCCGCGCCGCGCGTGCGCGTACAGGTACGTGTTGTCCGCCTGGCCGGGCAGGGCCGTCCCGGGCAGGTGGAACGCGAGATTCTCCGGCGTCTGCTGCAGGTCGATGTCGCGCCGCAGGTCGCCCTCCTGGATCGCGAGATCGATCGCCAGACGCGGGATCTGCACGCGATAGCCGTCGGGGATCGCGCGCTGACCGGGCGTCGCGGTCGGCACGTCGGTCGTCGGTGGACGCGACGTCGCGAAGCTCGCGCTCGCGCTTGGCGTCGGCGTGGATACGGCGACGGGCACCGTCGCGCCGCCGCCCGTGATCAGCCACGCCCCGAGCACGAGCAGCAGCGCGCCGCCGACCATCGTGAGGCGCTGCGACACGCGGCGATACGATGCACGACCGGTGCCCACGTTCTCCTCGGTGTTCGCACAGCGCCGCGAGCGCGCGGCCGCGGCGTGCCGCGCCGCCGGCGTCGCGGCGTTGCTCGTCGGCCCTGGCTCCGACCTCGCCTACCTCGCGGGCTATCGCATCCACACCAGCGAGCGGCTCAGCTGCCTCGTCATCACGGCGCGCGGCGCGACCCTGGTCGTGCCCGAGCTCGAGGCGCCGCGCGCCCGGGCGGCCGCGCCCGACCTCGCGCTGGAGACCTGGCAGGAGACCGAGGACCCCATCGCATGCGTGAGCGGCCTGATCGATGGTGACGGCGCGGTCCTGGTCGGGGACCAGCTCTGGGCGACCTTCGTCCTCCGCGCGCAGCGCGCGATGCCCGCGCGGCGCTTCGATGTCGCGTCACTGATCACGCGCGACCTGCGCGCCGTGAAGGACAGCGGCGAGATCGCCGCCCTGCGCGCGGTCGGGGCGGCGGCGGATCGCGCGTTCGCGCGGATCCGCACGGCCTCGTTCGAAGGCCGGCGTGAGCGCGACATCGCGGACGATCTCGCGGCCGCGCTCAAGGCAGAGGGTCACGACGAGGTCGCGTTCACCATCGTCGCGAGCGGACCGAACGGGGCGTCTCCGCACCACGCGACGGGCGAGCGGACGGACGTCGACCGTGAGGTGCGGCTCGTGCACGACGTCGTCCGGCGGGCGCAGGAGGCCGGCTATCGCGCGGCGCGCGAGGGCGCGAGGGCTGCGTCGGTGGATGACGCGTCGCGCGCGGTGATCGAGGAGGCGGGGTACGGCCGGTGGTTCGTGCATCGGACCGGGCACGGCATCGGTCTCGACGGGCACGAGCACCCGTACCTCGTGCGCGGGAACGACGAGCGGCTCAGTACAGGCATGGCGTTCTCCATCGAGCCAGGGATCTACCTGCCGGGACGGTTCGGCGTGCGCATCGAGGACATCGCCTTCCTCGACGCCTCGGGTGCCGCGCAGCCCCTCAACGCGGCGGACCACGCGCTCGCGATCGTCGTGTGACGATCGGGCGCCTCCTGGCGGCGGTGATCTCGACGACCGTCGGGCTCGCGTTCTGGTGGGGCCTGACCGAGCCGCTCCCGGTGCCGCCGCTCGTGCTGCTGGTGGTGCCGGCGCTCATCCTCGGCAGCACCGGGATCGTCGCGGGGCGCTCCGGCGTGGTGGCCGCGCCGCTGGCGCTGCTGTTCTCGCTGCTGCTCGGCAGCATCATCGCGACGCAGCTCCATCAGGCCTTCAACGCGGGCTTCGCTCCTGTCGGCCGTTTCGGAGGGTCGCTGCTGGTGCTCGAGTGGCCGGCGCTGGCGTTGCCGCTGCTCGTCGCCGCGTCGATCGGAGGCCTCGGCGGGTTGGTGGGCGAGCGCGTGCTGCCGTCGCTAGCGGAACACCAGCGGCGCCGCCGCCTGTAGCGCCCACGCGTAGACACCGTCGGGCAGCACGCCGACGACGACCACGAGGAACGCGGAGAGGCCGAGCGCGAGCGAGAGCAGCGGCGCGGGCACCAGGCGCGGGAGGCCCTCCCGCGGGTCGTACATGTACAGGTGCACGACGACCCGCAGGTAGTAGAACGCGGCCAGCACCGCGTTGAGCGCGAGGATCACGGCAAGCCACACGAGGCCCGCGTCGAGGACCGGCTGGATCACGAAGACCTTCGCGACGAAGCCGACCGTCGGCGGGATGCCGGTCAGCGAGATCAGGAAGATCGCGAACGCCAGCGCGCCACCGGGACGCCGCTTCGCCAGACCGTCGAGCTCGTCGAGCGTCGCTCCCCGCGTGCCCTCCACGTCGAGATAGAGAAGGCACGCGAACGCGCCGAGGTTCATGACGCCGTACGCGAGCACGTAGAAGAGCACCGCGGCGGCGGACGGCGCGCCGGCCCTGTACGCGGCGACCGCGGCGAGGATGTAGCCGGTGTGCGCGATGCTCGAGTACGCGAGCATCCGCTTCACGTTCGCCTGCGCCAGCGCGACGACGTTGCCCGCGGTCATCGTGATCGCCGCGAGCAGCGCGAGGACCAGGCTCCAGTCGACCGCGAGCGGCGTGAGCGCACCGTCGAAGATGCGGAGGATCGCCGCGAAGGCGGCGGCCTTGGGCGCCACCGACATGAACGCGGTCGCTGGCGTCGGCGCGCCGTCGTACGCGTCGGGCGTCCACTGATGGAACGGGACGACCGCGGCCTTGAAGCCGAGGCCCACCGTCACGAGCGCGAGCGCGATGAGCGTCGGCCCGCTGCTGAGACCGGTCTTGGCGATGGCGGGGCCGATCTTGGCGAATTCCGTCGCGCCGGTCACGCCGTAGACCCAGACGAAGCCGAAGAGCAGCAGCGCGGAGCTGAACGCACCGAGGAGGAAGTACTTGAGCGCGGCCTCGTTCGAGTAGCGGTCGTGCCGCTGCATGCCGGCGAGGACGTAGATCGGGATCGTCATCAGCTCGAGACCGACGAACAGCGTGATGAGGTCGTTCGACAGCGCGATCGTCATCGCGCCGAGCGTCGAGAAGCAGAGCGTCGCGTAGTACTCGCCGGGGGGCACGCGGCGTCGCGCCAGGTACTCCGGCGCGACGAGGGTCCCCAGCACCGCCAGGATGATGAAGACCGCACGGAAGAACGTCGTGAACGTGTCGACGAGCACGAATCCGGAGAAGTACGTGCCGCTGGCCGTCGTGATCGGCCCGCTGACGAGCGCGAGCAATAGGCCGGCGACGGTGATGAGCGCGAGCCAGGGCTTCGCGCGCGGACGCTCGAGCAGGGTATCGATGACCAGCACCGCGATCGCGGTGAGCGTCACGATGATCTCGGGCAGGATCGCGGCGAGGTCGCGGGCGGCGCTCGTGCTCACTTGAAGAGCGCCAGCGCCGGATCCGTCGCGAGCGCGACGATCCGCTGCACCGAGGGCTCGATGATCGCGATGAACGGCTGCGGGAACACGCCCATGACGACGGTCAGCACGAGCAGCGGCGCCGCGCAGGCGACCTCGAGCGGCGACAGATCCGGCAGGGACCGGTACGCCTCCCTCACGACGCCGAACATCACGCGCTGGAACATCCACAGCAAATAGACCGCGGCGAGGATCACGCCGATGGCCGCGAGCGGACCCCAGGTGAGGCCGCCGGGACCGGTCGGCGGGTTGAAGCGGAACGCCCCGAGCAGCACCAGGAATTCGCCGACGAAGCCGTTCAGCCCGGGCAGGCCGAGCGAGGCGAACACGAACACGCCGAAGAACGCCGTGTACAGCGGCCACCTGTTCGCGAGGCCGCCGAGGTCCGCGATGAGCCGCTTGTGCGTCTTCTCGTATTGGATGCCGACGAAGAGGAAGAGCGCGCCCGTGACGATGCCGTGGTTCAGCATCTGGAGCACGGCGCCGACCCCACCCTGCGCGTTCAACACGAAGATCCCGAGCGTGACGAAGCCCATGTGCGCGACCGACGAATACGCGACCAGCTTCTTCAGATCCCTCTGCACGGCGGAGACGACCGCGCCGTAGAGGATCGCGATGACCGAGAGGACGATCAGCACCGGCAGCCAGGCCTGCGTGCCCCACGGAAAGAGCGGCAGCGCGAAGCGCAGGAAGCCGTAGCCGCCCGCCTTCAGCAGGACGCCCGCGAGGATGATCGAGCCCGCGGTCGGTGCCTCGACGTGGGCGTCGGGCAGCCAGGTGTGGAACGGGAACATCGGCATCTTGATCGCGAACGCCAGGCCGAAGGCCAGGAAGACCCAGAACTGGAAGTCGGCGGAGAACCGGTCGCGCACCGCCAGCAGCGCGGGCAGCGTCAGCGTGCGCGCGCCGGGCTCGCCGCTCGCCAGGTAGACCGCGATGATCCACACGAGCATGAGCAGGGAGCCTGCGAGCGTGAACAGCACGAACTTCAGCGTCGCGTAGAGCTTGCGCGGGCTGCCGCCCCAGATCCCGATGATCAGGTACATCGGGACGAGCATCAGCTCGAAGAACACGTAGAAGAGGAACAGGTCGATCGCCAGGAAGACGCCGACCATGCCGACCTCGAGCAGGAGGAACGAGGCCATGTACTCGCCCACACGGTGCGTGATCGTCTTCGTCGAGTACAGGACCGCGAGGAAGGTCAGCAGCGTTGTCATGGCAACCAGCAGCACGGAGAGGCCGTCCACCGCGAGCTCGTAGCGGATGCCCAGGCTCGGCAGCCACGCCGCCGACTCGCGCAGCTGGAAGCCCGCCTCGCCGACGCGGAACCGCGTCAGCATGTACAGCGACAGCAGCAGCTCGACGCCGGTGGTGACGACCGCGACCTGTCGCACCGCGGCGGCGCTGCGCATGAAGACGAACAGCGGCACCAGGCCGAGCAGGGGGATCACGACGAGCAGGGTGAGGATGTGGTCGATCACCGTCGCAGCACCCCGACCGCGTAGCCGCCGTAGACGACCATGATCGCGAGCAGGCCGGCGACGATCGAGAGCGCGTAATTCCCGACGATGCCGGTCTGCGCGCGGCGCAGGCCGCTCGCCGCGAGCGTGAACAGCCAGCCGAGCCGGTTCACGAGGCCGTCGATGATGTGCATGTCGAAGGCCCACGACGCGCCGGCGGCGCGCTTCGCGAGGTCGACGAAGCGGCGGTCGTAGAGCTCGTCGACGTAGTACCGATTGACGAGCAGCGTGTAGAGACCGCCCGCGGCCCGCGAGACGGCCGTCGGGTCGGGCCGGTGGCGCGCGTACATCGACAGGCCGACGCCGATGCCCACGAGCCCCGCGACGACCGACGCGAGCGCGAGCAGGACGATGGTCAGGTACTGCGGCTCGTGCTCGCTCACCTCGAGGGCAGGCGCCAGGAAGCGGTGGATGAAGCCGGCGTCGGGCGGGAAGCCGGCGAAACCGGCGGTCACGGCGCCGACCGCGAGCAGCATCAGCGGAAGCGTCATCACGCGCGGCGATTCGTGTGCGTGCTCGTGGAGGTGGTGGTCGCGCGGCTCGCCGTGGAACGTGAGCCACAGCGCGCGCGTCACGTAGAACGCGGTGAGCGCGCCGGTGAACACGCCGACCGCCCACAGCAGCGGGTAGCCGTTCTGGAACGCGGAGCAGACGATCTCGTCCTTCGACCAGAAGCCGGCGAGCGGCGGCAGCGCGGCGAGCGCCCCACCGGCGATGAGCATCGTCCAGTAGGTCACCGGCATCTTGCTCCGCAGGCCGCCCATCCTGCGCATGTCCTGCTCGCCGCCGACGCTGTGGATCACGGAGCCGGAGCCGAGGAACAGCAGCGCCTTGAAGAAGGCGTGCGTCGCGAGGTGGAAGATCGCCGCGATCGGCGCGCCGACGCCGAGCGCGAGGAACATGTAGCCGAGCTGGCTCACGGTCGAGTACGCCATCACGCGCTTGATGTCGAACTGCGCGAGCGCGATCGTCGCCGCGAAGATCGCGGTGAGCGCGCCGACGACGCCGACGATCTGGAGCGCGGGGCCGGCGGCGGCGAACAGCGGCGTGGACCGCGCGACGAGGTACACACCGGCGGTGACCATCGTCGCCGCGTGGATGAGGGCCGAGACCGGCGTGGGGCCCTCCATGGCGTCCGGCAGCCACGAGGAGAGCGGCAGCTGCGCGGACTTCCCGGTCGCCCCCAGGAAGAAGGTGAGGCAGATCAGCAGCAGGACCCCCTGTGACGCGATGCCGACGCGGTCGAAGATCTCGACGTAGTTCAGCGTCCCGAACACGAGGAACGTCGTGATCATCCCGATCGTGTAGCCCCAGTCGCCGATGCGGTTCATGACGAAGGCCTTCTTCGCCGCCCCCGCCGGCTCCGGTCGCTCGAACCAGAAGCCGATGAGCAGGTACGAGCAGAGACCGACGCCCTCCCAGCCGACGAACATCAGGAGGTAGTTGTCGGCGAGGACCAGGATGAGCATCGCGAAGACGAAGAGCGGCAGCCAGGTGAAGAACCGCCAGAACCCGTCGTCGTGCTCCATGTAGCCGATCGAGTAGACGTGCACGAGGAACGAGACCACCGTGACCACGAGGAGCATCACGCTCGAGAGCGGGTCGACGAGCGCGGCGACGTCGACGCGGAAATCCCCCACGCCGATCCACTCGTACAGCTGGACCACCGTGCGCGTCTTCCCGCCCAGGACCTCCGCGAATACGGCGATCGAGAGGAGCGCCGACAGCCCGATGGCGGCCGAGGCGATCGGGCCGGTCGCGTGCTTCAGCCAGCGCTTCCCGAAGCACAGATTGATGAGGAACGCGGCGAGCGGGAACAGCGGGATGAGCCAGGCGAGGGCGATCATCCCTTGAGCGCCCTGACCTCGTCGACGTCGACGGTCGGCCGGTTGCGGTACGCGGAGAGCACGATAGCGAGCCCGACCGCGACCTCTGCGGCCGCGATGACGAAGACGAAGACGACGAAGACGCTGCCGCGCTGATCGATCGCGCCGAAGCGGCGCGAGAAGGCCACGAGCGCGAGGTTCGCGGCGTTGAGCATGAGCTCGACGCACATGAGGATCACCACGGCATTGCGCCGCGTGAGCACGCCGGCCACGCCGATGAAGAACAGCGCGGACGAGATGACGAGATAGGCGCCGAGCGGCACGTGCATCAGGGCAGCTCCTCGTCCTCGTCGCGCCGGACGAGCACGATCGCGCCGACCATGGCCGCGAGCAGCAGGACCGAAGCGACCTCGAACGGGAACGCGTAGTCGCCGAAGAGGCTCGTCGCGAGCGGGATCAGGTCGCCGCCGCGCGGCTGGAGGTCGGGTGCGTCCTTGAACGAGAAGGAGAACACGAGGACCGGCAGGGCGATCAGCGCCACGACGACACCCGCCAAAGGCGTCTGCTTCTGGAAGAACAGCGCGTACGCGCGATGCCGCTGCGGCGTGAACATCACTCCGTAGAGGATCAGGACGGTGATCGCGCCGACGTAGATGAGCACCTGAAAGAGCGCGACCGCCTCGGCGCCGAGGAGCAGGAACATTCCCGCGACGCACAGGAACGTGAAGGCCATGAGCAGGGCGGCCGAGGTGATGCGGTCGATGAGCACGACCGCCGCGGCCGCGCCGACGATCCCCACCGCGAGGATCGCGAAGACGATCGGCTCGATGAGGTCGAACACGCTATGCGAGGGTGGCCGCGCGGACGCGCCCGCGGAAGCGCCCGAGGCGGCGCTTCTGCATGAAGGGCAGCCCGAAGACGAGGAACGCGACACCGAGCCAGTTCACGATCGCGACGGGCCACAGCTGACCCGGGTACGCCAGCAGCAGCACGGCCGTCGCGAGGATGTTCGTGAGCGCGATCGGGATGAGCACCTTCCAGCAGAAGCCCATGAGCTGATCGATGCGCAGGCGCGGGAGGGTGGCGCGGATCCACATGAACGCGATCACGAACGCGTACGTCTTGAGGGTGAACCACAGGATGCCCAGCGCGGGCACGGCGTCGACGCCCGGCCCGTGCCAGCCGCCGAACCAGAGCGTGGTCATGATCGCGCAGACCACCGTGACCTCGCCGTACTCGGCGAGGAAGAACACGCCCCAGCGCATGCCCGAGTACTCCGTGAGGAACCCGGCGACGAGCTCCGACTCCGCTTCGGGCAGGTCGAACGGCGCGCGGTTCGTCTCCGCGAGGGCGGCGATGAAGTAGGTGACGAACGCGAGCGGCAGGACGAGCACGTTGACCAATGGCCCGGGCTGCGACTCGGTGATCGCCACCATGGACATCGAGCCGACGGCGAGGACGACCGTCACGAGCGCCAGGATCTGCGGGACCTCATACGAGATCAGCTGGCCGGCCGAGCGTAGCCCGCCGATGAGCGAGTACTTGTTGTTCGACGCCCAGCCGGCGATGACGATGCCGAGCACCGTCATGGAGCCGAGCGTCGTGAGGTAGAGCAGGCCGATGTTGCGGTCCATGCCGGTGAAGTCCTTGGAGAACGGGAGCACCACGAACGACGCCAGCATCGGCGCGAAGACGATCGCGGGCGCGGCGATGAAGAACGCCGAATCGGTCAGGCGCGCGCGGACGTCCTCCTTGCCGAGCAGCTTCAGCGCGTCGGCGAACGTCTGCAGCAGGCCGAACGGGCCGACGTGCAGCGGCCCGTAGCGGTCCTGGATGATCGCCTGGACCTTCCGCTCGAGATAGATCTGCAGCAGCGCTCCGTTCAGGACGAGGAGCACGGCGAGGACGAGCGCGATGAGCAGCCGGAGCACCGCCCAGATGACGGGATCGATGCCGAAGGGACCGACGGCCAAGGCCTAGCCTCCGCGCGCGTCGCTACGCGGCGGCAGGAACGACTTGCGGAGCGGATGTCCGGGGAACGACTCCTCCAGAAAGATGCGGCGCAGGTCGGGATGGCCGTCGAACACGATGCCGAACATGTCGTAGGTCTCGCGCTCCGGCCAATCTGCGCCGGTCCAGACCGCGCACAGGGACGGCACGTGCGGATCGAGCTCCGTGCACGACGTGCGCAGCATCGCTGCCACGTGTGTCGCGGTCCCGCGGACGAAGGTCACCGAGCGCAGCTCGCTGCCGGTGTCGACGCCGGCGTTGGTCGAGTACAGATCGCAGCGCGTCCGCGCGTCGTCGCGGACCAGCGTGGCGGCGGCCAGCAGGTGCTCGCGCGGCACGTCGATGACCAGGAGGTCGTGCAGCGTGGTGACCGTCGCGCGGCCCGCGAGCGTCGCGCGGATCGCGGTCGCGATGGCCTCGAGGCCGGCCGCGGGCCGCGGCGCGCTCAGTACCACCGCAGCGCCCCCTTGCGCCACGCGTAGAAGAGCCCGGCGACAAGGATCGCGATGAAGATGACCATCTCCACCAGCCCGTACCAGCCCAGCGTGCGGAAGAGGACCGCCCAGGGGAACAGGAAGACGACCTCGACGTCGAAGACGACGAACAGGAGCGCGAACACGTAGAAGTGCGTCGGATAGCGGCCCCAGGCCTGGCCCACCGGCTCCTCACCCGATTCGTACGTCTTGAGCTTCTCGAGGGAGGGCTTCCGGGGGGCGATGAAGCGCGACAGCGTCAGGAGGATGGTCACGAAGATGGCCGCGAACGCGAAGAACGCGAACACGTAGAAATACGACAGGTTGTAGTCGGGCACTCACGCCCTAGCGTACGAACGGCCTTCAGGGTGAGCAAACCGAAGCGGGCGAGCATGTGGTCGTTCAGGGGGGTCCGCGGGGGAACTTCCGACATGGGACCGAGATGGCCCCGTTGCGTGGTTGACACATCCGCCGGAGCCGGGGTACGGTGCGCCAGTCTCACCTCACCCTGTACGTGTTCCGTACAGCATTGCCCAGGGGGAAGGGCGTGATGAGGCCGAGAACAACGAATCCACGAGAGCGCAAGGGGAGGCAACGGTATTGGGGGCAGAGTCCCGACGTGCACACGCGACACCGTCGCCGCGGCGCATCGTGCAGCGCTACGACCGCCGGGTCCGTGACCGTCTCGACCGCTCTCGTGCCGAGATCCGCGCCGAGCTGCATGCGCTCCGCATCGCGCTCGACCCCGCCAAGCTCCGGTCCTTCCTTGGTCTCCGAGGCCTTCGCCTCGCGCTGAACGTCGGCGTGGCGGTGCTCGTGGTGTCGCTGCCGCTCGCGGCGACCGCCGCGTCGCAGCCCGTTACCGATGGGCTCGTCGCGAGCCAACAGCTCGCCGTCGACCCCGGTCGCGCGACGACCGTCGCCCGCGGCGGCATCATCTCCGCCGGCCGCGAGCCGGTCACGGTCCAGGCCCCCGGCCTGGCTCCCATTCGCGAGCAGGTGATCGGCAAGAACGATTCGCTCGGCAGCATGGCCAACTTCTACGGCGTGTCACCTGAGGCGATCGCGTACGCGAACGGCATCACCGACCCGTCCCACATCGAGCTGGGACGGGCCCTGCGCATCCCGCCGGCCGATGGCGCGCTCTACACCGTCGTCGCCGGCGACACCGTGGAATCGGTCGCGGCGCGCTTCAAGGTCGACGCGGCGGTGGTCATGGACTACAACCGCCTCTACTTCGAGCCGGAGCACTTCGCTCCCGGTCAGCTCGTATTCGTTCCGGGTGCGACGCTCCCTGGGCTCGTGTACATCGCGGCCGAGCCGGATCCCGAGCCCGCTCCGACCGTCATTGCCCGCCCCGTGCGCGCGCCGGCCGCACCCGCGGCTCGCACCGGGCGTCTCGCGTGGCCGGTGGGCGGAGTGATCACCCAGTACTTCTGGGCAGGCCACACGGGCGTCGATATCGCCGCCCCCTTCGGCACCGGTATCGCGGCATCGGAGGATGGCGTCGTCACCGCGACCGGATTGGTGCCGGTGGGCGGCATTCGCGTTTGCCTGAAGCACGCCGACGGGCTCGAGACCTGCTACTACCACACGCACAGGGTCTACGTGGAGCCAGGCAATACGGTCGTCCGCGGCCAGATCATCGCCATCATCGGCATGACCGGTGTCACCACCGGTCCCCACGTCCACTGGGAATGCAAGAAGAACGGCGTTCTCCTGAACTGTCTCGCGCAGTAGGTATCCCGCCTCCGCTGGGGTGGTAGCACGAATGGGCCCGGGTCGACCGGGCCCATTCCTTTTTTTGTTCCGCTGGTCCCGGCCATGCCCGACCGCCGGCGGCCCAATACTGGTCTGATGCTCTCCGCAGTCCACAGCGACCGCTCCGGCCGCGTGTTCGTTTCCGGCGACTACCTGGCCGCCGGCTACGACGGCGCGGGACGGGTGGCGCTCACCGACACGATCCCGCTCCCGGCCGACGCGCGCCTCGTCCCCTTCCCGCGCGACGCGGAGGGCTTCGACCGAGGCGGTCGCCCACGACCGCTCGGGCGCGATCGCTGGGCCCTGGCCGCGGTCCTCCCGGCGGGCCACACGCGCACCCATCACCCCGCGTACCGCGACGACCCGGCGGCGAGCGCGCTCGAGCCTCTCCCGTACACCGCGCTCGCGGCCGGTCCTGACGGTGGGCTGCGCGTCGCCGCGACGATGACCGGTCGCGCCGCTGCTGGACCGGTGGCCGACATCGACGCGCTCGTTCGCGCGGGGCTCCGCGCGCACCCCTCGAACAAGCTGGTCAAGCAGCTCGCGCGGTGCGCGCGCGACTACGGCTGCGCCGGCGCCCGCCAGGCGTTCGCGGGGACCGGATGCGCCGCCATCACCGTCGCGTCGCCGCCCGCCGAGCGCGCCCCCGATGTCGTCGCGCCGCGCTGGACCGCGGACGAGCTTCCCAGCGAGACAAGCGCGTTCACGCCGACGGCCCGCGAGATCGCCGAGCTCGCGAGCGCGCACCTGCAGGCCGGTGGCAGCTGCGTGTCGTTCGGCCGCGCGTGCGAGGGCGAGCCGCTCGCATCGGTGCGCGTCATCGAGGACGCGGTCCGCGCGATCCGCGCGTCGTTCGCCACGGCGCGCATCCATCTGGAGACGAGCGGCTCCGCGCCCGCCGCGCTGCGACGCCTGGCGCATAGCGGCGTCAGCGCGGTCACGATCCGCCTCGCCTCGGCGCGCTCGGAGACCTACGAGCTGCTCCACGGACCCACAGCGCATCGCTGGGGCGACGTGCGCGCGAGCCTCCAGGCCGCGAGTGAGCTCGGCCTCGAGCTCGAGATCGCGCTGCTCGTGCTGCCGGGGCTCACCGATCGCCCGAGCGAGCTCGAGACGCTCGTGGAGCTGCTGGGAACGCTGCCGCGCGCGACGCTCGCGCTCCGCGATCTCGCCGCGGATCCGCTCCGCGCGCTGGCGCTCGTACCGACGCGCGAGAAGCCGGTCGGCATCGCCGGTGCCTTCGCGCGTCTGCGCGCCGACGTTCCGACCGCGGTCGGGGCGCGCGCGTGAGCGAGTTCGTCGATCGGGTCCGTCTGCGCGTGAAGGGCGGCGATGGCGGTAGCGGCATGATCTCGTTCCGCCGCGAGGCACACGTGCCGCGCGGCGGGCCCGATGGCGGTGATGGTGGGCGCGGCGGCAGCGTCGTGCTGTCGGTCGATCCGGGACTCACCACGCTCGCCGAGCTGCGCTTCGCGCGCGAGCACGCGGCGCCGGATGGGGCGGATGGGTCGAAGAAGGATCGCTCCGGGAAGCGCGGCGCCGATCTGGTGCTGCGGGTCCCGCCGGGCACGATCGTCCGCGATCGCGCGAGCGGCGAGACCGTCGTCGACATGGTCGGCCCCGGCGACGAGGTCGTCATCGCGCGCGGCGGTCGCGGTGGCCGTGGGAACGCGCGCTTCGCGACGAGCGTCCGCCGCGTCCCGCGCATCGCCGAGGACGGCGAGCCCGGCGAGAGCCGCGAGCTCGAGCTGGAGCTGAAGCTCATCGCCGACATCGGTCTCGTCGGCCTTCCGAATGCCGGCAAGTCGTCGCTGCTCGCCGCGTTGACGCGCGCGACCCCCAAGATCGCGGCCTACCCGTTCACGACCCTCGTCCCGAATCTGGGCGTCGCCCGCCTCGAGGAGCGCGAGCTCGTGCTCGCGGACATCCCGGGGCTCATCGAGGGTGCGCACGATGGCGTCGGACTCGGCGAGGAGTTCCTGCGTCACATCGAGCGCACGCGGCTCATCGTGCACGTCGTCGATGCCGCGGCGGAGGACCCGCTCGCCGATATCCGGATCCTCGAGCAGGAGCTGCGGCTCCACGGTCACGGCCTGCTCGAGCTCCCACGGATGTACGCGCTCAACAAGATGGATCTGCCCGACGCGCGCGAGCACCTGCCGCTGCTGCAGGAGCACCTCGGCGAGGGAACGCTGCCGATCTCGGCGGCGACCGGCGAGGGCGTGCCCGCGGTCCTGAAGCGCATCTTCGCGCTCTGCGGGCCCCGGGCGGTCGAGACGACGGCGCCCGCGGTGCGGCGGATCACGCTGTCGGAGGCGGGCCGCGGCTGGACGATCGTGCGCGAGGGCGAGGGCTATCGCGTGCGGGACGGGCGCCTGGAGCGCCTCGCGTCGGGCCTCGACTGGGCCGACCCCGACGCCTCCGCGTACTTCCACCGTCTCCTCGTCCGCACCGGCGTCGACCGCGCGCTCCGCGCGAAGGGCGTGAAGACCGGCGACACGGTGAAGATCGGCAAGCGCGAGCTCGAGTGGAGCGAGGCACCCACCGTTTGAGCCGGCTCGGCATCTTCGGTGGAACCTTCGATCCGGTCCACGTCGGCCACCTCGCGATCGCCTCGGCCGCGCTCGAGTCGGTCCCGCTGGATCGCGTCCTGTTCGTCCCCGCGAAGCGCTCGCCCCTCAAGGACCGCCTCCCGCTCGCGTCGGAGGCGGATCGGCTCACCATGCTCGAGGCGGCCATCGCCGGCGAGCCGCGCTTCTCGGTGTCGCGGGCCGAGCTCGAACGTGAGGGCCCGTCGTATACCGCGGACACCCTCGAGCGCCTCGCGGGCCGGGTCGAGCAGGACCAGCTGTTCCTCATCCTTGGCGGCGACGCGGTCGTCGATTTCGAGCGCTGGCACCGACCGGACCGCATCGTCCAGCTCGCGACGCTGCTCGTCGCGGCGCGGCCGGGCGCGCCCGATCCGGTCGAGGGCGAGCGCCGGCTCGTCTTCGACGCGCCGCGTCTCGATATCAGCTCACGCGAGCTCCGCGCGCGTGCCCTGCGCGGACGCTCCCTGCGGTACCTTGTTCCCGACGCCGTGTGGCGTCACATCGAAGAGCACGGGCTCTATCGCGCGATGGAGACGACGCCTCGAACGACCTGAGCCCACGCGCCCTCGCCGATCTCGCCGTCGAAGCCGCCAGCGACAAGAAGGCGGAGGACGTCGTCGTCATGAACGTCGCGGAGCTCACGACGATCGCGGATCTGTTCGTCATCTGCAGCGGTCGCAGCGAGCGCCAGGTGCAGGGCATCGCGGACGGCATCATCGAGAAGGCGACCGTCGCCGGCTGGAAGCCCGTCGGCGTCGAGGGCTACAACGCCGGCCGCTGGGTGCTCATCGATCTCGGCGCCGTCATCGTCCACGCCTTCGTGCCCGAAGAGCGCGAGCTGTATCGGCTCGAGCGGCTCTGGGGCGACGCGCCGATCGTCCTCAAGCTGGCGTAGGCGCAGGGGTCCGCACGCGGCGCGTGGCGAGCAGCGACCCGGCCAGGATGAGCGCGAAGCCGCTGACGATCCCGATCGTGAGCGGCTCGCCGAGCAGCGCCACACCGAGCACCAGCGCGACCGCGGGATTGAAGTAGGTGATGACGGTCGCGCGCGTCGACCCGACCTCCGCGATGAGCGCGAAGAACACCTGGAACGCGACCGCCGTGCACACCACGCCGAGCACGACCAGCGAGAGCGACGCACCAGATGAGAGCGGTGCCGTTGGGAGATGGGTCAGGCCGTATGGCATGAACAGCAGCGCGGTCACGGCGACCGACAGCGCGATGACGCCCTCGCTCGGCACCTGCCGCAGCTCACGCGAGATGAGGAGCGCACCGATCGCGTACCCCAGCACGACGAGGCCGAGCTCGCCGACGGCGACGTAGTCATCGGTCGAGACGTCGAGGCCCACCAGCACGGCGACGCCGGCGAGGCCGATGACCAGCCCGATCACGCGCCGTACATCCAGGCGATCGGCGCCGCCGGTCAGACGGCTCAGCAGCGCGTTGACCAGCGGCACGCCCGCGACCAGCAGGCCGGCGAGGGAGCTCGACAGACGCGTCTCCGCATGGAACAGCAGGACCCACGGCCCGGCCACCTCGACGAGCGTGTAGAAGAGGATGACGCGCCAGTACGGCAGCGCCGCGCGCACGCGCCCTCGCGCGATGGCGATCGGCAGCAGGATCAGCGCGGCCAGCCCGGTGCGCAGGAAGACGAGCGTCGCCGGGTCCAGCTCGCCGACCGCGATCTTGATGAAGAGGTACGGGATCCCCCAGATCACCGACATCGCGACGAACAGCACCCAGCCGCGACGTGTCACGGACGTACGCTTCCTGGCATGCCGTGAGCCTACCGGCGCTGCGCGTCGCGCGACACCTCACGCGATACGGTTCTAGGGCTTCGGCGACCCCGCGGGCGCGTCGTTGAGCGTGTAGACCTTGATCTTGCTGACGGAGAAGCCACCCTTCGTCGCGTTCCCGCCGATGATCAGGCCGGTCTGCGCGGTGCCCGGCGGTACCGGCACCTTGGGCTCGACGACGTCCCCGATCAGCGCGCCGTCGAGGAAGGCACGGAATCGCGTGCCATCGACCGCGACGGCGAGGCGGAGCACGCGGCCCTTCGTCACGCCGGGGATCGCGACCGCGCTCGGGATCAACGAGGTGATGCGCGCCGGTGTCACCGTCATGTCGCGCAATTGCAGGCGAAGCAGCTCATTGACCGGGTCGATGATCAGATCGACCCCCATCGTGCCGCTGGCGCGAAGCGACCAGTTGAACTGCCCCTCCGTGCCGGCCCGGGTCGCGAGCTCGAGCTCCGCGAGGTAGCGCGTCGGGATGCTGCGGTTGAAGCGGATCGGCGCGTATTCGCCCGGCGCGACGAGGTCGATCACGTCGCCGCGCGGCGCGACGTTCGCGGTCGGTCGCGCGCCGCTCGCCAACGGTGGCGGCGTCGCGAGGTCCCGCGGGATGACCGGCTCGTACGCGAGCGCTCCGCGGAGCTGCGCGAGCGGGTCGATCGTCACGGCGGCGTCGTTCAAGGCGTAGATGCGCAGCGCGTTCACGGAGAACTGTCCGCGTGGCACGGACGCGCCGATGTTGAGGTTGGTCGTATTGGTGTCGGCCACGCTGATGCGCGCGTCCGTGACGTCGGCGGCGAGCTCGCCGCCGGTGAAGACGCGGTAGCGGCTCCCATCGACCGCGATCGCGAGCTGGAGCGACTGACCCTTCAGGATCCCTGTGGCCGGGATCGCGTTCGCGACCAATTGCGTGACCCGGGTCGGCTGCACGCTGCTGTCGACGTGCTGCATGCGGATGAGCTCGCTCCCGAGATCGAGGACGACCTGATAGGCCTGCGGGCCGACGGACCGCATCGTGTAGGTGAACGTGCCCTGCGTGGCCGGCTGCGCGGCCAGCTCCATCTCCGCGAGGTACTTCGCCGGGATCGCGCGCGGGAGCAGCAGCGGGACGAACCCGCCCGGACCCATGATGTCCACGCCATCCGGGCGGCTCTTCAGCTGGGCGCTGGGCTGCGCGCCGCTCGGCAGCGGACGAGCGGTGCCGAGATCCGAGGGGAAGGAAACGTCGAACGCCAGGCGGCCCTTCAGCTGCGTGATCAGCGGAACGGCGGACGGCGCGGCGGACTGGGTCGCCGGGTCGGCGGTGCGGTCGCGCGTGGCGAGGAAGCCTCCCGTGAGGATGCTGGCCGCGGCGGCGCCGATCGCCGCGACGTTGCGGACGGTCGTGAAGACCTGCTGGCCAACACGCACGGTGCTCTTCGCGCGCTCGTGACGCGCGACGCTCACGACCTTGCGGATCGGATCCATAAGGCGCTTAGGGTATCGCTCGCTTTCACGCCCACCCATCCTCAGAAGAGTCAAATGGGCCATTTCCGCTACGCTTGCTGCTCATCCGGTGCGTCGTTCGCGCTGCTCGCTTCGGGGCTGTGTCCGGCGACCTTCCTCGGTCGCTTCGCTCCCTCGGGGTCGCTCGCAGCCCGAACGGCGAAGCCGTTCGGGGCTGTAGCTCAGCTGGGAGAGCGCTTGAATCGCACTCAAGAGGTCAGGGGTTCGAATCCCCTCAGCTCCACAAACGCTAGGAAGCCGAGCGAGGGAGCTTGCTCACTCGCGAGGCGACGACGCGGTTGTACGAGCGGAGCGAGTACAGGGCCGGGAGCCCGAGCGTTTGGAGAGCACCCGTGAGTCGTTGGATCGATGATCCGGAGAAGCAGGCGAACGTCGCGTTCGCGCTGATCTTCGTCGCCATCCTCTTCGTCGGAGGGATCACCATCTGGCTCTTCTACGGCGGCGCCTTCCAGTGACCACGCCGCACCTGCGCAACTACATCGGCGGGCAGTGGATCGAGTCCGAGAGCGGCGAGGTGTTCGACGACCTCGACCCCGCGACGGGCAAGGTCATCGCGACCGCGACGAAGTCCGGCAAGGCCGACGTCGAGCGCGCGGTCGAAGCCGCGCAGCGCGCGAGGGACGCCTGGCGCCTCTACCCGGCGCCGAAGCGCGGCGAGATCCTCTATCGCGCGGGTGAGATCATGCTGCAGCGCAAGGAGCAGCTCGCGCGCGAGATGACGAGCGAGATGGGCAAGGTGCTCGCGGAGGCGCGTGGCGATATCCAGGAGGGCATCGACATGACCTACTACACCGCGGGCGAGGGCCGCCGCCAGTTCGGCGACGTCGTCCCGGCCGAGCTCCCGAACAAGTGGGCGATGAGCATGCGGCACCCGCTCGGCGTGGTCGCCGCGATCACGCCGTGGAATTTCCCGTTCGCGATCCCGACCTGGAAGATCATGCCCGCCCTCGTCCTCGGCAACGCGGTCGTGTTCAAGCCCGCGTCGTACACCCCGATGCTCGCGGTCCGGCTCGTCGAGATCCTCGAGGAGGCAGGCCTGCCGAAGGGCGTGCTCAATCTCGTCCTCGGCCCGGGCGGCGCCCTCGGCGACGCGCTCGTCACGCATCCCGGCGTCGACCTCGTGTCGTTCACCGGCTCCTCCGATGTCGGGGCGCACATCAGCGAGATCGCCGGCCGCCTGCTCAAGCGCGTGTCGTGCGAGCTCGGCGGGAAGAACGCGATCGTCGTGCTCGACGACGCCGACGTCGATCTCTCGCTCGAGGGCATCGTCTGGTCCGCGTTCGGCACGTCCGGACAGCGATGCACGGCGGCCTCGCGTGTGATCACGCATCGCGGCGTCGCGAAGGATCTCGTCGACAAGCTCGTCGCGCGGACCAAGAAGCTGCGCATGGGGCACGGCCTCGAGGCCACGACGGACGTCGGGCCGGTCGTATCGAAGGACGCGCAGGAGAAGATCCAGAGCTACATCCCAATCGCGGAGCGCGAGGGCGCGACCGTCGCCGCCGGCGGGCAGATCCCCACGGCGGGGGCGCTCGCGAACGGGTTCTTCCACGAGCCCACCGTGCTCATCGACGTGAAGCCGAACATGCGTGTGGCGCAGGAGGAGATCTTCGGCCCCGTCACCGCGGTCATCGAGGTCCGGGACCTCGATGAGGCCATCAAGGTGCTCAACAGCACGAAATACGGGCTGTCGTGCTCCGTCTACACGAAGAACGTGAACAACGCGTTCCGCTTCATGCGCGATGCCGAGACCGGGCTCGTGTACGTGAACGCGGGGACCATCGGCGCCGAGATCCAGCTGCCGTTCGGCGGCATGAAGTCGACGGGCAACGGTCATCGCGAGGCCGGGCGCGCGGCGCTCGACGTGTACTCCGAGTGGAAGTCGATCTACGTCGACTACTCGGGCAAGCTCCAGCGCGCGCAGATGGATGAGCCGAGCACCGCGAGCTAGGCGCTCCCGGCCGGCAGCGTGAAGCGGATGCGTGTCCCGCGGCCGAGCTCGCTCTCCGCGTCGATCTGTCCGCCGTGCGCCGTCACGATGCCCTTCGCGATCGCCAGCCCGAGGCCGGCGCCGCGCGACTCGGCCGACTTCACGAAGCGCTCGAACACGTGCGGGAGCACGTCCGGGGCGATCCCGCTGCCATCGTCGGCGACGGTCACGATGGCGTCAGCGCCCTCGAGCCGCGTCTCGATGCGCACGTGGCCGCCGCGCGGCGTGTAGCGCAGCGCGTTCGCGACGAGGTTCACGACGACCTCGCGGATGCGCACCGGATCGAGATCGACCTGCCGAGGTAGCGTGCCCGACGCCGTCAGCTCGACGCCCGCATCTGCCGCGGAGACCTGGAAGGTCTGCGCGATGTCGCGCACCAAAGCGTCCAGATCGGCGAGCTCGCGGTGCAGCTGCAGCGTGCCCGCTTCCGCGAGCGAGAGCGTCCGCAGGTCCTCCACGAGGCGCGACAGCACCTTCGTCTCCTCGAGCACGGGGGCGAGGTGCGCCTCGTCCGCCGGGTAGACGCCGTCGAGGATCGCCTCGAGGTTGCCCTGCACGACGCTGAGCGGCGTCCGCAGCTCGTGGGAGACGTCCGCGAGCAGACGCCGCCGCTGTTCTTCGCTTCCCTCGAGGCGTGCGGCCATCGCGTTGAACGAGCGGGCCAGGGAGCGCACCGAGCGCGAGCCCCGCTCTTCGACACGCACCGTGTAGTCGCCGGACTCGACCCGACCCGCGGCGGCGATGACATCGCCGAGCGGGCGGGCGACCGCCTTCACGGCGCGCAGCGTGAGCGCCACGCCCAGGACGCCGAAGCCCAGGCCCAGGAGCAGCGCACCGCCACCGAGCGTGCCCGTGGGATCGATCGTCCCCACCGCGCCTGCGACGACCCAGAACAGGAGCGATGCCCCACCGATGCTGAGGATGACGAGCGAGACGCAGCCCATCATCAGCGTGCGGAAGAACCTGCTGCGCATCGGCGACCCGTGGCGGGGTGGCCACGCCTCACCCTCGGGCCACCAGGGCGGCCGAGATCGCGACGACCAGCGCCGGCTACGACCGCCGCCCGTCATCGCTCCGGCTCGGCGAGGCGGTAGCCGACGCCGTACACGGTCAGCAGGTAGCGCGGCTCGCGCGGATCGGGCTCGAGCTTGTGGCGGATGTTCTTTACGTGCGCGTCGATCGCGCGCTCGTACGACTCGAACGCGACGCCATGGACGGCGTCGAGCAGCTGGCTCCGTGTGAAGATGCGACCCGGCTGCTTCGCGAGCGCGCTCAGCAGCTGGAACTCCGTCGGCGTGAGATCGATCTCGCGATCGCCGCGACGCACGCGCATGCGCGGCAGATCGAGCTCGAGGTCTCCGACGCGCATGAGGTCGCCAGGCTCGTCCGTGCGCTCGGTGCGGCGCAGCACGGCGCGCACACGCGCGACCAGCTCCTTCGGACTGAATGGCTTCGTGACGTAGTCGTCGGCGCCGAGCTCGAGGCCGATGAGCTTGTCGCTCTCCTCGATGCGGCCTGTGAGCATCACGATCGGCACGTTCGATGTCTTCCGCAGCTCTCGCGTCACGTCGAGGCCGTCCAGGGACGGCAGGCCGAGATCCAGCACGATCAGATCCGGGTGCGTGCGCTTCGCCAGCGACAACGCCTCGCTCCCGTCGCCGGCGGTCACGACCGCGTAGCCGGCGTGCTCGAGGTAGTCGCGCGCGAGCCGGACGATCTTCGCTTCGTCGTCCACGACGAGGACCGTTTTCATGGGGCGGTCATCCTAGTCGCCGAATGGCGAAAGGACGGAGCCGTCCGCTCCGTCCTTTCGCGTGCGCTCCGCGTCCCGCTCAGGTCCGCGGGCGATCGTCGGTCGACGTGGTCTCGTGTGCCTTCTTGTGCCACTCCTCGAAGCTCGGCGGCGGACCGTAGGAGTAGCCGTGCCCATACCAGCGGCCGCCCCATGACCACGAGCGCAGCGCGCCGAAGATGAGGAAGATGAACAGCAGGGGGAAGATGAACCCGAAGAAGCCGAAGCCGTAGTGCATGCCGTAGACGACGGGCGCGGCGCCCGCCACCGCGACCGGTGCGGCCTGCGCCGCGCCGATGGCGTAGCCGGCGAAGCCGACCAGAAGCAGGAGGAGGAACGCGAAGCCAGCCTTCATGTGATGAGACTCCTTCCGCGATATGCGAGGAGCCTGCGGCGAGATCGTGAATTGACGATGAACGCGCGGCGGAGGCTTCGCTACACCAATGTGGCGTCGAGCCAGCGCACCGCGTGCGCGACGGCCTCGGCCTGTTGCTTGCCGAACTCGTGGCCCGCTCCGGCGAGGCGGACCAGATCGATGCGCGGATTCGTCCCGGCGATCCGCTCGAGCACGTCGATCGGCCCGAGCTCGTCGCGATCGCCCTGCACCACCAGCGTGGGGCAGCTCATGCTCGAAAGCGCGGCCTCGTCGTCGGGGCGTGGCCGTCCCGGTGGTGAGATGGGATGTCCGAGGACCACGAGGGCGTCGGGTGGCTCGACCGCCGCGAGGAACGCGCACATGCGCCCGCCGAACGAGCGCCCGATCAGCGCGATCTTCGTCGCGCCACTGTCACGCAGCGCGTCGCGCGCGGCGCGCAGGTCCGCGAGCTCCGCCTGGTAGCCCCGGCTCGGACGCTTCCCACGCGTCGAGAACGTCACCGCGCGCGACGAGATGCCGGCCGCGGCGAGCGCGCGCGCGAGCACGATGAGGATCGGCTGTTGGTCCGTGCCGCCGTAGCCGGGCGCGAGGACCGCGGCTCGCTCGCTCAACCCTTCACGCGCGGCAGCTTCTGCGACAGCTTGAGCGAGGGTGTCAGCAGATCGCCGACCCTCGTCAGGCGCTCGGGGAGGTTGGCGATCGTGAACGCGTCCGGTCGCCCGAGCGAGGGGATCTCCTCCCAGCGCAGCGGCGCGGACACGGGCGCGCGACGGATCGGCCGGACGCTGTACGGGCCCGCCGTCGTCTTGCCACGCACGTTCTGCAGGTAGTCGATGTAGATGCCCTTGCGGCGCGACTTTGAGAACTCGAGCGTGACGAGCTTCGGGCTCCGTTCGCGCGCGAGCTTGCCCACCTGCTCCACGAACCCGCGCGACTCATCGAAGGAATGGCGGCGCGCGATGGGGACGAGCACGTGGATGCCGCGCGAGCCTGTCGTCTTCGGGAAGCCGACGAGGTCGAGCTCGTCGAGCACCTCCTTCACGACGCGGGCGACCTCTTTCACGTCGTCCCAGGTCGCGCCCGTGGCCGGGTCGAGATCGATCATCGCGAAGTCCGGCTTGTCCGGTTGGTCGATGCGCGCGAGCCGTGGGTGGATCTCGATCGCCGTGTAGTTCGCGAGCCAGACGAGGGTCGCGGCGTCGTTGGCGAGGATGTAGTCGTTGCCGCCCTCGTGCGGGTCGTTCCAGCTCTTGATCCAGCGTGGCGTGAAGCTCGGCTTGTTCTTCTGGTAGAAGCTCATGCCGCCGATGCCATCGGGGAACGGTTTCAGCGTGAGCGGCCGATCGCGCAGCCACGGCAGCAGGTACGGCGAGACCTCGGCGTAGTACGTGATGAGGTCAGCTTTCGTGTAGCCGTCCTCGGGGAACAGCACCTTATCGAGGTTCGTGAGCTTGACCTGGTGGCCCGAGACTTCCAGGATCGCCGGCACTCGCGCCATCCGCGTTGGCGGATCGGGTGCGGCCGAAACGCTTTCCTTTCGCTTCTCCGTCGCTTCGCGCTCGGCTGCCTTCTGGGCCTGCTTCGCCGTCTCGGTGCGCTCCTCTCCGGTACAGTCCTTTGGGTCGATGTCGGGGCGCAGGCCCCGATATGTCGGGTGGCGCAGCGTCCCGTCGTTGGTCAGCTCGGCGTACTGCACTTCGCAGACGAGCTCGGGCTGGCACCAGCGCGCCGGCTGATTGACGCGCGGCGTGCGAGCGAACGGCGACTCGCTGATCTCGCGCTCTGTCAAAACGCCAAGGAGGTCCTTCAACGTGCGCTCGTCGAAGCCCGTGCCGACGTGGCCGACCGGCTCGAGCTTCCCGTCGCGAGAGACGCCGAGCAGCAGCGCGCCCAACGTGTTCGTCCGACCGCCCTGCCCGGCGGTCCAGCCTCCGATGACGCAGTCCATCGTGCGCTGTGACTTGATCTTGATCCACGCCGCGGAACGGCCCGAGGTGTACGGAGCATCGAGGCGCTTGGCGACGATGCCCTCGAGCCCCTGTTCGCGCACGGCCGCGAACAGCGCGCGGCCCGTGCCGACGAACGGCTCGGAACGGCGCACCTGCCCCAGCGGGGTCAGCGCCGTCTCGAGGAGCTCCTGCCGCTCCCGCAGCGGCCGCTTCATGAGGTCCTCCCCGTCGAGGTGAAGCAGGTCGAACACGTTGTAGAAGACCGGTGTCTCGCGACGAAGCTTGCGGATCGTGCCGGGGTCCTGCACGTGCATGCGCGGCTGCAGCCGCTGGAACGAGGGCACGCCCTTTTCATCCAGCGCCACTATTTCGCCATCGAGGATGGCGTGGTACGCGCCGGTGAGCGCCTCCGCGGTGCCGAGCTCGATCTCCGGGTACTGCCGCGTGCAATCGAGCAGGTTGCGCGTTTGCAGCCGGACCTCGCCGCCATCGACGAACGCGAGGGTCCGAACGCCGTCCCACTTCGGCTCGAACGCGAACGCCGGCGAGTCGAACGGCTCGTCCGCCGCGGTCGCCAGCATCGGCGGGATCTTGCGCTGCAGCGGGTCGTCCTTCGGGGCGGTGCCGTGCTTGATCATCAGCCAGTCGCGCCCTTCGTTCGCGGACGTCTGGACGATCACCCACTCGCCGTTGAGCCGCGTGCCGTGGAAGTGGACCTTCACCTCGCGCTCCTTCTCGAGGAGCAGCTCGTACGTGCCGGTGTCCCAGATCGTCATCGTGCCCGCGCCGTAGCCGTCGGGGATCACGCCGTGGAAGGTGAGGTATTCGATCGGGTGATCCTCCGTGTGGATCGCCAGTCGCTTCTTTCCTGGCTCGAGCGGCGGGCCCTTTGGCACGGCCCACGACGCGAGCACGCCCCGCATCTCGAGGCGCACGTCCCAGTGAAGGCGAGAGGCGTGATGGCGGTGCACGACGTAGCGGAGCGCCGCCGTGTCGCGGGGTGGCTTCCCCTTCGGCTCGGGCGTCCGCTTGAAATCACGCTTGCGCTGGTATTCGGTCAGACTCACGCGGTCCCATTCTCGCCGGGGAGGCACGCATGCCGTCGTCCTTCAGCACTCTCGCCGACCAGCTCCTGAAAGAGGAGTACGACGCGTCCCCTGTCCTCGCCTCGAGCCTCGGCCTCACCGAGTACGACGAGAGGCTCGACGACCTCTCGCGCGAGGCGATCGAGGCGCGCGAAGAGAAGGACACGCAGTGGCTGGCCAAGCTCCGCGGCGTGTCCGATGAGGGCCTCGGCCGCGACGAGCGCATCGACCGCGACTTCCTGATCTCCATCCTGCGCGGACGCGAGATCCTGCGGCCCCACCGGATGTGGCAGCGTCAGCCCGCGACCTACCTCAATCCGGGATCGAGCGGCGTGTTCTCGCTGTTCCTGCACCGCATCCGCCCCGAGAAGGAGCTGGCGGAGGCGGCGCGCGCGCGCCTCGAGGCCATGCCGAAGATGCTCGACGCGGGGATCGCGAACCTCGACTTCGCGATCACGCCGCGCGTCTACGTGGAGCGCGCGATCGAGCAGAGCCGGGCGACCGCCCGGTACGCGCGCGAGCTGGTGCCGAACGAGGTGGTCGATCCGGGGCTGCGCGAGCGCCTCCGGAAGGCGGGCGAGACCGCGGCCGCCGCGGTCGAGCGGTTCCGCGCGTTCCTGGAGCAGAACCTCGCGCGGGCGCGCGGCGAGTACGCGATCGGCGAGGCCGCCTACACGGCGCTCCTGAAGGAGAAGGAGCTGCTTCCCTACGACGCCCGCGCGCTGCGCGAGCGAGGCCGCGAGCAGTACGACCTGCTCGCGGCGGAGGCGAAGCGCATCGCCAAGGACATCTCCGGCAGCGACGACTGGGTCGCGCTGCTCGAGAAGCTGAACGAGACGCACGCGGCGGACCCCGAGGGAATGCGGCGCGAATATGAGGAGTGGACGGAGCGCGCGCGGTCGTTCCTGCGCGACACGGGACTCGTCACGCTGCCGAAGGGCGAGCGCTGCCTGGTCGAGCCGTCGCCGCCGTTCCAGCGCCCGGTGCTCGCGGTCGCCTCATACAACCGCCCGCCCGCGTTCAGCGACTCGCTGACGGGGCACTTCTTCGTGCCGTATCCGCCCGAGAACACGTCCGCAGAGGAGATCGCGAAGCGGCTCGAGGGCAACAGCAGCGATGGCATCCCCACGACGTCGGTCCACGAGGCGTACCCGGGACATCACTGGCACCTGATCATGGCGCACTTCAATCCGTCGAAGGTGCGCAAGACGTTCAGCACGTCGTACTTCAGCGAGGGCTGGGCGCTGTACGCGGAGCGGATGATGCGGGAGCAGGGCTTCTTCACCGACCCGAAGCACCTGCTCTACCAGTACGAGGCGACCATCTTCCGGGCCGCGCGCATCGTCGTGGACACGAGCCTGCACCTCGGCGAGATGACCTTCGACGAGGCCGTGACATTCATGAGCGAGAAGGCGAATCTCACCGCGCCCAACTCCAAGGCCGAGGTGGGCCGGTACTGCTCGTGGCCGACGCAGGCGTCGTCGTACCTGACCGGCATGCTCGAGATCGTGGACATCCGCACGCGCTGGCTCGCGCGCAAGGGCAAGAACGATCGTCCCGCGCTGCGCGAGTTCCACGACGCGCTCACGAGCAGCGGAGCGATGCCGACCTCGCTCGCGGAGCGCGCCATCACGCTATGACGCCGCCGTGATCGAGCCGGCCGGGATCCTCGTCGCGGTCGCACTGATCGCCGCGATCTACATCGCGTTCGTGCTCGTGCTGCTCGTCGGCGGCAGGCGGCTGCTCGCGCGCGAGCTCGTGCTGCTGATCCCGAACCTGGTCGGCCTCTTCCGCGGCCTCCTCGGCGATCCTGGCGTCCCGCGTCGCGCGAAGCTCGTGCTGCTCCTCGCGACCGGCTACCTGCTGATGCCGCTCGACCTGGTCCCGGACTTCATACCGGTCGCCGGCACGCTCGACGACGCGATCGTCGCCGCGCTGGCCCTGCGCTACGTCCTCCGCGTGACCGACCGCGCGACCCTCGCGGCGCATTGGCGCGGCGACCCCGCCACGCTGGAACGGGTCCTGCGTATCGCCTTCGCTTGACAGGACGTCCTATGCTCGCGCGGCAGGCCGCGCGGGGAAAACGGGGGGGGTGCTCCATGCCACGGTCCATCTGGAAAGGCACGATCAGCTTCGGCATGGTCGCCATGCCCGTCCGCTTGTACCTGGCGACGGAGAGCACCTCGAAGGTCTCGTTCAACCTGCTCTGCCCCGACCACAAGTCGCGGATCAAGAACAAGCGCTGGTGCCCCGAGGGCGATCACGAGGTCGCGTGGGGTGATGTCGTCCGTGGCTACGAGGTCGAGAAGGACACCTACGTGGTCCTCGAGGACGAGGACCTCGAGAAGCTGCCGCTCTCTTCCAGCAAGAGCATCGACATCGAGGGCTTCATCAAGGACGAGGAGCTTCCTGGCCCCGTCTACTACCAGAGCGCCTACTACCTCGAGCCGGAGAGGTCCGCGCAGAAGCCGTACGCGCTGCTGAAGAAGACCCTCGAGAAGACCAAGCGCGTCGCGATCGCGAAGTTCGCCCTGCGCGAGCGCGAGCGCCTCGTGTCGCTGCGCTCGCTCGACGGAGCGCTGCTGCTGAACACGCTCCACTGGCCGGACGAGATCCGCTCGGTCGAGGACCTCGACATCCCGGACGACATGAAGGTCAGCCCGGCCGAGCTGAAGATGGCCGAGGACCTCGTCGACATGATGGCGATGAAGTTCGAGCCGGACCGGTTCAAGGACGAGTACAAGCAGGCGCTCATGAAGATCGTCGACGCCAAGCGTGAGGATCGCGAGATCGTGGCGCCGGAGGCCGAGCCGGAGACGACCGTGGTCGACCTCATGGCCGCCCTCAAGGCCTCCGTGGAGCGCGCGAAGGCGGGCGAGAAGAAGGTCGGACGCGCGACGCGCGGCGGGCGGGAGTCGATCGGCTCGCGCAAGAGGACCACGGCGGCCGGCAAGACACCGAAGCGGAAGGCAAGCTAGCGCCGATACCCTGAGCAGGTGCCGGAGACGGGCCGGGGCGACCGCGAGCGGCCCACGCTGATCGAGCTTCCCTCGACGCCCTCGCTGCTGCCGAGGGAGCTCGCGCCGATGCGCCCGCGACTCGCGCAGGAGGCCTTCAACTCCGAGGAGCACATCTTCGAGCTGAAGTGGGACGGCCTCCGTGCGCTGCTCTTTTCCGATGCCGACACCGGCATCCGTCTGCTCGATCGGCATGGCGGCGATCTCCTCCCGCTCATGCCGGAGCTGCGCGACGTTCGCCTTCCAGCGGGGACCGTGCTCGACGGCGAGGTCATCGTCTGCGACACGCGCGGCCGCCCGAGCTACGACCTGCTCGCCGCCCGCGTCGGCCCGAAGGCGCTCCGCCGCGGTCGCGGTCCGTATTTCGTGGCGTTCGACCTGCTGTACGAGGACCATCGCTCCCTCATGGCCCGATCCCTCATGGACCGCCGCGCGAAGCTCGCGCGCGGGCCGTACGCGGGACGCCACGTGCTCGTGCCGGAGCACCTCGACACCGATGGCGAGCCGTTCCTCGACGTCGTCGCGGAGTACGGGCTGGAGGGCATCGTGGCGAAGCGGCGCGAGAGCCGCTACCTGCCCGGATCGCGCACGTCCGATTGGCTCAAGTGCTTCGTCACGCCGCGCGTCGACGTGGTGCTCGGCGCGCTGCTCATCGATGAGACCCACGGCGCGCGCGCCGCGCTGTGCGGCTACATGACGGCAGCCGGCGCGCTCGTCTACGCCGGCGAGGCGGCGGTGCCCCCGTATCTTTCTGAATGGCTCGACCGGTCGACGCGCTCGTTCGCCGGCGATGCCTCGCCCTTCTCAGGGCCGGTATCGGTGAGGGAGGGCGTGCGCTGGCTGCGGCCGCGTCTGGTCGCGATCGTCGAGCACAGCGGCGAGCCCGGCGAGCTCCAGGACGGACGCTTCCGCGCGCTGCGGTTCGACGGCCGCGCCGCCGATTGCCACGTCGAGGAGCCGGTGCCCGTGCCATCCGGGCCGCCGAGCGGGCGCTCCGAGCGGCCGCGACTGGTGGTGCTGCATTCGCTGCCGTTGTGACGTGCAACGCCGTCCGAGGTAGAATTGGAAAAACCCCGGAGGTCGAGCGTGCCGAAATTCGTCTTCGTCACCGGAGGGGTCACCTCCTCGCTCGGCAAGGGCATCACCGCCGCATCCCTGGGCAGCATCCTCGCCGCCCGCGGCCTCTCCGTCGCATCGCTCAAGATGGACCCGTACCTCAACGTCGATCCCGGCACCATGTCGCCGTACCAGCACGGTGAGGTCTTCGTCACCGAGGACGGCGCCGAGGCGGACCTCGATCTCGGCCACTACGAGCGCTTCATCGATCGCAACGTCACGCGCGCGTCGAACCTGACCACGGGCCAGATCTACAGCGCGGTGATCGCCAAGGAGCGGCGCGGCGATTACCTCGGCGCGACGGTCCAGGTCATCCCGCACATCACGAACGAGATCAAGTCGCGCATCCACCGCGTCGCGCGCGAGGCGCAGGCCGACGTCGTCGTGGTCGAGGTGGGCGGCACCGTCGGCGACATCGAATCCCTGCCGTACATCGAGGCGATCCGCCAGTTCCGCAACGACGTGGGCCGGCAGAACGTGCTCTATCTCCACCTCACGCTGCTCCCTCGCACGGTCGGTGGCGAGCTGAAGACCAAGCCGACGCAGCACTCCGTCAAGGAGCTGCGCTCCATCGGCATCCAGCCCGACGTCGTGATCGCGCGCGCCGACGAGGCGCTCAACGAGGAGCTGCGCGAGAAGATCGCGCTCTTCTGCGACGTGAAGATCGACAACGTCATCTCGGAGCCCGACGCCTGGTCGATCTACGGCGTCCCGCTCATGCTCGAGGAGAGCGGGCTGGGCCGCATCGTCACCGAGGAGCTCGGGCTCGCCACGCCGGAGCCGGATCTCCGCGCCTGGCGCGAGCTCGAGGAGCGCATCCGCAGCGCGAAGATCCCGCTCGAGATCGGCATGGTCGGCAAGTACATCGAGCTCCACGACGCGTATCTCTCCGTCGCGGAGTCGGTGCGCCACGCGGCGTGGGCCGCGGGCTGCGACGCGAGGCTGCGCTGGATCGACAGCGAGAAGCTCGAGCGCGACGGTGACGTCGAGCCGCTCATGGGACTCGACGGCATCGTGGTCCCGGGTGGCTTCGGCTACCGCGGCATCGAGGGCAAGGTGAAGGCGGCCCGCTTCGGCCGCGAGCGCGCGGTGCCCACGCTGGGCCTGTGCATGGGCATGCAGTGCATGGTCATCGAGCTCGCCCGGACGGCGCTCGGCACCGACGACGCGAACTCGACGGAGTTCGACGCGTTCACGCCGCACCCGGTGATCGACCTCCTGCCCGAGCAGCGCGACGTCGGGGAGAAGGGCGGCACGATGCGTCTCGGCTCATACCCCTGCGTCCCCACGGAGGGCACACTCGCGCATCGCGCGTACGGGCAGCCGATCGTGCTCGAGCGGCACCGCCATCGCTTCGAGTTCAACAACGCGTACCGCGAGCTGCTGTCGAGCCGAGGCATGACCTTCTCGGGCCTCTCCCCGGACGGCCGCCTGGTCGAGATCGTGGAGATCCCGGATCACCCGTTCTACCTCGGCACGCAGTACCACCCCGAGTTCCGCTCACGGCCGAATCGCCCGCATCCGTTGTTCACGTCGTTCATCCACGCCGTGCTCGAGCACGCGCGCGCGAACGGTCGCGCGGTCGTGACGCCCGCGGTCATGCAGGAGGCGCGCTGATGCAGCTGTTCCTCGACACCGCGGACGTCGAAGAGGTCCGCACGGGGGTCGTCGACTGGGGCGTCGTCACCGGCGTCACGACGAACCCGACGCTCATCGCGAGGGCCGGCCAGGACCACGAGACCCAGGTCAAGAAGATCTGCGCGATCGTCGGCAACGTCTCCGCGGAGGTCGTCAGCACGAAGAAGGACGACATCATCACCGAGGGCCGCCGCATCGCGGCGTGGCACGAGAACGTCATCGTGAAGGTGCCGATGACGCCCGACGGGCTCGGCGCCGGCAAGGTCCTGGCGGGCGAGGGTGTCCGCATCAACGTCACGCTGTGCTTCAGCGTGAATCAGGCGCTGCTCGCGGCGGCGATCGGCGCGTACATCGTGAGCCCGTTCATCGGCCGGCTCGACGACATCAACGAGCCCGGGATCGAGCTGATCAAGAGCGTCGTCGCCGCGTACCGCCAGCAATCCATCAAGACGAAGGTGCTGTCCGCCAGCCTGCGCAATCCAATCCACGTGCAGGACTCGGCCCTCGCCGGCGCGGACATCGGCACGATGCCGTTCAAGGTGCTCGAGTCGATGATGAAGCACCCGCTGACCGACGCGGGGCTCGAGAAGTTCCTGGCCGACTACCGCAAGACGCAGGAGCCGAAGCCCGTCCAGAGCGACAAGGGCGCGCCCGCCCGCTAGCGCCGGGGCGGCTCCCCCACCACGAGCTCGCGCGGATCCGCGTTCGCCACACCGCACAGGTCGAGCACGCAGAGCAGCAGCGCCGTGTCCTCGTCCGTGCGGCCCTGCTTGATCGCGAGGTCGGTCGCGTACAGCGCCTCGTAGGCGCGGGTCACGTCGGAGCGCCGGAGCAGGCGCGCCTTCGCCTGCCAGCGGAGGATCGCACCGGGCGAGGAGCGGATGGCCTTCGCCGCGCGATTGGCGTCGTCGTTGGACCGCATCGCCGAGGCGAAGAGCAGCACCCGGAATTGCCAGAGCAGCAGCGCGAGGATCTGCTGCGGCACCTGGCCCCCTTCGAGCAGGCCGTGCAGCAGGCGGACCGCCTCGCGCGAGTCCTTCCGCACCACCGCGTCGGTCAGCTTGAAGACGTCGCTCTCGATCGCGCCCGCGACCAGCGCTTTGACGTCGTCCGCCTCGATCCGCTTGCCGCCCGCGTACGCGCCGAGCTTCGCGAGCTCCCGCTCGACGCGATCGGCATCGACGCGGTCGCTCTCGATCGCCGCCGCCGCCAGCTCCGAGACCGCTCCCGGCGTGAGCTCGAGCCCCATCAGCCGCGCGCGCGTGGTGACCCAGGCCGATGCGGCGCCGCTCTCGAGGCGGTCGATCCGCTCGACCTGACCGCCCGCCGCGGTCACGCTCGCCGTCAGGTCGAGCGGGCCGGCCTCGGCCGTGCTCTTCCTCGGCGCGCGGGCCGGCGCGCGACGTCGGGTCGCGGCCGGGCTCGAGGTGACGAGCACCAGCCATGCGTCGGCCGGGAACTCCGCGATGAACGAATGGTCTTTGAGCGCGTCTGCGTGCTCGACGATCACGACGCGCCGCTCGTCGGTCGCCGCGAACAGGCCCTGCGCCCGGCCGGACATCGCGATGTCGCTCACCGCGTCCGAGCTCGCGTCGTGCCGCGTGACGCCGATCGGCTGACCGAGGTCGGGACTCTTCCGGTGCGCGAGATCGCTCGCATCGGGAGCGGTCGCGCCGTCGGTGAGGAGCGCGGTCACGAGCTCAGCGAGCCGCAGCCGGGAGCGGAACGGGTCGAGCGCGAGGAGGAGGAAGACCGTTCGCGCGGGTGCGGACGGTGAAACGCGCGCCATCTGCGTCGATCTCCACGGTTCCGTCGCGATCCGTCCGATACGTCGGCAGGTCACCGAGCGCGCTGAGCGTCTCCGGTGTGGGGTGCCCGTAGCGGTTGTTCGCGCCGACCGAGAGTACCGCGGCCTCGGGTCGCACCGCATTCACCAGCGGCTTCGCGTGTGGTGTGGCCGCGCCGTGGTGCGGCGGCACGTAGACACGCGCCGCGAGCGTCGCGGGTGCCAGCAGCAGGTCGGCCTGCGCCTGTTCGGTCGCGTCGCCCATGAACAGCATCGAGAAGCCGCCGAGCTCGTAGCGAAGCACCAGGGACGGCACGTCGACCTTCGGATCGTCGAGCGGGGACAGCGCGCGGAGCTCCGCATCGCCGAGCCGGACGCGCATCCCGGCCTGCAGCGCGCGACGCGGCACCTGCGCGCGGTCCGCGGCGTCGTGCCAGAGCGTCGTCAGCGGCACATCGTTGATGCCGGCGGGCTCGACCGCGAGGCCGATCTCGTAGCGTTCGAACAGCGCCAGGAGACCCGCGCCGTGATCGACGTGCGCGTGCGTGAGCGCGACGACGTCGATGCGGCGCGACCACGGAGGCAGCGCCGTGCCGAGCTCCTCGAGCAGGCGCGCGGGATCGGGACCGCCGTCGATGAGCACGAGGTTTCCCTGGCTCTCGATGAGGAACGCGTCGCCCTGACCGATGTCGAGCGCCCGGACGCGGATCGCCGGATGCGGCAGCGCGAGGATCACGGCCGTCGCGACGATGAGGAGCGCGGCGATCGCGAGCCGGCGCCATTGCGGTCGCGGGATGCGCATCCGCGGCCCCGCGGGTCGCACGCGTGAGGCGCCGTAGAGGCCGCCCGCCACCAGCGCGGCGGCGGCGAGGCCGGAGCCGGGGCCGGCGGGCAGCTCGACCGCCGCCCCGGGCAGACCCGCGCACAGCTCGACCACGGTGCGCAGCGCGAAGGCGAAGCTGTACGCGATCGCGGCGAAGGGGCGACCGGCGTCGAGCGAGATCGCGCCGAGCGCGCTCGCGGCGATCCCGCTCACCATCAGCGCGGGGAAGAGCGGGACCGCCACGAGGTTGGCCAGCGGCGCGATGAGCGACACGCGGCCGAAGACCGCGAGCACGAGCGGCAGCGTCGGCAAGGTCGCCGCGAGCGTCGTCGCCAGACCCTCGGCGATGGCAGTCGGGAGCCGCGCGCAGCGATCCGCGATCGGACGCTGGAGCCCGAGCAGCCCGGCGGTCGCCGCGGCGCTCAAGGCGAAGCCGACGTCGCCGACCATCGCGGGGTCCGCGATCAGGATCGCGGCGATCGACGCGCAGAGCGCGTTGGCGCCGGCCGACGGCCTGCCGAGCGCGACGGCGAGCGCCGCGACGCCGGCCATGAGCGCGGCGCGCAGGACGCTGCCCGAGAGGCCGACGAGCACGCTGTACAGCGCGACCGCGAGCACCGTGAGCAGCGCGACGAGCGAGGCGCGGAGATGGCCGCGCGCGGCGAGGCCCACCGCGGCGCCGACGAGTGTCATGTTGAAGCCGGAGATCGCGAGCAGATGCGTGGTGCCGCTTCGCGCGAACGCCGCATTCAGCGTCGCGGGTATCGACTGGCGCTCGCCGAGGACGATCCCGAGCAGGATCGCGCTCTCGGGGTCGGGCACCAGGCGCCGCAGCGGGAACGCGAGCGCGTCCCGGACCGGCGCCAGCGGATCGCCCGCGGGATGCGGGACCCACGCGTCGCCGAAGCCGAGCCGCACGGCGAGCGCCAGGGCACACGCCGCCAGCGCGCCCCAGGTCAGGCGCCGCCGCCGATCCTGGCTGGCAACGCACAGCGACGCGGCGATGACGCAGGTCGCGAGCGCGACGAGCGCCGCGAGCAGCGGCGCGCGCGCGGCGGCCGCGGCGAGCGCGACCGACGCCAGCGCGGCCGGCAACATCGGGAACGCGAGCACGCGTGTCATCGCGCCGCCGCTCATCTGACGATCAGCTGGTCTCGGATGTCCGCGAGGACCTTTGGCGTGACGAGGCCGCGCGTCTGCAGCTCGTTCACCGACGAGAAGCGCCGCTGCTCGCGCGAGCGGACGATCCGCGCGGCGGTCGCGGGGCCGAGCCCGGGCAGGCCGTCAAGCTGAGCGGCGATCGCCTCGTTGAGGTCGATCTTGAGCTCCGACTCGCTGCCCGCGCTGCCGGCCGGTGGCGTCTCGCCCCGCTTTGGCACGTAGATCCGGGAGCCGTCACGGAGCGGCGCGGCCTTGTTCAGCGCGAAGAGATCGGCGTCACCGGTCATCCCCCCGGCCGCGAGCAGCGCGTCCAGCACGCGCGAGCCAAGCGGAAGGCGGACGACGCCGGGATGCGCGATCGCGCCGACGACGTCCACCTGGATGGTCGGCGCAGGCGTCGCGGTGGCCGGAGCGCTCGTCGCGACCTCGATCACCGGCGGCGGCGTCCGGCCACGCGCGAGCGCGCCTGTGGCCACGCCCAGCACGGCGAGCAGCGGGACCGCGATCAGGGCGAGACGGCGCACCCCGCGAGCCTGCGCGTCGCGCGCGTGTCGGCGCCATCGCACAAAGCGCTCGTTCCCTGTCGTCCAAACGGACGACAGGCGTCATCAATTCGCTCGGCGGCCCTGTTGCGTGGCGCTCATCTGGACGATCGCGACCGGCACGCTGCCGACCATCTCCCCGTCGACCTCGAGGTCGAAGCGATGCTCACCGGAGACGTTGAAGGTCATGTTGTTGAGCTCGACGATCACGTTCACGTCCTGGCCGGCGACCGCGTGCACGGAGATCTCGGGCGGATTCGGCATGCTCGGCGTCCCGTCGGGGTTGCGCATGCGCACGATGACCGCATGCGCCCCCATCTCCATGTTGAGGATGGCGACCAGGAACATGCGCGGGTGCTGCGCGGGGAGCGAGCTGACGCTGATGTTGCGGAAGATGCCCATCAGGCTGACCTTCCCGTCCTGCCCGACGAGCGCGTGATCGCAGAGCACCGCGAGGCGGACCTCGGGCGCGCTCAACGCTTCGCCGTGACGATGCTGACGAGCCGGTCGGGGACGACGATGACCTTGACGACCGAGCGCTCCATCAGCAGTGAGCGGACGCGCTCGCTCGCCAGCGCGAGCTCCCGGCTCTGCTGCTCGGTCAGGCCGGCGGGCGCGGTCAGGCGGTCGCGGAGCCTGCCGTCCACCTGCACGACGAGCGTCACCTCACGTTCGCGCGTCAGAGCGTCGTTGTAGCGCGGCCACTCCTGCCGGTGCACGGAGCCCGTGCCGCCCCGGCGCTGCCACAGCTCTTCGCTGATGTGCGGCGCGAACGGCGCGAGCAGCAGCACGAGCGCGTCCGTCGCGTCGTCGCGGCTCGGCCCGCTCGCGTGGAAGATGGCCGTCGACAGCTCCATCATCGCCGCGATCGCGGTGTTGAAGTGGTACGCCTCGAGGTCCTCCGTGACCTTCTTGATGGTCCGCTGCGTCGCGCGATCCAGGTCGGGCGTGCGCTCGCCGCCGCTCGCGCGCTCCGTCAGCGCCAGGCCCCAGACACGGTGCAGGAATCGGAAGGTGCCCTCGATGCCCGACGCGTCCCAGTCGTTGCCCATCGTCCACGGGCCCATGAACATGATGAACAGGCGCAGCGTGTCCGCGCCGTACCGCGCGATGTATTCGTCTGGCGCGACGACGTTGCCGCGCGACTTCGACATCTTGCGGCTCTTGAAGACGATCGTCCCCTGGTTGCGCAGGTGCAGGAACGGCTCGTCGAACCACACGTGGCCAAGGTCGCGCAGCGCCTTGCAGACGAAGCGCGCGTACAGCAGGTGGAGGATGGCGTGCTCGATGCCGCCCGTGTAGCGGCGGACCGGCAGCCACTTCTTCGCGACGCCGACGTTCATGAAGAAGCGGTCGAACTTCGGATCGGGGTAGCGGTACACGTACCACGAGGAGTCCACGAAGGTATCCATCGTGTCGGTGTCGCGCTTGGCGGCGCCACCGCACTTCGGACACGTCGTGTTCACGAACGCGGCGACGCTCGCGAGCGGCGAGCCGCCACGGCCGGTGAACTGGACGTCGCGCGGCAGGACGACGGGCAGATCCTTCTCGGGCACCGGGACCGTGCCGCAGGTCGGACAGTAGATGATCGGGATCGGCGTGCCCCAGTAGCGCTGACGGCTGATGAGCCAGTCGCGCAGGCGGTACGTCACCGCGGCGTTCCCGATCCCGCGCGCCTTCGCGTCGGCGGCGATCTTCCGCTTCGCCTCGTCGTTCGCCAGCCCGGTGAACGCGCCGCTGCGCACGAGGCGCCCGGGGCCGGTGTACGCCTCCTGGAGCGCGGCATGCTCGCTGCCGTCCGGTGAGACGACCTCGCGGATCTCGAGGCCATAGCGCGTGGCGAACGCGAAGTCGCGCTCGTCGTGCGCGGGCACGGCCATGATCGCGCCGGTCCCGTAGGACGCGAGCACGTAGTCGGCGATCCAGATCGGGACACGCTCGCCGGTGAACACGTTGATCGCGAACGCGCCGGTGTCCACGCCGGTCTTCGGGCGCTCCGCGCTCGTGCGATCGATCTCCGACTCGTTCCGCGCCGTCGCCGCGTAGGCCTCGACGGCCGCCCTCTTCTCCCGTGCGGTGATCAGCGGCACCAGCGGATGCTCCGGCGCCAGCACCATGAACGTCGCGCCGAAGATCGTGTCCGGCCGGGTCGTGAAGAAGCGGATCGCCGCGCCGGGGTGCCCCTCGACGGTGAACTCGAGCTCGGCGCCCTCGGAGCGACCGATCCAGTTCTGCTGCATGACGCGCACGCGCTCCGGCCAGTCGAGCCCGTCGAACTTCAGCAGCTCGTCCGCGTAGGCGGTGATCTTGTAGAACCACTGCGTCAGGTCCTTCTTCACGACGATCGTGTCGCAGCGCTCGCAGCGGCCGTTGATGACCTGCTCGTTCGCCAGCACGGTCTCGTCGCGCGGGCACCAGTTGACGGGCGCCTCGGCGCGATACGCGAGGCCGCGCTCCAGGAATTTCAGGAACATCCACTGGTTCCAGCGGTAGTACTCGGGGTAGCACGTGACGACCTCGCGCCGCCAGTCGATCGACGCGCCCAGAGAGCGGAACTGCTCGCGCCAGTGGGCCATGTTCTTCTCGGTCCACTCGGCGGGATGGATCCCGCGGTCGATCGCGGCGTTCTCCGCATTGATGCCGAAGGCGTCGAAGCCCATCGGGAACAGCACGTTGTGCCCGCGCATGCGCGTGAAGCGGGCCTGGCAATCCGAGGGCGCCATCGCGTACCAGTGACCGATGTGCATGTCGCCGGAGGGGTACGGGAACATCGTCACGAAGTAGTAGTTCGGCCGCTCGGAATCGTCGGGCGTCTCGTACAGGCCGTCGGCCGCCCAGCGGTCCTGCCACTTCTTCTCGATGAGGGCAGGCTCATACCGTGGTGCACGCTCGCTCTCGGCCCGTCGCTCGATCGCCATGCCGCTCACCTCCGGAAACACGAATGACCCTTCGTCCCTGAATGAAGATCAGGTCAGGGACGAAAGGGTCACTTCCGCGGTACCACCCCACTTGAGAGAACGCCGGCTTCGGGGCCGGTACATTCGTACAAACCCGTCGTCGCCCGCGAGAGTGAGCAAGCTCCCTCTCGCAGGCTCCTCGGTTTTGTGGAGCTGGCGGGATTCGAACCCGCGACCCCCACACTGCCAGTGTGATGCGCTCCCACTGCGCCACAGCCCCATGCGCTCTCTCCGCTCGAGCACGGGTGGTAACGGGACGTGACCCCGGCGAACGCTGGCTCGTGCCTCACGCTCGCGGCTCCCGGGCGAGATTCCGTCGTCGTCCACACCAGCTCGCACCGTCCGCTGGCTCTCTGCGTGCACGCGCGGCGTACTGCTCCCGTTCGCAGCCGTTGAAGGTCGAAGTATAGGCGGCCGCGAGGTCAGAGCCTCGGGGCAGCTCCCGCTTCGCGGCGCATCGCGACGCTCTGCAGCACACCGAGCGCGAAGCAGATCGACAGCAGCGACGACCCGCCGTGAGAGATGAACGGCAGCGGGATGCCGGTGACCGGCATGAGCGAGATCGCCATGCCGACGTTCACGACGACCTGGAACGCGATCATCGAGACCACGCCGGCCGCGAGCAGCGAGCCGAAGGGGTCGCGCGCGCGCAGCGCGAGCCGCAGCGCCGCGAGCAGCAGGACGACGTACAGCGCGAAGAGGATCACCGCGCCGACGTAGCCGAGATCCTCGGCGAGACCGGCGAACACGAAGTCCGACTCCGCGATCGGCAGGTAGCCGAGCGGCGATTGCGTGCCCGCGGTGAGCCCCTTGCCCGTCGCCTCGCCGGAGCCCACGGCGATGAGGGACTGGATGATGTTCCAGCCCGCACCCTGCGGATCCGCGTACGGATCGAGGAACGCGACGAGCCGCGCGCGCTGGTAGTCCTTGAGCAACGACCACACCAGCGGGAACGCCGCACCCGCGCCCGCGATCAGCGCGGTGAGCTGCCACAATCGGGCGCCAGCCAAGAAAGCGATGCCGAAGAAGATCGCGATGAACACGAGGCTGGTGCCGAGGTCGGGCTGGCGATAGACGAGCAGCGCCGGCGGCACGATGAGCAGCAGCGCGCCGCCGAGCGTCGTGATCGAGCGCGCCCGGTCATGGCGATCCGCCCACCACTTCGCCAGCACGATGACCATCAGTACCTTCGCCAATTCGCTCACCTGGATCTTTTGCCCTGCGAGCGGGATCCAGCGCTGACCGCCGAGCACCGAGACGCCGATGAAGAGCACGACCGCGAGCGCCGCGAGGGTGACCAGGTACAGCACGGGTGCGAACGTCCCGAGCCACGAGTAGTCGACGAAGGCCACGGCGAGCATCAGCACGATGCCCAGGGCCGCGAAGACCGCACCGCGCACGACGAACTCGGACGGGTCTCCGCTGAACGAGCGGTCCTCGGCGGTGACCGAGTACGTCATCACGAGCCCGTAGCAGATGAGCAGCAGCGAGGACGCGAGCAGCAGCGGATCGAGCTGCCGCAGCTGGCGGGCCGATGGGCGCTCGCGCCTCGTCGCGGAGCGGGGCAGCGCGATGGACCGCGACGTCATGGCTTGACCGGCGTCGCGAGGTATGCCTCGTAGACCCGCTGGGTCATGGCGACCGCGGGGTTGAGGCACAGCTCGCAGAGCGTCTTGCTCGAGTCGAACGTGAAGATGACCATCGCGATCTCCGCGGTGGGATCGGTGTTGTCGGCCTTCGGCACGAACGATACGAACCAGTTGTGGAAGCCGAGCAGGTTGCGGCCGGCGCTGTCCTTGCCTGAGGACGCGCCGAATTCGGCGGTCCCGGTCTTGCCCGCGATCGGAAGCTTCGCGTTCGGCATCGAGGCGTGCCCGATGGTCACCACGCGGCGCGCCGCTTCGCGGAGCAGGCGGAGCTGCTCCGACGGGATCGCCAGCTTGCGCGTGATCTCCGCCTTCGGCACGTAGGTCGCGTTGCCGCCGAGGTCGTTGACCTGCTTCAGCACGTGCGGTGCGTAGAGGGTGCCACCGTTCGCGACCGCCGCATACGCGTTGAGGAGCTGGAGTGGCGTGACCGCGACGAAGCCCTGGCCGATCGCCTCCTGGTAGGTGTTGCCGATGGTCCAGGGCTCGTCGAAGGTGGCCTGCTTCCACGCGGGGTCGGGCATGATCCCCGACGCCTCGCCCGGGAGATCGATGCCGGTCGGCGCGCCGAAGCCGAGCATGCGCCCGTACTTCGCGATCGCCTCCGGCCCCACCCCGGGGTTGTTGCTCATCGGACTGCCGGCCGCCAGCGAGTAGAAGTAGATGTCGCTGGAGTGCGCGAAGCCGTTCACGAAATCGAGCGAGCCGTGCGCGGTCCAGTCGAAGAACGGCGTCCCCGCGATCGTGAAGGACGTCGCGGTGACGTTGACGACGGTGTTGCGCGTCGCGGTGCCCTCGCTGAGCGCGGATAGCCCCGTGACCATCTTGAACGTAGAGCCCGGTGGATAGATCTCGCCGATCGCCTTGTTGACGAGCGGGTGGCGCGTGTCGGTGTAGATCTGGCGCAGCTGCGCGCTCGTCGCGCCGGTCACGAAGATGTTGTTGTCGTACGCGGGCGTCGAGACCATCGCGAGGACCTCGCCGTTCTGCGGGTTCATCGCGATGGCGACGGCCTGGGAGAAGGTGTCCTTGGCGATGCCCTGGTCGAGCTCCTTCTGCAGGATGCGCTGCAGCCGGTCATCGAGCGTGAGCACGAGGTTGCCGCCCGGCTTCGGCGGGACGTGCGCGAGCGTCTGGATCTCGCGCTGCGCCGCGTCGCGCTCGATCTCGCGCCAGCCGTAGGTGCCGCGCAGGAAGCGTTCGTACACGCGCTCCACCCCGGTGCGCCCGATCGCGTCATCCGGCAGGTAGCCCGCTTCGCGGCGCGCGTCGAGCTCCTCCGGCGTGATCGAGCCGACGTAGCCGAGGATCGGCGAGTACAGCGGGCCGTCGACGTAGCTGCGGATCGCGTCCGCGTCGACCCGCACGCCGGGATAGGCGTCGGCGCGCTCGACGAGCGCGAGCGCGACCTCGCGCGGAACGGGCTTCAGCGAGAGGCGCACCGGCTCATATGGGTTCTGCGTGCGCTGCAGCTGGATCGCGCTCAACACGTCCTTCCCCTCCCGTCCGAGCAGCGCACCGAGACGTTCGGCCAGCGCCACCTGCGTCGCGACGGGCAGATCGATCGGGATCACGCTGACCGAGAAGCCGGGGAGGTTGCGCGTGAGGACGACGCCGTTGCGGTCGACGATGATCCCCCGCTCCGCGGCGACGGGCAGTCGCAGGATGCGGTTCTGCTCCGAAAGCAGGCGGTACTCGTCGCCATGCACGATCTGCAGGTCGTAGAGGCGCACGCTCAGCATGACCATCAGGACGACGATCGCCAGCGCCGCCGTCGCGTAGCGCCGCGGGTGGGTCGTCGGTGGCACGCGGGACGACAGCATCAGAACGGGCTCTCCTGCTCGGTCGCGCCGCGCAGCGCGCGAGCGAGCGGGTACGCGATCACCGCCAGCGCCGCGGTGTAGACGGCGCCGGCGACGCTATCGAGCAGCAGCGCGGGGAGCGGCGGCAGCGGCTGGCCGACGAGCGCGAGGAGCGCGACGTACGCGAGCGACGCCGCGAGCGTGGCGACGCCGATCAGGCCGACCGCGGCGAGCACCGGCGTGCTGCGCGCGCTCGACCGCTCCCCCAGCCCGATGGCGGCGACCGGCGCGAGCCCCGCCGCAGCGAACGCGCCGAGCGGGCCGCCCGACAGCAGATCGGCGCCGAGGCCGCCGATGAACGCCCACCAGACCGCCTCCGACGCGCCCGCGGCCACCGACCAGGAGCCCGCGAGGAGCAGCGGGAGGTTCGGGCGCGCGGGGCCGATCGCGATGAATGGAGCCAGCGTGCCCTGCAGCAGGGCCGCCAGCAGCGGCAGCACGATCGCGAGCGCGATCCGCACGGATCCTCCCTTGCGTCGTCCTGCGGCGCCCGCCCGCGCCGCGATCACGTCGTGCCCCGCGGACTAGGGGTGCGCGCTCTCGTGACCGATCGCACGACGTGGCTCGTGAACGGGCTCTTCGACCGCGGCCATCTCCTGCTCCAACGCGGGGAACGGGTCCTCGTCGCGCAGCTTCGCGACGACGTAGATGATCACGAGGCGCAGCGTGGCCGCGAACGGCACCGCGAGCAGGATCCCGAGAAGGCCGAAGATCGCGCCACCCGACAGCAGCGAGAAGATCACGATCGCCGGATGCAGCCGGACGATCCGTCCGATGACGAGCGGGATCACGAAGTAGTCCTCGCTGTGGCGAAGCACCGTGTACATGATCACGACGACGCCCACGTACGCGATCTGCGACCAGCCGAACGGGTTCGGATGGCCGAGCGCGACGAGCGAGGCCACCGCGCCGGCCGTGATCGGACCGACGATCGGGATGATCTCGAGCACGCCGGTCATGAAGCCGAGCAGCAGGCTGTAGGGGACGCCCAGGACCGTGAGGCCGATCGTCGTGACGGTCCACATGATCGCGATGAGCGCGAGCTGGCCGCGCACGTAGCGGATGAGCAGCGCATTCACGTCGCTGAACAGCGGGAGGATCTCGTGGCGATAGCGATGCGGGACCAGCCCGCGCACCCAGGCCGCGAGCCGCGGTCCATCGCGCAGCAGGAAGAACGTCGCGATGAGGAACACCAGAAGCTGCAGCAGGAACTCGAGCAGACCGAGCGCGAGGGGCACCGCCATGCGCGTCAGCCCGCCGGTGAGGTCCTGCGCACGCTGGAAGATCAGATCGTCCGCTTCCGAGATGCCGACGTTCGCGAGCGCGTCCGAGACGACGAGCTGCGCGTTGGCGACCAGGGTCGGCAGCGATGACTGCAGATCGGCCGCCTGCGCGGCGGCGAGCGGGAGCAGGAGACGACCGCCACCAAAAATAGTAGCTAGGAGCGCGACGAAGACGATCGTCGCCGCCAGATCCCGGTGCATCCGCAATCGCTTCTCGAGCAGGCCGACCAGCGGGATCAACACGAAGGAGAGGATCGCGGCCCACACGAAGGGCTTCACGATCTCGCCGGCGTGCGTCAGGACAAAGAGAAAGAAGAGCGCGAAGGCCACGACGACGACGCGCTTGGTGGTCGGACTCCAGTGCGGTGAGCTGCTCATCTGTTCTTGAGTGGATTATCCCTGAGTGCCTGGCCGACGGTGGGCATCTGACCGGCTCTCCAGGCCCGTAGATCACGGCGATGGGCCCAGATCGTGACGATCGCCGTCGCCGCCGCGTAGACCCGGAGCCACGCCGGTGGCTGCATGACGGCGAGGACCACGGCCAGCGTCACCATCGTCACGACCGTCGCGATGATGAATCGGCGGACCACCACGAACGCGTTCACCGCCCACAGTCCGATCGCCGCGGCGGCCACCAGCGGCGCGATCCCGATGTAGCCCCCGAGCGTCGTCGCGACACCTTTCCCGCCCCGAAACCCCGTGAAGACCGGCGCGATCTGGCCCACGACCGCGCCGATACCAGCACTGGTAGCAGCCGCGGGACCGTCCCAGCCGGCTCCCGCCGTGACCGCCACGAGACCCTTCGCGAGGTCGATGAGGAACACCACCAGGCCCGCTCCGACGCCCGCGTGGAGTGCCAGATTGGTCGCGCCGGCGTTGCCCGTACCGACCTCTCGCGGGTCAGGGGCGCCGATCACGCGGGACATCAGGACGGCTGTAGGAATGCTTCCGAGAAGGTATCCCAAAAGCGCTGCGAGGATCATCTACTGCAGCCTGAGCAGTCTATTGCAGCAGTTCTCTGTAGCGATTTGAAGCATTCTGGGATAGAATTCGACGTACGGAACAGCACTTTTTCAGCCTCCACACCAGGCTCACGATAGCGTTCCGCGCCGCTCACGATCGGAATGTCGCACGTGAGGCAAGGCGCCTTCTGAGAGGCCCGTTGAACCCGAACTCACGTGATGTCGCACGTGAGGCACGACACCCGTGAAGACGATTTCCATCGCCAATCAGAAGGGCGGGGTGGGGAAGACGACGACCGCCATCAGCCTCGGCGCAGCCCTCGCGCAGAAGGGTCAGCGTGTCCTGCTCATCGATCTCGATCCGCAGGGAAACGCCACGAGCGGGCTGGGCTTCGCCCGCCAGCAGGAGCACGCCGCCTACGGGGTGCTGCTCCATGACCGCCCGCTGAGCGAGTCGGTCCAGCCGACCGCTACCACCAACCTCTACCTCCTGCCGTCCTCTCCCGAGATGGCAGGGGCAGAGGTCGAGCTGGTCCCCGCGATGGCGCGGGAGTACCGGCTCAAGACGGCGCTCGCGGCGTCGCCCTACGACGTCGTGCTGATCGATTGCCCACCGTCGCTCGGGCTGCTGGCGGTGAACGCGCTTGCGGCGGCGGACCTGGTGCTGGTTCCGGTCCAATGCGAGTTCTTCGCGCTCGAGGGCCTCGCCCAGCTCATGCGCACGGTCGAGGCGATCAAGCAGCGCCTCAACCCGGGGCTCGAGATCCTCGCGATCGTGCTCACCATGGCCGACGCACGCAACCGCCTGTCGATGCAGGTCATAGAAGAGGTCCACCGCCACTTCCCGCAGCTGGTCACCCGGGTCCGCATCCCGCGGACGGTCCGTCTCGCCGAGGCCCCCAGCCACGGCCAGCCGATCTCCGTCTACGACCCGAGCTCACGCGCGGCCCAGGCCTACGCGGACCTGGCGCAGGAGCTCAGCATGCGGATGGCGGCGAGCCGACCGATCGCGATGGAGGCAGCGCTGCACTGATGGCACGAACAGGATTGGGGAGGGGACTCGACGTCCTCCTCGGACAGACGAACGCGACACCGACCACGTCTGCGACAGCGTCGATACCGGAAATAGTTGCTCCCACGACGGAGATCCCGCTCGAGCGCGTCTCACCCAACCGCGCCCAGCCCAGGACGACCTTCGACCCCGAGCTGATCAACGGGCTCGCGGACTCGATCAAGCGCCACGGCGTCCTGCAACCGATAGTGGTATCGAGGCGCGAGGACGGCGGCTACGAGCTCATCGCCGGCCACCGGCGCGTGCTCGCCTCGCGCGTCGCGGGCAAGACCTCGATCCCCGCGGTGATCCGCGAGGACGTGAGCGATCGTCTCGAGCTCGCGCTCGTGGAGAACCTCCAGCGCACGGACCTCAACGCGATCGAGACCGCGCGCGCCTACAAGCTGCTGATGGAGGCCTACGACCTCACGCAGGAGGAGCTCGCGGAGCGGATCGGAAGGTCGCGCAGCGCGATCGCGAACACCCTGCGCGCGCTGCAGGCCCCACAGCTCCTGCAGGACGCGGTGATCGAGGGAAAGATCAGCGAGGGCCATCTGCGGGCGCTCGCCTCGCTACCACTTTCGGTCGCTATCGCGGCGCTGGGAGACGTCCTCGCGCGTGGACTCTCGGTTCGGCAGGCCGAGGCGCTGGCGCGCAAAATGGTGAGACCGACACACGGTCCACACGACCGGCGGCGGGCCCGGAGCACTGACCCGGAGCTGCGCGACGCCGCGGCGGCGCTACGCACCGCGCTCGGCACGAAGGTCGACATCACACGGGGCCGGAAGGGCGGCCGCATCGCGATCGAGTTCTATTCGGCCGACGACTTCGAGCGGCTCTACGAGCTGCTCCTACGCGCCGGCACCACGTCGTAAGGGGAGCTGATGGCGGTCAAGACGGTCGGCGGTAAGGGCTCAAACACCAAGGACGGCAACGGCTCAGGCACCTATAGCGCGAAGGACATCCAGGTCCTCGAGGGCCTGGAGGCCGTTCGCCGCCGCCCCGGCATGTACATCGGGACGACCGACCTCCGGGGCCTGCATCACCTGATCCGCGAGGTCCTCGACAACTCGATCGACGAGGCGATGAACGGCACGTGCGACCGCATCGACGTGATCATCCACAAGAACAACGAGATCACCGTCGCGGACAACGGCCGTGGCATCCCGACCGACAAGCAGGCGCAGACGGGGAAGTCGGCGCTCGAGGTCGTGCACACCATCCTCCACGCCGGCGGCAAGTTCGGCGGCGCGGGCTACAAGGTCTCCGGTGGCCTGCACGGCGTCGGCGTGTCGGTCGTCAACGCGCTCTCCACCGAGCTGCACGTCGAGGTGCATCGCGAGGGCAAGGTCTTCGAGCAGACCTACGAGCGGGGCAAGCCGAAGGGCCCCGTGAAGGTGATCGTCAGGGGCCATTACGAGCCGCCGATGCTCTCGTGGAAGGAACGCAAGAACCCGACCGGCACGATCACGACGTTCGCGCCCGACCCGCAGATGTTCCCGATCATCGAGTGGGACGCGAACATCGTCAGCAACTGGCTCCGCGAGACCGCGTACCTCAACAAGGCGCTCTGGCTGTCGCTGAAGGACGAGCGCGATGACCGCGACGAGAGCTACTACTTCGACGGGGGCGTCATCTCGTTCGTCCGCCACCTCAACAAGTCACATCAGAACCTGCACCCGCGCCCGATCTACGTGGAGAAGACCTTCGAGAACGACACGGTCGTCGAGGTCGCGCTCCAGTACAACGACACCTTCGTCGAGAAGGTCTACACGTTCGCCAACAACATCAACACCATCGATGGCGGCGCCCATCTCACCGGCTTCCGTACAGCCCTCACCCGCACCCTGAACGCGCATGCGCGCAAGATCGGCGCCCTCAAGGAGGCCGATCCCAACCTCACCGCCGAGGACGTGCGCGAGGGCCTGACGGCCGTGATCTCGGTGAAGATCAAGGAGCCTCAGTTCGAAGGTCAGACCAAGACGCGGCTGGGCAATGCCGAGGTGCAGGGCCAGGTCGCGACCGCGATGAACGACATCCTCGGGCAGTACCTCGAGGAGAACCCGCAGGACGCGCGGCGCATCGTCGAGAAGTGCCTCACGGCGTTCCGCGCGCGCGAGGCGGCGCGCAAGGCGCGCGACCTGGTGCTGCGCAAGGGCGCGCTCGACGGTTTCTCGCTGCCGGGCAAGCTCGCCGACTGCCAGGAGCGCGACCCTGAGAAGGCAGAGCTCATCCTCGTCGAGGGCAACTCCGCCGGTGGCTCGGCGAAGAGCGGGCGAGACCGCCATTTCCAGGCGATCCTCCCGCTGCGCGGCAAGATCCTGAACGTCGAGAAGGCGCGAGCGGACCGGATGCTCGGTAATGAAGAGATCAAGGCGATCATCACCGCGCTCGGGACCGGGATCGGTGACTACTTCGACGCCTCGAAGCTCCGCTACGGCAAGACGATCATCCTGGCCGACGCTGACGTCGACGGCTCGCACATCCGCACCCTGCTGCTGACCCTGCTCTACCGCCACTTCAAGGCGCTCATCGAGCAGCACCGCATCTACATCGGCCAGCCGCCGCTCTACCGGCTGCAGCTCGGCAAGGAAGTGCGCTGGGTGCACTCGGACAGCGAGCGCGACAAGGCCGTCAAGGAGCTGAAGGCCCAGGCGCGCACGAAGCGCGAGGATCGCAAGACCGCGGCGAAGGCCGGCAAGAAGGCAACGGCCGCCGAGACCGCGGAGGACGAGGCGTCGGCGAAGAACAGCGACGAGGGCTCCGACGACGGCAAGGGCGGCCGCGAGCCGGCGATCGCGCGCTACAAGGGTCTCGCCGAGATGAACGCCGAGCAGCTGTGGGACACCACGCTGAACCCCGCGACACGAACGCTGCGCCTGGTCACCCTCGACGACGCCGAGGCGGCGGACGTGGTCTTCGACGAGCTCATGGGCAACGAGGTCGAGGGCCGCAAGAAGTGGATCATGGCGAACGCCAAGAAGGCCGAGCTCGACCTGTAGTGGCACGACTCTCAGAGCTCGGCGTGGACTTCGACCACTGGTGCTTCGCCTGCGGTCGCAGGAACGCGTCCGGTCTCACGCTCGACTTCGAGGTGACGCGCGGCCGGGCGACGGCGCGCTACACGGGCACGCGGGAGCACCAGGGCTACGACGACACGCTGCATGGCGGCATCGTGACCGCGCTCCTCGACGAGACGATGGGCTGGGCGATCTTCCAGGCCGGCGTGTGGGGCGTCACCGCGCGCATCACCGTCACCTTCCGCGCGCCGGTGCCGCTCGCCGACGAGCTGATCGTCACGGGCGAGATCGGCCGCGAGAGCGGCCGTGGCATCTCCACCCACGGTGAGATCCGCCTCGCGCGCACCGGCGATCTGCTGGCCGAGGCCGACGCGATCTTCATGCCGATGCCGGAGGAGAAGCGCGCGGAGCTGTCGAAGCGCTACACGAACGTCGAGGACGCCTTCGCCCGCATCAGGAGCGCGATCGAGACAGAGGAGCTGGCACGCCGATGATCGAACAGCCGGACGGCCAGAAGGTTCTCGGCGTCGAGCTCCGCGACGAGATGCGCAAGGCCTACCTCGACTACGCGATGACGGTCATCGTCGCGCGCGCGCTGCCCGACGTCCGCGACGGGCTCAAGCCCGTGCAGCGGCGGATCCTCTGGGCGATGCTCGAGATGGGGCTGCGCAACGACCGGCCGTTCCGGAAATCCGCCGCGATCGTCGGCGAGGTGATGGGGAAGTACCACCCGCACGGTGACGTGTCGATCTACGACGCGCTCGCGCGCTTCGCGCAGGACTTCACGATGCGCTACCCGCCCATCCAGGGACAGGGCAACTTCGGCTGCTTCTCCGGCGACACGCTCGTCGAGCTCGTCAGCGGCGAGCACAAGAGCTTCGCGGAGCTCGTCGACCTCATCGCGAAGGGCGTGCGCTGCGAGATCTTCACGATCGACGCGCACCGCAACATCCGCATCAAGCCGGTGCGCTCGCCGCGACTGGTGCGTCGCAACGATCCCGTCATCAAGGTGACCCTCGCGACAGGGCAGGGGATCGTGTGCACGCCGGATCACCGCTTCATGCTCCGCGACGGGAGCTACCGCGAGGCTCGGCTGCTCAAGCCGGCCGACAAGCTGATGCCGTTCTCACGCTCGGCGATCCCCGAGCGCCTGCACCGCACCGGAGCGTTCCCGGTCCCCGCGAGCCTGTCGGCCGCGGTGCAGTCCATCGAGCCGGCCGGCCGCGCGGACGTGTACGACCTCTCGGTCGACGTGACGCAGAACTTCGCGCTCGCGGCCGGCGTGTTCGTGCACAACTCGATCGACGACGATCCCCCGGGGGCCATGAGATATACCGAAGCACGGCTCGCGGCGATCTCGAACGAGCTGCTTGCGGACATCGAGAAAGAGACCGTCGACTGGATGCCGAACTACGACAACCGGCACCAGCAGCCGACGGTGCTGCCCGCGCGCCTGCCGAACCTGCTCGTCAACGGCTCCGTCGGCATCGCCGTGGGCATGGCGTCGAACATCCCGCCGCACAACCTGCGGGAGGTCGCCGAGGCGACGAAGCGCCTCATCGACGATCCCAGCCTCACGAACGACGACCTCTGCGAGACGATGCTCGGTCCCGACTTCCCGGGCGGCGGCGTGATCTTCCGCTTCGACGAGCAGCGCAACATCGAGACCGGCGCGGCCGAGCGCGTGGACGCCATCCGCCGCGCCTACTCGAACGGCCGCGGCCGCATCCTCATGCGCGCCCGCGCCCACTTCGAGGACATGAAGGGCGGCCGCTCGTCGATCATCGTCAGCGAGCTGCCCTACGCGGTGAACAAGGCGAGCCTGATCGAGAAGATCGCGGAGCTCGTGCAGTCGAAGCGGCTCGTCGGCATCTCCGATATCCGGGATGAGAGCGACCGCGACGGCATGCGCATCGTCATCGAGGTCAAGCGCGACGACAACCCCAAGCGCGTGCTCAACAACCTGTTCAAGCACACCTCGATGCAGTCCGCGTTCAACCTCAACATGCTCGCGCTCGTCGAGCAGACGCCGAAGACGCTGTCGCTGAAGGACGTCCTCCAGCACCACATCGACTACCGCAAGGACGTCATCAAGCGCCGCACCGAGTTCGACCTCAAGAAGGCGAAGGACCGCGCGCACATCCTCGAGGGCTTCAAGATCGCGCACGACCACATCGACGAGATCATCAAGATGATCCGCGCGCACAAGGGCGCCGAGCCGCTGCTCGCGAAGAAGATGCAGGACGCCTTCTCCCTGTCCGAGCTCCAGGTGAAGGCGATCCTCGAGCTGCAGCTGCGTCGCCTGTCCGGTCTCGAGCGGCAGAAGCTCGAGGACGAGTACCGCGAGGTCATCAAGACGATCGCCGAGCTCGAGTCGATCCTCGCGAACCCGAAGAAGATCCTGTTCCTCATCAAGACCGACCTCGACGAGCTCGCCGAGAGGTACGGGGATGAGCGCCGCACCAAGATCCTCGACGACATGAACCGCGAGCTCACGGACGAGGACCTCGTGGCCGACGAGGACGTCGTGATCACGGTGTCGAGCCGCAACTACGTGAAGCGCATGCCGCTGTCGACCTATCGCGCGCAGCATCGCGGTGGGCGCGGCGTGGTCGGCATGGCGACCCGCGACGAGGACGACGTCCAGCACCTGCTCGTCGCGCGCAACCACGACCGCCTCTACGTCTTCACCGACCGTGGGCGCGTGTTCGCGCTCAAGGTCCACGAGCTCCCCGACGCCAGCCGCACCGCGAAGGGCACGCCGATCCAGAACATCCTCGAGGCGATGCAGACCGGCGAGCGCGTCTCGGCACTCATCGCGATGCGCGACCAGAAGTCGAACGACTACCTCGTCATGGCGACGCGCCAGGGCTTCGTGAAGAAGACCGCGCTGTCGGAGTACGGCAACGTGCGGCGCGCCGGCCTCATCGCCATCGCGCTCCGCACGAAGGACGAGCTCGCCTGGGTGGCACAGGCGTCCGAGAAGGATCGCGTCGTCCTCGCGACGCGCAAGGGCAAGGCGATCACGTTCAAGGCGTCGGACGCGCGACCGATGGGCCGCCAGACGCAGGGCGTCACAGGCATCCGCCTCGCGCGCGGCGACAGCGTCGTCGGCATGGGCATCCTGCGTCCGCGCTCGCAGGTGCTGTCGGTCACGGCGAACGGATTCGGCAAGCGCACCGCCGTCGACGACTTCCCGACGCACAACCGCGGCGGGCAGGGCGTCATCCTCGCCTCGCTCTCGCCGAAGACCGGCGACGTCGCCGCGATGCAGGTGGTCGACGAATCGACCGAGGAGATCCTCCTCATCTCCACGACCGGCGTCGTCATCCGCACGCCGATCGATCAGGTGCGCCTGCTCGGCCGCGCGACGCAGGGCGTGAAGGTGATGGCCACGGGCGAGGCGAAGATCGCGTCGATCGCGACCTTCACCCCGACGCGCGCGCCGTCACAGACCGAGCTGGGACTCAACACGAGCTAGGGCCAGGCGGGCATCCCCCGGGGGCGGTGCCCCAGACCAAAAGGGTGTCCCCAATGCGTACGTTCTTGGGCCCCTGGGGACGAATTGGTACGAATCGGCCCCCCGTCAGGGCGTTGCGCGAGTCGCCGCTCGCTCGTTACGGTTCCCAGCGACCCAGCGCCGCAAACGGCCATGGTGGGGAGGAACGTTTGATCACGTTGGACGACGTCAGCAAGCGCTACCCCAACGGGACGTTCGCCCTCCGTGACGTAGACCTCCGCATCGATGCCGGCGAGTTCGTCTTCGTGGTCGGCTCTTCGGGGGCCGGCAAGTCCACCCTCAACCGCCTCCTCATTCGCGAGGAGATGCCGTCGAGCGGCAGGGTCGTCGTCGACGGGCAGGACGTCGCGCGGATGAAGCGCTCACAGGTCCCCCACCTGCGCCGCAAGGTGGGCGTCGTCTTCCAGGACTTCAAGCTGCTCCAGACCAAGACCGTCGCACAGAACATCGGATTCGCGCTCGTCGTCACCGGCCACCACCCGGACGTCGTGCGTGAAGAGACCGACCGCGCGCTCGCGCTCGTCGGTCTCACACCGAGGCGCCAGCACTTCCCGCGCGAGCTTTCGGGCGGCGAGCAGCAGCGCACCGCGATCGCCCGAGCGCTCGTGAGCCGGCCGCGCATCCTCATCGCTGACGAGCCCACCGGCAATCTCGACCCGGTGACATCCTGGGAGATCATCAAGCTGTTCGTGCGCGTCAACGAGCTCGGCACGACGCTGCTCATGGCGACGCACAACGCCGAGATCGTGAACGCGCTCCGCCGCAGGGTGATCCACCTCGATCAGGGCGCGATCGTGCGCGACGAGCGTGAAGGTCTGTACGCGGCATGATGCGTGTCTCATACGTCGCGGCGGCCGCATGGGAAGGCTTTTGGCGCAATCCCGTGATGAGCCTCGCGTCGACCTTCACGGTCTCGCTGATGCTGCTGTTGTTCGCCTTCTTCGTGGTGAGCGACCGCGGATTGCAGGCCGCGGTGGGCATCCTGGAGTCGAAGGTCGAGCTCGCCGTGTATCTCGACGACAACGCGAAGCCGTCCGACATCCTCGCGCTCAAAGCGCGGCTCGAGCGGGATCCCGCCACCTCGTCAGTGCTCTACGTGACGAAGGACGAGGCCCTGCGCCGTCTCAAGGAGATCGCCGCGCGGCGCCCCGACCTCGCCGTCGAGGACGTCAGCGGCAACCCGCTGCAGAATTCGCTCGAGATCAAGCTTGCGAACGCCCAGGACAGCAAGCGGATCAGTGCTTCCCTTCGCGACGAGATCGGGAAGGGCGTCGTCGGTGACGTGATCGACAACCCGTCCGTCGTCGACAAGCTGCTGACGATCACGCGCGTCCTCTCGGTCGGCGGCGTCGCGATCCTCGCGATGATGCTGTTCGTCGCGCTCTTCGTCATCGTCAACACGATCCGCATCGCGGTCCACGCGCGGCGGGACGAGATCGAGATCATGAAGCTCGTGGGGGCGACCGATTGGTTCGTCCGCTGGCCGTTCATCGTCGAGGGAATGCTGGTCGGCGCGCTCGGCGCGTTCGTGGCGCTCGCGGCCATCCTGGCGGTCGCGCCCGCCATCTCGGCGGCGCTGGTGAGCTTCCTCGACATCCTGCCGGTCTCCCTCGGCTCCAATTTCATCGCCGAGCTGATCACCTTCGTGTTCGCCTTCGCGCTCCTCGTGGGCGCCGGCGGCGCGACGATCTCCGTCCGGACCCACCTCGCGAGATGAGCGAGATGAGAAGGCTCTTGACCCGGCGCGGCCCCGCATGGGACGATGCCGCCCGTATGGGAGCTCCCCGGTCGATCCGGGGAGGTGGGGTCTGGAAGCGCGGCCTGCGGACGGGCATCGTGGTGCTCGCGACGGCGGCGTTCCTCATCGGTCAGCACGCGCCCGCGTTGGCTGACGACCCCCTCGCCGACCTCCTCCGCCAGAAGGCCGATCTCGAGCGCGCCGTGCAGATCTCACGTCAGAACGCGGAGCGATACCGCCAGGTCGCGGGCCAGTACGACGCCGCCGCCGGGCAGGCGATCGCGCACATCTCGGAGCTCGCCGACCAGCAGAACGCGGCGCAGAGCGAGGCCGAGGCGCTCGGCTATCAGATCGCCATCGCGGAAGAGCAGCTTCAGCTCGTCGCCTTCCAGATGAACGAGACGAAGGCGCTCATCGACGCGCTCAAGTCGGACGCCGCTTCGCAGTCGCGTCTCCTCGGGCAGCGAGAGCAGCAGTACGGACGCCATCTGCGGCTCACCTACCGTCAGGCATTGGTCAGCCCGCTCGAGATGCTGCTGTCGAGCAGCTCGCTCGCCGAATTTGCCGGGCGCCTCCAGGCGATGGTCCTGGTGAACCGGCAGGACGTGCAGCTCGCCAATGAGATCCGCGTGCTGCGCACCGAGACGGCCGCGAAGCAGGAGCTCGCCTCCGACAAGGAGAAGGAGATCCTCGGCCTCCAGGACCAGGTCACGAAGCAGCGCGCCGCGCTCGCGACGAACAAGCTCAAGTACGACGGGCTCGTCGCGGAGGCACAGAGCTCGATCGACAAGCAGGAGCTCCTGCGCCAGAGCGCGACCGGCCTCGCCGGCGCCGCGCGGCAGCAGCAGAGCGCCGCGACGCGCGAGCTCGGCCAGCTCAACAAGCAGCTCGAGCAGACCGAGGCGCTTTACGAGGACCTGGTCGCCCAGCAGGCGGCGAGGTCCGGACTCGCGGTGTTCAACGGCAGCAAGCTCCCGCTCTGGCCCATTCGCGGTCCGCTCACCTCCGGTTTCGGTCCGCGTTGGGGAGGCTTCCACAACGGCATCGATATCGCAGCTCCGATGTTCACAACGCTCCGGGCCGCGTGCGCCGGAGAAGTTACAACGGTCGGTCGGCCATACATTGCGTCTGGAGACACGGCCGTGGTCGTGATCATCGCGTGCGCGAGGAACTTCGGAATCCTCTACGGCCATCTCGACGATAAGAAATGGCCGATCGTCAAGGTTGGGCAACGCGTCCAAGCCGGTGACCCGATCGGTTACGTCGGCATGACGGGCTGGACGACGGGACCCCACCTACATTTCATGACAATTCTCAACGGGCGTGCAGTCGATCCAATGCCGTACATGCCCTAGCAGGCTCAATCTACGCGTCAGCTAATGAGAAAACCCGTTGGGCAACCGCGACGGCCACGCGGCACCATCGTGTCCGCATCTGATTCCCAGAACCGATTCATCAATAGCGTCAATGATGACCGCGTACCAGCCACAGACCGGTAGGCGAGCCAAGCTGCCACGAGAGACATAACCACCGCCCGATGAAACGACGTAGTAGAAGGAGCGTCTGCCGAGCTTCCCTCGTCGCGGCTGTGCCGCTCCTCGGTCGCTGGTCACGCGTTCTGTTCAATTCGTTTCACTGTGGACGCCTGCGTTGACCGTTGGTCCAAGTCGTGCGATTGTTCCGAACGAAAGAAAGGAGGTGATGTGGAGTGGGCTATAGCCATGGGAATCCGAAGACCCAGGTGGGCTCACTTCAGGCTTCCGGATATGTATCCAACTGAGGTGATGGCGATCTAGCGGTCTTCGCGAGACCCAGCGGGACGGCGGCAGTGATGCCGCCGTTCTGCATTTCCGGGACACTGCATCCGTGAAGGAGCCGGAAGAAGAGAAGCTCAAGGTCGTCGCCGACAACCGGCGCGCCTTCTACGACTACGCGATCGACCGGAAGATCGAGGCCGGCCTCGCGCTCACAGGCACCGAGATCAAGTCGATCCGCGCGGGCAAGGTGAACCTCCGTGAGGGCTACGCGCGCGTCGACAAGGGGCAGGCGTGGCTGCGCGGCGTCAACATCGCGCCCTGGACGCACGCGTCGTTCGAGAATCACGAGCCCTTGCGGCCTCGCCGGCTCCTGCTGCACAAGGGGGAGATCCGGCTCCTCGCCGGCGAGGTCTCGCAGAAGGGCTACACGATCGTCCCGCTGCGGCTCTACCTCAAGGGCGGGTTGGCGAAGGTCGAGCTCGGGCTCGCCAAGGGCAAGAAGCGCTACGACAAGCGACAGACGATCAAAGAGCGCGAGAGCGATCGCGAGATCGCGGCGGTCGCGCGCCGCCGCGAGGTGAACCGACCCCGCTAGTCGCCGAACGCGGGCGACGCCTCTGTCGCGGTGCGCCCACGCTCACGTCCACGCAACGGAACGTCCGCGAGGAACACCGATGCCACGAGCGCGAAGACGACGGCCACGGACGCGTACAGGAACAGGTCGTGGATGGTCCCCGCAAGCGCGGTGCGGACCGCCTGCAGCACGGGTGCCGGGATCGCGGCGAGCCGCGCCGGATCGAAGAGCGACTGTGCGTTCCCGCCGCCCTGCGCGAGCGCAGTACGCGCGGCCGGTGAAAGGTCGAGCGAACGCACCTGCTCCGCGATGCGGGCCGGAAGCTGCTGCGCGAGGACCGAGCCCAGCACCGCGATGCCGATCGTGCCGCCGAGCTGGCGCCACAGCTGGATCTGGCTCGACACGACGCCGAGAAGGTGTCGCGGGGCCGAGCTCTGCACCGCGTTGATGTAGAGCGGCATCGTCGCGCCGACGCCCAGGCCGACGATCACGAGGTCGCGGACGATCTCGATCCCCTGCGTGGTCACGGAGACCTGCGACAGAAGCCACAGTCCCACCAGCAGGATCGCGATCCCCACCGTGCCGAGGAAGCGGTAGTACCTGATGCGCGTCATGAGCTGGCCGGTCATGATGCTCGCGCCGATGAGACCGAACATCATCGGCGTGATGAGCGCGCCCGAGTTCGTCGCGGACACCCCGAGCACTCCCTGATAGATGATCGGGACGAAGAGGATCGAGCCGAACATCCCGACCGAGACGAAGAACGTCGTCACGACGCTCACCGTGAACGTGCGGTCGCGGAAGAGCTCGAACGGGACGACGGGGTGGGCGGTCCGCCGCTCGATGAAGAAGAAGCCGACGAGTACGGCGGCCGCGACCGCGAAGAGCGCGAGCACCTCGGGCGAGCCCCAGCCGTGTGTGCTGGAGAGCGAGAACGCGATGAGCAGCGGCACCAGGCCGGCGGCGAGCGCGAACGCGCCCACGAAGTCGATGTCGCGCCACGATGCCTTGCTCTTGACGTACGGCATGCTGAACAGGATCACGAGGATGGCCAGTATCCCCACGGGTAGGTTCACGTAGAAGACCCAGCGCCAGCTCAGGTTGTCGGTGAGGTAGCCGCCGACGGTGGGCCCGATGATCGACGCGAGGCCAAAGACCCCACCGAAGGCGCCCTGCACCCTGGCGCGCTGCATCGGCGTGTAGAGCTCGCCGATGGACGCGAAGGCCGTCGACATGAGCACCCCGGCGAACAGCCCCTGCAGGCCGCGGACCGCGACGAGCTCGACCATGTCCTGCGCCTGCCCGCAGAGCGCGGACGCGAGGACGAAGCCGACCATGCCGATCAGGAACATCGGCTTGCGCCCGAAGAGGTCGCCGAGCTTGCCGGCGATGGGGGTCATCGTCGTCGACGCCACGAGATACGAGGTCGCGACCCAGGCGTAGAAGTCGAGGCCCTGGAGCTCCGACACGATCCGCGGCAGCGCGGTCCCGACGATCGTCTGGTCGAGCGCCGCGAGGAGCATCGCGAGCATCACGCCGATCGTCACGATGATGCGCTGGCCGCGAGTGAGATCACTTGGCATGGACGAGCTCCTCCTGCACGTGTGCTTCGATGTACGCGATCAGCGCCTGGTCGAGATCGCCGAGCGCGCGGCGAAGGCGCTCGCGCCGTACGGGCCCGAGGCCCGAGACGACCTCTTCGAGCCGCTCCGCGAAGGCCGATTCGAACCTCTGTAGCTGGCGCCTGCCCGCGGCGGTGAGCGCGACGATCACCGCCCGCCGATCGGCCGGGTCCTCGTCGCGTCGCACGAGGTCGTCGTTCACGAGACTTTCGACGAGCTCGGTGATGGACGATCGTGTCAGAAAGCAGCGTTGCGCGAGGTCGCCGCTGCGCCGCGGCCCATCGGCCAGCAGTCGCAGGACCTTGAAGCGCTCGGGCGTGATCGTCCCGTGCTCCCGCGTGATGCTCATGGTGAGCCGGCCGATGCGCGGAAACAGGCCCCCGAGCAGGCGCCCGAGCTCGCGGTCGTCGTTGTCGTCGATCACAGGCATGGTGCTACGGTCTCCAAATGATAAGGTGACCGAACTATACGGCTCCTGAACAGCTTTGCAATGTCAGATACGCGACAGATCAGCCGGCGCCCGACTCCACGTTCGCCTGCTCGATGTCGGCGGCGAAGAACTTTGGCCGGCCGCATTCAGGGCAGCGCGCTGGCGCCGCGTCGCCGTGGGTGATCGTGCCGCAGGCCTCACAGCGCCAGTGATGTGTGCCGCCGTCACCGCGGGGCAGCACGACGGGCGCTTGCATCATCACCTGCCGGATACGACCGAGCTCGTTCGCGACCTTGAGCGGCTCGATCCCTGCGCCGGACTGATCCGCCTCGATCAGGCGCTGCATCAGCTTGTCGAGTCGCTCGATGGCTTCCTTCAATTCACGTCCTCCAGTGGCTCCGCCCGCACAGTGTCGAGCAGGTTCTGGGCCGCGCTCAGCGCGACCGGCGCAACGCGCGATATCGCGGGCAGGCGAGCAAGTGGTCGTTGACCATGCCGGTCGCCTGCATCAGCGAGTAGACGATGGTGGGCCCGACGAAGCGGAATCCCCGTCGCACCAGATCCGCGGACAGCGCGCGCGCCACGTCTGTCGTCACCGGCACGTCCGCGGGATCGCGGTGCTGACCGTGGATCGTGCGCCCATTCACGTACGACCACAGGTACGCATCCAGGGTGGTCGTCGTCTTCCGCAGCTCCACTACAGCGCGCGCGTTGCCGATCGCGCTGTCGATCTTCGCGCGGTTGCGGATGATCCCGCTGTCGCCCAGCAGCCGCGCTCGCTCGCGTGCCCCGAAGCGCGCCACGCGCGCGATGTAGAAGCCGGCGAACGCGACGCGGAACCGGTCACGCTTCGCGAGGACCGTCGACCAGCTCAACCCGGCCTGCATGCCCTCGAGGACCAGGAACTCGAAGAGCCGCTGGTCGTCGTGTAGTGGCACACCCCACTCCTCGTCGTGATAGCGACGCAGCGCGAGGCTCCCGAGAGCCCAGGGACACACGCTCCCTGCCTTTACCATGCGACCGATGATCGAGGACTATCAGGCCAAGCGGAGAAGATCGCGCCGGCTCTCGCGCGTGCTCCTCGTGCTCGGTGTGGTCCTCGCGGTGCTGGCGGGAGCTGGGACGTACCTGTATGCGGTCAATGGGCGCGTCGCCGAGATGGCGCCTCCACCGCCCGCCCTCGCCGTCGTCGTGGCAGCTCGCGACCTACCGGTGCGGACCACGCTCGCCGCGGACGATCTCAAGGTCGTGCGCACCGCGCCGGAGCTCGCGCCACCTGGCGCGTTGACCTCGACCGAGGCAGCGGTCGGCCGCATCACCACCGTCCCGATGTCGAATGGCGAGGTCGTGCTTCCGAGCAAGTTCACACCCGGCGAAGGCCTCGGCTTCAGCGTGTTCCCCGCGGGGCAGAAACCCAGCGGAAGCGCGCCTGACTTCCGCGCGATGTCGATCAGCATCCCGGACGCCCAGGCCGTCGGCGGCTCGGTGCAGGCGGGCGACATCGTCGACGTCGTGTTCGCGGTGGCACTCGAGCCAGGACGGCTCACGGCCGGGTCGCCCAGCGCGTCCACCGACTACGCCGCGCGCATCACGTACGAACGCGTCCCCGTGCTCGCGCGGACGATCACCTCGTACACGATCCGTGTCGAGGCCGCGCAGGCCGAGCGGATCGCCGCGCTGGCGATCTCCGGCGCCCAGATCAACCTTCTGCTGCGTGCGCAGGATGACACCCGTTCGGCCGGAACGCGAGGCGCGCTCTTCTCCGTGGAGGTCGCGACGCTACTGCGCGGGATCCCGCGCTAGCTATTCCGTGAGCGCCGGTGCTCTGCCACCGGCGACCTTGTTCGAGTCGAAGGTCAGGTTCACCACCGTGCTCGCAGCGACGTAGCGGCGCACGACCCACTGCCCCGACATCGTGAGGTTGCTGCCCGACACGTTGAGCCGCGCGGTCGGCGCGTAGATCGTGCCGGTCACGGATCGCCCGCCGGTGCTCGCGAAAATGACGTCCAGTAGCACGCTGCAGTTGCGATCCTGATAGATGACGATGCCGGCGTAGCTGCCGACCGCCTGCGCGCGCAGGGTCGCGTTCCCGGCGCTCGAGCTGAAGCTCACCAAGCCGCAGTTCGTCCCGTCGTACGCGGCGGGATAGCTCGTGAAGGTGTTGTAAATGAGCACGCCGCTCGTCGCGGTCGCCATCTGGACCGTCGCCGTCGTCCCTGCGACGGTGAAGCCGCACCCGAGGACGCTGCCGCAGGCGCCGTAGTTGCCGCGCAGGATGTAGACCCCCGGGTTCATCGTGACCGTCGCGGTCCCGGTGACGCGGATGCCCCCGTTGTAGATGCCGGGGTTGATCGTCGTCGATCCGCTGCTGACATCGACCGCGGCGAACACCGGGAGCGACCCGACCGGCGGACCCGGCAGGTTGACCGACGCGCTGGTGTAGAACGGATCGGCCACGCTCGACGCGCCCACGACAGCGGCTGGGCTGATCTTGCCGGCGGTCGCCGCCGTCATGCCGGGGTTCGCCACGACGCGCGTGTGCTGCGCGGTGATGCCACCGGTGCCGCCGATCCGCACGGCGTTGACCGCGCCGCTGGTGTTGACCTGGATCCCGCTCGAGGTCGGTGAGCCGGTCGCGATGAGCGCATTGATCCGCGCGGTGCCGGACGAGCCGAGGTCGAGCGTGTTCGCGGTCGCGGAGCTATCGAGGATGTGCAGCGTCTCTCCGCTTCCCGTGCGGGTGACGCCCGCGACCGCGCGGACCGTGAAGCTGCGCGCCCCGCTGAAGAAGATCGGTGTGACCGACTGCGTGATCGTCACCTCGATGAAGAACGGATCACCGATCGCGTTCCCGGTCGTCGGCGGCGAGACGGCGGTGACACCGCTCGAGTAGCCGTTCCGGGTCGCGTCCGTGGTCGCGGCGGTGACCGCCGAGGCTGCGCTGCCACCGGCGAACAGCTGCACGGCGCCGCCCCAGGCCGCGGCGTCGGCGGCCGTCTGCGCGGCACGGCGGGCGATGTAGATCTGGCCGGTGTCGATCGCGATGCCGATTCCGAGGAGGAGCGTGCCCAACAGGAGCCCGAGTAGCACGATCGCCTGCCCTCGGTCTTCGCGGTGGACTCGCCTCACTGCTCGATCGCCAGCGTCGAGCTTCCGCGCAGCGTGATCGTCAGGCCCCCGGCGCCGAAGAACGACGAGAGCAGCGGCTGGAACGGCGTGGTCGCCGTGACGACCACGCGGCTGCCGCGGTTCGCGTTGCCGTCGGGCCAGGTGCTCGAGATCGTGAGCGCCGTATTGATCCCTGTCACGAAGCGCTGGACGACCGCGTTGACGGCCGTATCCGTGCTCGGCGCCGTGTAGGTCGCGGAGTTCGGTCCGGTCGGCGAGGACGACTGGGCGCCATGCACGGTCGCGTAGCGCGTCGCCTCGCGTGTGGCCGCCGTGAGCGAGCTCTCCTGCTGGATGGCCCGCCCCACGTCGAAGATCCCGACGAGCAGCAGCACGATGACTGGCAGCACCATCGCGAATTCGATCAGCGCCTGCCCTCGATCCTCCACGATCCCTCTCATGGGTACTGCCGCATCACCGCGGAGCGGTCCAGGTTCACCGTCTTCGGTACGAGTGGCCACGCGATCAGCGTCCGGTAGACGTATTGGACGCGCACCGTGGTGAGGTTCTCGCCCCCGCCACCCACGCTGTGCGCGACGGTGATCGTCGCGTCGGCGGCGCGATACCCGGGCACCCGGCTCAGCTCGTCGCTCACGTATGTGATGATCGCCGCGTCGTTGGCGGCGGTCTTGATGGAGCCCGCCTCGACGCCGGCGCGCGCCGCGTTCAGCACCGCGACCTGCGTCGCGTAGACGCGCGCGAAGTCGCTGCCGCCGATCAACAGGAACACCAGGATCGACAGCGAGAGCGCGGTCTCGATGAGGGACTGGCCTCGGTCGCCCAACGGGACAACGATAGGTCGCTCACACCGCGGGCAGGACGACCGAGGCGCGAAGCTCGGAGTCGCGGGTCGCTCTCTCCGCGGCCGCGCGGGCGCGGTCCGGGCGCGTGATCGCGAGCACGCTACCTCCGAACCCACCACCGATGAGGCGGGCGCCGTAGACGTCGGCGTCGGCCTGTAGCCGGCTGACAAGGGCATCGATCGCGGGAAGCGATACCGCGAAGTCGTCGCGGAGCGAGGCGTGCGACGCGTTGATCAGGCGCCCGAGCGCGGCAACGTCGCGCCTGTCGATGGCCTCAACGGCCCGCAGCGTCCGATCGTTCTCGCTCACGACATGGCGGACGCGCTTGGCGAGCGTTCCGTCGATCGCGCGCAGATCGGCCGAGACAGGCAGGTCGCGCAGCGACGAGACCCCCAGCGCTGCCGCGGCGGCCTCGCATTCGGCGCGTCGGGCGTTGTACCCGCCGGTCGCGTGATCGTGCCGGATGCCGGTATCGATGACCGCGAGCTCGAACGGCGCGCCGCCGATCGGGACCGAGCGGGTCGTGGGTCCGCGGAAGTCGATCAGCAAGGCCTCGCCCTCGCGCCCGAGGCCGCAGACGAGCTGGTCCATGCGGCCGACGCGCGCTCCCACGAAGCCGGTCTCGGCCTCGTGCGCGACCGACGCCAGCTCCAGGTCGTCCATGGGAAGCGCGAACGCGATCCGCAGCGCACGCAGCATCGCGATCCCGAGGGCCGCGCTCGACGCGAGACCGGCGCCGAGGGGGACCGTCGAAGACACGTCGCAGTCGAATCCGTCGAGGGTCACTCCTCGGCGCCCGAGGGCCCAGACCGGTCCCACGACGTGATCGGTCCAGTCATGGGCCGGTTCGGACCCATCGAGCGCGACCGCTCGATCGAGCAACCCGGGGGCGTCGGTGCGCAGCCGCAGCAGGGCGTCCGAGCGAGGCGCCAGCGTGACCGTCGTATGCCGCGCGATCACGACCGGGAGCGCGAAACCTTGGTTGTGGTCGGTGTGCTCACCGATGAGATTGACGCGACCGGGGGCGGTCGCACGCGCGGTCCTCATCGGGCGGGACCTACGCGGGAGCTAGACCTTCGCGATCGCGCCCACGATCCGGCGAAGCACCCACCACGTCATGAGGAATGCGCCGGTCTCGAGCGTGAAGCTGTGGAACTTGTACAGCGGCTCGGCGATGAGGAACGCGACCGCGAGCGTGGCGAGCGTCACCGCCGTGGCGCGGTCCGCGCGTAGGTCGAGCGCGCTGAGGATGCCCTGCATCTATGCCCCTCCTTGTCGAGAGTGAGGAGGATAGCGGCCCCTCGCTGACCCTTGCTGTTCGCCGTGGCCGCGAGCATGCTGCGCGCGTGCCGGACCTGTCCCTGCTGTTCTGGCTCTTCTTTCTCGGCCAATTCTTCGTACCGCTCTACAAGAAGCAGGCGCGTCGCGAGCGGGCCGGCCAAGACCGATCGGAGGTGAGTCGTGGGGAAGTCGCGATCTGAGAAGAGCAAGTTCAGCGAGACGCCGAGCAAGGCCGCGCTCCGCCGGAAGGGCCCCTTCGGCCGGCACGACCGCGAGACCGGTCCGAGCAGCCGGGCCAAGCGACGCATCCAGGGACTCGAGAAGGTGCCGAACCCGAAGGGTCGACCACTCGCAACGGATCCGCCGGAGGTGCTCGCGACGCGGAGGAAGACGCCGAAGCGGGGCTGAGCGCTCCTATCCTTCGCCGGTGGACGGCTTCCATCCCGAGGCGTGGCATGACTTCTTCATCGCGACCGCCGCGGCCTCGTCGGCGCTGACGGGCCTGATCTTCGTCGCGATCTCGTCGCCGCGGGAATGCTGATCCATCTCGCGCTCGCGATCGCCGGCGCCTGGCTGCTGCTCGTGGCGGTCGCCAAGGACCGCACCCCGAGCGCCGCGACGCGGACCTAGCATCGCCGCGTGGATTGGCCGGGACTGCATGAGTGGCGGGAGTTCTTCCTCGGGCTGCTGACAGCGGAGGCCGCGCTGATCGGTCTGCTGTTCGTGGTGCTGACGATCCACCTGCGCGTGCTGACGGCCGAGGGGAACAAGGCGCTGCGGGCGACGGCGGCAGCGATCTTCATGGCGTATCTGACCGGACTCATCATCGCGGGGCTCGCGCTCGTCCCACAGCCGCTGCCAGCGTTCGGCATCGAGTCCTTCGTCTTGATCACGGTGCTCTTCGTCATCGGCCAGCGTCGCATCGTGCATGCGGGACTGCAGGCCGCGGCCGACACGGTCGGACGGCGCGAGTTCGCGACACGGTCCCGGATCTACACCGCGCTCGCGTTCCCCGGCCTCGCCGGGCAGGCCGCGATGGCGTTCGGCTACCCGGCCGGGATCGCCGTGCTCGCCGCGGTCGTGATGGCGTACCAGGTCCTCGCGCTGCTCGACACGTGGGATCTCGTCTTCCGCGCCGCGTCAGCCTAGGGAGGAGCGCGCCGTGGTGTTCGGCTCGCAGGTCGCGTGGGTGCTCATCGCGGAAGTCACCGAGTGAACGTCGCGCCGTTCTACGAAGGGTGGCGGCAGTTCAACGATCGGTTGGTCGAGGCCATCGGGCCGCTTTCCGCCGAGGAGCTCGCCTGGGCGCCCGCTCCGCGGATGTGGCCGATCTGGGCGCTCGCCGCGCACATCGCCAACACGCGGGTGTACTGGCTCTGTTCGGTCCTCGGGGAGCCGGGCGTGGAGACGACGCCGTTCACCGATCCGAGCGGCGAGGGGTGGGAGGACGACCTGTCCCGGCCCCGCCAGGCCGACGAGCTCGTCCGGGCGCTCCGTTCGAGCTGGAGCATCCTCGATGCGTGCCTGCAGCGCTGGACGCCCGAGATGCTGCGCGTGGAGTTCCGCCGGAAGCGGGATGACCTCGTGCAGCTGCACACGCGGCAGTCGATCCTCATCCGGTTGCTGACGCACGACGCCTCGCACACCGGCGAGATCTCGCAGCTGCTCGGCAGCCACGGCCGCGGAGGGATCGATCTCTGGTCCGGCCTGTCGCGGGTGCTGCCCGCGACGACGTGATCAGGACGGAGGAATGTCGGTGACGCGCCCGGTGTCCATCCCGTAGTCCCAGACGTCGATCGCCGGCGGCTCGACCCCGAGCAGGGTCAGCGCCGTGCTGATCTGGCTGCGGTGATCGGTCCCGTGATGCAGGGCCTGCGCGAGCCGGACGCCCACCGGGGCGTCCCTCTTGTAGCCGGCCCTGTCGATGTCCGTCACGACGGTGTCCGGGTCGAGGTCGAGCGCGAGCAGCTTCGACCAGCCGACCTCCTGCCTCGCCATCGTTGACCGAAGCGCCGCGAGGTCCATGGCCTTCGTATCGACGACGAACGCGCGGTCTTCCGTCAGCCATGAGAGGTACAGGGCGTCGCCGCCCACGAAGTGCCGCGCGGTGTCGAGGATCGACCGTTTCGTGCTCGGGACGATGGTGCCGAGCTGCTCAGCGCTGAGCGCCGCGCAGGCATTCAGGATCCGCAACGTCGCCCAGAGGTGATGCGCGAACGCGTCCTTCAGCGGGGATCTGCTCATCGCGCGAAGAGTAAAGGGCGGCCCTCCGCGACGAGCCGCCTCCTGTGGAGATGGGGGAGGGTCGAACTCCCCGTCCAAAGCACTTGAGCGATCCGCACCCACGAGCGTCGTCGGCGTTCCTTTGTCTCGCGGGACCGACCGCGCACCGACGCGCTTTCGGTCCTCGCCAGTCCGTGGTCTTGAGCCCGCCTACCGGACGCTCGGCGGACAGCACCTCCGCTTTTGTCGTCCTTCCCGGCCCGCGGAGGGGAGACCGGGAGGACGTCTCACTGGCTAGGCAGCGAGAGCGTAAGAGTTTGTGCCAGTTATCTGGCTGCCGTTCGGATTAACGAGGGAGAACGGCGTTCCTCGGCTCGCAGCGGATCGTTCGCCTGCCCTGTCGATACCACGCATCCCCGTGGCCCTCTCGGGCACGTTCATTGTATCCCTCGTGATGCTTCCCCGCGACCGCTCCGAACCATATCGACTGGTCGCGATCGGCGCCTCGGATGCCGTGGGTGTGGGATCGAGCGATCCCGCGCGGCGCTCGTGGCCCGCGCTGCTGCTCACGCGCCTGCCGGCGGGGAGCGTGCTCGTCAATCTCGGCGTCGATGGCTCGCGCACCGAGCAGGCGCGCGGCGAGCAGCTGCCTGGTGCGCTCGCCGCTGAGCCATCGCTTGTCACGATCTGGCTCGCCGTGAACGACCTCGCCGACGGGACCGATCCGCTGTCGTACCAGCGGTCGCTCGCCGGCATCGTCGAGCCCCTCGCAACGCGAACCCGCGCGGCGATCTTCATCGGGAACGTCCCAGACATCCGCGCGGTCCCCGCGTTCGCGGAGCGCGACCAGACGTCGCTGCTCGCGCTCGTCATCGCCTACAACGACGCGATCGTGGAGCTCGCGTCACGGCACGCCGGTCGCGCCACGGTCGTCGATCTCTTCACGGGCTCGGCGCCGCTCATGACGACGGCGGGCGTATCGGCGGATGGCTTCCATCCGAGCGATCGAGGCTACGAGCTGATCGCCGAACGCTTCGCGCGGACGATGCGGGTGGCAGGCGTGGCGATCCGTTAGGCCGCCGCGACCTCGCTCTCCGGGAGCGCCCCCTCCTGCTGGATGGCGCGCGACCACAGGACGGTGCCGACGGTCATGAGCGCCATGCCGATGAGCAGCACGCCCCGCGGCGCGAACAGAGCAAGCAGCGTCGCGGCGAGGAACGGCGCGGCGGTCCCACGGAGGCCGAGGAGCAGCGACTGCGCGTACGCGTACTCATGCACGCGCCCGCGCGGCGCGACCTGCACGAGGTTGGTGTGGAAGGTGAGGTCGCCGCCGGCGATGACGGCCCCGTTCACGACGGCGAGCGGCAGCAGCCACCACACCGTCGGCGCGATCAGGTAGCCGAGCGGCACGAGGAGCAGCAGCGCGTTGTTGTAGAGCGTGATGCGCAGTGATGAGCCGCGATCGATGACGCGTCCCGTGACGGTGTACGCGGCGAGCGACGTCGCGGCCTGGATCGCGGCGTAGAGGCCGACGAAGCTGTTGGAGGCGTCGAAGTGGTCGACGAGCAGGATCGGGAACAGCGCGAAGTTCATGAGGTTGCCCGCGCCGTACGTCACCTGGGCCACGAGCATGCGTCGATACCGCGTGTCGCCCCAGACGTCGCGCACGATGTCGCCCACCGGGCGCCGCTCGACGGCCGCGCCTCCGCCGTCGTGCCGGATGTTGAAGAACGAGAGCGCGCCCGGAAGCGAGAGTAGCCCCGCGCCGGCGAACACGAAGCTCGCGGGGACCGCGTCGATCACGAGGCCGGCGATCGCGGCGGCGGCGATGCCCGAGATCGACACCCCCATCCGGACCTTTCCCATGGCCTGCGCGCGCTCGCGATCGGGGTAGATCGACGCCATCAGCGACGTGTACGCGGCGCTGGTCGACAGCATGATCACCCACGTCGTGACCGAGGTGAGCGCCAGCATGAGCGGCGTCACCGCGACGAGCGCGCCGACGACGAAGACGCCACGAGAGAGGGCGAGCGTCGTCGCGATGGCGCGGACCGGCTTGAACGACGACAGCAGGTACGCGAAGAACGGGGACAGCAGGTGTCCGACGAACGGCCCAGCGACGACGAGGGCGACCTCCGAGGTCGAGCCGCCCATGCGGCGCACGACGACCGGGAGGAACGCGACCAGAACCGACAGATAGATGCCCGAGCAGAGCCCGCTGAAGAGATCGAGCCGGAAGTTCCGGCGGACGCGCTCCGGCGCCCAGTTGGGATCGACCACGGTCAGCGCGGGGGGCCGAACCCTCCAGGACCGGGACGCACGCCCCCCGGACGCGGGCCGAAGCCGCGGCGCGGGCCGTAGCCCGCCCCGCCACCCGAGGGCCGTGGCCGGAATCCGCCCTGCGGGCGCGGTACGAACGGAGCGGGACCGCGCGCGCCGGGCGCGGTCGAGCTGATGACGACGCGGCGATTCGGCTCCATCCCGACCGACTCCGTCTTCACGCCCTGCTGACCCTGCACCGCGAGGTGCACGATGCGGCGCTCGTAGGCGAGCATCGGCTCGAGCGTCATGGCCTGACCCGAGGTGCGCACGCGGCCCGCGAGCCGCTGCGCCAGCTCGCGCAGCTGGTCCTCGCGGCGGCGGCGATAGCCCTCGATATCGACGGGAATGTGCACGGTGTGGCCGATGTGGCGTGATGTGATCGCCGACACGATCTGCTGGAGGGCGATGAGGTTCTCTCCGCCGCGGCCGATCAGCGCGCCGAGCTCGGGCCCGAGGACCTCGAGCCCCTCGTCGCCGGCCTGCTCGCCGAGGCTGACCTCGGCCTCGCTGACGCCCATCTTCTCCAGCAGCTCGCGCAGCACGGTCGCGCCCGCGGCGAGATCCTCCGGATCGACCGGCGCCGCGTCCTCGTGCTCGTCGGCGGCGCGGATCGCGTCCGGCCTGCGCGGGACGAGGGCCTCGTCGACCTCGTGCTCCGGCTCGGCGTCGCGCTCGCTCTCTTCGAAGGACAGCATGACGCGCGCGTCCTCACCGCCCATGCCGAGCATGTTGGCCGGCTTCCCGCGCTCGAGGATCTCGATGTCCACATCCGTTCGCTTGCGACCGAGCTGGTGCAGCCCGCGCTCGATGGCCTCCTCGACCGTCCGCCCCGTGAACTCCTCACCCCTGAGTGGCATTCCTATCGCCTCCGCTTGTTCTTGGCCGTCTTGTCCCGTTTGTCCCTCTTATCGCGTCGCGTCTCGCGCACTGCCTGTGCCCCCGGCCCCTCGATGGCGCCGCGCGCTCGCATGTCCGACTCGGCCTCCCTGATCAGCGCGGCCTGCCGGTCGCGCAGGCCCCGTTCGCCGGGCGACGGGATGTTGCGCAGGAACGGCAGGAACTTCGGCAGCTGGCCCCAGCCGGTGACGACGTACTGCTGCCCGATCTGGAACAGCGTCGTCGTGACCCAGTACACGGCGAGGCCCGCGGGGAGCGACCACGCGATGAACACCGTGATGAGCGGGAAGTAATACGCCATCGATTGCATCATTCGCTGCTGCGGGTCGTCGCTCTTCGGCTGATTGGCGGGCTGCGCCATGACGGACGCGAAGAGCTGCGTCGCCCCCGCGAGGATCGGCAGGACCTTCCAGGGGTCGGGGCAACCGAGGCCGTGCAGCAGCGAGCCGTCCGGTTGCACGCACTGCCGGATCCAGGGGAGCCAGTGCGCCGTGAGATCGAGCTTCTGGTCCGGCGAGAGCGGATTCGGTACGAACGGCATCAGGATCCCCGAGAGCGCGCTGCCGTCGAGCGTCGGCGCCTGGAGGAAGGCCGCGTACATCGCGAAGAGGATCGGCATCTGGAGCAGCAGCGGGAGGCAGCCCGTCGCCGGGTTGTAGCCGCGCTCCTTGTAGAGCTTCATCTGCTCTTCCGACAGCTTCTTGCGATCGCTGCCGTACTTCGCCTTGATGTCGTTCATCGCCGGCGCGAGCTCCTGCATGGCCCGCTGCGAGCGGATCTGCGTCACGTACAGCGGGTAGAGCAGCAGCCGGATCGCGACGGTGACGAGGACGACGGCGATTCCGAAGTCGTGGAAGAGGTCGAACGCGCCGACCAGGAGGGATAGCAACGGATGGACGAGGAGGAAGTTCCAGATGTCGGTGATGTTCATCGGACGGGGTCATACCCCCCGCGGCTGAACGGGTTGCACGACAGCAGCCGGCGGGTCGCGAGCGCGCCGCCCTTGAGCAGGCCGTAGCGCTCGATGGCCTCCAGCGCGTATTCCGAGCAGGTGGGGGTGTACCGGCAGGCCGGCGGCAGCGCGGGGCTCACGTGGCGCTTGTAGGCGCGGATGGCCGAGACGGCCAGGGCCTTCATCGGCGGGCCAGCGCGGCGTCCAGCGCCCGCGTCACGGCCTGCCGGAGCGTCGCGGGAGACGCGTCAAGCGCGCCTTTGCGCGCGGTGGCCAGCAGGTCGAGGCCGGCGCCGCCGCGACCACGCAGCTCGCCGCGGATGGCCTCGCGGATGCGGCGGCGCGCGCGGTTCCGGGTCACCGCGCTGCCGAGCTCACGCCCCGTCTGGACCGCGACGCGCGCGAATGCGAGGTCGTTCGTCCGGGAACGGAGCGACAGCGCGCGATCGGATGCGACGACGCGGGCGGCACGCACGGCGCGTATGTCGCGCGTACGCCGCAATCGAGCGGCGTCCATCAGGTCCGTGGCGCTAGACGACGGTGAGCCGCTTGCGACCACGCGCGCGCCGCGTGGCGAGGACCTTCCGCCCTGCCGTCGTCTGCATGCGCTTGCGAAATCCGTGCACGCGCGCACGACGACGTGTCTTTGGCTGATAGGTGCGCTTCACGATCGAGTCCCCTTCTTCTTCGGACGAACGGAGCTTGCTTCGAAAGAGGAGTGAATTGTGTCCTGTTTGTTCGTTCAGTCTAGCAGTGTTGCCGCCGTGAGTTTGACGGGGGTATAGTCCGTCGCGCCTCCGGGGAGCGTTCTTGGATGCGGTTCTCGTTGTCGCGATCCATGCGAGTCTGTAACGACCAGTGGGCGTGCCGCGCGATGGGGAGCAGCTGTTGGCGCCGGATCGGGGAGTCGAGGACCGCGTGAACCTCAAACAGCTGTGGCAGGCCGCGCTCGGCGAGCTGCAGCTCGGCGTGACGCGGGCGAATTACGACACGTGGTTCAAGGACACGTCGATCATCTCCGAAGAGGACGATGTCTATTGCATCGGTGTCCCGAACGCGTTCGCGCGCGAGTGGCTCGAGAACAAGTTCCGCCCCCAGGTGCGCCAGGCGCTGCAGCACCTCGTCGGTCACACCGTCGACGTGCGCTTCATCACCTCCACGGGTGGGATCGCGCGCGGCCCGAGCAGCTCCCGCCAGCCCGGACCGCTATCGAATTCGGGTGCGGCGGCGGGCCAGGGGCAGCCGATTTCCCGCGAAAACGTGGCCGCGGCGCTGCTCAACTCCAAGTACACGTTCTCGACCTTCGTCGTCGGCTCCAACAACCGGCTGGCGCACGCGGCGGCGCTCTCCGTCGCCGAGCGGCCGGGTCATTCGTACAACCCGCTGTTCGTCTACGGCGGCTCGGGGCTCGGCAAGACCCACCTCATGCACGCGATCGGGCACGCGGTCATCACGCGGCACCCGAAGAAGCGCGTGGCGTACGCGACGAGCGAGAAGTTCACGAATGAGTTCATCAACTCGATCCGCGGCCAGAAGGGCGAGGAGTTCCGCGAGCGCTACCGGCGCATCGACGTGCTCCTCATCGACGACATCCAGTTCATCGCCGGCAAGGAGGGTACGCAGGAGGAGTTCTTCCATACCTTCAATGCCATCCACGAGGAGGGCAAGCAGATCGTGCTCTCCAGCGACCGGCCGCCGAAGGCCATCGCGCAGCTCGAGGACCGCCTCCGGTCGCGTTTCGAGTGGGGGCTCATCGCCGACATCTCCGCTCCCGACCTCGAGACGCGCACCGCGATCCTCCGCGCGAAGGCCGAGAGCCAGCACGTCGCGGTCCCGCCGCCGGTGATCGATTTTCTCGCGCAGCGCATCGCGTCGAACATCCGCGAGCTCGAGGGCGCCCTGACGCGGATCGTCGCCTACGCCACGCTGAACGCGGTGCCGGTCACGACCGATCTCGCGCAGAACATGCTCCAGAACATCCTCTACAACCCGCGCAAGCAGTCGCTGTCGCCGGAGCGGATCGTCGAGATCGTCGCACGCTACTACGGCGTGCCGACCGAGCAGCTGCGTGGGAAGGCCCGCGACAAGGCGATCGTCCTGCCGCGGCAGATCGCGATGTACCTGATGCGCGAGGAGACCGAGGCGCCGCTCATGCGCATCGGCGAAGCCTTGGGTGGACGCGACCACTCCACGGTCCTGCACGGCTGCGAGAAGATCGAGCGCGAGATGGCCGGGAGCGACGAGTTCCGTCGCGACGTCAGCGCGCTTCGGGAGCAGCTCTACAGCGACTAGCGATCCTCCCAGGGCTCGCCCTCCTGTGGATAAGGACCGTCGCCGTGTGGATAAGGGCGTGTTTTTGTGGACAGCCTGAGCAGACCTCTGTCGGGATACGGACGTCTTGTCGTATCGTTCGACACCATAAGATCGCCCGGTCCAGAGTCGTCCAGGGACCGCCGACACACCATCCACAGGGGCGGTGAGCACGGTCGCCACAGGAAGCCGCATCATCCACACCGCTACTGCTACTCCGTCTGTATAGATCCATCCATACGCGAGAGGTCCGGGAGGGGCGCGTGAAGGTCAGTTGTCTACAGGAGAACCTGACGCGTGGCCTACAGATCGCCGGGCGCGCGGTCTCGACCCGAGGCACGCTGCCGATCCTCAGCAACGTCCTGCTGCGCACCGACGCGGGGCGCCTGAAGCTCACCGCGACGAATCTCGAGATCGGCATCAACTGCTGGGTCCCCGCGAAGGTCGATGACGAGGGCGCGATCACCGTCCCGGCGAAGCTCTTCACCGATTTCGTGAACAACCTGCCGCCGGGTCCCATCGAGTTCTCGCTGAACGTGCGCACGAAGACGGTCCACCTCAAGAGCGGCCCCTTCGAAGCGAATCTCAAGGGTCTCGACGCGGAGGAGTTCCCGATCATCCCGGCGATCCCCGACAGGCCGACGACGCGCGTCGCGCAGTCGGTCCTGCGCCGCATGATCGCCGAGGTCGCGTTCGTCGCCGCCACGGACGACAGCCGGCCGGTGCTCACCGGTGTGCTGACCACGTTCGAGGACGGCCAGCTCACGATGGCGGCCGCGGATCCGTACCGGCTTTCGGTCCGCAACGGACCCTTGCTTCAAGCGGTCGAGCAGAAGCTCGAGATCATCATCCCCGCGAAGAGCCTGTTCGAGGTGGCCCGCCTGCTGGAGGAGACCGACGCGCCGGTCGACATTCTCGTCACGCCCAATGGCAGCCAGGTCATCTTCCACACCGAGGAGTCGGACCTTGTCTCGCGCATCCTCGAGGGTCAGTTCCCGAACTACCGCCAGGTCATTCCGAGCAGCAACGCGACGCGGGTGGTCGTGCAGCGAGAGGAGCTCCTCAAGGCGACACGGCTCGCGTCGTACTTCGCGCGGGATGCCGCGAACATCGTGCGCTTCCAGGTGGATCCGGCGAGCGGATCGCCGCTCGTCGTCAGCGCCACCGCGGCCGAGGTCGGCGACAACACCGGGCGCGTGGACGCGACCGTCGAGGGCGCCGCCACGGCGATCGCCTTCAACTCTCGCTTCGTCGCCGAGGCCCTCGGGAGCCTGACCGCGCCGGAGGTCGCGCTGGAGCTCGGCGGCCCTCTCGCTCCGGGCGTCCTGAAGATCGTCGGTGACGACACCTACCTGCACGTGGTGATGCCGCTCCGCATCCCGACCTAGCGGCCCGTGCGCGTCCGCACCCTCTCGCTCGAGGAGTTCCGGGGCTACGAGCATCTGTCCCTCGAGCTGTCCGGAGGCATCACGGCATTCGTCGGCCCCAACGGTGTCGGCAAGACCAACCTCCTCGAAGCCGTCCACCTCATCGCTCGCGGCGACTCGCCGCGCGCCCATGACGACAGCGAGCTGATCCGCTGGGGCGCTCCGCTCGCGCGTGTGGGCGTGCGGGTTGCTCGCGCCGAGGATGAGCGCAGGGTGGAGATCCTGTTATTCAACGCCGCCGACGGTGAGCGCCGGCGGCCCCGGCGCTATCTGGTGAACGGCGCCGGGAAGAGAGTGGAGGACGCGCTCGGTGAGGCGACGGTGGTCGCGTTCTTTCCCGAGGACGTGGAGCTGCTCACGGCGGCGCCCGCGGTGCGGCGCCGCTACCTCGACGCGATGGTCGGTCAGGTCGATCGCGCGCACCGCGCCTCGACCAGGGAGTACGCGCGCGTGCTCGAGCAGCGCAACGCGCTCTTGCGCGCCCTTCGTGACGGCGAATCGACGGAGGCCGAGATGGCGTTCTGGGACGTCGAGCTCTGCCGGCTGGCCGCGCTGATCTCCAGCGCTCGCATCGCGGCCATCGCGCAGCTCGTGCGCCCGTTCGGCGAGGCGATGACACGGTTCAGCGGCGCGGATGACCTGGCACTCGCCTACCTGGGCCAGGTCGAGGGCACGACGAGCGGCGAGCGCGAGCCGGGATACCGCGCGCTGGTGCGCGAGAAAGCGGAGCGCGAGCGCTGGCAGGGCACGTCGCTCGTCGGCCCGCACCGGGAGGACCTCGGCGTCAGCGCGCAGGGCCGCGCGCTCGGCACGTTCGCCTCGCGCGGCGAGCAGCGCAGCGCGGTGCTGGCGCTCAAGGTGGCCGAGGCGGCGTGGCTGCGCGATCAGCGCGGCGAATCGCCGATCTTCCTGCTGGACGACGTGCTCTCCGAGCTGGACCCCGACCGGCGCGAGGCGCTCATCAGCTCGATCCCGCTGGACGCGCAGGCGCTGCTCACGGCCGCGGTCCCCGCGAGCCTGCCGCGTCAGCTCGTCGAGCGCGCGACGACCGTGCGCGTCCCGTTCGGCCCATGAGGCCGCTGGCGGGCGCCGTCGACAAGCTGCTCCACGCGCTGCATCTCGACGACGAGCTCGCCGAGGCGGCGGCGGTGGAGAGGTGGTGCGACGCGGCGGTGAGCGTCATGGGAGCCGACGCCGCCCGCTCGAGGGCCATTCGGATCGAGAAGCACACGATCGTCGTCGCCGTGCCGACGGCGCAGTGGTCGGGGGAGATCCGCCTGCGCGAGCGAGAGCTCATCGCGGCCCTCGAGGCGCTGGCACCGGGCTGCGCGGTGACGCACATCCGCTCCGTACCCGATCCGCGGGCGGCAAGCGGCCCCTAGCGTCCTGGGCACACGCGTTGCATCAATAGACTCCGAGCGTGCGGCAGCCAAGCTTCGTGACCAAGGTCGGATCGACGGCGGACGTACGGTCCGGCGCCGACATCGTGGTCATCCACGAGCCGGAGACGGGCGCCGCGATCCGCACGAAGGGGCGCTTCTACTTCCTGTGCGAGGTGACGCCGCCGAGCTCGCAGGGGACCCAGGTCGCGCGGGAGCTGGCGGACCTCGTCCGCACCGAGTACGAGTACGACCTGTCCGCGGGGATCGAGGTCGCGCTGCGCCGTGCGCTGCGCAACGCGAATCGCCGCGCCGCCCAGAGGCTGCGCGACCAGCGCGGTCGCATCGTGCTCCACTGCGCGGTCGCGGTGCTGGTCAACAGCGAGCTGTACGCCGCGCGCGTCGGCGCGGCACAGGTGTTCCTTGTGCGTCGCGCGCGCCTGTTCCTTCCCGGCGAGGAGCCGGGCGAGCTCGCGGACTTCGTCCATCGGACGACCACGCGCGACGCCCCGTCCCTCGGGAGCGACACGGAGGTGCTCCCGTCGATCTGGCGCCAGTCCATCGAGGCGGGCGACACCGTCATCCTCGCGGGCTCCGGCGCGGTGGAGGGACTCGGCGCGGAAGCGCTGAAGGAAGCCGCGGTCACGCTGCACCCGCGCGCCGCGGCCGAGCACGTGCACAACCGATTCGTCGCGGACGGCGCGAGCGGGAGCGACACCGTGGTGTTCATCGAGATCGCGCCGGCCCCCGGGTCCGCGCAGCGCGTCGCGTCGGTGGCCGAGCCGCTGCCGCCGAGCGAGGTCCTCATCGCCGAATCGATCCGCTCGCGTCTCGACGCGATCCGCCGGCGCATCCCGCGTCTCGGTCCCGTGATGAGCGCGGTGAGGGCGCCGGCGACGAGCGTCGTCACGAAGGGCGTCGCCGTCGGCCTCGAGCTCTTGCCGCGGCGCAGGCCGCCCCCGCTCCGCTCGAGCGAGACGGCACGGATCCGCTCCGCGCGCCAGCGCCGCCTCACGACGCTGCTCGCGATCGTGCTGCTCCTGGTCACGAGCCTCATCGGTCTTGTCGTGGTGCGCGACTACCAGGCGAATCAGGTCGTCAATGACTACAAGCTCGCGGTCTTACGCATCGAGGACGACCTCGCATCGGCGAACCGGCTCGCGACGCAGCAACGTCCGGACTTTGAGCGCGCCCGGGAGCGCCTCTCCGCCGCGAGCACCGAGATCGAGCAGGCCTCGCGCTCGCCGGTCGCGGAGCCGGCGGCGCTCGCCACGTACCGCGCGCAGATAGACACGCTGTCCGACAGGCTCTCGAACGTCATCCTCGACCTCAAGCGCGCGGCGGGCGGGGCCAGGCCCGGAGCGCTCGCGGGGAACCCGAACGGGATCTACATCGCCGACCCTGGAGCGGGCGCGCTGTGGCGCGTGTTCCCCGAGCCGTGGCAGGCGCGTTCGGTGCTGGAGCGCGGCAAGGGGGGCGTCGGCGCACCGGTCGCGACCGCCACGTCAGACACGAGCGTGTACGCGATCGATGACGGAGGCCGCGTCTGGCGCGCGGAGGGGAACACGGTCGCGAACGCGACACCGACCGATGGCGCAGGCAAGTGGAGATCGGTGTCGGGGATGATGGTCGTCTTCGGGAACCTCTACGTCCTCGACGCCCAGAGCGGGCAGGTCTGGAAGCACGAGGAGGCGAAGGCCGCCTTCTCCGAGGGGATCGCGTACCTCGGCACGGCGCTCGCGCCGAATACGGCCCGCTCCTTCGCGGTGGACGGCGACGTCTGGATCGTGAGCTCGACCGGAGACATCCTGCGCTACCGGCGCAGCGGTCTTTCGACGACCGCCGCGCGGATCGACTTCACGCCGAAGTGGAACGGTGAGCCGGCGCGCCCCGTCGCGATCCAGGCGCTCGAGGCGCAGCGCAATATCTACCTCCTGGACGCCATCGGAAAGCAGGTCCTGCAGCTCACGCGCGACGGACGAGAGGTCGCGCGCTTCGCGCTGCCGGCATCGCTCCCCGAGCCGACATCGTTCTACGTGTCCGAGGCGACCCGGCAGGTGTTCACGATCCACGGATCGAGGATCGCGCTCACGGACATCGCGCGATGATCCCGCTGGCCGACGGCAACCCGACCTCGCGACCGCCGATCGTCAATCGCCTGCTGCTGCTCGCGAACCTCGCGATCTGGCTCTACACGTTCAGCCTCACGCGCGACCCGGCTCGGCTGCAGGCGTTCTACGACACGTACGCCTTCGACTGGGACACGTTCAGCGCCGCGATCGGCTCGGGCCGCTTCACGTTCGACGCGCTGATCCCGCTCGTATCCCACATGTTCCTGCACGGCGGCTGGCTCCACGTGCTCGGCAACATGCTCTATCTGTGGATCTTCGGCGACAACGTCGAGGACCGGCTCGGGTCGGGCCGCTACCTCGCGTTCTACCTCCTCTGTGGCGTCGCCGCCGCGATCGGGCAGGGCCTCATCGCGCCCGCGCCATTGGTCGGCGCGTCCGGCGCCATCGCGGGCGTGCTCGGCGCATACCTGGTCATGTTCCCCACGCAGCGCATCCGGACGCTCATCTTCCTCGGGATCTTCATCACGGTCGTGCAGCTGCCGGCGCTCGTGGTCATCGGCTTCTGGATCCTGATCCAGGTGCTCTCGGGCGCCGCGGAGATGCGCGTGTCCGCGAGCCAGGCGACCGAGCAGGTCGCGTACTTCGCCCACGTCATCGGCTTCATCAGCGGCGTCCTGCTGCTCCTGCTGCTGCGGCCGCGTCGCGCGTCGCGCCTCCGGTAGTAGGCTCGTCACCATGCTGGTGCCATGCACCATCGAGTCGGTGCGCGTTCACGTCCTCACCGGCCAGCACGTCGTGCTGCTCCAGCCACGCGATTCCGACCGGCTCCTTCCGATCTGGATAGGCTCCGATCAGGCGTACAGCATCGCCACGAAGCTCGCGGGCGCCGCGAGCGAACGGCCGCTCACGCACGATCTGATGACCGACATCCTGGCGAAGGTCGGCGTCACGCTCACACGCGTCGTCGTCAAGGATCTCGTGGACAGCGGCGATGGCAACGGCGTGTTCCACGGCAGCATCTTCCTGCAGGTCGGCGAGCGCGAGATCGAGGTGGACTCGCGCGCCTCCGACGCGATCGCGCTCGCGATCCGCACCGGCGCGCAGATCCTCGTCGCCGAGACCGTGCTCGACCGATCCTCGATCTCGAGCGAGGGGAAGGATTCCGACGAGGGCGACCTGTCCGTATTCAAGGAGTTCATCCAGAACCTTCCCGACGATCTCGGCCGACCAAGCTCCGGCTGAGCGGGGTCCCCTCCTGATCGCCCCGGAGGTCTGGCCGGTCGGGACGGCCGTGGATCGCGAGGGCCACCTGCGCGTCGGCGGCGTCGACCTCAGCAGGCTGGCCGATCGCTACGGCACTCCCCTCTACGTCTACGACGCCGCGACGATCCGCGCGGCGCACCGCGCGTACACGCTGGCATTCGCGAAGCACCGGCCCTACCGCATCTCGTACGCGATCAAGGCCTCGCCGCTGCGGGGCGTCGGACGCGTCCTCAGCGCTCTCGGCGCCGATGCCAGCGCCGCGTCTCTCGGCGAGCTGCTCGCCGCGAAGCGCGCCGGCTTCGCTCCCGCGCGGATGCAGCTCCACGGGAACGCGAAGACCGACGAGGAGCTTCGCGGCGCGATCGCGCTCGGTGCGGGGCGCATCGTCATCGACGGGGCGGACGAGATCGAGCGCTTGGCGCGCCTGGTCCGGCGCCGCGCGACGCCGCTGTCGGTCTGGCTGCGCGTGTCGCCGGGGATCGGCGCCGACACGCACCCGCACCTGCGCACCGGGGTCCTCGACAGCAAGTTCGGCGCGCCGATCGAGGGCGGGGAGGCGCTCGCGCAGGCGCGGAGCATCGCGCTGACGAAGGGCCTGCTGCTCGTCGGCCTGCACGCGCACCTCGGGACGCAGCTTCACGAGGCGGAGCGGTACGCGGAGCTGGGAGCGGCGCTCGCCGGCCTCGCCGGCGACGCCATGGCGGCCACGAGGGCGAAGATCCGCGAGATCGGTGTCGGTGGCGGTCTCGGCATCCCGCTGCGCGAGGGGGATCGGACGCTCGACCTCGCGAGCTATGCCGCCGCGGTGAGCGCTCCGCTTCGCTCCCGCGCGGAGACGGCCAAAGCGACGCTGTACGTCGAGCCGGGACGATCGCTCGTCGGACGGAGCGGCGTCGCGCTGTATCGCGTCGTCGGGACGAAACGGATCGGCGGGGTGCGGACCTACGTGTCGGTGGACGGCGGCATGGGCGACAATATCCGCCCGGCCCTGTACGGCGCCGAATACACGGCGCTCCTGGCCGAGCGCGCGAGCGCCGCGCCGCAGGAGCAGGTCGCCATCGCCGGACGCTACTGCGAGAGCGGCGATGTCCTCATCGGCGATGTCGCGCTCCCCACCGCGCGCAGCGGCGAGACCCTCGCGATCCCCGGCAGCGGCGCGTACGCGATCCCGATGGCGAGCAACTACAACTCCGTGCCTCGGCCGGCGGTGGTGCTCATCGACAACAAGAGGGCTCGCCTCATTCGCGCGCGCGAGACATACGCGGACCTCTGGAAACCCGAGCGCTGAAGCGCCTCGATCGACCGGAGCGTCAGCGGGTCGGAGGGCGCAGCCAGAGCGCGAGGCGGAGCAGGAGCAGATCGCGGATCGCGCGGAGCGTCTTCTTCGGCGACGCGCCCGTGTTCTCGCCGATCTCGCGCGGGTAGTGGGGGATGCCGACCTGCGTCATCGTGACGCCCGACACGCGCAGGTTCACGAGCAGCTCCGCCGAGAAGAACGCTCCATCGGACCTCACGCGATCGAGAGGGACCTGCTCGAAGACCTCGCGCCGGAAGAGCTTGAACGAGCAGTCGACGTCGCGGAACCCGCCCCCGAACAGCGTGGCGATGACGCGGTTGTAGACGGCCGCGATGAACACGCGATGCGAGGGGTCGCGACGCTTGACGCGGTAGCCGATCACGGCGTCGACCCCGGGCAGCGCGTCGACCAGCCGCTGGAGGTCCTCGAGATGGAATTGCCGGTCGCCGTCGGTGTAGAAGATGAAGCGCTTGGTCGAAGCGCGGAGGCCGGAGCGCACGGCGCCGCCGTAGCCACGGTTCGGCTGGTGGTGGATGACGCGCACGTTGCTGAATTTCGCGGCGAGCCCGTCGGCGATCTCGGGCGTGCGGTCGCGGCTGCCGTCGTCCACGACGATCACCTCGAGGTCGTCGGCAAAGGTGGGCAGCACGCGGAGCGCGTCGCCGACCATGGCCTCGACGTTCCCCTCCTCGTTGTGGGCGGGGAAGAAGAACGAGAGGCTCGGCAGCTTCTCGGCCACGCGGAAAGCGTAGCCCGTAGGCTGGTCGGTGGATGCGCTGCGTGGTGGTGGCGGCCGGGGACGTCGATCCGCGCGATCGCGCGCTGCTCGAGGGCGCGTCGCCGGTCATCGCGGCCGACGCTGGCGCCCTTGCGCTGCTCGCCTGGGGGATCAGACCCGACCACCTGATCGGCGACCTCGATTCGCTCGATGGTGAGACCGTGGAACGCCTGCGGCAGCAGGGCACGGCCGTCCATCAACGCGCTCGAGAGAAGGACGAGTCCGACACCGAGCTCGCGGTCGAGCTCGCGCTCTCGTTCGCCCCGACACGGCTCGTGATCCTCGGGGCGCTCGGTGGATCGCGCATCGATCACGAGCTCGCCAGCGTGCTGCTCCTCGCCGACCCGCGGCTGCGGGGCCACGACGTACGGATCGTCCGCGGCGCCGCCACGCTCCGCGCGCTGCACGCACCCGGCACGCTGACGCTCGAGGCGCCGCCGGGATCCACCGTGACGCTCCTTCCCGTGGGCGGCGACGCGTCCGGCGTGACGACCCGCGGGC